>NZ_JAJAQC010000025.1 GCF_027604915.1 Streptomonospora mangrovi
ACGGGTTGTTCGCGCGAAGGCAGGACGTGGTCGTCCAGATGGACGTAGAGTGCGGTCAGAAGGGCGTCAAGGTTGGTCGTCACACACCGATCCTCGACGCCCTTCGCCATGTCCGCAGGAGATTCAGGAAACCCCCATCAACGATCTAGGTCTCCGCGCGCCGCCGGGGCCGCGCGCGGGGTCCTCCGCCGAACCTCCGCGCGCCGCCGCCGGCCCGCACGCGGACCTGCGCGGTCACCCACTGCGACCGGTCCACCGCGTTTCGCGGTCGCGGTCGCGGGTAGTCCGGCCGCGACCCATCGCGAACGGGGCGCTCCCCGGCGCGCCGGCGGCCCCCGCCGCGCCCCCGACGCGGCCCGCACGCGCCCGGCCGGCCGGCCCCGCACCGGCCTTCCGGGCCGCCGGCCCCCCGAGGAGCAGCGCATGGCCCCACCCCCGCCCCGGGAGCACCCCGCCGGAGCCGCCCGCACCGGCACCGCCGCCCGCCGCCTGCCCCGCCCCGGCGGGGCGGCCGTGGCGGCGGGCGCGCTGCTGTGGCTGGCCCAGCCGCTCTACCTGGCGGCCGAGGCCGTCACGGCGGGCCGCTTCGCCGCGCCCTACTCCTTCCTCGACAACGCCATCAGCGACCTCGGCGCCACCTCGTGCACGCGGGTGGAGTACGCCCACGGGCCGGTGCCGGTGTGCTCGCCGTGGAGCGCGGTGATGAACACCGCGTTCATCGTGCTGGGCCTGGCCCTGGCGGTGGGCGCGCCGCTGCTGGCCGCCCGGCTGCCGCGCGACCGCGCCGCCAAGGCGGCGGTGGCGCTGTGGATTCTGGCCGGGCTGAGCGCCATCGGCAGCGGCGTGTTCCCGCTGGACCGCGCGCCGGCGGCGCACACGGTGGCCTCCCTGCCGGTGTTCGTGGCCCAGCCGTGCGCGCTCATCACCACCGGCGTGGCGCTGCGCCGCCACCGGCGGCTGCTGGGCTGGTCCACCATCGCCGTGGGCGCGGTGTGCGTTGCGGGCACCGCCGTGTTCGCCGCCCGGGTGGACGTCGAGCACTTCAGCGGCCTGTTCGAGCGCCTGGCGCTGTGGCCGGGCCATCTGTGGGCGGCGGTGCTGGCGGTGGCGCTGCTGCGGTGGCGCCCGCCGGCGGCCGCGCGCTGAGGGGACGGCCGAGCGGGGCCGCGCCCCGGGCGCGGCCCCGCCGCCCTCACGACACCGTGTCGGTCAGCCCCAGTTCCTGGGCCACGATCGCGGCCTGCACCCGGCTGCGCAGGTTGAGCTTGCTCAGGATCCGGGCGACGTGGGTCTTGGCGGTGGTGTGGGCCACGCGCATGCGCGCGGCGATCTGGGTGTTGGACATCCCGCGCCCCAGGTAGGCCAGCACCTGCTGCTCGCGCGGGGTGAGCGCGTCGGCCTCCCAGCCCACCGAGATCGACCGCGCCGAGAACGTCCGGATCAGCTTGGTCGCCACCACCGGCGCGAGCACGCCCTCGCCCCGGTGAACCGAGCGCACGGACTCCACCAGGCGCTCGGGCTCGACGTCCTTGAGCAGGAACCCGTGGCAGCCGGCGCGCAGCGCGCCGAACACGTACTCGTCGTGGGCGAAGTTGGTCAGCATGAGCACCTTGGTCAGGTCGCAGATGCGGCGCGTGGCGGAGATGCCGTCCATGCGGGGCATGCGCACGTCCATCAGCACCACGTCGGGCCGCAGCTCCCGTGCCATCGCCACGGCCTCGGCACCGTCGACGGCGCTGCCGACCACCTCGATGTCCTGGGCGTAGTGGTCGAGTATGAGTGCGAACCCGGTTCTGACGGCCGCTTCGTCGTCGGTCAGGACCACTCGGATCGTCATGGGTGTCTCCATCCGGCAGGTGTGCGAGAGCGGGCAGGGCCGGGGCGCGGCGCGCCCCTCGACGGGCGGCCGCGCGGACGCCGGGGGTAGGGGCGCCGCGCGGCCCGGCGGCGGCCGTCGGGCCGCCGCGGCCTCACGGGTCCCCGGTGGCGTCCTGCTCCTCGACCGCCGCCAGCAGCCCGGCGAGGGTCGGATGGTCCTGTACGAGGGTGAGGGGCAGGCGGCGCCCGGACGCCTCTTGCAGGCGCTCGCGGAACTCCGCCGCCATGAGCGAGTCCATGCCCAGGTCGAGCAGGTCGTCGTGGGGGCCGATCGGCCGGGCGGCGCGCAGCGTCTCGCGCGCCAGGGCCTCGGCGGTCTCGGCCAGCGAGGCGGCGCGGGCGGGGCCGGCGCCGGCGGGGGAGGCGGCCGGGGGCGGTGCCGGGGGCCGCGCTGCGGGCGGCGCGGCGCCGCCGGGGGCCGGTGGGCGCGGCGCGAACCAGTGGCGGGTGCGCTGGAAGGGGTAGGTCGGCAGCGCGGCCGGGCGGCGGTGCGCCCGGTGGTCGGCCTGCACCGCGTGCCAGTCCAGCCCGACCCCGCGCACGTAGAGGGCGGCCAGCGCCGCCAGCAGGCTCCGCCACTCGCCGCCGGGGCCGATCCCCGCCAGGACGGCCGGCGCGCCGGTGTGGGCCGGTGCGCCGGGCGGCGCCTCGGCCGGGCCGACCTCCACGACCACGGCGTCCTCGGCGCCCTCGGCGGGCGCGGTGGGGGAGTCGGGCGGCGCGGCGCCGGCCAGCAGCGCGGCGGCCACCCCGGGCACGTCCAGGTCGCCCGCCGCGCAGGCGGCGGCCCAACGGCCCGCGCCGCGGCCTGCGCCCGCCGCCAGCGGCACTCCCCAGGAGCGCCACAGCTCCCACAGGCCGTACTCCACGGCGAACTGCGCGAACTCCGCGAGCGCGGGGCCGCCCGGCGGGGCCGCGCCGCCGGCGAGGTCGGCCGGGGCCACCGGCGCGCCGCCCGCCTCGGTCCACGCCTGGGCGCACCGCGCCACGGCGGCGGCGAACGTGGGGCTGGTGGCGAGGAGTTCGCCGCCGGCCCCCGGGTAGGGGATGGCGCCGGTGAAGCGGGCGACGGCCGTCGGCGCCGCCGACCGCCGCACGACCCCGTGCTCGCCGGCGCCGCCGTCGAGCCAGTCGGCCAGCCGGCCGGCCAGTTCGGCGTGGTCGGCGGCCGGCAGGCACAGCCGGTGCGCGAAGTGGGCGCGGCCGGTGGCGGCCGTGTGGCAGAGGTCGCCCAGGGGCGAGGGATCCTCGGCGGTCTGCAGTTCGCGCAGGTGGCGCCGCGCCAGGTCGCGCAGGGCCGCCGCGCTCTTGGCCGACAGCGCCAGCACGTGGCACGGCCGGTCGGGGTGCTTCGGCGCGGGCGCGGGCGCCGGCGGCGCCTCGCCCAGCACGATGTGGCAGTTGGTGCCGCCGAACCCGAAGGAGTCGACCCCCGCCACGCGCGGGCCGGCCGGCCAGGGCCGGGACGTGGCGCACACCCGCCAGGGCGCGTCGTCCCAGGCGATGTGCGGGTCGGGGGTGCGGAAGGTGGGGGTGCCCGGCAGCGTGCCCGCGCGCATCGCCAGCAGCACCTTGATCAGCCCGCCGACCCCGGCGGCGGCCTCCATGTGCCCGACGTTGGCCTTGGCCGAGCCCACCGGCAGCGGCTCCGCGCGCCCGGCGAACACCGCCGACAGCGCCGCCGCCTCGATCCGGTCGCCCAGCGCGGTGCCGGTGGCCTGGGCCTCCACGTAGCCCACCGCGTCGGGCGCCACCCCGGCGTCGGCCAGCGCGGCGCGGATGACCGCCCGCTGGCCGGCGCCGTGCGGCACCGTCAGCCCGGCCCGGCGGCCGTCCTGGGCCACGGCCGAGCCCAGCACCACCCCCAGCACGGGGTCGCCGTCGCGGCGGGCGTCGGCCAGCCGCTTGAGCACCAGCACCCCGCAGCCCTCGGCGCGGCCGTAGCCGTCGGCGGCGGCGTCGAACGGCTTGCACCGCCCGTCGGGGGCGAGCATGCCGGCGGCGGTGAGGCCGGCGTGCTCGTGCGGGGTGATGATGCGGTTCACCCCGCCGGCCAGGGCCAGGTCGCACTCCCCGGTGCGCAGCGCGCCCACCGCCAGGTGCACGGCCACCGCCGAGGAGGAGCACGCGGTGTCCACCGACAGGCTCGGCCCGCAGAGGCCGAGGAAATAGGACAGCCGGCCGCTGGCGGTGCTGGCGGTGGCTCCGCTGGCGAAGTACTCGTCCACCGCGCCCGCCCCCTGGGCGGCGGCGGCCTCGCGGTAGTCGCTGTTGCCGATCCCGACGTAGACGCCGGTGCGCGCGGGCAGGTCGGTCGGCGCGCGCCCGGCGCTCTCCACCGCCTCCCAGGCGACCTCCAGCAGCAGCCGGTGCTGGGGGTCCACGCGCGCCGCCTCGCGCGGGGCGATCTGGAAGAACTCGGCGTCGAAGTCGGCCAGGCCGCCGACGAACCCGCCGCGCGCGGGGGCGCGCACCCCGCGCTCGGCCAGGGCGCGGGGGTCCCACCGGTCGGCGGGGACCTCGCCGGTGGCGTCGCGGCCGCGCTCCAGCAGCCGCCAGAACGCGCGGGGGTCCTCGGCGCCGGGGAAGCGGCAGCCCATGCCGACCACGGCCACGGGTTCGCGGCTCCGGCGCAGGGCGGCGACCTCGGCCTCCAGTTCCTCGATGCGGGCCAGCGACCGCTCGAACAGGGCGTCGTAGGAGTCCATGGGCTCAGTCATCGCAGCCCAGCCCAACCCCCAGCTTGGCGGCGAGCCGCCGCGCGGCGTCGCCCCCGCCGGCCCCTGCGGCTCCGGCGCGGGCGTCCGCCCCGGCGGCGGAGGCGGCCGGTACGGCGGGTGCGGGTCCGTCCGCGCCGACGACCTCGGCGAGGTGGGCGGCGAGGTCGTCCAGCGTGGGGTGGTCGTAGGCCAGGGTGAGGTCGAGCCGGCGGCCCAGCTTGCGCTGGACCCGGTTGCGCAGCTCGATGGAGGCCACCGAGTCCAGGCCCAGCGACACGAACCCCTGCGCGGGGTCGATGTCCTCGGCCACGCCCAGCACCAGCGACAGCTCGCGCCGCAGGTGGTCGGCCAGCAGCCGCCGGCGCTCCCGGGGCGGCGCGGCGGCGACGTCCCACACCGGTGCGCCGCCCGGTCCGGGCTCCTCGCGCGGGGGCCGCGCCAGCTCGCTGAGCAGCCGGGGCACCGCGCCCTCGGCGGCGGCGCGCACGGCCCAGTCCGCCCGCAGGACCGCCACGGCGGCGTCCTCGGGCGGGGCGGCCAGCAGGTGCGCCAGCGCCGCCAGCGCGTCGTCGGGCTCCATCGGGTACTCGCCGTGGCGGGCGGCCTTGGCGGTGTCCTCGGCCCGCGCGCTCATCCCGTCCCCCGCCCAGGAGCCCCACTGGACGGCCAGCGCGGGCACGCCCTCGGCGCGCAGCCGCGCGGCCAGGGCGTCCAGGTAGGCGTTGGCGGCGGCGTAGTTGGCCTGGCCCGGGGTGCCCAGCACCGCCGACACCGACGAGTACAGCACCAGGAAGTCCAGGTCGCGTCCGCCCAGGTGGCGGGCCAGGTGCCAGGCGCCCGCCGCCTTGGGCGCCATCGCCCGCCGGAACCGCTCGGGGGTCAGCTCGGTCAGGGCGCCGTCGTCGAGCACGCCGGCCAGGTGGGCGACACCCGCCAGCGGCGGCAGATCGGGGTCGCCGTCGACGGCGGCCAGCAGCGCGGCCGCCGCGCGCGGGTCGGCGACGTCGGCTCGGCGCACCACGACGCGGGCGCCGGCCGCCGCCAGGTCCGCCAGCGCCGCGCGCGCCTGCGCGCCGGGTGCGGAGCGTCCAACCAGCACGAGGTGGCGGGCGCCGCGCTCCACCAGGAAGCGGGCCAGGCGCAGGCCGAGCCCGCCCAGGCCGCCGGTGACCAGGTAGGCGGCAACGGCGCGCACGCGCGGTGCCGCGCCGGTGCGCGCCGGCGGCGCGGCCACCAGGCGGGCGGCGTGGCGGGCGCCGCCGCGCAGCGCCGTCCACGGCTCGCCGGGGCCGCCCGCCCGGGCCGCCGCCGCGAGTTCGGCGGCCAGCCGCGCGAGCTGGTCGGCGGTGTCCAGGGCGGGGTCGAGGTCGACGGCGCCCAGGGCGAGGTCGTCGTGCTCGGTGGCGGCCACCCGCAGCACGCCCCACGCCGCCGCCTGGGCGGGGACGGCCGCGGGCGCGGCGTCCACGGCGTGGGCGCCCCGGGTGACCAGGACCAGCGGCGGGGGCTGGCCGGGGGCGCGTGCCAGCGCGCGCACCAGCGCCGCCACCGCCACCGCGTGTTCGGCCGCCGCCTCGGGCGATCCGGCGGCGGTTCCGGCGAGCGCGGCGGGCCGGGCGTCGACCACCAGGTCGGCGCCGGCGAGCGCGCCGGGGTCGGGCGCGGGGCTGCCGGTCACCACGGTGCAGCGGGCGCCGCGCTCGCCGGCCGCTGCGCGCAGGCCGGCGCCCAGGTCGGCGTCGGCCAGCACCACCCAGTGCGTGCCGGGGGCGCCGCCGTCGGGGGTGAGGGGCAGCGGGCGCCACACCGTGCGGTGCAGCCACGCCCGCCAGGGCTCCTCGGCCGAGCCGATCATGGTGCGGCGCTCGGCCCGCTTGAGCACGATCCCGGTCAGCTCCACCAGCAGGCGGCCGTCGGGCGCCATCAGGCGGGCGTCGCCCAGCAGGGTCTCGGGCGCCTCGGCGCCCGCCGGCACCGGGCGGATCCGCGCGGCGCAGCGGACCTCCCCGCGCAGCGGCGCCCACGCCCGCAGCCGCTCCACACCGGCCGGCACGTAGGTGCGGTGCCCGTGCTCGGCGGGGTAGGCCACCGTCAGGGCGAGGAACAGCGCCTCCAGCAGCACCGGGTGGGCGTGGTAGCGCCCGGTCTCGCCGCCGATGGCCTCGGGCGCGGCGATCTCGGAGCGCGCGGCCAGGTCGGCGCGCCACAGCCGGCGGGTGGCGTGGAAGCTGGGCCCCAGGTCGATGGAGCGCGCGCGCTCGCCCGCGTAGATCACCTCCGGGTCGGCCTCGGCGCCCGGCCCGGCTGCGGCGGCCGGCCACGCCTCCCCGGCCTCGGGCGCGGGCGCGGCGCCGGCGCCCTGGGTGTGCAGCCGCGTGGAGAAGTGGTGGGTCCAGGGGGTGCCCGGCGCGGCGCCGGCCGGGCGGGAGTACACCCGCAGCGCCCGCGTGCCCGCCTCCTCGGCGGCGACGAGGGTCTGCACGGTGCGCGGCGCGCCGTCGGCGAAGTCCATGGCGCGGTGGATCACGGTGTCGGCGAGTTCCCGGCCGCGCCCGTCACCTAGGAGCGCGCCGGCCGCCGCCAGGGAGATCTCCATGAACGCCACGCCCGGCAGCACCACCGTGTCGAACACCCGGTGGTCGGCCAGCCACGGCAGCGTGCCCGGCCCCACCACCGCCTCGAACCGCGCCTCGTCGCTGCCGGCGAGGTCGATCCGGGCGCCCAGCAGGGGGTGGGCGGCGGGGTCGGGGGCGGGTGTGCGGGCGCCGCGCGGCGGCGGGTCGATCCAGTGCCGCACCGCCCGCCAGGGATAGGTGGGCAGTTCGACGCGGCGGCGGGTGCCCGGCGGGTGCAGCGCCGACCAGTCGATGTCGCGGCCGGCGCCGTAGAGGTCGGCGACCGCGCCGAGGAACCGCTCCCGCTCGCCCCGGGGGTGCATGCTGGCCGTGCGTACTTCCGTGCCGGGCGCCTCGGCGCCGGTCTCGGCGGCCAGCAGCGGCAGCAGGCTGGGCCGCCCCGACAGCTCCACATAGCAGGCGCAGCCCAGCCGCCGCAGCGCGGCCAGCCCGGCGGCGAAGCGCACCGGCTCGCGGGTGTGGCGCACCCAGTACTCGGGGGTGGCGATCTCGGCGCCGACGCGCTCGCCGGTGACGTTGGAGACGATCGGCAGGCGCGGCGCGGAGTAGGCGACCGTGGCGGCGGCCTCGGCGAACTCCGCCAGCATCGGCTCCATCATGGGGGAGTGGAAGGCGTGGGAGACCGCCAGCGGCGACTGGCGCACGCCGCGCTCGCGCAGGGCCGCGCACACGCGCTCCACGGCCGCCGGCGGCCCCGACACCACGGTGGAGCGCGCCCCGTTGAGGGCGGCCACGGCCACCGCGCCGCCCTCGGCGGCCACCAGCGGCGCCACCACGTCCTCACCGGCCAGTACCGCCGCCATGCGCCCGCGCGGCAGCGCCGCCATCAGCCGGGCGCGGGCGGTGACCAGCCGCGCGGCGTCGGCGAGCGGGAACACCCCCGCCACGCAGGCGGCGGTGTACTCGCCGAGGCTGTGGCCCAGCACCGCGTCGGGCTCCATCCCCAGCGCCGCCCAGGCGCGGGCCAGGGCGTACTCCACGGCGAACACCGCCGGCTGGGCCCACCCGGTGTCGGTGAGCCGGTCGCCCTCGGCGAAGAGGACGTCCAGCAGCGGTTCGGGCAGGTGCGGGTCCATCAGCGCGGCGCACTCCTCCAGGGCCGCGCGGAAGGCGGGCAGGCTCGCGTGCAACTCCCGACCCATCCCGGCGTAGTGCGAGCCCTGCCCGCCGAAGAGGAACGCGGTGGCGCCGGGCGGGGCGGGCGCGGCGCCGGCGGCGTCGGCCGCGCGGCGCAGCCGCTCGGCGGCCTCGGCGGGCGTACCGGCGACCACGGCCAGCCGGTGCTCGAAGTGGCGGCGCCCGGTGGCGGCGGTGGCCGCCGCGTCGGCGAGGTCGGTGCCGGGCCGCGCGGCCAGGTGGTCGGCGTGGCGCCGCGCCAGGTCGGCCAGCGCGTCGGGGGTGCGGGCGCTCAGCGGCAGCACCTGCGGTCCGGCGTCCGCGCCGGCGGCGGGGCGCGCGGGCGGCGGGGGCGCCTCCTCCAGCACCACGTGGCAGTTGGTGCCGCCCATGCCGAACGAGCTGACCCCGGCCCGGCGCGGGACGGCGCCGGCGGGCCAGTCCAACACCTCGGTGTTGACGTAAAAGGGGCTTGAGGCGAAGTCGATCGCCGGGTTGGTCCGCTCCAGGTGCAGGGTGGGCGGGACCGTGCCGTGGCGCAGCGCCAGCACGGCCTTGATGAACCCGGCGATCCCGGCGGCCTCGTCCAGGTGCCCGATGTTGGACTTCACCGACCCCACCGCGCACCGCCCGGCGCCCTCGGGGCGGCCGCCGGCCCGCGCGAACGCCTCGGTCAGCGCGGCGATCTCGATGGGGTCGCCCACCTGGGTGCCGGTGCCGTGGGCCTCGACGTAGCCGACCGTGGCGGGGTCCACGCGCGCCGCGCGCAGCGCCCGCTCCACGACCTCGGCCTGGCGCTCGACGCTGGGCGCGGTGAACCCGACCTTGTCGGCGCCGTCGTTGTTGACCGCCGAGCCCCGGATGACGGCGTGGATGTGGTCGCCGTCGGCGATCGCGTCGGCCAGCCGCTTGAGCAGCACCACCCCGCAGCCGCTGCCGAACAGGGTGCCCTGGGCGGCGGCGTCGAAGGGGCGGCAGTGCCCGTCGCGGGAGCGGATCATGCCGTCCTCGTAGAGGTAGCCGGTGGCCTGGGGCACCGGGACGGACACCCCGCCGGCCAGCGCGGCGTCGCACTCGCCGGCGGCCAGGCTGCGGCACGCCTGGTGCACGGCCACCAGCGAGGTCGAGCACGCGGTCTGCACGTTCACGCTCGGCCCGGTCAGGCCGAGCTTGTAGGACACGCGGGTGGCCAGGTAGCTGCGGTCGTTGCCCAGCTTCAACTGGAACTGGCGCAGGTCGGCCTCGGTCAACGGGCCGCGCGCGGGGAACCCCTCGGCGGGCGCGACGTTGTTGAGCAGGTAGGTGCTCATGGCCGAGCCCGCGAACACCCCCACGGCGGCCGAGGAGCCGGCGCCGGGCACGTACCCGGCGTTCTCGCACGCCTCCCACGCGCACTGGAGGAGCAGCCGCTGCTGGGGGTCCATGGTGGCGGCCTCGCGCGCGCCGATCCCGAAGAACGCGGCGTCGAACAGCTCCACGCCGGGGATCACCGGCGCGGCCGGCACGTAGTCGGGGTGCCCGGCGAGGTCGGGGTCGGGCTGGTCGAGTTCGCCCTCGGCGAACCGGGTGACCGACTCGGTTCCGGCGACCAGGTTGGCCCAGAACTCCTCGGGGCCGGACGCGCCGGGGAAGCGCAGCGCCATCCCGATGACCGCCACGGCGTCCCCGCCGGCGGTGCCGCCCGCGTCCGCGCCGGGCGCCGCGCCGTGGGGACGCGGCCCGCCGGCCGCCGCCGGCGTGCCGCCGCCGCTGACGCGGCGGGCCAGCGCGCGGATCGTGGGGGTGCGGAAGACGTCGACCACCGACAGCTCCACCCCCAGCCGCTCGGCGACCGCCCGGCGCAGCTCCACCACGTGCGCCGAGGTCCCCCCGGCGTCGAACAGGTTGTCCTCCACCCCGACCTCGTCGAGGTCCAGAATCTCCCGCCACAGCCCGGCCAGCACCCGCTCGGCCTCGGAGGCGGGCGGCAGCGCGGCGGTGTCCAGCAGTCGCTCCCGCGCGGTGGGCTCGGGCAGCCGGCGCCGGTCCTTCTTGCCGCTGGAGGTCAGCGGCAGCGCCGCCAGCTCCTCATACCCCGTGGGCCGCAGCGCGCGGGGCAGCCGCTCGGCGGTGTGCCGGTGCAGCCGCCGCGCCAGGTCCCCGTCCGCGCCGGCGCGCGGCACCACGTAGGCCACGAGCCGTTCGCGCCCGGCGGGGCCGCGCGCGGCGACCGCCGCCTCGGCCACGTCGGGGTGCTCCAGCAGCGCGGCCTCGACCTCGCCCGGCTCCACGCGCACGCCGTTGACCTTGATCTGGTCGTCGGCGCGGCCCAGGATCTCCAGCACGCCGCCGGGGCCGACGCGCGCGAGGTCGCCGGTGCGGTACAGGCGGCCCGTGCCGCCCGGCCCGGTGACGAACCGCTCGCGGGTGAGGTCGGGCCGGTTGACGTAGCCCGGCGACACCCCGGCGCCGCCGATGTACAGCTCGCCCTCGCGCCCGTCGGGCACCGGGCGCAGGTCGGCGTCCAGCACGTGGACGGCGACGTTGTCGATGGGCCGCCCGGCCGGCACGTCGGCCGGCCACGCCGCCGCCGGCGGCTCCAGGGTGTGCACGGCGGCGTCCTGGAACTCCGTGGCGCCGTAGTGGTTGTGCAGGCGCGCGCCGGTGCGGGTGAACAGCTCCCGCAGCGCCGGGGTGATCCGCAGCCGCTCGCCGGTGGTGACGACCTCGCGCACGGCCAGCTCCAGCGGGCGCTCGCCAAACGCCTCGGCGAACCGGGTGAGCGGGGTGACCGGCAGGAACAGCCGCTCCACGGGGTGCTCGGCCACGAAGCGGACCAGGGCGAACGGGTCGCGCCGCACCGCGTCGTCGGCGACCACCAGGGTGCCGCCGAAGCACAGCGTCGAGAAGATCTCGTGCACGGAGAAGTCGAAGCTGACCGCGCAGAACTGGAGCGTGGGCAGCGCGCAGGTGCCCGGCCGGGTGCGGTCGTGCCAGTTCAGCAGGTTGGCCAGCGCCCGGTGGGTCATGGCCGCCCCCTTGGGCGCGCCGGTGGAGCCCGAGGTGAACAGCACGTAGGCGGGGGCGTCGGGGTCGGCGGGCGCCGCCGGCGCGGGGGCGGCGGCGTCCGTCGGATCGGCGTCGGGCCGCACCAGGCGCAGCGGCCGGCCGCCGGGCGCGGCGGCCTCGGGGTCGTCGGTGACCAGCACGCCCATGCCGGCCTCGGCGGCGATGTGGCCGAACCGCTCCTCGGGGTCGCCGGGGTCCACGGGCACATAGGCCGCGCCGGTCTTGAGCACGGCGACCATGGAGGCGATCATCGCCGGGCCGCGCCCGGTGCGGATCCCCACCAGGCTCCCGGGGCCGGCGCCGGCCGCGCGCAGCCGCGCGGCCACGGCGTCGGCGTGCCGGTCCAGCTCGCGGTAGGTCACCGAGCGCGGGCCGTGCACCACGGCGACGGCCTCGGGCGCGGCGGCCGCGCGGTGCTCGAAGATGCGGTGCAGTTCCAGCGCGGGCAGACGGTCCAGCGGGTCGACCGCACCGGCCTGGGGGCTCACGCCGACACCTCCTGGCCGTCGTGGGCGGGTGCGTCGGCCGGCGCGTCGGCCGGGCCCGGCGGCAGGGCCAGCGAGGGCAGCCCCACACCGCCCAGCGCGGTGCGCAGGCCCAACTGGAAGCGGGTGGTGGAGCCGGTGTCACGCATCAGCGAACTGATCTCGCGGCGCACCGTGCGGTCGGTGACGTTGAGGCGCTTGGCGATCGCGGCGTCGGTGAGCCCCCGGGCCAGGCACAGCAGCACGGCCGAGCGGCGCTCGGTGGGCCGGGCGGGCGAGCCGCGCCGGGCGCCGCACCAGGCGAGTTCGAAGAACCCCTTGGCGGTGCGCACGTCGTCGGAGTCGGTGGTGATCCACGCCCGGCCGCGGTGGTGCCCCGACGCCGGCGCGATGAAGGCGGCGCGGCGGTCGCCGATGGCCAGCCAGATGGGGGAGGCCGCGAGCTGGCGGACCTCGGTGGCGGGCGGCCACGCGGGCGCCGAGGCCCCGTTGCCGCCGCCCACGCAGGCGATGCGGCAGGAGGCGGGGCCGTCCGGGGCCGCCCGGCGGTCGCCGCGCGCGGTGGCCATCACCAGCCCGGTGACCCACTGCCAGGGCACGATCGCCGAGAAGTCCTTGGTGAAGGTCGAGGCGAACCTCAGCAGTTCGCCGTAGGCGGGCTGGGAGGGGGTGGTGGCCCGCCAGGTGGGGTGCGTAGACGCGGTTCTGCGCATGGGGGGTACCTCGTGTGCTCTAGGGGTGGTGCGGCACCGTGTTCCAGGCCGTGCCGCCGATGAGCAGGCGGTGGTGGGGGTGGCGGGCCGGGGTCTCCGGTGCCGCCCGGCGATCCCGCGGCGCGGCGCGGTTCACGCGTGCGCGGCGGGGGGTGGCGGTGCGGGCGCGGGGGCCGGGCGCCCGCACGGCGCCCTCGGGGGAGCGGTCGGGCGCGGCCGGTGCGGCGGCCGCGCGGTCGGCGGGGGTCACAGTTCGTGCTCGTGTTCCTGGGCGAGGATGGCCGCCTGCACGCGGCTGCGCAGCCCGAGCTTGGACAGGATGCGGCTGACGTGGGTCTTGGCCGTGGCGTCGGCCATCTCCAGCCGCTCGGAGATCTCGTAGTTGGACAGCCCCTCCCCGATGCACCGCAGCACCTCGCGCTCGCGCCGGGTCAGGGAGTCCAGGCGGTGCTCCTCCTGGCGGGCGGGCGCCCGCTCGGCAAAGGAGCGGATGAGCCGCCGGGTCACCGAGGGCGAGATCATGCCCTCGCCGCGGGCGACCGTGCGCACCGCCTGGAGGAGGGCGTCGCTGTCGGCGCTCTTGAGCAGGAACCCGGCGGCCCCGGCGTGCAGGGCGCCGAACACGTACTCGTCGAGGTCGAACGTCGTCATGATCAGCACGTCGGTGACCCCGGCCAGTTCCCGGGTGGCGGTGATGCCGTCCTTGCGCGGCATGCGGATGTCCATCACCAGCACGTCGGGCCGCAGGTCGCGGGCCAGCGCCACGGCCTCGTTGCCGTCGCCGGCCTCGGCCACCACCTCGATGTCGGGCGCGCCGTCGAGGATCAGGGACAGCCCCGTCCGCACGGCGACCTGGTCGTCGGCGATCACCACGCGGATCACAGCACCGCCTCCGTGGCCGCCTTGGCCGGGAGCACGGCGCGCACCCGCCAGTCGCCGGACCCGGGCACGGGACCGGCGCTGAAGGCGCCGCCCAGCACCTCGGCGCGCTCGCGCATCCCCGTCAGGCCCAGGCTGCCGCTGGGCAGCCGCGACACCGCGCTGCCGGTCATCGCGTTCTCGATCGTCAGCTCGATCTCGTCCTCCCGGTAGGTGACGCGGACGTGCGCGGGGCCGCCGCTGTGCTTGAGCGCGTTGGTCACCGACTCCTGCACGATGCGGAACGCGGCCAGCTCCACGGCCGGCGGCAGCGGGCGGGGCTCACCCTCCACGTGGAGGGTGGCCTCCTCGCCCAGGCTCTCGGCGAGGTCGTGGATGTCGCCCATGCGCCGGGGCACCGCCACCGGCTCCTCGTCGCGCTCGTCGCGCAGGACGTCGATCATGCCGCGCAGCTCGGCCAGGCCCTGGGTGCTGTCCTCGCGGATGGTGGTGAGCAGCCGGCGCCGGGTCTCGGCGTCGAGGTCGTCGCGCGCCAGCAGCGCGGTGGACTGGAGCACGATGATGCTCAGCCGGGTCGCGACCGAGTCGTGCAGCTCGCGCGCCATGCGGGTGCGCTCGGTGGCCACGGCGTTGCGCCGGTCCAGCTCGGCCAGCCGCGCGGTCTGCTCGGCGCGCAGGCGGGCGTCCTCGGCGCGGTCGCGGGTCTGGCGCACCACCGCCGCGGTCACCACCGGGCTGACCAGCACGGCCGCGATCACGGCCATGAGGATGATGCTGCCGGCCAGGTGGCGCTGCATCGCGAACACCACGCCGCCCATGACGATGCTCATGGTGGTGGTCACCATGAGCATCAGCCGCCAGGTCGAGCGCGGGCCGTAGGTGCAGGCGGCGTAGATGTTGTCGGTGTAGATGAGGATGGTCGCCAGCGACGCGCCGATGACGATGTCGCTGACGAACCCGACCGTGCCGATGGCCAGGCCCAGCAGCGGCGCCCGGTAGCGCAGGGACACCCCCACGCACACCAGCGCCAGCGTGCCGACCAGCAGCGGCGCCGGGTAGCCGTACTCGGTGGTGGCCCACGCCGTCGAGGCGTCGCGCGAGGCGTAGGCGCCGGAATGGAGCAGCACGAACCCTGCGGAGAAGACCGCGACGGCTATTGCCACGGCTTTTGCGTCGCGCTTTCTCAGTACCTGCCACACCATGCGGACCATTGCATCACCCTCCGCTGCCGCGGACATCCTTCTTTAAAAGGAGACGGCGTACATACTTCTATGTACGCCGGAGTTTACGCGACCGCGGGCGAGCCATTTCCGCGCAGGTAAAGGCATTCTCATCGGTGGCATGCGATGCAGCCTAGCAGGGGAAATACAAGGGCGGCCGGCCGTGTCCGGTTCAGGACATCCTCGTTGACCCCCTCGATAACGCGCTCCTACGTTGGAGGAGTTTTCCGCATCCCGGCAATGCATGGTTGCAATGCGTGACTTCTTTGGCCGCCGCCGCGGCGGAATAGGTGAACCGTGATCAAGGATATTCAAAAGCTATTTGTCCAGGTCTACCAGCTCGACGTGCGCCCCGAAGAGGTCGCCGCGGACGAGCCCTTGTTCGGCCTCAGTTCACGCTTCGGACTGGATTCCATGGACACGCTCCGTTTCATCTCGGAGCTGCACGAGCGCTACGGGCTGGACATCGCCTCCACCAACACCGACTCCTTCCGCACCCTCGACCGGATCGTCGCGACCCTCGACGCCGACAGCGCGGCGCGCCCGGCCGCGCCCGAGCCCGTCGGCGAGGGCGACTGATGTCCGAGCACACCGGCGCGCCCGCACCGGCCGGCGCGCCGCTGACCCCCCACCCCGCCGACCCCGGCCTGGCCGCCCGCCTGGCCCGCGCCGCCCGCGACCTGGCGGCCGCCGGGCGGTCCCCCGAGGACGTCGCCGCCGGCCCGCCCCACCCCCTGGCCGGCGACCTCGCCGCGGCCCTGCCCCGCCCCGACCGCGAGCGCGGCTACCGGGTCGTCACCGGCCTGCTCGACGCCTTCGGCGCCCTGGGCCCCACCCCGCCGCACTGGAGCGGCCCCCAGGGCGAGGAGGCCAACGCGCTCGACCTGGGGCTGGCGCTCGTGGCCGCCGCCCTGGGCGACCTCTACGGCTGGGCCAACCAGCAGGGCGGCCGACTGGTGCACAACATCCTGCCCATCCCCGGTCAGGAGAAGGCGCAGGTGGGCGCGAGCAGCACCACCACGCTCACCCGCCACACCGAGGACGCGTTCCACCCGATGCGCCCCCACCTGCTGCTGCTCGCCGCGCTGCGCAACCCCGACGGCGTGGGCAGCCTGGTCTCCAGCGTGCGCCGGGTCGGCCTCAGCGACGCCCAGCGCGCCCAACTGGCGCAACCCCGCGTGGTGATCACCCCCGACGACTCCTACCGCCCGCCCGAGGGCGCCGGCTCCTGGACCGCGCTCGCCGCCCCCGGCATCGCCACGGTGTGGGCCGCGCCCGACGGACCGTGCCTGCGGTTCGACCCGGCCTACAGCCGGCTGCCCGACGACCCGGAGTTCACCGACGCCTACACCGCCCTGGAGAAGGGGCTGGAGATCAACGAGGAGGAGGTACCGCTCCAGGCGGGCGACATCATCCTCATCGACAACGACGTGGCGGTGCACGGGCGCAAGCCCTTCCGCCCCCGCTACGACGGCACCGACCGCTGGCTCAAGCGCGCCATCGTCCGCCTGGACCGGCCCCGGCCCGAGGCCGAGGCGCGGGAGAGCGGGTTCGGCCAGCGCGCCACCGGACCCCGGGCGCCGCGATGAGGGCCGACGACCTGCTGCCGCGCCCGCTGGCGGACTACCTCGCCGCCCCCCTCACCGCCCAGTTCCCCGGGCGGCGCGCCGGCCAGGCCCGCTTCGACGGCCCCGCCGGCACCCTGGTCCACGCGGCCGTGGCCGACGCGGTCGCCGGCTACCTGGCCGGCCCCATGGTCTCCAACGACGGCGGCGCCTACCCCGCCGGCCGCCACTCCGACGCCCTGGCCGACTGGGCGCGCGCGGCGGTGCGGCGGCTGCTGGGCGCGCCCGGCGGCCACGTCGTCTTCGGCCCCAACATGACCACGCTCACGGCGCTGTTCGTGCGCGCCGCCGGCGAGCACGTGCGCCCCGGCGACGAGATCGTGTGCACCGAACTGGACCACGAGGCCAACGTGGCGCCCTGGCGGGCCATGGCGCGCCGGCGCGGCGCGACCGTGCGCACCGCCCGGCTGGTCGAGGGGACCCTGCCCGCCGACGCGGTCGCCGAGGTGCTGACCGGGCGCACCCGCTGGGTGGCCGTCAGCGCGGCGTCCAACGCGCTGGGCTCGGCCCCCGACGTCGCCGCGATCTGCGCCGCCGCCCACCGCGTGGGCGCCCGCGTCTACGTCGACGCCGTGCAGGCGGTGCCGCACCGCCCGGTCGACGCCGCCGCGTGGGGCGCCGACGCCGTGGTCGCCTCGGCCTACAAGTTCTACGGCCCCCACGCCGGGGTGCTGTGGATCGGCGACGAGGCGGCCGAGCCGCTGCGCCTGGCCGAGCAGCCGGCCCCGGCGGGCGACGACCTGCCCGGCCGCCTGGAGTTGGGCACGCTCGCCTTCGAGCAGTTGCTGGGCACGGCCGTGGCGGCGGAGGTGCTGCTGGGCTGGGACCGGGCCGCCGTCGCCGAGCGCGAGGCCGCGCTGGCGGGCGAGCTGGCCCAGGTGCTGGAGACCGCGCCCGGCGTGCGCCGGGTGAGCCCGGCGGGCGGCGACCGCGTGCCCGTGGAGGTCTTCTACCTGCCCGGGGTGCCGGCCGCCGAGGCGGCCGAGGCGTTCGCCGCGCGCGGGGTCAGCCTCACCCACGGCCGCTTCTACGCCCCCGGCCCCATGGCGGCGGCCGCCCCCGGGCTGCCCGCCGCGCTGCGCGCGGGCGTGGCCGGCTACACCACCGGCGAGGACGTGGCCGCGTTCGCGGGCGCGCTGAAGGAGGTGGCCGCCGATGCCGGCTGAGGAGGAGAACCGGCCCCGGCCCGCCGGCGCGGCGGGCACCGCCGCCGGCCCCGCCGGCTCGTCGGGCCAGGTGGACCCCGCCGGCTCCACCGGCCCCGGCATGGGCGGGCGCGTCGCGGTGGTCACCGGCGGCTCGCGCGGGATCGGCCGCGCGGTCTGCGAGGCCCTGGCCCGCCGGGGCGCGCGCGTGGTCGTGGGCTACCACGCCGACGAGCGGGGCGCCGAGGAGACCGCCGCGCGCTGCACCGCCCTGGGCGGCGAACCCGCCACCCCCTGCCGGTTCGACGTCGCCGACTACGCGGCGGTGACCGCCGCCGTCGCCGGGGTGGTGCGCGCCCACCGCCGCGTCGACGTCCTGGTCAACAACGCCGGGGTGGGCGACGCCGCCGCCGTGCTGCCCACCGGCCCGGTCGAGGAGTGGGCCGCGCCCGTGCGCACCAACCTCATGGGCACCCTGCACTGCATCAAGGCGGCGTCGGCCTACCTGCTGATGAGCGGGCGCGGCGCGATCGTCAACGTCGCCTCCATCGCCGGGATCACCGGCATCGCCGGCCTGAGCGGGTACGCCGCCAGCAAGGCCGGGATCCTCGGCATGACCCGCGCGCTCAGCCGCGAGTACGCCCGCCACCGCGTCCGGGTCAACGCCGTGGCCCCCGGCTACACCGCCGACACCGGCATGGTGGCCCGCATCGACGACGCCTCGCTGAAGGAGATCGTGGGGCGGGTGGCCCTGGAGCGCCTGGCCCGCCCCGAGGAGATCGCCGCCGCCGTCGCGTTCCTCGCCTCCGACGAGGCCGCCTACATCACCGGGCACACCCTCGTCGTGGACGGCGGGCTCACCGCCTGACCGCGCACCGCCCCCGATGGGAGAGCCGACCGTGCACACCCCCGCCACCCCCGCCACCCCCGAGCCCGGCGGCGCCGCCAAGAGCGCCGTCCTGCTCAACCCCCAGGTCGTCGTGCAGCCCGGCGACTACCGCGACCTCTACGACGCCCAGCCGCTGGTACGCCGCAGGTTCGCCGAGGCGTCCGAGATCCTGGGCAGCGACCTGGCCGCCGCGTTCTTCGGCGCGGACCCCGCCGCCATCAACAGCGGCCGCGTGGTGCGCCCGGCGTCCCTGGCCATCGCCGCCGCCATCCACGAGACGACCGTCGCCGGGGGCGACCGCCCCGACTACATCGCCGGGCTCAGCCTCGGCTCGATCGTGGCCGGGCACCTCAGCGGCCACATGACCTTCCGCGACGCCGTGCGCATGACCCACCTGATGCCCGTCATCGAGGACGAGGTCTTCGCCGGGCACGGGCTGGGCGTGGCGTTCTACTACGGCGTGGACCTGGCCCGCTTCGAGGAGCTGATGCGCGCCGAGCGCGAGAAGGGCCTGGTGCTCAGCCCCTGCGCCTACACCGCCGCCGACCAGCTCATCCTCACCGGCGACCTGGCGGCGCTGCGGGTGATGAACGCCCACGCGCCCGCCTGCGGCGGCGTGGGCGTGGTGATCCCGCACGGCCCGCCCGCCCACAGCCCGCTGCCGGTGCTGCACGAGGTCGAGCGGCGCTTCGCGGCGGAGTGGCGCTACCTGGACCCGCCGCGCGACCCCGACGTCCCGCTGGTGTGCAACCTGACCGGCCGCCCGCTGCGCACCGCAGCCGAGGTCACCGACTCCTTCATCCGCCAGTACAGCCGCACCGTCCACTGGGAGCGGGGCGTGCGCGCCATGGCCGAGTGGGGGGTGCGGCGGGTGACGGTGATCGGGCCGGGCCACTTCGTGCTGAAGTCGCTGCGCTTCACCGACGTGGACTTCGAGGTCACCGCCTACCTGGGCGCGGGCGACCTGCCCGAGGCCGGGGCCGTGGCCGGGAGTGGGGCCGAGAGGGGGGCGGGGGCCGGGGCCGCCGCGTCCGAGGCCGGCGCCCCGGGGGCCGCCGGGGCGCCCGCGCCCGGCGCGGCGGCCGGTGGGGCCGGTGCTACAGGTGCGGCGGGCGCGACGGGTGCGGCCGCCACCGCCGCCGAGGGGGCGCGGCGGTGAGCGGCGGGGCATCGGCGGTCGTCTTCCCGGGCATGGCGCCATCCAACCACCGCGCGGTGGGCGCGTTCATGGAGCGCGACCCGCACGCCCGCCGCCGCGCGGCCGAGGCCGACGACGCCCTGGGCTACCGGCTGGTCGAGCGGTTCCGCGACGTGGACACCGACTACGACGAGTCGAGCCGGGTCGCGTTCGTCGTCAACTGCCTGGCCCTGGCCGACCGCGCGGTGGAGCTGCACGGCCTGTCGCCGTCGCTGTGCGCCGGTCCCAGCTTCGGCCAGATGGCGGCGATGGCGTTCACCGGGGTGCTGGCCTACCCCGACCTGGTCCGGCTGACCGCCGAACTCGCCCGGCGCGAGGCCGCCTACTTCGCGGCCGAGGAGCGCGACCTGGTCACCCACTTCTTCTTCCGCACGCCCCCCGACGAGCTGCGCCGGGTGCTGGCCGACCTGGACGACGCCGAGGTGTGGTACGACCTGTCGTGCCTGCTGGGCGGCGGGTTCTACGCCATCACCCTGGCCTGTGGCCATGTCGGGTTGCTGGAGGACGCGGTCCGCGCGGCGGGCGGGGTGCCGCTGTACTCCATGCGCCCGCCCGTGCACTGCCGCGCCTTCGGCGCCCTGCGCGAGGAGGCGCGCGCTCTGCTGGCCGCCGCCGGACCGGCCGACCCCCGCATCCCGTGGGTGTCCGACCAGGACGGCGCGGTGCTGGAGACGGCGGAGGAGGTCGCGGCCCTGGTCGCCGACGGCTTCGTCCGCCCGGTGCGCTGGCCCGACGCCGTGGCGGCCATGCGCCGACGAGGCGTGACCGAGGTCTGGGTCCCCGGCCCCAGCAACCTGTTCGACCGGCTGTCCCAGGGCCACTTCCCGACAGTGCGCACGGTCACCCCGGAGGACGCCGTCCCGGCCCGCAGTTGAGGCGCGAGAGGCGGGGCACCGAGGTGAGGGCGCCGAGGCACCGAGGTGGGATGGGGGTCCCCGGGCGTGCGGTCGTCGGTGCTCGGGGCGGATGGCCGGGGTGGCGACGGGGGCAGCGAAGGCAGGTGGGGGCCTGGGCCGCGACCAGCGGTCCTCACGGCGGTCGGCTCGGGTCGCGACGGGGCGCCGAGGTGAGGTGCGGGTTCGGGTCGGCGACCAGCGGTCCTCATGGCGGATGGCCGGGGTGGCGACGAGGGCAGCGAAGGCAGGTGGGGGCCTGGGCCGCGACCATCGATCCAGACGGCGGTCGGCTCGGGTCGCGACGGGGCGCCGAGGTGAGGTGCGGGTCCGGGGCCGCGACCAGCGGTCCTCATGGCGGATGGCCGAGGCCGCGACGGGGCGCCGAGGCGGGGCGGGGGTTCGGGCGTGCGGCCATCGGTTCGCGGGGCGGATGGCCGGGGTCGCGACGGGGGCGGCGACGGCGGGCGGGGGCCGGGGGCGGCGTTCGGCGGTGCCGACCGTTAGAAGTGGCTCCGGTTGGGGCGGCGGATCAAAACTCGCATGTCTACGGTATACAAGACGGTCCTTTGTCGCGCCTTGCCCCTTTTGTCGCCACGCAGGCCAGCTCCAGCGGCCCTCCGGGGTCACGCGGGCGCCTCGGTGACCACATAATGAGATGCCGGGAGTGTGTGCCACACCCTTTTGTCCGCGATGCCTGTTTGGGCGAGCGATGTATGCGCCCTACCCGCCGGAATGGCGAACGGTAGAGGGATCTCGCGATGAAAAAGGCTGTTTTCTTCTCACCATGTGAGATTGCAGAGGGGTGGTGCCCGCCTTGTCCTGGTTTGCGAACGAGGCGGTCGCTCCGGTCTCGCGCAAGGTGAGGGCCGTCGCCAAGCCGAGCCGGTCCCGCCCTGCCCGGCCACGCGCTGCCCTCGGCGCCTTGTCGCATGCCCGAGCCCCCGAGGCGCGGTCCGGTGATCGCGCGCCCTGCCACCTGCCGCCGTCGGTGCCTCGTCGCATGCCCGGACTACCGAGGCGCGGTCCGATCTCCGCCGCCCGGGCCGCCTGCCGCCGTCGCCGCCCCGTCGCACGCCCGAGCCCCGACACGCGGGCCGATGTCCGCCCGCCTCGACCTCCGCCGCCGTCGTTGTCCTGCTGCCGTTTTCTTTGATCAGGGCGTTCAGCGCTCGCGCTCCACGAGTTTCTTGAACATCTCGCCCGACCAGCGTTCGCGCATGGCCTCGCGGAAGGCCGCGACCGCCTCCTCCTTCTCCTCTCGGGGGATGGCGTCGGGGATCGGACCCCAGGCGTCCAGCCGGTAGAACTCGTCCCGCAGCACCGAGGCCACGACGGCGTCGTGGTACTCCCCGTCGAGGAAGAAGTAGTCGCGCAGCAGGCCCTCCACGACGATCCCGGAGTTGAGCAGCATCTTCACGGTGCGCCGGTTGTACAGGCCCACCACGAACTGCACCCGGTGGGCGTTGCGGGCGTGGAACAGGTGCTCCAGCACCAGCGACGTCGCCTCGGCGCCGCAGCCGCTGTCCCAGAATCCCGCGTCGCCCACCGCGCCGCCGATCTCGTAGTGGCCCGCGTACTTGCGGGTCTGCCAGCGGATGAAGCCGATGGGGCGGCCCACGGCGGCCTTGGTGTGCACCATGAGGATCGACTCCCCGCTGATCTCGGCGCGGCGCCGGATCAGGTCCGCCGACGCCAGTTCCGAGCCGCCGCCCGCCAGGGCGGCGGTGCGGCCCGGCCGCATCCACTCGCTGATCAGCTCGAAGTCGGCCTCGGTGGGCGGCCGCAGCGTCACCAGGTGCCCGTCCATGTGCATCCTCCTGTGGGGGTGTGGTCGGTGGGTCCGGCACCCGCGCGGGCGCCGGTACGTGAAGTGGCCGGGGGAGGGAGCGGTGGCCGCCGGGTAGGCGGTGGGTCCGCGCCGGGGTCAGCCCTCCGCGCCCGACGCGCCGTCGGCCGCGCCCGCCTCAGCACTCGCCTCCGCGCCCGCCTCAGCACTCGCCTCCGCGCCCTCGTCGGCGCTCGCGCCCGCGCCCGCCCAGTGGCGGATGCACAGCGAGCCCCACAGGAACCCGGCGCCGATCGCCGAGACGACCACCAGGTCGCCCGAGCGCACGCGGCCCTGCGCCAGCGACTCGTGCAGGCCGACGAAGACGGTGGCCGCGCCCGTGTTGCCCAGGCGGTCCACGCTGACCGCCGCCTTGTCCATGGGCTGGCCCAGGGCGAGCATCGCCTCCCGCACGATGTTGAGGTTGGCCTGGTGGAAGACGAACCGGTCGACGTCGGCCACCCGGACCCCGGCGGCGGCCACCACCTCCTCCACGCTCGCGGGCAGGTGCTCGGTGGCCTCCTTCCACACCACGCGCCCGTCCATCTTGAGGAAGTGCGCGCGGTCGGCGACCGTCTCGGCCGAGGCGGGCCGGCGCGAGCCCCCGGCGGGGATCTCCACCGCGTGGGACAGCCGCGAGTCGGCGTGCCAGGCGAGGATCCCGTGGCCGGGGCGGGTGCGGCGCAGCACCACCGCGCCGGCGGCGTCGCCGAAGAACACCCGGGTGGCGCGGTCCTGGGGGTCGGTGCACCGCGACAGCGCCTCCGCGCCGATCACCAGCACGCTGTCCAGCTCCATGTTCTGGAGCAGGTGGGCGGCCAGCCACATGCCGTAGACCCCGCCCGCGCAGGCGGCCTGGTTGAGGTCGAGGGGGATGGCGCGGTGCGCGCCGATGCGGTCCTTGACCATCAGCGCCGTGGAGGGCAGCGGCTGGTCATGGGTGAAGGTCGAGACGATGACCGCGTCCAGCGCGGCCGCGCCGACACCGGCGTCGGCCAGGGCCGCCTCGGCGGCGGCCACGCACATGTCGGAGGTCGTCTCGCCCTGGCGCAGGAAGCGGCGCTCGCGGATGCCGGTGCGCTCGCGGATCCAGGCGTCGGAGGTGTCCAGGTGGGCGACCAGGTCGGCGTTGGTCACGACCTGGTCGGGGATGTGCACGCCGGTGCCGGCGATGCCGACCGGCAGCCCCAGCCCTCCCCGGAACGGGGCGCTGGCCTGCGCCGGCGGCCGGTGGGTGTCGTTCACGGTGTCCTCCACGGTGTGTGCCGGGGTGTCCTCCCGGAGGCGGGGTCGAGGTGGCGGCGGGGGCGGGTTCAGGCGGGTCGTGCGGTCAGCGGCGGACGGTCACGCGGTAGGCGGTCATGCGGTGGGCGGTCAGTCGGTCACGCGGTCGAAGGCCATGCGGGCTTCCGGTCCTTTCGGTCATGCGGTCAGGGAGGCGGCGCCTCCGCCGTCTCCTCCTCCGTCGCCGCCCCCATCCCCGCCTCCGCCGGCGGCAGGCGCCGCGCGGCCGGCAGCGCCGCCACGCAGGCGGCGCCGGCCGCCAGCAGGCCGGCGAGCGCGAGGAACGCTGGGGTGGGCCCGAGGAAGTGGTAGCCGGCGCCGCCGAGCAGCGGCCCCAGCGGCTGGGTCACCCCCATGGCGAAGGCCGTGGCGGCGAACACCCGCCCCTGGAGCGCGTCGGGGGTGCGCCGGATCTGGTAGACGGTGAGCTGGGCGTTGAGCACGGGGACGGTGAACATGCAGGCGCCCAGCAGCACGGCGGCCGCCACCGGCCCCGGTGCCGCCGCCAGCCCCGCCACCGCGCACGGCATCAGCGCCAGCGCGCCCAGCAGCAGCACCGAGGGCCGCAGTCGGCGCAGCAGCGCCGGCGCGGCCAGCGCGCCGGCCACCCCGCCCAGGCCGGCCACCGACAGGGCGGCGCCGATGGCGGCGGCCCCGTCGCCCCGCCCCTCGGCCGCCGCGACGATCAGCAGCGCCACCCCGCCGAAGCAGGCGTTGGGGCACAGCGATGCCGGTACGAGCACGCGCAGCGTGCGGTCGGCGCGGATCAGCGCGAAGCCCCGCGCCGCCTCCCGCAGCACGCGGGGGCGGTCGGCGCGGGGCCGATCACCGCGGGGGCGATCCCTGCCCGGCCGGCCATCGCCGGCCCCCTCACCCGCAGCCCCCTCAATCCGGTGCCCCTCGCCACCCGCGCGCCCCTCCGCGTGCCCCTGGAGCGGGCCGCGCACCCGCGTCACCAGTCCGGCGGCCAGCAGGTGGGCGGCGGCGTTGCCGGCGAAGGGCAGCGCGGGCGCGAGCGCGAACAGCCAGCCGCCCAGCGCCGGCCCGGCCAGCCCCGCCGCCTGGCCGCGCGCCTCGTTGCCCGACACCGCCGCCGTGAGGTCGCCGGGGCGCACCACGTGGCGCAGCGCCGCGCGCTCGGCGTAGCGGGCGACCTCCAGCATGCCGCCGTCCACGGCCGCCACCACCAGCAGCAGCGGCAGCGGGACGGTGCCGGCCGCGCAGCCCACCGCCAGCAGGGCCATCGCCGCCGCCCGGCACAGCGCGGCGCCCAGCAGCAGGCGGCGCCGGTCGAACCGGTCGCAGGCCAGCCCGGCGGGCAGCCGCGCCGCCAGGCCCGCCGCCGAGGCGGTGAACCCCAGCACACCCGCCCACAGCGCGCCGCCGTCGGTGGTCAGCACCAGCAGGGGGTAGACGACGATCCCGGTGTAGAAGCCCAGTTGCGACAGGCACTGGGCGGTCCACAGCAGCCGGAAGGCGCCGTTGCGCCGCAGCGGCGGCGCGGGCGGCCGGGACGGGGGGAGCACGGGTGCCCGGGTGCCCTCCCCGTCCCGGCCCGGGGCGCTCACGCGGGCGCGGCGGCTGCGGGGGGCACCGCGTCGACCCCGCGCAGCCGCGTGAGCTGGGTGAGGAGGCGCAGCACCAGCCGCCGCTCGCGCTCCTCGGTGGGCAGCAGGTCGGCCGTCGCCGCCTCCTCGCCGGTGGACAGCCGCTCCACCAGCCCCAGCAGCGCGTCGGCGCGGGGCACGGTGACACGGCGGCCCCGCACGTAGACGTCGCAGCGGTCGGCGTGCTCGCGCACCACCAGCGGGAAGGGCGCGGCCAGGCGGACGGCGCCGGCGGCCAGGGCGGCGGCGTCCACCTCGGGCAGCGGCACCGGCGACAGCGACAGCCCGGCGTTGCTGCGCTGGCGGGCGGTGTAGGTCTCCACGGCGTCGGCCAGCCAGGCGTCCAGGCGCGCCGCCGGCAGCCCGGCCCAGTCCAGGTCGGTGTAGTCCACCGGCACGGGGGCGAATCCCGGCCCCCGGCCCACCGGGTCGGCGCCGGCGTCCAGCACCTCGCCCAGGGCGGCCGCGGCCGCCTCCCGCACAACCTCGCGCGCGGTCATCTTCGACATCTCGAACCCGAAGGTGGCGCTCAGCTCCGCCGAGTGGCCCACGTGGTAGCGGGAGACGTTGAGCATGAGCAGGTCGCCCGGCCGCATCTCGTGGGTGTCGGCGTGCGGCAGCAGCGGGTCGGGGTCGAAGGTGGCCCGGGTGGTGCCGGTGAGGCGGCGGTAGGTCTCCACCGGCCAGGAGTGGAACGTCTTGCGGCCCGGGCCGACGTTGAGGTGCAGCACCCGCTCGTCGCGGCCGACGTCGCGGTGCACACCCGAGGGGGTGAACCCGTAGTCGCCCATGAACAGCGACACCCGGTAGAGGTGCTGGGGGATCCCGAACGCCTCGCGGGCCGGGGCGAACAGCTCGGCCGCCGCACGGGCGACCGGTTCGCTCCACCGCTCGGCGGCGTTGACCATGACGCTGAACGTCCGCCCCGCGAACACCCGCTTGCCCCAGTCCTCGACCCGCTCGTCGGGGCCGGGCGGGTCGGCCAGCACCGCCGCCTTCAGCGCGGCGGAGCGCCGGCCCTCCACCGTCACGTCCAGCATCCGCAGCACGCGGGCGTGGTCGCTGTCGGCGGCCAGGGCGCCGACCAGCGCGACGGCGTCGCCCAGGTCCACCGGCACGGTGGCGAAGGGCGACTCCAGCAGCACCTGCTCCTCGAAGCCGCCCGAGCGGGCCTCGACCTCGGCCCACACGGCGCGCGCCTCACCCGACATCGGACTCCTCCTCCTCACCCGCCGGGGCGCCGCCCTCGGCCAGGGCCTTGGCAAGCCCGCCGCCGGTGCGCGGGGCGGGCGGTGCGTAGTGGTCGGCCGCGCGCCGCCACACGGCGGCGGTGTCGGCCAGGTGCCCGACCGCGATCCTCGTGTGCTCGGCGAGCAGGTCGGCGCCGGCCGCGCCGCCGTCGCGGTGGAAGCCGAACGGCAGCGACCGGCGCAGCCGGGGGTCGGCCTCGGCCAGCGCGGTGATCTCGCGGACCAGCACGTCGCGCCAGGTGACCGGCTTGAGGGCGATCGACAGGTGCAGCGACGCCTCGTGGGTGGCGTCGCCGACGTGGATGTAGCCGCGCGGCAGGTACAGGCAGTCACCCGGCCGCAGCAGCACCTCCTCGGGGTCGGTGAGCGCGACGTCGCGGCCCTTCCACGGGCGCGCCGGCGGCCGCTCGGCGGGCGCGCCCACGGTCCACCGCTTGGAGCCGTGGACCTGGCGGATGAACACGCTGGCCATGTCGTAGTGGGCGCGGGCGCCCCGCGCGCCGGCCGGGGTGAGGAACGCGGCGCAGTAGGTGTCGTAGCCGGTGGCCTCGGCCACCCCGCGCGCGAGGTCGGCCACCGGCGGGCACCAGGAGCGCACCTCCTCGAACACCAGGGTGGTGCCGCGCCGCAGCTCGGCGGCTGCCTTGGCGGGGTCCACCAGGGTCTCCGACGTCGGCCCGGTGCGCTCGCGGGCGCGCGCCAGGGCCCCGGCCTCCGAGACCGCGCCGTCGCGCATCAGCCGCAGCGCCGAGGTGGGCAGCGCGACCTCGAAGAACAGCCGGTCCAGCAGCTCCAGCGAGAACACGTCGTCGAAGTCCCCCAGGCCGCGGCTGACCAGCGGGCGCTCCTCCCACCGGCGCCGCAGCTCGGCGACGTCGCCGACCAGGCGCTCCAGCGCCCCGGTCACGGCGCGCCTCCCGGTGCCCCGGCGCCCGTGCGCGCGTCGTCGCGGCGGCGGCGCGCGCGGCTTGCCTTCTCCATGCGGCCCTCCCAGAACGGGTCGAGGTGGCGGATGTCGGCCGTCTCGGCGCGGACGTCGACGCGGGCGGGCAGCTCGGTCACGACGACGCGGTCGTCGGCGCCGACGGCGGCGAGGTGGTTGTCGTGGGTGAAGACCAGGCCCACGCGGCCGTCCAGGCCGCCCAGCGGCGGGTGGAACGACCGCTGCCCGGCCACGTTGAACAGCTCCAGCGGCGCGGCGCGACCGGTGCGGCGCACGGCCAGCCACTCGCCGTTGACCGACACCGTCAGCGCCGCGATGCCCGGCCGGGCGGGCAGGTCGTAGGTGGTGCGCGGCGGCCACGGCTCGATCCGGGCCAGCACCAGCCGGCCGGCGGCGGGCGCCGACCACACCCCGCCCAGGATCTCGTCGTAGGCGCCGACCCCGGCGGCCCGCGCGGGGTCGCGGTGGCGGTCGGCGGCGCCGGTGCGCGGATCCAGGCGGAGCAGGCCGCCGTCGCGGGTCAGCACCACCAGGCAGCGGCGCCGCGCCTGGCGGGCCAGGACCACCGGTTCGGCGGGCAGGGCGGCGCGCTCGCGCCAGGCGCCGTCGTAGGTGAGCAGCGCCGATGCGGTGGCCGCGGCCAGGGCGGGCGGGTCGGTGCCGGGGCCGGCGGCGGCGATGGCGCGGGTGCCGGCGGGCAGCGCCACGGCCGCGTCCACGGTGATGTCGCCGTCGTCCCAGCGGACCGGGACGACCGCGCCGGCCCGGTGGTCCACCGCCAGGAAGGAGCCGGAGGCCGCGCCGGGCACCACCGCGTCGGCGCGCACGCCCGGCACCGGGCGGGCGGTGGGCGGCAGTTCGGCGAGGTCGGCCAGCAGCAGGGTGGCGTCGGCGGCGGTGCGGGCCAGGATCCGGCCGTCGGCGTCGGTGGTCAGCCACGGCTCAGACATCGGCCGCCGCCTTCGCGCGCTCGGCGGCCAGGTCGGCGTAGGTCCGCAGGTTGGGGCCGATCCACACCTTCTGCGGCGGGCAGGGCCGCACCCCGTCCTGGATGCGGATGAGGGGGCAGTGCGCGCCCTGGCAGGAGGGGCGGAAGAAGCACGCCTGGCAGCCGGTGTCGTGGGCCTCGTCGTTGTCGGTCCACAGCCGCATGAGGGAGTCGTCCAGGTTGAGCGCGCCGTCGGGGCTTAGCCGGCCCACCATGTTGCGGGCGTCGCGCAGCGCCACGGTGCACTTGTTGACGATCCCGTTGGGGCGGATGAGGAAGGACCACGGGTTGGCGGCGTAGCAGACGCTGCCGCCGGGGCGCAGCGTGCGGGTGTCGCCGCTGGGCAGGTCGTGGCACTGGGCGTCGTGGTAGAGCGCGAGCTTGGCGTCCTCGGCCTCGCGGCCGGTGGCGGTCTCGGTGCCGGCGTCGTTGGCGCCGCCCCACTTGCCCACCGGGCGGAAGATCACCTGGAAGCGGTCGTCGCCGTCCACGATGCCGCCCAGCTCCTCCAGCAGCTCGGGCACGCTGCCGACGTTGGAGGGGCTGAAGTTGGTGCGCAGCAGCGCCGAGAAGTCCAGCCCGCTCTCGGCCAGGCCGCGCACGTTGGCCACGATGTCGTCGAAGGTGGCGCCGCCGCCCATGAGCGGCCGGCTGGCGTCGTGGGAGTGGCGGGGGCCGTCCAGGGTGATCTGGAGCTGGCGGATGCCCAGGTCCACGCAGCGCTCGGCGACGTCGGGGGTGAGCAGGTAGCCGTTGGTGGTCATGCCGGCCCGGTAGTCGATCCCGTTGGCGGCGGCGAACTCCAGGAAGTACTCGCTCAGCTCCTCGATCACGTCGAAGGCCACCAGCGGCTCGCCGCCGAACCACGACACCCGCAGCGCCTTCAGCCCGCCCTCGGCGTGGCGGCGGCGCACCAGCTCGCGCACGCCCTCGCGGACGCCCGACAGCATCCGGCCCAGGGCGAAGTCCTCGTAGCAGTAGGTGCAGCGGAAGTTGCACGACTCCGTGGGCATGAGGATCAGCTCCAGGGTGTCGCGCCGCTGGAGCCGGGCGTCGCGCAGCTCCTTGGCCTCGGCGCCCTCGTCGTGGTCCTCGGGCACCACGTAGCCGCGCTCGGCCAGCGCGGTGATCAGCCGGGCGCGCTCGGGGCCGGCCTCGGCCTCGTCGGCGCTGAACCGGGCGCTGCGGTTGTGCAGCAGGTCGTGGACCCGCCCGGCCAGCGGGTCGCGCACGTAGAAGACGCTGCCGCGCAGGGAGTTGTACAGCACCGCACCGCCGGCGTCGTGGGGGGTCAGGATCGTGAACCGCGAGGGCCTGAAGACGCGGTTGCTGCTCATCGGGATCCCTCCGTGGGGAGTGGGTGCCCGGCGCGGCGCGCCGGAGGGGACGCGTGCCGCCGCGGCGAGGTGTGTGGCCACGCCGCGGCGGCTGGGTCGCGGTCCGCGTCCCCGGGTCTTTCGGTGAACGGACCGTTCACGCGGGATGTCAGCAACCGAAGTCGATGTCGGACACCTCGGGGGTCTCCTGCGACTCCACGACGATCTCCTCGAACTCGTCAAAGCTCTGCATGCTGGTTCACCTCCTTCGCGGGGTCGAGGGGCACCGGCTTCCGGCGAGCCGGGGCGATCGGGGGGTCCGCGCGCGCCGCCGGGGCCATCGGGCGGCGCCGGGCGCGGCGCGGACGGTGCGGGGGCGGGGCCTCCGCGGTGGGGGATGGGGGTCGGCGGGCCGCTCCCGGAAGGGGCCGGCGGGTCAGGGGCGCTCCGGTGCGGCGGTGCGCGATTTCCGTTTTGTCATCGCGGAAATGACAATAGGCAGCGCGCCGGGAAAGGGGCATCGTCCGCTGGGGCGACGTTGCGCTACTACGCCCGGGATGCTGCGGGTACATAAAAATATGTACGGCGGCCGGGGAGCGGACTCCCGCGCGGTGCTCCACCCGGCCGGTCTTGGCGCGGGGCGGACGACCCCGCTCGGGCGGCGGGGGCCGTGTGCGGCCGCGCCCGCCGGTGAAAATCCGCCGAAAAAAGAGACCCCGGCGGCGATGGTCGGCGCGCCGGACGGAAAAGCGCGCCGATTCGCGACCGGGGTCCGCCTACTTCAGGTTGGCGATGACCAGGACGACGATCAGGCCCAGCACCACCAGGCCGCCCACCAGGCCGATGTTCAGCTCCCAGGGGCCGATGCCGATCGTGGTGTCGTAGACGAGCGTCATCGCCCGCGTGTGGTCCACCGTGTTCACCCTTGCTCACCCTCTCTCGTGGTTGGCGCGCTCACTCGCCCCAGAGCGCGCGCATTATGCGGCCGCGGCGCCGGTTGTTGGAAATCCGAATACTTCCCGGCATCGCGGTGGCGTGGATTTTGACGACCGGGGAGCCGGGACGCGCGGGGACGGTTTCGACCGACCGGTCACCGAGGTAGGCGGTTCCGTGGAGTTCCACGCCGATACCCGGCGGAACCCAGACCATGATGCTGCCCAGCACGGTGCGCAGATGCAGCGTGACGGTCGGCGAAACGAAAAAGGATTCCCGCAGGTCCAATTTGATGTGGCCCAGGACGGCGGTCGCGGTGAGGCCGTCGTCCACGACCCACCGCCCGCCGCGTTCGAGGTCGTCGCCCAGGGCGAACAGCCGCGGGGCCGCGGCGGTGCCGCCGGAGGCGTCCACCACTTCGGCCGAGGGGCGCTGGGGCAGGTCCGCCACGACGCGGGCGAGTTGGGCGCGGGTGCGTGCGGTGAACACCGCCTCGGTGCGCTCGCTCAGCTCCTCGAGGGTGAGCCGCCCTTCGGCGCACGCCTCGCGCAGCAGCTCCACGGCGTCGTCTCGTTCGGTGTCCGAAGCCCGAATGTCGTCGGTTTCCACGCTTTTGATGCTAGCGACGCGACCCCCGCCCGCGGATCGTCCTCCAAGCGGAGATTGGTGTCCTCACAAATGTGTATGCGCGGATTATGGTGACACCGATACGGAGTCCGAAACGATGCGGAAACGGTATATCGGTGGGGTCCGCGGTAAAAGGACAAAGCCCGGTATTTGCCGCGCCGGTAAACAACCCCCGGCCCGCGCGGCACCGCCCGCCGGGCATTGGCGGCCCTACCTCAAGGGCCGGTCGGGCGGGTTTCGGCTCAGGGCGCCGGCGGCGCCGCGGCGGCGCGCGCCGCCCGCCGCACCCGGGCCGAGCGCGGCCCCAGCACCGCGCCGGCCAGCGCGGCGGCCACCAGCGAGGCGATCAGCACCCCGGCCTTGGCGTGCTCCAGGGTGGCGGGCGCGCCGGCGAAGGACAGGTCGGCGATCAGCAGCGAGACGGTGAACCCCACGCCGGTCAGCAGCGCCAGCCCGGCGATGTCGGCCCACCCCAGGTCGGGGTGGAGTTCGGCGCCGGTGACACGGGTGGTCACCCACGAGCCGCCCAGGACCCCGGCGAACTTGCCGGCCACCAGCCCCACCACGATCCCGGCGGCCGCCGGGTCGGCCAGGGCCGTGCCCAGGCCGGCCATCGGCACCCCGGCCGACAGGAACGCGAAGACCGGCAGCGCGAAGCCGGCGGAGAGCGGGCGCATCCGGTGCTCCATCCGGTGGCTGGGGGAGTGCGCCTCGCCCTCGTGCACGCTCGTGCGCATGAGCAGGCCCATCGCCACCCCGGCGATGGTGGCGTGCACGCCGGAGGCGTGGACCAGCGCCCACACCGCGAACGCCAGGGGCACGTACACCGCCGCGCTCAGCAGCGGCGAGCGGCGCAGCGCGGCCGCCGGGCCCGTGCCGCGCTGGAGCCAGGCGAACAGCGCCAGGCCCGCCGCCGCCCCGGCCAGCGGCGCGAACGCGATGGCGTCGGTGTAGAACACCGCGATGACCAGCACCGCGCCCAGGTCGTCCACCACGGCCAGCGTCAGCAGGAACGTGCGCAGCGCCGGAGGCAGGCCGCGCCCCACCACCGCCAGGACCGCCAGCGCGAACGCGATGTCGGTGGCCATCGGGATGCCCCAGCCGCCCAGCGTCTCGGGGCTGGCGGCGTTGACCGCGACGTAGGCGGCGGCCGGCACCACCATGCCGCACACCGCCGCCACGATCGGCAGCGCGGCGCGGCGGGGGTTGCGCAGCTCGCCGTGGACGAACTCCTGCTTGAGTTCGTTGCCCACGATGAAGAAGAAGATCGCCAGCAGGCCGTCGGCGGCCCACGCCTCGATGGACAGGTGCAGGTGCAGCGCCTCGGGCCCGATCTCGAAGTGCCGCAGCCCCTCGTACAGTGCGGCGGCCGGGGAGTTGGCGAGGACCAGCGCCAGCACGGCGGCGGCGAGCAGGATCAGCCCGCCCACGGTGTCGCCGCGCAGGGCGTCGGTGAGGCGGGTCAGGGCGGTGGGCGCGGCAGAGGCCACGGGGCGGCTCCGGAGAAGTCGGCACGGGTGGGACGACGCCGACCAGACTTCCCGGCACACCAGGCGCGCGATGCGCACCGCCGCCCATCCTGGCTGATGGCGGTGCCCGCTGTCCAGTTCGCCCGCCTACGCGGCGATGCGGGGGCCGCCGGGGGACCGCCGCGGCGCGGACGCGGCCGTGCCCGGCACCGGCGCTCGCGCGCTGGTACCGGGCACGGAAGGACGCGTCGGCGTCGGCGGGTGAGGCGCCGGCTAGCCGCCGACGCTGACGCCGAACACCTCCAGCACCGAGTACACGCCCAGCACAGCGATCAGTACGCTGCTGACCACCAGCGCCCCGGTGAGCCAGGGGTTGGCGCGGAACCGCTTGTCGACCTCGGTGGTGCGCAGGTACCAGACCGCGATCACCACCGCCAGCAGGAAGATCCCGCCGGCGATGCCGCCGATCTGCACCATGATCACCGGCGACTGGAGGAACAGGAAGAACGACGCCCACAGCGGCGGCAGGCAGCAGGTGAGGATGCGGATGGTGCGGGTGCGCACCTTCATGTCGGTCCAGTCGATCACCCCGAGCAGGCCCAGGGTGTTGGTCCACAGCCGGGGCACGCTCGCCGTGGAGCCCACGTTGGTGGAGAACAGCACCGCCACCGCGCCGATGACGAACAGCGTCAGGCCCCACTCGCCCATGGTGTCGGTGTAGATCCGCGCCAGGGTGGAGATCATCGCGTTGCCCTCGGGCACCAGGCCCTGCGGGTGCAGCACCGAGGCGCCGATGACGTAGAACGACAGCGTGCACACCGTGCAGACCAGCCACGACACGCCCACGTCCAGGCGCATGACCCGCAGCCACCCCTCGGCGCGGCGGGCGCGCGCCTCGGTGCCGTCGTCGGGGCCGGTCCAGCGGGCGTAGCCCTTCTCCATGCACCAGTAGGTGTAGGTGGTCATCTCGTCGGCGCCCACACCGGTCAGGCCGAACATCGCCACCGCGATGCCCACGGTGCCGGCGGGGATCATGAAGCTCAGGCCGGTGCCCAGGTCGTCCAGACCGTAGGCGAACTCCGTCAGCGGCAGGCCCAGCGCCAGCACCACGATCGAGGCGGTGAACAGCACCACCGTGGCCACGGTGACCCGCTCCACGGCGCTGTAGCGGCCGCTCTGGAGCAGCAGCACCGTGGTGGCCATGACGATCACCGTCCACACCGCCAGCGAGCCGAAGCTCAGCGGCTCGCCGTAGATCGGCCAGACGATGGACAGCGCCGAGGCGGTGCCGCCGATGATGCCGCCGCGCTGGAGCATCTTGGCGAAGTCCATGCCGATCCACAGCCAGTTGATCCAGCCGACCCGGCCGATGCGCGGGCCGACCTGGCTGTAGCCCTCAAGGGCGGGCTTGCCGGTCAGGATGGTCCAGCGGGCCAGCTCCATCTGCACCCACACCTTCACGGCGGTGGAGATGATGACCAGCCACAGCAGCACGAACCCGGCCTCGGCGCCCAGCGAGGTGGTGACGATCAGCTCGCCCGAGCCCACCACCGCGGCCGAGAGCACCAGGCCCGGGCCAAGGTGGCGCAGCCGGCCGGTGAACGTCGTGGGCGGGTCCTGGGCGTCCTGGGGGCGCAGCGCGTAGGGGTCGGCGGGCGCGGATGCCGCCGCCGCGGATGCGGATTGGTTCATGGCACGACTTCCTCTTGGCGCGGCGCCGCCGCGCGGGGATCAGGGAAACGGGGAAGACGGGGAAGGGGGACGGGGGGAAGGGGCGGAGCGGAGAGCGGGGCGGGGGAGGGTACGGCGAGGGGCGCCGGGGGCGCCCCCGGGCCGGGGAGGGGTGGGCGGGGCCGCCGGGACGGAACGGCTTCGGCGGCGGACGCGGCGCTGGGGGGTGCGGCGTGTGGTGCGGGCGGGTGTCAGCCCACGGGGTGCAGCGGCTCCTCGCCGCGCAGGACGCGCACGACGTCCCGGGCCACCGTGACGCCCATGCCGCGGTTGGCCTCGTGGCTACAGGCCCCGATATGGGAGGTCAGCACGGTGTTGGGCGCCGAGCGCAGCGGGCTGTCGGCCCGCAGCGGCTCGGGGTCGAAGGCGTCCAGGGCGGCGGCGCCGACGTGGCCGCTGTGCAGCAGCTCGGCCAGCGCGTGCTCGTCGACCAGGTCGCCGCGCGCGGTGTTGACCAGGCAGGCGCCCGGCTTCATCGCCTCCAGCGCCGCGCGGTCCAGCAGCGGGGCGCCCGACCCGCCGGGCATGTGCAGGCTGACGAAGTCGGCCTCGGCCAGGCAGGCGGGGAGGTCCAGGGAGCGCACGCCGCGCTCGGTGAACTCCGCCTCGGGCAGGAACGGGTCGTAGGCCACCACGGCCATGCCGAACGCCTGGGCGAACCCGGCGACCAGCCGCCCGATGCGGCCGAACCCGATCACGGCCAGCGTGCGCCCGGCCAGTTCGGGGCCGAAGTGCTTGGGCCAGCCACCCGCCAGCACCTCGGTGTGGGTGCGGGTGATGCGCCGCCCGGTGTCCAGCAGCAGCGCGAACGCCAGCTCGGCCACGGCCCGGCTGTTGCTGCCCGGGGCGAAGGTCACGTGGATCCCGCGCTCGCGGGCGGCCGCCAGGTCGATGTTGTCCACGCCCACGCCGTGCTTGGCGATCACCTTCAGCCGGGGCGCGGCCGCCAGCACCTCGGGGGTGATGGCGTCCAGGCCCACGACCAGGGCGTCGGCCTCGGGCACGCGCGCCAGCAGCTCGTCGGCGGGCAGCACCCCCGACTCGCACGCCAGGACCGCCTCGCCGGCCTCGCGCAGGATGTCCCAGGGCTCCGGTGAGAACCGGCCGAAGGTGGGGGTGGTGATCAGCGTCGTGGGCACGGGGCCGCCTCCCGTCCGGGCGCCGGGGCGGTCGGACGCCGCGCGGCGCTCACGCGGCGCCGCCTTCGCCGGCCGCGTCCAGGTGCCCCCGGGCGGCCTGCTCCAGGTGGACCAGGTCGGAGGCCACGGTCGCGAAGGTGTAGCCCTCGGCCAGCCGGCGCGCCGCGCTCGACCCGTCGGGCGTGTGGATCCCGGCGGCGATCCCGGCCGCCGCGGCGGCCTCGCGCACCCGGGTCACGGCGGCCTCGAACACGTCGGCGACGGCGGGGTCGCCCGGGCGGGCGCCGCCCACGGCCAGGCACAGGTCGGAGGGGCCGACGTAGACCCCGTCCAGGCCCGGCACCGCGCAGATCTCCTCCACGTTGGCCAAACCCTGCGGGGTCTCGATCATCGCCAGGACCAGGGTGGCGGCGTCGGCCTCGGCCGGGGTGGGGCCGATCCGCAGGCCCGACCGCATCGGGCCGTAGGAGCGGGTGCCGTGCGGGGGGTAGCGGGTGGCCGAAACCGCGGCGGCGGCGTCCTCGGGGGTGTCGACCATCGGGACGATCACCCCGCCGGCGCCGGCGTCCAGGGCGCGGCCGATGGCGGCGGCGTCGTTGGCCTCCACCCGGACCAGGCCCGTGGAGCGGCCTCCGGCGTCCACGGCCATCAGGCCGTTGAGCAGCCCGGAGTAGCCGAACAGCCCGTGCTGGGCGTCGAAGGCGACGTAGTCGTAGCCCAGCCGCGCGATGCGCTCGGCGGCGGCGGGGGCGTCGAGCACCATCCAGTAGCCCACGGCCCTCTCGCGGGCGCGGATTCTGCGGGCGAACTCGGCCGCGCTCATTGGCAACACCTCTTGTCCCTCTCTCGGCAGCCGGATGGGGAGCCGGCTCAGCGGTTGTAGGCGGGCATGGGGCCGCGCAGCGACGCCCCGACGGCGTCGCAGGCCCGCGCCACGTCGGCGGGCAGCGGGCCGGCCGCGGCGGCGGCCAGGTTCGCGCTCAGGTGCTCGGGGCGGGAGCCGCCCAGGAGCAGGGCGCCGGTGGCGGGCCGGCCGAGCAGCCAGCGCAGCGACAGGTCGGTCAGGGACAGCCCCGCCTCCTCGGCGACGCGCGCCAGCTCGGCGGTCGCCTCGAACAGGGCGGCGTCCCAGTAGCGCTCGCGGTACATGGCGGCGATCCGGGAGTCGCCGAACCGGCCGGAGGCGGGCGCCTGGTCGAAGTGGTGGCGCCCGGTGAGCAGGCCGCCGGCCAGGGGGTTGTAGACCATGGTGAGCAGGCCGGTGGCCGCGGCGAACTCGGTGTACTCCTCCTCGATCCGGCGGGCGAGGAGGTTGTAGAGCTGCTGGGCGACGACCGGGCGCGGCGCGCCGGCGGCGTCGGCCGCGTGGTTCAGCTCGGCGATCTGCCAGGCGGCGTAGTTGGAGACGGCGAGCGCGCCGACCTTGCCCTCGGCGACCAGGTCGGCCACCGCGCCCAGGGTCTCGGCCAGGGGCGTGGCGCGGTCGGGCTGGTGCAGGTAGAAGAGGTCGACCCGGTCCACGCCGAGCCGGCGGAGGCTGCCCTCCAGGCTCGCCCGCAGGCCGGCCGCCGACAGCGGCGCGTGGCCCTCGGCGTCGGGGTGGGGGATCCCGGCCTTGGTGGCGAGCACGACGTCTGGGCGGCGGGCGGCCAGCAGGCGGCCGACGATCTCCTCGCTGGCGCCGCCGGCGTAGCCGTTGGCGGTGTCCACGGCGGTGACGCCGGCCTCCAGCGCGAGGTCGAGGATGCGCGCGGCGCCCGCTTCGTCCACGGTGTCGCCGAAGGTCATGGTGCCCAGCACCAGGCGGGACATCGGCACCGGAAGGCCGGGGATGTCCACCGTGTCGGGACGGGTCGCGCTCGCGGTCATCGTGCCTCCTTGGTCGGCGCGGGCCGAAGCGGCCGGCGCCGCGCTGCTGTTGCCCGCGTCACTCTGACACGATTGCGCGTTCTGCGCAATATCTTCGGCTCGGTCCACGCGAAATCCGTGCCGCGCTGAGGCGGTCGGCGGCGTCCGGGCGGCCACGCGGACCGCCCTGGGAAGCGGACGGGCAGGTGGGAGCGCGCGGGGCAGGAGGCCGGGCGGGGAGCGGACGGGGACGGGGTGAGGGGGACGCGGGCACGGCGCGGTCGGCTTTTCTGCGTATAACGCGCAATTCGGTGGTGCTGCTGTATTCTCAGGCTCGCCCGTGGCCCCCGCCCGCTCCGGACACGAGAGGACGTCCATGTCCCGCGGTACCAAGGCGCGTCGCGACGCGATCGTCCAGCTCGCCACGACCTCCGGCCTGGCCAGCGTCGAGGAGCTGTCGGCGACCTTCGGGGTGACCGCGTCGACCATCCGCCGCGACCTCGCCCGCCTGGAGTCCGACGGCCGGCTGGCCCGCACCTACGGCGGTGTGGTGTCGCTGGTGGCCCACCCCGAGGCGTCGCTGCGCCAGCGCCTGGGCGAGGCGTTCGAGGCCAAACGCGCGATCGCCCGCTGGGCCGCCGCCCGTATCGGGGCGGGTGAGACCGTGCTGCTGGACTCCGGCTCCACCACCGGCGCGCTGGCCCACGAACTGCGCGAGCGCCGCGACCTCACGGTGGCCACCACCGGCCTGACGGCCCTGGAGGAACTGGTCGGCGCCCCGCACCTGCGCGTGGAGTGCCTGGGCGGCACCCTGCGCCACCTCAGCCAGGGGTTCTTCGGCCCCCAGACGGAGGCCGCGCTCAGCCGCATGACGTTCGACCGCGTCTTCCTCGGCGCCGACGCGGTCACCGCGGAGGAGGGCATCTGCGAGGCCACCCTGGAGCAGACCCACCTCAAGGAGCTGATGGCCCAGCGCTCCGACCGTGTCTACGTCCTGGTCCACGCCGCCAAACTCGGCCGCCGCCCCTTCCACGCCTGGGCCAAGCTCCCCGACCACTGGACCCTGGTCACCGACCACACCGCCGCAGAGGAGTCCCTCCTGCCCTTCACCGCGGCGGGAGTCGAGGTCGTCACCGTCGCCCCGGACGGCACGGCCTGGCACCCGCCGGCGCCGGGCGGCGACTGAGTCCGCGTGCCGAACGCGCGGCGCCGTCCGCCGCGAGGGGCGGCGGACGGCGCGGGAGCCCGTCAGCGGGAATCAGCGGCGGGATTCACCAGGTGGATTCAGCAGCGGTAGGTGCGCCCGTCGGCGACCCTGCCCCAGTTGCAGGACGTGATGCTGCCGCTGGAGGAGTTGTTGTCGGTGCTGCCCGGCTTCTTCAGGCGCAGGTCGGGGTTCTTGGGGCCGTCGTTGTTGAGGACGTGGCGGGCGTAGCCGCGGTAGACGTGGTGGACGCCGTTGGAGGCGCGGCGGTTGGTGCCGCTGCCGGTGTGCACCTGGGCCGACGCCCCGGCGGGGAGGGTGTAAGAGGGCAGCGCCCGGCCGTAGCTGTTGCTGGTGATGTCGGGGACGTAGCCGCGGATGTTGACGGGGCGGTTGGTGACGTTCTTGATCACGAAGAACTCGCCGTTGAGGTTGACCTGGCGGCCGTTCTTGACGTCGGCGCCGCTGGCGTTGGGGCGCACCTGGGTGAGCATGAGCGCGCCGGTGGTGGAGGCGGCCTGGGCCGGGGCCGAGAGCAGGCTGAGGACGGCGGCGGTGGCGGCGGCGACGGCGGCCGCGCGCAGGATGGGGCCGGGCATGAGAACGCTCCTTGGAGGCGGTGGTCCGCTGGGGGTTCCCATTCTTCGCAGGTCGCGGGGCACGTGAGACGGTTTGTCCATATTGGGTCAGAAATGCCGGAAAGGCCCACTGTGGCGGGCGAGGCGTGCTAGGCGGCCGGAGGTGCCGCCGCGTCGAGGAGCCGGTCGAGGGCCCGGTGGGCGGACTTCCGCGCGCCGGGATCGTCCGCGCGCTCGGCCAACCACAGCGCGGCCTCGTTCATGGCGCCGGACAACTGCGCCGTCAGCGCGTCGAGGAGGCCGCCGTCCACCCCGGTCTCGGCCAGCGCGTCGCGGAGGTGGGCGGCGGAGTGCTCGGCGTCGAGCGCCCGCCACTGCGCCCAGCCGATGACGGCGGGGGCCTCCACCAGCAGCACCCGCACCGCCGGAGCGGCGGTGATCGCGTCGAGGAACGCGTGGCTGCCCGCCCGCAGCCGCGCCCGGGGGTCGGGGTCGGCGCCCTCGGCGGCGGCCACCACGGCCGCGGCCACGTCGGCCTGGAGGCGGGCGGCCACCGCGCGGAACAGGCCGGTCTTGTTGGCGTAGTGGTGGTAGACGGCCCCGCGGGTCACCCCGGCGGCGCGCGCCACGTCGTCAAGGGAGACGGCGGCGAACCCCTGGGCGGCGAACAGGTCGGCCGCCGAGGCCAGGACCTGGCGGGCGGTCTGGGCTGCGGCGGCTGCGGAGGCGCGGGGCACGGGCGGGTTCCTTTACGTGCGCTGTGTATGTAAGCTTGCCGTGTCAGTGATACATACGCATTGTACGTAAAAGGAGGACTGCCCCATGGCGGTCACCAGCTTCTACCCGGTCGTCATGTCCGCCGACGTCACGGCGGCGGCGGACTTCTACCGGAACGTTCTGGGCTTTGAGACGACCTTCGCGAGCGACTGGTACGTCAGCCTGCGGCTGGGGGACTTCGAACTCGCCGTGCTCGACCCCGCACACGGCACCGTCCCCGAGGGGTTCGGCACCCCCGCTCGCGGACTCCTCCTCAACCTGGAGGTCGACGACGTGGACGCGGTCCACGCGCGGCTGACCGGTGAGCACGGGTGCGTGCCGGTGCTGCCGCTGCGCGACGAGCCGTTCGGCCAGCGCCACTTCATCGTGGCGGCGCCCGACGGCGTGCTGCTCGACGTCATCCAGCCGATCCCGCCGACCGGAGAGTACGCCGACGCCTATGTCGGCGATGCCGCGGCCTCGTGAGAGGCAGGAGGTGTGAGGTAGGAGGTACCCCGAGGGCCGGGCGCGTGACCCCCGGCCCTCGCCGCCCCGTCGCCTCCGTCCGCCACCGACCACGGCGCCGCGCCGGCGGACGGAGGCGACGGCCACGGCTTCAGCAGCAGGTGCAGCCGGGGCCGCAGCCGCAGGTGTCCTCGGCCTCCGCCGTGGGGCGGGCGGTGAGGGCGATTCCGGCGGGGGCGCAGCAGGCGTCGCCGCGCCAGGCGGTGCGGCCCTCCTTGACGGCCAGGGCCGCGATCACCAGGGCGACCGCCGGGTCGGCCCAGGACCACCCGAGCAGCGCGTTGGCCAGCAGCCCCACCAGCAGCGCGGCCGAGAGATAGGTGCACAGCAGGGTCTGCTTGGAGTCGGCCACCGCCGTGGCCGATCCGAGTTCGCGCCCCGCGCGGCGCTGGGCCAGGCTCAGGAACGGCATGATCGCCACCGACGCGGCCGCGAGCACGATGCCGGGCACCGAGGCGTCGGCCTCGCCGCCCGCACCGGTCAGCGAGCGCACCGCCTCCACGGTGACGTAGGCGGCCAGCGCGAAGAACGACACCGCGATGATCCGCAGCGCCCGGCGCTCGCGGGCGCGGCGCGCCTCGGCGGTGCGGGCCGAGAACTGCCAGGCGACGGCGGCGGCCGAGTTGACCTCGATCAGGGAGTCCAGGCCGAAGCCGATGAGCGCGGCCGAGGACGCGGCCGCTCCGGCGGCGAGCGCCACGGCCGCCTCGACGGTGTTGTAGGCGATGGTCGCGGCCACCAGCAGGCGCACGCGGCGGACCAGAACGGCGCGGCGCGCCTCGGCCGGGCCGGATGCGGCGGGCACGGCGGGCGCGGCCATCAGCAGCAGTCCTTGTCGGCGGCGTCGGGGCAGTGGGCGTCGGTCTGCACGGCGAGCACGGCCGAGCGCAGGTCGTCCAGGGCGTGGCCGAGCCGGTGGTCGGCGAGTTCGTAGCGCACCCGGCGGCCCACCGGCACGGCCACGACCAGGCCGCAGTCGCGCAGGCAGGCGAGGTGGTTGGACAGCCGGGTGCGGCTGACGCCCAGGGACTCGGCGAGGTCGGCGGGGTGGGCGGGGGCCGCGCGCAGCGCCAGCAGGATGCGGCAGCGGATGGGGTCGGCCAGGGCGCGGCCGAAGCGGGCGAGGGCGTCGACGTCGGAGGCGATGGTGAGCACGGCACAACGGTACACAAATCCCTGAATCCACGAAAGGGTGGATGCAGGGAAAGGTGGATCCAGGGATTCGTGGCGCGTCCCTGCGGCCCGGGACCGGCAGGAGGATCCGGCGAGATGCGGCCCCGACCTCGCGCGCCCGCCCGCGGGTGACGGCCCCCGCCCGGCCTCCCCTGGAAGCACCGCCGCCCCCACCGCGCGTGGCGGTGGGGGCGGCGGGTCGGCGGCGGCCGGCCGGACAGCCGAGGAGTCGGCCGTCCGAACAGCCGGCTAGCCGTTCAAGTTCTCCGGCGCGAACTTCTTGTTGCGGGTCATGGCGTAGTTGAGCAGCCAGAACACCACGCCGATCGCCAGCAGGATCCCCGCGATCGCGTACTCGCGCAGCGGGCGCCCGGTCAGCGGGCTGGCGAAGAACACCGACAGGATCACGGCCAGCACCGGGGCGATGGTCGGCGCCTTGAAGTGCTCGTGCTCGACCTTCTCGCGGCGCAGCACCAGCACCGAGACGTTGACGACGCTGAACACCATGAGCAGCAGCAGCGAGGTGGTCCCGCCCAGCGAGGCGATGTCCAGGAAGCTCACCATGATGATCGCCAGCGCGCTGGTGAACAGGATCGCCACCCACGGCGTGCGCCGGCTCGGCAGCACCGACCCGAGCTGGCGGGGGATCACCCGCTCGTTGGCCATGCCGAACAGCAGGCGGCTGGACATCAGCATGTTCACCAGCGCCGTGTTGGTCACCGCGAACAGCGCGATCACCGCGAACAGCACCGGCGGGAACCACGGCGCGGCAGCCTGCACCACCAGCAGCAGCGGGGCGGTGGAGCCGGCCAGCTCCTCGCTGGGCACCAGGGTGGAGGTCACCAGCGCGATGATCAGGTAGACCGACGCGGCCACGCACATGCCCAGCAGCAGCGCGCGGGGGAACGTCCGGACCGGGTTCTTGACCTCCTCGACCATGTTCACCGAGTCCTCGAAGCCGACCATCGCGAAGAACGCCAGCGCGGTCGCCGAGGTCACCGCGATGAACGGCGAGGTCTCGGAGTTGAACTCCAGCAGGCGGCCGGGGTCGGGCGCCACGGAGGGGTCGGCGGTGCCAAGGAAGATCGCGTAGAGGCCGGTCAGGATGACGATCGCCAGGCCCGTCAGCTCGATGACGGTCAGCACGGCGTTCAGCCCGGCCGACTCGCCCACGCCCCGCAGGTTCACCGCCGCGATGACCAGGATGAACCCGATGGCGAGCAGCACCGGCGGGTACCCGGTGCCCAGCACCTGCTGGAGGTAGTCGCCGCTGAACGCCTGTGCCGCCGAGGAGGCCGACGTGATACCCGAGCACATGACGGCGAAGGCCACCATGAACGTCAGGAAGTGGATCCCGAACGCCTTGTGCACGTACAGCGCGGCCCCGGCCGCGCGCGGGTACTTGGTGACAAGCTCCAGGTAGCTGAACGCGGTCAGGAAGGCCACGACGAACGCGACCACGAACGGCACCCAGAGGGCGCCGCCGACCTGGGCGGAGACCGCGCCGGTCAGCGAGTAGATGGTGGTGCCAAGGATGTCGCCCACCACGAGGAGGAGCAGCAGTTTCGTCCCCATCACCCGCTTCAGCGGGCCCGCGGACTCACCCGACTCCGGTGTCGGGGTTGCCTTGGTGCTATCGCTCATGCGCTCTCACTTGTCGTCCGGCGACGGGCCGGGGCACACGCGTGCCCCGGCCCGTACGTGGCTGTCGGAACGGGCGCTGGAGGCGCGCCCGCGGACCGATGGCTGACCGGAAGGCCCCTGTGCCGTCACCCCAGGTCATGGGGTGTGGGCAGCACAGGAGGCGACCAGCCGCCACCGGACAATCTGCCTATGGTGGCCGACCGGGTGCACACCTGTCCACTCGTCCGAAACCACGCCACTTCCACGCGAAAACGGCACCAGCGGACGCCCGGCCGGGCACCCTGGACCCGACTTCGGTACCGAGGAAGCATGTCCCCGCTGCCGCCCCCGCGCAAGCGGCCGGTAGAACACGATGTGGTTTCAGCGCAACACGAAGCTGCCCGACCAGCGGCCCCAGCGGGAGCTTTTCACGCCGTTGCGGCTGGCGGCGCCGTAGGCGCGCTGGCCGGGGCGGATCTCGAAGGTGACGGCGCCGCCTTCGGTGAGGGAGAGGAGTCCGGCGTGGACGGCGGCCAGGCCCACGGAGGAGTCGTCGGTGTAGACGCCGTCGCCCCAGACGTGGCCCACGTGGCGGGGGCCGCCGGGCGGCAGGAGGAAGGTGAAGGACTCGTGGTCGCGGCCGCGGAACGCGGTGGCCGTGGAACTCCAGTCCATGGGGCCGACGAACACCGGCTGCGGCTTGGGCCGGCCGAGGAGTCCCCGCTCGGCCTCCTCGGGGAACACGAAGCTGCCCGACCAGCGGCCCCACCGGGTGCTCTTCACGCCGTTGCGGCTGGCGGCGCCGTAGGCGCGCTGGCCGGGGCGGATCTCGAAGGTGACGGCGCCGCCTTCGGTGAGGGAGAGGAGTCCGGCGTGGACGGCGGCCAGGCCCACGGAGGAGTCGTCGGTGTAGACGCCGTCGCCCCACACCCGCCCGGCGTGGCGGGTGCCGCCGGGCGGGTAGACGGCGGTGAAGACCTCGTGGTCGCGGCCCCGGAAGGTGGCGGCCGTGGTGCTCCAGTCCAGCGCGCCGAGGAACACCGCGCACCGCGCGGGCCCGGCGGCCCCCGACGCCGCGGCGCGCGGCTCCTGGCGGAACGTGGGCCGCGGGGGCGCCGAGAGGTGGCGCAGCCGCGCGGCCAGCGCGGTGGGGTCGCCGGGGCGCTGGGCGGGGTCCTTGGCCAGCAGCGCCATCAGGAGGTCGTCGAGGGCGGGCGGGATCTCGCCGCGCAGAGCGGAGGGGAGGTCGGGGGTGCGCGACAGGTGCCCGGCCAGGACCGCGACGTGGGTGTCGCCGGTGAACGGGGGGTGCCCGGTGAGCAGGTGGTAGAGGGTGCAGCCCAGGGAGTAGAGGTCGGCGCGGCCGTCGACGGCGGTGTCGGAGATCTGCTCGGGCGCGGCGTAGGCCGGTGAGGCGTAGCCCCGCGCGGCGGCGCCGCCGGCGGCGCCCACGGCGCGGGCGATACCGAAGTCGCACACCTTGATGCGGCCTTCGTCCAGCAGCATCAGGTTGGCGGGCTTGATGTCGCGGTGCACCACGCCCGCGCGGTGCGCGGCGGCCAGGGCGTCGGCCGCCTGCGCGCCCCAGTCGGCGGCGTCGGTCACCGCGACCCCGGCGGGGCTGTCCGCCAGCACGGCGGCGAGGTCGCGCCCGGCCAGCAGTTCCATGACGACGAACCGGCAGGCGGGGTCGACGCCGACGTCGTGCACCACGGTGATGCCCGGGTGGGACAGCCGGGCCGCCAGGGTGGCCTCGCGCTCGAACAGCCGCGCGGCCTGGTGGCCTCCGGCAGGGGAGCCCAGCAGCACCTTGACCGCGACCTCGCGCTCCAGGCGGTGGTCCACGCCCCGCCATACCTGGCCGAAGCCTCCGGCGCCCAGCGGCTCCACCAGCCGGTACCGCCCGGACAGCACCCGCCCCGCCTCGACCATCGTCCACCGTCCGACCTACGAAGTGACAGTCCGGCACCGGCCGCGCACCCCGCGCCGCCGGCCCCGGCGGTTCCGATGCCGCCGGTGCCGCCGTGTTGCGCATAACGCGCCCGGATCCCACCAGGATCTCTCGGACAGGGGCCGGGGAACGGGGCTGGGAAGGGGAGCCGGGAGGGAGCGCGAACGGGTGTGGGGAGGGGCGGCCGTCCCGGTCGCCCCGGTCGGCGGAGGTCAGGGGCCGCCCGAGTCAACGGCCGCCGGGACCGCCGGGGCTGGGACTGCCGGGATCGCCGGGGCGCCGGGGGCGCCGGGGGCGGTCGGCGGGGCCACGGGTGTGGTCGACGACGCGGTCAGGGGCGCGACCGGGAGCGGTACCGCAGCCACACCAGGCCGTCGTCAAGCAGTTCGGCCGCGAGCGCGGTCCACCCGGCGGGCTGAGGTCGGACGCCGCCGTGCCACACCCGCTCGCCGGGACCGGCCGTCAGCGGGTGGACCAGCAGGCTGAGTTCGTCCACCAGGCCGCGCTCCAGCAGGGCGCCCAGCAGCGCGCCGCCGCTGTCGACCCGCACCGCCCGGACGCCGTGGCGCTCGCCGAGCGCGGCCAGGGCCGCGCCCAGGTCGACCCGTTCGGCGCCGGCCACGATCTCGGGCACCGGCGGGCGCGGCCGGGGCGGCGTGGCCTCGGCGCGCAGCGCCACCACCGAGGACCAGTGTCCCGCGCCGCGCAGCGCCGCCCACTCCCGCACCCGGGCGCGGCCGTCGACCACGGCCAGCAGCGGCGCGCCCTCGGGCGCGGGCACGGGCGCGGCGCCGCGCAGCGCGGGTTCCTGCGCCAGGACGGTGTCGGCACCGGTCAGGGTGGCGTCCTCGCGCCAGGTCTGGGCCAGCGCGTAGAAGCGGCCGACGTCGGGGGAGAAGCCCGTGGTCGCGCCGTCGAGGGAGACCGCCACGTGCGCCACCACGTGCGGCCGGGCCGGGGAGTGCGCGTGCGTCGCCATGCCGCGACGCTAGCGCGTACCCCCGTCGGCGCGGGCACGGCCACGCGGGACGGCCCGGCCCTGTGGAGACGAGCGGCGGAAGGACCGGGGGAGAGGTGCGAAGGAGAGGAGCAGGGCGGGGCGGGAGGCACGGGGGAGCGGGGAGCGCGGAAGCCCGCTGGCCGGGAGACGGGCGGGAGGGAAGGGCCAGGGGTGGAGCGCGGACTCCGGGCAGCCGGAGGCCGGGGAGGGGAGCGGAGGGATGGAAGGGGCAGGAGGGGACGCGGGAGTCCGGGCGGCCGGCGACCGGCGGCCGGGAGGGGCGCGGAGGAGGGAAGGGAGGCGGGTCGGTGGGTCCGCCGACTCGCGTCGGTGGCCCCACCGCTCGCCTCGACCCCGTTCACCCGGCCGGGTCCCCCGGCCCGCCTGGCCCGGCCCGCCCGAGCGGCCGGCCGGTCCGCCGATCCGCCGATCCGTCGCCAGCGCGGTCGCACGCGCCCCCCACCGAGCCCTGCGATGGCCGGGGAGGTGTGGGCCGGTGGGTCCCCCGACTCGCGTCGGCGGACCCACCGGCCCACACCTGCTCCGTTCACCCGGCCCGGCTCGTCCGGGCGGTCAGTCGGCCGGTCAGCCTGTCAGCGGTGAGCGGTCAGCGGGTCACCCGGCCCCCTTCACGGTCCCCGCCGATCCTGAGCCGTGCCCCGCCGCCTCGGTCCGGGCGGGGTCGGCCGCCAGCACCGTCGCCAGCGACTCCCCGAGCCCGGCGATGGTCGGGGCGCTCTCCACGTCCAGTGCCCCCGGCCGGGACAGCGCGGGGTGCAGCCCGGACAGCCGGGCGCGCAAGACCAGCCGGGCCTGGGAGGTCAGCCCCAACTCCTCCAGGTGGGTGTCGCGGTCGTCGGGCCCCACCGGCACCGGCGCCAACTCGGCCACCAGGCTGCGCGCCAGGCGCTCCAGCCGCGCCTGCCGTTCGGCCGCCCCCAGCCCCGACAGTTGCTCCTGGAGCGGCGGCGCCGACTCGGCGACCGCGCGGTGCCAGCGCAGCGGGGGCAGCGGGGCGTGCGGCAGCCCCCGGTCGGGCCAGGCCGGCGTGCGGCCGTGGGTGTAGCAGTCGGCGACCGCGTGCAGCAGCGCCGTGTGCTCGTCGGTGTCCAGCGCGCCGGGGGCGCTGAGAACGGCGGGCAGCGCGTGGTGGGTGATGGTCTGGGTGATCGGGGTGGCCAGGGCCGCGTTCGGCGACACCTCCACGAACAGCGCGGGACCGGCGTGGGCGGTGCGGGCCACCGCCGCGTGCAGGTCCACGGGGTCGCGGAGCTGGGCGCCCCAGTAGGCGGCGTCCAGCACCGGCGCCGGCGCGCCGTGCCGGGCGGTGGAGGCCATCGGCACCACGGGGGCGGCCGCCGCCATCCCGGCCAGTTCGGCGGCCAGGCGCTCGGCGCCGGGGGCCACGATCCGGGAGTGGGCGGGCGGGGCGTCCGCCAGCACGCGGTGCCACACGCCGTCGGCCGCCAACTCCGCCGCCAGCCGGTCGAGGGCGCCGTAGGGCCCCGAGACCACGGTCGCCTGCGGCCCGTTGAGGACCGCGACGTCCAGGTCGGGATGGCGGGACAGGCGCTCCCGGGCCTGGCCCTCGCTCAGCCCGGTCGCCAGCATCGCGCCCTTGTCGACCACCTCCTCAAGCAGCCGCGACCGGGCCACCACCACGCGGGCGGCCTGGTCCAGCGTCAGCGCCCCGGCGACGTGTGCGGCGGCGACCTCGCCCAGGCTGTGGCCGATCACCGCATCAGGCACCAGCCCCCAGTCGGCGAGCGTGCGCGCGGCGGCGACCTGGAACGCGAACACGGCCTGCTGGGTGGCGGCGTAGCCGGCCGGCTCACCCCGCAGCGGGTTCCAGGACGGGTCGGCGCCCCAGGCGTCGAGGTGGGTGCCGACCTCGGCCAGCGCCGCCGCGAACGCCGGGGAGCGCTCGGCCAGGACCCGCCCCATGGCCGGGCGCTGGGCGCCGTGGCCGCCGAAGGCCAGGACCAGCCGCCGGGGCGGGGCGTCGGCGCGGTGGGGGCCCACCAGGCGCGGGTCGCCGTCGCCGGCGGCCAGCGCCCGCAGCGCCCGGGCGGCGTCGGCCGTGGTGGCGGCGACGACCGCCGCGCGGTGGCCGTGGTGGTCGCGGCGGTGCGCGGCGGTGGCGGCGAAGCCCCGCAGGCCGGCGCCGGCCGGGGCCGGGGCCGCAGCGCCCTCTTCGGCGGCCCGCTCCAGGGCCTCGGCCCAGGCGCCGGCGGTGGCGGCCAGCGCCTCGGGGGTGTGGGCGGAGACGGGCAGGACGTGGGCGGCGCGCTCCCGCCCGCCGTCCCCCTCCTCGGCGGGGCCGACCGCCGGCGGGCTGGTGAGGACGGCGTGGGCGTTGCTGCCGTTGAACCCGAACGACGACACCCCCGCCACGCGCTCGGGCCCCCGGTCGGGCCAGGCCACGGGCTCGGTGGGCACCCGGATGCCCAGGCGGCGCAGCGCCGGGCGCAGGCTGGTGTGCCCGGCGGTCGGCGGGATCTCGCCGTGGTGGACCGCCAGGGCCGCCGCCGCCAGACCCGCGATACCGGCGCCGCCCTCCTGGTGGCCGATGGCGCCCTTGCTGGAGCCCACCCACAGCGGGTCGTCGGCCGGGCGGGCGAAGACCCGGTCCAGGGCCTGGGCCTCGATCCGGTCGCCGGCCCGGGTGGCGGTGCCGTGGGCGTGCACGTAGGCCACGCGCCCGGGGTCGATCCCGAAGCGGGAGTAGCAGTCCGCCAGCAGCCGGGCCTGGGCGTCGGCGCTGGGCGCGCCCAGCCCCTGCGGGGACCGGCCGTCGTTGTTGAGGGCGCTGCCGGCGACCACCGCGTACACGCGGTCGTTGCGTGCGCGGGCGTCGGCCAGGCGCCGCAGCACGACCACCACCACGCCCTCGCCGCGCACGTAGCCGTCCGCCTTGGCGTCGAAGGGGCGGCAGACGTCGGAGAGGACGCCGCCGTCGTTGAAGGCGCGGGTCGCCACCGCCGAGGTCATCGAGTTGACGCCGGCGACGATCGCGATGTCCACGTCCCCCGCCTCCAGGTCGCGCCGCGCGTAGTGGAGCGCGCTCAGGCTGGCGGAGCAGGCGGTGTCGATGGTGGCCAGCGGCCCCCGCGCGTCCAGGTAGCGGGCCAGTTGGGTGCCCAGCATGCCCGAGCCGCTGCCGCCCACGTCGAGCAGGCCGGGGCGGCGGCCGGTGCCGAACACGGCGGCGGAGGCGTCGACACTGGCCGAACCGGTGTAGATGCCGGTGCGGTCGCTTGCCTCGGCGACGGTGGTCCCGGCGTCTTGCAGGGCCTCCACACCGGTTTCGGTCAGCAGCCGGTGCAGCAGCGCCATCCGCTCGGCCGTGGCGGGGTCGATGCCGAAGAACGCGTGGTCGAAGGCCGCCACCTCCTCGGCCGTGAGCGTGCCCGCCGCCCAGGGGGCGTCGGGCCGGTCCTCCTCGTGCAGCTCCGCCGCCATCTGGGCCCACCGGTCCTCGGGGACGGGGCCCAGGGCGCTGCGGCCGCTCCGCAGCAGCGCCCAGAACGCGTCGGGGCCGTCGACACCGCCGGGCAGGCGGCACCCGATGCCCACGATCGCGGCCCGGTTGTCGGCGCCGCCCGCCGCCGTCATGAGGTCCTCCCCTCGCGCCGTCCGGCCGCCGCGCGGCCGGTGGCGGACGGGGGGGAAAGGGTGGCGGCGGGGGCGGAGCCGCCGCGCCGGCCGTGGCGGGAGCCCGGCGGCGGTGCGGCGGCGGGGCCGCCGGGGGCGGGCGGTGGGCTGGAGGGGACGGGGAAGGACATGAACCACTCCTCGTAGCCGCGCGAGTGCGCTTGGTTACTTCAGGGGATCGTCAAGAGAGCACGGAAGTACGTCGGACGCAGAGCGGAACGCGCGAAGGGCGGGTGCCGAACGCGGTACCGGGGGGCACGGTGGGGGCGGGCCGGTGGCTGGAGGCGGTCAGGCCGACGCGCTCGCAGCGGGCGGGACGCGGACGGGTGGGAGGCGGGCAGGTCGGGGCGCGGCCCGGTCGCCGCCCACGCGCGTGCTCGTGCGCATATTTCCTCCTGTCTTTTCCGGTCGCGGGCGCTATGCGAACAATGACCGGTTTGCCCGCTAATGCCCTAAAGACAGTACCGCTTCATGATCGGATCGGCGGGCTGCGGGGAGGGCTCCATCGCCTGCCCTACAGGGGATGCGGAGAGACGGGTCGGGTCGGCTCCGCGACGGGCGCCGCGCACGCGTGTGCTCCACCGATGGGCCGCCAGTGCCGTCGGGGCATCGGTGCGACCAGGAAAACCGGAGTAGCGGGACACGAGCGGAAGAAGGCGGCCAAGCAGCACGAATTCGTTCGTTCCCAGTCCCCCTTTCCGGCCGAACATGATCTTGGTCACAAATCAGTATTTTGTGCGCGCCGCTGCGGGGGGTGAGGAGGGTATTCGTGCGCCGGAAGGGAAAGGGGCGCCGCGACGGACCGCTGTTTCCGGTGGTCACGGGCGGTGCGGCGGCGCCGGGTGGGCCTGGCCGGGCGCGGCGCGGGGAGCGCGCGAGGGCGGGTGTGCCCGGCGATCCAGGCGCGGAGGACAGGGGGAAGTGGTCTTTCCGAAATGCTCTTATCGGTAAGGCAACATCGGATGACATGGGCGTCGGTTGAATTCGCCCGGCCACTTGTCCCGTTGCGCGTGCTGTGATGATATACGGGCGTTTTGCCGCCGATTCTGCGACTTTCGACCGCCTCGCGCAACGGCATCGTTCCGCCGAGCCGCCCCGCCGCGCCGTTCCGCTGGTCAGGGGATGGTCCGGCGCCGTCGGCCCTCGAGGGGAGTCTGGGTGGGGGTGAGGGGCGTGCTCGGCCGGACCGCTGAGGGGCGTGGAGTGGGTTGGCGGCCCCTCCGGCGGCCATGATCGTCAAGCCGCCGAACGGTTCGGCGTGGCGGCGATCGGTCGGGGGTGGGGGTTGGGGCGGCGGCTGGCTTCGGCGGCCCCATGCCTCCTCGACCATCCGCCCCGGGACCGGCGACCGCTGCCCCGGCCCGCGCCCCGCCTCGGGCTACCGTCGTGGTGGACGCCACCGGGGACGCGGCTCCCGGTCCTCGGCGATGCACGCCGTGATCTCCCGGGGCCGCCAACAGCCCGGCGCTTCGGAAGCTGCCCTCACTGGAGTCGGTGATGTGCCGGACGGCGTCGCGCAGCAGGACGCGGGCCGCATGAGGCGGACGTCCTCCGCCGTGCTGCTCCAGGCCCTCGCGCAGACCTTGGGCGAACGCCGTGACGAAGACCGGCTCCGCTCGGTCCCGAGCGCGGCCGCCGACTGCGGGGCGCGCGTCCACGAACGCGAAGTCGGCGCCTCCTGCGGGTAGCGGTTCGACGTCCACCCAGGCCAGGGCGAACGTCCCTCCGCAGCCTCCGCGCTTGTGATACCGCGCCTCCACGTCTCGCAGGGCGCGCGGGATGGCGGGCGGCGGGGGGAGCAGGTGGCGGCCGATGGGCCGGGCGGCCGGTTCTCGGTCAGCGCGCGGTACGCCTCGCGCAGGACGAGGTCGGCCACCACGTCGAACAGGTCCCGCGCTTCGCGCGGAGCGGTGCCCGGTTCGGGCCACTCGACCTCGCGCAGGACCGCGTGCGTCCGGTAGCCCGGTGGCCACTCGCGCGACGGGATTGTCGCGGCGTCCCCCACGGAACGGCGGAACCACCGAAGCGCAGGCCCGCCCGAGCGCCGAGGTCAGGGATGCCCGCACCGAAAGGCGGTCGAGAAGACACCAAAACATTCCGGAAAATCGCGCTCCGAGACTGGAATGTTGCCGAAAGTTCTTCTTACGATGGAGGCCCTTCAACGCCGGTCCCGGTCGGTGGCCCCCGCGACGGCAGCCCGCCGGACGTCCGCAGGCGCCCGGCCCGGCCGCCGCGCCGGGGGACGGTACCCCCTCCGGACCGGCGCACATCCCCCACTCGGCGCGCGGCGGCGGATCCGCCGGCCCGGCGCCCTCGGCGGCGGGCCGCTCCCGCCGGGCGCGCGCCGCCCCTCGGAGGTCCCCTTGCCCTTCCATCGACACCGCCCCCGGTGGGCGGCCGCGGCCGCCGCCGTGGTGCTGAGCCTGGCCGCCGTGCTGAGTTCGCAGACCGGCGCCGCCGCCCAGGCCGATCCTGAGGACAGCGGCGCCGACTGCGCGGTCAACCCCGGCCAGACCGCCTCCACGTCCCTGCTGCCCGACCCCTTCACCCGGCTGGACGGCACCCGCATCACCCGCACCTCGGAGTGGCGCTGCCGCCGGGCCGAGATCCGGGAGTTGGCCGAGACCGCCGTCTACGGCCAGAAGCCCCCCAAGCCCGACAGCGTCACCGGGACCGTATCGCGGACCGGTATCACCGTGAACGTCTCCCATCAGGGCCGCACCGCGAGCTTCACCGCGAGCGTCGACCTGCCCAGCGGCACCGGCCCCTTCCCGGCCGTCGTGGTGCTGGGCGGGATGGGCGCCGACACCGCCACCATCCGCTCCTCCGGCGCGGCCGTCATCAACCTCGACCCCTACGCGATCGGCCGCGAGGGCACCCCGCGCAACAACAAGCAGGGCGCGTTCTACACCCTCTACGGCTCCTCCAGCGGTACCGGGCTGCTCATGGCCTGGTCCTGGGGTGTGAGCCGGGTCATCGACGTCATCGAGCAGTCGGGCGGCAGCGTGCTGCGGGCCGACTCCACCGGCGTGACCGGGTGCTCGCGGTTCGGCAAGGGCGCCTTCGTGGCCGGCGCGTTCGACGAGCGCATCGACCTGACCATGCCCATCGAGTCGGGCACCGGCGGCGTGCCCGCGTTCCGCTCGGTGGCCCGGGAGAGCGGCGCCCAGCCGCTGAGCAGCGCCTACTCCGAGCAGCCGTGGCTGGGCGACGCGTTCGGCTCCTCCACCGGCAACCCCGCCGGCCTGCCGGTGGACACCCACCAGATCGTCGCGATGGTCGCCCCGCGCGGGCTGTTCATCATGGAGAACCCGCACGTGGACTGGCTGGGCGCCACGTCGGGCAGCGTGGCGGCGCTGGGCGGCGCCGAGGTGTACCGGGCGCTGGGCGCCGGCCAGAACATCTCCTACTGGTCCGACGTCCAGGACGGCACCCACTGCGCGTCCCGGTCGGAGTGGAGCGGCCCCCTGCGCCAGCACATCCAGCGGTTCCTGGTGGACACCGGCAGCGCGCCCGGCGTCTTCCGGGTCTCGCCCCGGGATTCGGGCGACCTGTCCGCCTGGCGCAACTGGCAGACGCCGACCCTGACCAACGACGGCACCGGCGGCGGCGACAACGGCGGCGGTGACAACGGGGGCGGTGACGACGGCGGTGGCGACCCGACCGGCTCCTGCACCGCCGAGTTCGCGGCGGTCAACACCTGGTCCGGCGGCTACCAGGGCGAGGTCGCCGTCCGCAACACCACCACCGGGGCGCTCAACGGCTGGACGGTCACCATGGACCTGGCGTCCGGACAGTCCATCGGAAGCCTGTGGAACGGACGGCACACCACCAGCGGGGGCACCGTCACGGTGACCAACACCCCCTGGAACGGCACCGTCGCGGCCGAGGGCACGACCACGTTCGGCTTCACCGCCACCGGCTCGGCCGCCCCACCCACGGGGCTCACCTGCGCCAGCCCCTGACCCGGCCACCGCCGGTTCCGGTCCCACGGGACCGGTCCCGGCCCCACCGAACCCGAGCCCCCGTTCCGGCCCCACTCCCAACGCCGGAGCGGGGGCTCGGCCGCCCCCTCCTGCCGCCTCTCCCCGAGCGCCGTCGTTGTGCTCATTGCAGTCATGACTGCAACGACAGTACGCTGATCCGCATGGAACCACCCACCGCAGCCGAGGCGGAGTTCGTCGAGGAGGTCGCGGCCTTCTTCGAGGAGGAGGGCATGCCGCTGATCGCCGGTCGCGTCATCGGCCGCCTGCTGGTCTGCGACCCGCCCGAGCAGACCCCCGCCCAGTTGGCCGAGGCCCTGGCGGTCAGCCGCAGCTCGATCAGCAGCGCCGTCCGCCTGCTCACCCCCAGCGGCCTGGTCCGGCGCACCCGCAGGCCCGGCCGGCGCGACCAGTACCTCAGCATCCCGCCCGACGGGTGGAGCCGGATGCTGGCCGCCCGCTACGCCAAGACCGCCGCCTTCCGCCAGGTCACCGAGCGCGGCCTGGCGGCGCTGGCCGACGCCCCTCCCGAGCGCCGGGAGCGGCTGGCCAACGTCCACCGGCTCTACCTCTTCCTGGAGGACGAACTGCCCGCCCTGTGGCGGCGCTGGGAGCGCCGCGCCGAGGAAGAACCCGCGCCCGGCCGCGCCGACACCGGGGAGCGGGCATGACCGACACCGCACCCGCCGCGCGCAGCCACTGGATCCGCCGCCCCGAAGGCGACCTGCACGTCCTGGAGGCCGGAGGAACCGGAGAGACCGGAGGAACCGGGGAGGCCGGGGCGACCGGAACCCCCGTGGTGCTGCTCAGCGGCGCCGGCGTCGACAACGCGCTGCTGAGCTGGCGCCGGCTCATCCCCGCCCTCGCCCCCCGCCACCGGGTCCTCGCCCCCGACTGGCCCAAGCAGGGGCGCAGCCGGCCCTGGCGGGGGAAGGCCACGCACTCCGCCATGCTCGACGTCGTCACCGCCGTGCTCGACCACTTCGGCGTGGAGCGCGCCGCCCTGGTCGGGCTCTCCCAGGGCGGCGCGCTCGCCCTGGCCTACGCGATCGACCACCCCGACCGGGTGGACCGCCTGGTGGCGCTCGCCCCGGCCGGCGTGCTGTCCTTCCCGCCCGTCGTGCACCAGCTCCTGTGGCTCACCGCCAAGACGCCGCTGCTCAACAGCACCCTGCCGACCCTGGCACTGCGCGGCCGCCCGGCCGTGGCGCGCTTCGTGCGCGGCGCGCTCATCCCCGGGCCCACCGACGACTTCGACGCCGTGGTGGACGAGGTCCACGCCGAGGTCCGCGCCTCCGGCGCCGGATCCTCCGACTGGCAGAACGACTCCATCGGCTTCCTGCGCATGCGGGTCGACCTGCGCCCCCGGCTGCCCGAGATTGCCTGCCCCGTCCTGTTCATCCAGGGCGACCGCGACGTGGGCGTCCCGCCCGCGCGCACCGCCGAGGCGGCCCGCCTGGTGCCCGGCGCCCGGCTGGAGGTGCTCGAAGGCCACGGCCACTGGGCCAACCGGCAGTCGCCGGAGCGGGTCAACGCCCTGATCGCCGACTTCCTGGCCGAGTAGCGCCGAACCCCGAAGGGGCGCGCCGCCCGCCTCAGGCGCGGCGGGGCGCCCGGCGCAGCAGCAGGCCCAGGGCGATCATGCCGACCCCCAGGACGAGGTGCAGCCAGTTGTCCGCCGAGTTCAGCGGCACGAAGTTGGCCCCCGAGTGCGGGTCCACGAACAGGCCGTACAGCCACAGCAGCAGGTAGACCACCCCGCCGCCGACGAGGTACCCCCGCGCCGCCGCCGGCCGCGCGGCCGCCGCCAGCCCGGCCAGGCCGAACAGCAGGTGCACGATGTTGTGCAGGATCGAGACCTGGAACAGGCCCAGGAGCATGGCGGTCGAGTGGTGCCCGGCCCAGCCCAGGTTGTCGTAACCGGTGGTCACCCCGGGGATGAAGCCGAGGATTCCCACCACGAGGAAGACGGCTCCCACCACACCCGCCGCGATGCGCGCGGGGCCGTGGGTGGCGTCGGTGGTGTGTTGCGCTGAGCGGCTCATCTCGCTCCTCCTTAGGGATGGGACGGCCGGGGAACGGACCGGACCCCGGCCGGCACAGGGGCGCCGCTACCCCGCGGCCCGCGCCGCAACCCGCTGTATCCGGACCGGGCGCCCCCGGCCGAGGTCAGGCCGGGTGGCGCACCCGCTGCCGCTGCCGCTCGTCGAATTTGCGCGTGCTGCGCGGCCGGGCGTAGGGCTCGGCCTCGGGCGGCTGCCCGGCGCGGACGGCGCGCCCGCGCTGCATCTCCGCGTCGAACTCCACCCCCAGCAGGACGGCGATGTTGGAGATCCACAGCCAGACCAGGAACACGATCACGCCGGCGAGCGTGCCGTAGGTCCGGTTGTAGCTGCTGAAGTTGGCGACGTAGAACGCGAACGCCGCGGAGGCCACCAGCCACAGCACCACCGCGATCGCGCTGCCCGGCGTGATCCAGCGGAACCCCGGCGGCTTGACGTTGGGCGCCGCCCAGTACAGCAGCGCCAGGATGAAGATGACGAAGAGCAGGATGACCGGCCACTTCGCGATGTTCCAGACGGTCACCGCCGTCGGCCCGATCCCCAGCAGCGCGGCGGCCTGCTGCGCCAGCCCGCCGGTGAAGACCGCCGCGATCGCGCTCACCGCCACCAGCACCACCACCACGAGCGTGATGCCCACGCGCAGCGGCAGCAGCATCCACCAGGGGCGCCCCTCGGGCATGTCGTACACCGCGTTGGCGGCGCGCATGAACGCCGCCACGTAGCCCGACGCCGACCACAGGGCCACCGCCAGACCCGCGATGAACGCGATTCCCGAAGCGCCCCGGCTGTTCTGGAGGCTGGTCAGCACCTCGGTGAGGATCTCGCGGACGTTGGCCGGGGCGACCTGGCCCAGGGCGTCGATCAGCGGCTGGATCGCCCCGCTGCCGAACAGGCCGAGCAGCGACACCAGCGCCAGCAGCGCCGGGAAGATCGACAGCACCGCGTAGTAGGTGAGCGCGGCGGCCCAGTCGCTGAGGTTGTCCTCCTTGAACTCGGCGGCGGTGCGCCGCAGGACCCCCACCCACGACCGCTTGGGCATGTCGGTCGGCTGCTCGGGCGGAGCCTGCCGCCCGGCCCCGGCCTGCGGTGGGGCCTGCTGCGGACCGTGTCGCGGGTCCTGTTCGGGGTCCTGGGGCGGAGTCTGCTGCGGAGCCTGCTGGGGCGGGATCCGCCCCGCGTCGGCTTCGGGCCGCGCCTTGGCGTGCCGCTCCCCATGCCGTGCCACCCGCCTCACCTCCGAAGTACTGGCCCGGTCCGTGGCCGGTCCTCGCTCGTCCGATGCGGTCCGGCTACCCAGGCACGGCGCGCCGATACACCCAATCCCCCACGAGTGGTCGGGGCGGGTGAGGGGGCACCGAGGGCGACGGGTGGCGGGAGCGGGCGGCCATCGGATTGCAGGGTGTGTGGTCGGGGCGGGTGACGGGGGCGGTGTGCGGCAGCCCCTGCCGTCCTACGGCTTGCGGGCCACCCCGCCGTACTCGGCGACCGGGCGGACGGCGCCGATATCGGTCGTCTCGGGGCGCCACAGGGAGCACGAGACCACGCCCGGCTCCAGCAGCTCCAGGCCGTCGAACAGCGCCGCGATCGCCGCCGCCGAGCGGATCGTCAGCTTGGGCGTGCCCTGCTCGTTCCACGCGCGGGCGACCTGGTGGGCGCGCTCGTGGTCGATGTCGTCGGTGGGGTGGGAGACCACGAGGTAGCTGCCCGGCGCCAGCGCGCCCAGCAGCCGGTCCAGGACCGCGCGGACCTCGGCGTCGTCGGCGACGAAGTTGACCACGCCCAGCAGCATCAGGGCGACCGGCCGAGCCAGGTCCAGCGTCTCCCCGGCCGCCGCCAGGATCCGGTCGGGATCGCGCAGGTCGGCGTCGACGTAGGCGGTGGCGCCCTGCGGGGTGCCCGAGAGCAGGGCGCGGGCGTGGGCGAGCACCAGCGGGTCGTTGTCGACGTAGACCACGCGCGACTCCGGCGCCAGGGACTGGGCGACCTCGTGGGTGTTGTTGTGGGTCGGCAGCCCGGTGCCGACGTCGAGGAACTGCCGAACGCCCCGGTCCCGCACGAGGTGGGTGACGGTGCGGACGAGGAACGCGCGGTCGGCCAGGGCGTTGTCGACGATCTCGGGGAAGAACGAGCGGATCCGCTCGCCCATCTCGCGGTCCACGGCGTAGTTGTCCTTGCCGCCCAGCCAGTAGTTCCAGATGCGGGCGTTGTGCGGCACGGAGGCGTCGATCGCGGTGGAGGGGGTCTCGGGGGGCACGGCGGTGGGTCCTGCTTCCTGGGGAGCGCGCGGCGGGGAGCGCGGGGGAGGGGTGGGGGAGGGGTACCGGACCATTCAAGGGCTCCGGCGAAGCGGCGGGCAAGTCCGGCGGCCCGTGTCGGCGCGGCCGGATCGGGCCGCGCCCCTCTCTCAGCCCACGTCCCGCCTCAGTCCTGCTCCCCTCCCTCCTACGCGGCCGGGTACTCCGCGTACAGGCAGCCGACGCCCTTCTCGATCCACTCCGGCTCGGACCAGTCGGGGTAGCGGGCCGTCAGCACGCCCGCCACCTCGGCCGCCGTCCGCTCCTCGGGCACGCCCGCGTCCCGGCGTGCCCACGTCTCGTCGCGCAGCAGGCGGAGGCAGCCCTCGGCGTCGGCCAGCAGGTCCGGTCCCCCGACCGCGCCGTGGCCGGGGACGACCGTGCGCGGCTCCTCGGCCGCCAGCCGCCGCAGTGCCGCGATCCAGCCGGGGCCCGACACGTCGGTGTCGTGGGGCGGGAACCACGGGAAGATCGGGAACTGCCCGGCCTCCACCAGGTCCCCGGTGAACACCACCCCGGCGTCGGGCACCTCCACGACCTGGTCGCCCCGGCTGTGCGCCCGGCCCACGGCCCGCAGCCGCACCACGCGCCCGCCCAGGTCCAGTTCGGCCGACTCCTCGTAGACGACGTCCGGCGCGGTCAGGTCCACGCCGCTCAGGTGCCGGGCCACGTGGTCGCCCAGCCCCCGGAACATCTCCAGGTAGCCCGGCCCCTTGGCCGCGAGGTCGGCGGTCTGCGCCCGGTTGGCCAGGTAGACGGCCCGGTCGGCGAAGACCCGGGCGCCGAAGGCGTGCTCGGGGTGGAAGTGGGTCGTCGTCAGGTACAGGCGGCGGTCCCCGGCGCGGGCGGCGGCGTAGGCCAGGACCTCCTCGGCGCTGTCCGGCCCGAGGCCGGTGTCCACCACCAGCACGGCGCGGGTGCCGCCGATGACGCCGATGTTGGGCACCAACCGCACCCCCTGGTCGGGGATGACCACCAGGTCGGGGGCGATCTCGCGCGCCCCCTCGGTCCGCACCCGGGGGTCGGTGGTCTGGCGCTGCGCCATGGTCGGGGCTCCTCACACGAGCGGGTTGCGGGCGGCCGAAACCGGGCGGCGCCCGCCGACGTCTTCTGCGCCCCCAGTCCAGCGCGGGAGGGGTGCGGGCGTCCAACACCGGTCCGGTCGGCCCGATACCGCGCGGATATCGTGTCTGCTCATGGAACTGCGCCTGCTGCGCTACTTCGTGGCGGTCGCCGAGGAGCGCCATTTCGGCCGCGCCGCCGAGCGCCTGCACATGACCCAGCCGCCCCTCAGCCGCGCCATCAAGCAACTGGAGGCCGAGGTGTCGGCGCAACTGCTGCGCCGCTCGGCGACCGGTGTCGCGCTCACCCCCGCCGGGACCGTGCTCTATGAGCGGGCGCGCGCCCTGCTGGACCAGGCCGAGTGGGCGCGCGCCGACGTCGCCGCCGAGGCGGGCGCCGCCGCCATCACCGTGGGCACCCTCGCCGACAGCGCCGAGCAGGCCGGGCCGCTCCTGGCCGCCGCCTACCGCGAGCGCCATCCCCGGGTCCGGGTGCGGGTGCGCGAGGCCGACTTCGCCGACCCCACCGGCGGGTTGCGCGCCGGGCTGGTGGACGTGGCGCTGACCCGGGCGCCCTTCGACACCGCCGGGATCAGTGTCCGGGTTTTGCGGGCCGACCCGGTCGGCGCGGTCCTGCGGGCCGACGACCCCCTCGCCGCCCGCCCCCGCCTGCGCGTGGCCGACCTCGCCGACCGCCCGTGGTTCCGGCTGCCCGAGGGCGCGGACCCGGTGTGGAGCGCCTACTGGACACCGGCCGGGCCGGGCGGCGCCGGGGGAGAGGGTCCCGTGGTCCGCACCGCGCAGGAGTGCCTCCAGGCGGTGCTGTGGAACGGCACGGTCGGCATGGCGCCGCTCACCCACACTCCGCCCGAGGGCCTGGCGGCGGTGCCGCTGGCGGACGTGCCGCCCAGCCGCCTGGTCGTGGCCTGGAACCGGGGCGACGCCAACCCGGCGATCCGCGCCTTCATCCGGGTCGCGGCCGAGCTGTGGGGCGCGGCGGCGCGGTAGCCGCCGCCCGGTTCAGTCCAGCCGGCCCGCCACCCGGCTCAGGTAGGCGTCGCGCGAGGGCAGCAGGTGGGCGCGGCAGGTGTCGGCCAGCAGGTCGGCGTCGCCGCCGCGCAGGGCCTCGATCATGGTCCAGTGCTCGCGCCGGCTTTGGTCCAGGAAGTCGGGCGAGGTCACGGTCACCGAGCGCATGGCGTGGGCCATGCGGGCGTGCCGGCGGATCGTCTGGGTGAGGACGGTGTTGTCGGTCAGCGCGAACAGGGCGTCGTGGAAGGCCATGTTGGCGCGCACGACCGACCGCAGGTCGCCGGCCTCGATGGCGGAGTCGTGCCGGTGCTGGAGTTCGGTCAGCTCCTCCACGCAGCCCTCGGCGACCGGCAGTTCGATCAGCCGCGCGGCGCTGACCTCCAGGATCTCGCGGACCCCGTAGAGGTCGCGGACCTCCTTGGCGGTGTAGGAGCGCACGAACGCGCCGGCGTTGGGGCGGCGCTCGGCCAGCCCCCGGGTCTCCAGTTCGCGCAGCGCGCTGCGCACCGCGTGCCGCTTGGCGTCGAAGCGCGCCATCAGGTCGTCCTCGACCAGGCGTTCGCGCGGATAGCGCAGGCCGAGCACGATCTCCTCCTCCAACTGCTCGGCGAGGTCGAGCGAACCCGTGGCGCGTGTGCCGGGCACGTGCGTTGTCCCTTCCGTGACGGGGTCGCGCGTGATGCGCGGCTCCCATGGTAGTTGCGCGGACCACATCGCCGTGGTTCCATGGCCGAGCTTCATTGCCGAGATTATCAATAATGGAGTCGATAATGACTGAGGATCGGGCCGAGCGCCCGGAGGGGCCGCGCGGCATGCGCGGCAACCTCACTAACTACGGCGACGCCGGGTTCGCGCTGTTCCTGCGCAAGGCGTTCATCAAGGGCGCCGGCTACACCGACGACGCCCTGGACCGGACCGTCGTGGGCATCGTCAACACCGGCAGCGGGTTCAACCCCTGCCACGGCAACGCGCCCCAGCTCATCGAGGCCGTGCGGCGCGGGGTGCTGCTGGCCGGCGCGCTGCCGGTGGAGTTCCCCACCATCTCCCTGCACGAGAGCTTCGCCCAGCCCACCAGCATGTTCCTGCGCAACCTCATGTCCATGGACACCGAGGAGATGATCAACGCGCTGCCGGTGGACGCCGTGGTGCTCATCGGCGGCTGCGACAAGACCGTCCCCGCCCAGCTCATGGGCGCCGCCTCGGCCAACAAGCCGGCCATCCAGCTGGTCACCGGCTCCATGCTCACCGGCGCCTACCGGGGCGCGCGCGTGGGCGCCTGCACCGACTGCCGGGCGTTCTGGGGCCGCCACCGGGGCGGCGAACTGGACGAGGCCGAGATGGCCGAGGTCAACGGCAGCCTGGTGGGCAGCGTCGGCACCTGCTCGGTCGCCGGCACCGCCAGCACCATGGCCTGCGTCGCCGAGGCCATGGGCATCGCCCTGCCCGGCAGCGCCACCCCGCCCGCCGTCACCGCCGACCGGATGCGCGTCGCCGAGCTGACCGGGCGCCGCGCCGCCGAACTCGCGGCCGAAGGGCTCACCGTCGACCGCATCCTCACCCCCGAGGCGATCGAGAACGCCCTGCGCGTGCTGCTCGCCGTGGGCGGCTCCACCAACGCCATCGTGCACCTGGCCGCCGTCGCCGGCCGCCTGGGCTACACCCTGGACCTGGACCGGTTCGACCGGATGAGCCGCGACACCCCCGTCCTGGTCGACCTCAAGCCCGCCGGCCGCCACTACATGGAGGACCTGCACAAGGCCGGCGGCGTGCCCCGGCTGCTGCGCGAGATCCGCGACCTGCTGCACCTGGACGCCCTCACCGTCACCGGCCGCACCCTGGGCGAGGAGCTGGACCGCTCGCCCGAGCCGTTCGAGCAGGACGTCATCCGGCCCCGGAGCGCGCCGGTGTACCCCCTCGGGGGCATCGCGGTGCTGCGCGGCAACCTCGCGCCCAACGGCGCCATCATCAAGCAGGCGGCGGCCGACCAGGACCTGATGGAGCACCGGGGCCGCGCGGTGGTCTTCGAGGACTCCGCCGACCTGGCCGCCCGCATCGACGACCCCGACCTCGACGTCGAGGCCGACGACGTGCTCGTGCTGCGCAACATCGGCCCCGTCGGCGCCCCCGGCATGCCCGAGGCCGGCTACATCCCCATCCCCCGCAAGCTCGCCCTCCAGGGGGTCCGCGACATGGTGCGCGTCTCCGACGGCCGGATGTCGGGCACCGCCGCCGGCACCGTTGTGCTGCACGTCTCGCCCGAGGCCGCCGTGGGCGGCCCGCTGCGCCACGTGCGCACCGGCGACACCGTCCGCCTCAGCGTGCGCGACCGCGTCATCGAGCTGGAGGTGCCCGAGGAGGAGCTGCGCCGGCGCGCCGAGGAGGCCCCCGCCGCACCGCCGCTGCCCGCGCGCGGCTACCGCCGGCTCTACGTCGAGCAGGTGACGCAGGCCGAGGAGGGCTGCGACTTCCGCTTCCTGCGGTCGGAGACCGACCGGGGCGCGGTGCCCGCCGACCCCGCGTCGCCCGGCCGCGCCTCCGCCGCGTCCGCGCCCGCCCCCGGGCACGGCTGACATGGAGACCACCGCGTGGTTGGTGGCCGCGGCCGTGCTGGCCGTGGTCCTGCTGCTGATCCTGGTCATCCGGCTCAAGTTCCAGGCGTTCGTCGCGCTGCTGCTGGTCAGCATCGCGTTCGGCCTGGCCACCGGCACCCCGCCGGTGGAGCTGGCGGACCTCGTCGTGGAGAAGATGGGCGGCGGCCTGGGGGAGGTCGCGCTGGTCATCGGCCTGGGCTCGATCTTCGGCGAGCTGCTGCGCCGGGCGGGCGCGGCCGAGCGGCTGGCCGCCACCCTCATCGACCGCTTCCCCGACCGCCACGTCGCCTGGGGGCTGGGCTTCGCCGGGTTCCTCGTCTCGATCGCGGTGTTCATCGACGTCGCGATCGTGGTCCTGGTGCCGATGCTGTACCAGATCGCCCGGCGCACCAAGCGGTCCCTGCTCTACTACGGGATCCCGCTGTGCGCGGGGCTGAGCGTCACCCACACCTTCATCCCGCCCACGCCCGGGCCGATCGCCACCGCCGGGATCATGGGCGCCGACATGGGGCTGGTCATCCTGTTCGGCGTCGTCTGCGGCGGTGTGGCCGTGGTGGTCGCCGGGCCGCTGTTCGGCCGCTTCATCTCCGAGCGCGTCTTCGTGCCCGCCCCGGCCGAGGCCGAGGGCGCGGCGGTGGGCGGGCACGGGCGGCCGACGGGAGCGGGCGGCACCGACGACGCCGGTAACACCGGCGGGACCGCCGGCCTCCCGGAGGCGGGGGCCGGCGCGGGAGCGGGGGAGGGCCCGGCCCTGCCCGGATTCGGCTCGGTCATCGGCGCCCTGCTGCTGCCGCTCGTGCTGATCCTGGCCGGCACCACCGGCGGCGCGCTGCTGCCCGAGGGGAGCGCGGCCCACACCGCGCTCGCGTTCATCGGCCACCCGGTGATCGCCCTGCTGCTGACCTGCCTGTACACGCTGTGGTTCTTCGGCGTGCGGCGCGGCGCCAGCGCCGCCCAACTCCAGGAGACGGCCACGGCCGCGCTGGCCCCGGCCGGGGTGATCATCCTGATCACCGGCGCCGGCGGCGTGTTCGGCGGGCTGCTGGTGGACTCCGGCGTCGGCGAGATCCTGGCCGACGCGATGACCAGTTGGGGCATCCCGATCGTGGCGTTCGGGTTCATCTCCTCGGCGGTCATCCGGATCTCCCAGGGGTCGGGCACGGTCGCCATGATCACCGGCGCCACGCTCACCCAGCCGCTGGCCGCCCAGATGGACGTCAGCGACCCCGTGCTCGCCCTCACCTGCATCGCGATCGCCTCGGGCGGCACCGCGTTCTCGCACGTGAACGACTCGGGGTTCTGGATGGCCAACCGGTACTTCGGCATGTCGGTCGCCGACACCCTGAAGTCCTGGACGGTGATGAAGACGATCGTCGGCCTCACCGGGTTCGCCATGGCCATGCTGCTCAGCCTGGTCGTGGCCTGACACCGCGCCCCGCCCCGCGCCCCCGCACCCGGCGGCGGGCGGGAGGCGGGGCCGCCGCGGCTCAGCCCCGGGCGCCGGTGAAGCGGTAGCGCACCACCCACACCCCCCGGCGGGACTGCGCCGGCCAGCGCGCGAACAGGGCGGCCGTCAGGCGCAGCGCCGGCGGCATCGCCGCGCCGCGCTCCTGGGTGCCGAAGCGCTCCTCGACAAAGGACAGGCCCGGGACCAGGGCCTCGACGTGGCGGGGGTCGTCGAAGCCGAAGCCCGTGTACCCCCGGGGGATCCCCATGCGCCGCAGCACCGGCTGGGCGCCGATGGTGCGGGCGACCAGGCGCGGATAGGCGTTGAAGACCAGTTCGCCCTCGGTGAAGTGGGCGGCGAGCGCGGTGAGCAGCGCCCGCGCGCGGTCGGGGGGCAGGAGGCCGACCAGCCCGTCGGCCACGGCGATCGCGGGGCGGTCGCGCGGCAGGCCGGCGAGCCAGTCGGGCGCGGTGGCGTCGGCGGCCACCAGGTGCGCGCGGGCGCCGCCGGCCGACAGGGGCTCGGGCGGCAGCAGGGCCCGGCGCAGCTTTGCCACCGCCGGCAGGTCGACGTCGTACCAGTCCACCCCCGCACCCGGGCGGAGGCGGTGGCGGCGGGTCTCCAGGCCGGCGCCCAGTTCCACGACCACCGCGTCGGGATGGGCGCTGAGGAACGCGCGCACGGCGCGGTCGAGCATGGCGCTGCGCAGGGCGGTGGCCAGGGAGACCACGGAGCCGACCCCGAGGCGCGCGGGGTCGGTCCCCAGGCGCTCCAGCACGGCGGCGGGCATCGGGTCGCCGAGGTAGGGGGCCGGCCTGCGGTCGTCGCGGGCGCGGCCGGCCAGCGTCACCAGCAGGGTGCGCTCGACCGGGGACAGGCGGGCCAGGGCGGCTGGGGCGTCGAACAACGGGTCAACCACGTCCGGGCTCCTTCGGCGCGGGGGCGGTGTCGGTATCGGGGCCGGGGTCCGGGCCGGTGCCGAGGGAGTCGGCGATCGCGGCGCCGGTCGGCGAGGCGGCGAACTCGCCCAGCGCCCGGTGGACGTCGATGATCGCCCGCCCCAGGCGGCCGGGGTCGGTGCCGTCGAGGGGGTCGGCGCCCATGCGCCGCGCCAGGTGGGCGTGCAGCACCAGCGTGCCGCCGTGCATGGCGGCCAGCGCGGCCGCGGCGTCGCGGGCGCGCGCCGAGCCGGCGGGGAAGCGGTCGGGCCAGGTGGCGCTGAGGAAGTCCTCGGCGCCGTCCGTCAGTTCGTCGAGGAGGCCGTCGGCCGCCGCGGAGCCGTCGGCCATGGCCCGCGCCAGGTAGCGGGCCGCCGCCGGGCCGGCGGCCAGCAGGGCGCCCAGCCCGCCCGGCCCGGAGAGTTCGGCGCCGAGGCCGGCGGCCGACACCTGGCGCCTGAACAGGTCCACCACCGCTTCGTCGCAGGCCGCGCGCAGGCCGTCCTTGGTGCCGAAGTGGTGCTGCACCAGCCCCACCGAGACACCGGCGGCCTCGGCGATGCCGCGCATGGTGGCGCCCCGGGTGCCGTGCTCGGCGAAGGCGGCGAGGGCGGCGTCGCGGATGCGCGCCCGCGCGGTGCGGTCGTCGGGCGGGCCGGGGCGAGGGCGGGGGTTCGGCTCGGGGCGCGGGTTCGGATCGGTCGGCACGACTCCAGGCTATACAGGTGTATGGGAAACGGTATGGCCGTATGGGCCAGTGTTCCCTCACCCCCGGCCGCGCCCCTGCCTGCCCGGGTCATACCGGGGACGGACCGGGCGCGGCCGGGGTCCTCCCGGGGGCGGAGCGCGCACCGGCCGGGCGGCCCCGCCTCCGCCCCGGGGCGCAGGCGCGATCCCCGCCCCCGGCCCGATGCGCCCGGCCCCGCCGGTGCGGGAGGGTGTGCCCCGCCAGAGACCCCCATCCGCCAGGGAGCCGCCATGCCCGCACGACCCGCCGCGACCGCGTCCGTGCTGCCCCTCACGATCGCCGCCGTACTGTCCCCGCTGCTGTCGGCGCCGGCCTGGGCCGAGGAGGCCGGCACCGCCGCGCCCCCCGGGCGCGGCCAGCGCCTGGACTGGGGCGCCTGCCCCGAAGGCGACTACGGCATCGGCATGGAGTGCGCCACCCTGCGCGTTCCGGTCGACCACGACAAACCGCGCGGCCGCCACATCACCCTCACCGTGGGCCGCCTGCCCGCCATTGGGGACGGCGGCGCGGAGGGGACCGTGGTCGTCAACCCCGGAGGCCCGGTCGGAATCGGCATCGAGTACCTCGCCACCTACGGCGACGCCTTCACCGGACTGCGCGAGGACATGGACATCGTCACCTGGGACCTGCGCGGCGACCCCAACGGCCACGGCGGGTTCAGCACCGCCCTGGACTGCCACTGGGGCTATGTGGAGACCCCCCGGTTCCCCGCCGACCAGGCCGCCTTCGCCGACCTGGCCGCCGCCAACCGGGCCACCGCCCAGGAGTGCCGCGCCGCCGACCCCGCGCTGTTCGACCACATGAGTTCCGCCGACCACGCCGACGACCTGGAGGCCGTCCGCGCCGCCCTGGGCGAGCGCCGGCTCAACCTGCACATGACCTCCTACGGCGGCGTGATCGGGCAGAGCTACGCCCGGCAGTACCCCGAGCGGGTGCGGACCCTCTACCTCGACGGGGTCGCCGACCACACCGGCGAGGGGGACGCGGTCTACGAGGGCTTCGCGCGCGACGGCGACGCCGCGTTCGGCCGCTTCGCCGACTGGTGCGCCGCCGAGGAAGCCTGCGCGCTGCACGGCCAGGACGTGGAGCGCCGCTGGCGGGCGCTGACCGCCGGGGCCGACGCCGACCCCATCCCCGCCTCCGTCGCCGGGGTGGACTACACCGGCCGCGACCTCAAGGCCGCCGCCGTCGCCGTGCTCACCGCCGAGCGCCCCGGCGCCACCTGGGAAGCGCTGGCCGAAGCCGTCGTGGCGGCCGAGGACGGCGACGCCTCCGGGTTCGTGCGCGACCCCGCGCACCCCTTCCCCGGCTCGCCCCAGCCCGGGGTCGTGGAGTGCCTGGACTGGAACCGCCCCGCCGACCACGCGCAGGCCGAGGCCACCGCCGCGCGCCTGGACGAGGTCGCACCCAACACCGGCGGCCGCCTCCAGATGTACGGCAACATCCTCTCCTGCGCCGGCTGGCCCGCGCCGGTCGCCAACCCGCCGGGGCCCCTCCCCGAGGAGGTGCCGCCGCTGCTGGGCGCGGGGACGTGGCGGGAGTTCGGCTCCACCGCGCGGGCGGTGGAGGACGTGGCGGGCAGCGTGGCCATCGAGCACGACGGCCCCGGCCACGGCCTGTACTGGGGCGGCAACGCCTGCGTCGTCGCCCACGCCGACGCCTACCTGCGCACCCGCGAACTCCCGCCGCCCGGCACCGCCTGCTGAGCCCCCCGCTGGGCACCCGGCGCTGAACCCGCCCCTCCCCGCCCTCCCCTGGCGCCGCCCGCGCGCGGCCCCGGAGAGGGCGCGGCGGTCCGCCCTCCGGCCGCCGCCCCGCCCGCGCCGTCCCGGAAGGCCCCGTCCGGGCGAATTGACCCCGGCGTGCTGGGTAGCCGAACGGGGATCGCACCCAACGGACCGTCTTGAGGAGGCACCGGTGATGAGATCTGAGACCAGCGCCGGGCCGGAGCAGCAGACCGGTCAGGTGGCCAAGGAGCAGGCGTCGCGCACCGCCGGGGAGGCGCGCTCGGCGGCCTCCGACGTCGCGTCGACAGCCCGCGACCAGGTGCGCACCGTCGCGGCGGAGTCGCGCTCGCAGGCCCGCGCCGTCGCCGAGGACATGCGCGGCCGGATCGCCGACGAGGCCGAGGAGCAGACCCAGCGCCTGTGCCAGGGGCTGCGGCAGTGGTCGCGCGACCTCGGGTCGATGGCCGACAACGCCGACACCGGGTCCCCGGCGCGCGGCGCGGTGCACCGGCTCGCCGAGCGCGGCGACGCCGCGGCCGACTACCTGGAGCGCAACGGCGCCCAGGGCGTGCTGGACGACATGACGTCCTTCGCCCGCCGCCGCCCCGCGCTCTTCCTGGCCGGCGCCGCGGCGGCCGGGTTCGCGGTGGGCCGCATCGTGAAGTCCGCGCGCGGCACGGGAGACGGCGACGCGGGCGGCGCCCAGGGCAGGGAGCGGCAGTCCCAGGCCGACCCGGCCGGGGCCGCCGGAGAACCCCAGCCGATCGCCGAGCAGGGCGGCGGGGTCCCGCCGCAGTACCGCGAGGTGAGGTGAGATGACCGTCCCGTACGCAACACCCCCGGAGCAGCGGGCCGCCGCCCAGATGGCGGAGGAGCAGCGGGCCACCCGGCAGGTGCCCGCCCAGCGCGCCGACGAGGACCGGTCGCTCGGCGACCTCGTCGGCGACCTGGTCGCCGACGTGCAGACCCTCCTGCGCCAGGAGGTCGAACTGGCCAAGGCCGAGGTGCGCGAGGAGGCCGCCAAGGCGGGCAAGGCCGCCGGAATGCTGAGCGGCGCCGCGTTCGCCGGCTACATGGTGGTCGTGCTGGTGAGCCTGGCGGCCGTCTTCGGCCTGGCCGCGGTCATGCCCGCGGGCTGGGCGGCGCTCATCGTCGCCGCCGTGTGGGCCGTGGCCGGCGCGGTCCTGTTCGTCCTGGGGCGCACCAGGATGCGCGAGGTATCGCCCAAGCCCGAGCGAACCGTCGAGACGCTGAAGGAGGACGCGCAATGGGCACGGCACCCGACCAGATAAGAGGCGACATCGAGCTGACGCGCGCCGAACTGACCCGCGACGTCAACCGGCTCGCCGACCGCACGAGCCCGCGGGCCATCGCCCGCCGCCGGACCGAGGCCGTGCGCCACCGGGCGCACCACATGCGCGAACGCGTGATGGGCAGCGCCTCCCAGACCTCCGGGTCAATGAAGGAGGGCGGCGGCCAGGCCATGGACGCGGTGCGCTCCGTGCCCGACCAGGTCGTCCACCAGACGCAGGGCAACCCCGTGGCCGCCGGGCTGATCGCCTTCGGCGCGGGCCTGCTGGCGGCGTCCCTGCTCTCGGAGAGCAAGGCCGAGCGGCAGGCGGCGCAGCGGCTGCGCGAGGAGGCGGGCGACGCGGTCCGCCCGGTCGAGCAGTCGGTCGCCGAGTCCGCCGAGCGGCTGAAGGGCGGCGCCCGGGAATCGGCCCGCCAGGCCGCCGAGGAGGTGAAGGGCAGCGCCCAGGGCGCCGCGCAGGCCACCGGCCGGCAGGCGCAGGAGGACGCCCGGCACGTCTCGGAGACGGCCCGGGACTCCGGCCAGACGGTGGCCTCCCACCGCCGCGAGGGCTGAGTCGGCAAAGCGAGCGGAAGCAGGGATCAGGGCCGCCGCCCGGACGCACCACGCGCCCGGGCGGCGGCCTTCGGCGTGTCCGGCCCGGGTGTGGCCGGGTAGGGCAGACAAGTCCGGGAGAGCCGCCAGGGGGCCGCCGCGCCGCGTTCGGCCGGGTCCTCCAGCGGCGTGGCGTGAGGGCCGCCGCGTCCGGTGCGCGGCGTCTTCAGCGGTGGGGGGCGACGGCCGCCCACGCCCGGTGCGCCCACCGGGTCGCCAGGGCGCGCGCCGGGCGGGGGACGTGGTGCACCAGCCAGGCGCCGGTCGCGCCGATGGCGGCACCGGTGACGACGTCGCTGGGGTAGTGGCTGGCGGCGTGCACCCGCTCCAGGGCCACCAGCGCCGCCGGCACGGCGCAGGCCGCGCCCCACGCGGGCGACACCCCGGCAGCGGCGGCGGTGAACCCCACCGCGGCGGCGGTGTGCCCGGAGGGGAAGGACGACCCGTTGGGCCGGTCGCACGCCTCCTCATCAGGCGCCAGTTCCTCGGGCGGGCGGTGGCGGTGGTAGACCCGCTTGCACACCCCGTTGGACAGGAACTCGGCCAGCCCCATGCCGAGCAGCCCGGCCGCCGCCGCCCGGCGCCCGCGCGGCCCGCCGGTCGCGGCCATCAGCGCGGCCGCCGCCCACCACACCCGAGTGTGCTCGCTGGCGGTCTCCAGTGTGGCGCGCAGCCGCCGGTCCCACGGCGGCCGCCACGAGGCGGCGTGCCAGACCAGCCGCCGGTCGACGCGGTGCAACCGTTTCGATGCGCCCATGACCGGCGGTTACCCGGTCGCGCGGCGCTCACACGGACCTGTACCGGGATCCGTGCCGGACACCGCGCCGGCGCGGCGCCCGCCGGGGGCGTCCCGGCCGGCTCACCCCCAGGTCAGCGGGTCGAGGTGGAGGTAGAAGCGCTCCCGGTCGCGGTCGAGGGCCCTACCGCAGCGCGCGGCGAACGCCTCCTCCGCCTCGGCGATCCACCGGGCGCCGCGCCCCTGGCCCGCGCCCTCATCGCCGGCACCGCCGCGTTCGTCGCCGCGCCCGTCGGGCGCCTCCCATGTCTCGCGGGCGGTGGCGAACAGCAGGGCGAGGTCGGCATGGGGATCGGCCCGCCCCAGGCGGCCCAGGTCGATGAAGCCGGTCACCCGCAGCGAGTCGGGGTCCAGGACGATGTTGGGCAGGCACAGGTCCCCGTGGCAGACCACGGCGTCGGCGGCTTCCTGGACCAGGCGCCGCTCGACCTGCGGGGCCAGCCGGGCGAGCAGGTCGGCGGGCGGGGTGTCGCGCTGGTCCACGGGCAGGAAGTCGGGGTTGACCGCGTCGCGGGCGACGACGTCGCGCGCGGTGGCGAACATCGCGGCGAGGTCGCGGGTGAAGGGGCAGGCGTCCACGGGCAGGGCGTGCAGGTCGCGGACGGCGTCGGCGATCGGCTCCCAGGCCGCGCGCAGCGCCGCCGCCGGGACGCGGTCGGCGGGCACGCCCGCGACGGCGCCGGTCACCAGGCAGGCCCCGGTGCCGGTCGCGATCCAGTCGAGGACCCGGGGAGCGGGCACGCCCTGGCCGCTGAGCCAGTCCACCCGGTCGCGCTCGGCGGCCAGGTCGGCCGTTACGGGTCCGGCGGCGCACTTGGCGTACCGGGTCCCATCAGCCGACCGGAACACCGGCGCCCCCGACTCCCCGTCGGTCACGGGCTCCCATGTGGTGCCACGCGGCAGCCCGCAGAGGTCGGTGAAGGGTTGAGTCACGGCCGCAGCTTAGCGGCCCCGAACCCCGGCCCCCGGCTCCGTCCGCATCCGCGTCGGCGCCCCGTTGCCACCCGCACCATCGCCGCGACCGCCGCTGCCCGCCTCCGCGCGGGCGGTGGTGTGCGTGGGGATGGAGAACCCGCCTTTCCGGTACGGAGTTTCCGGCCGGTTGAGCTGAGTTCACTTTATGGAAGTCCTTTGTCCGGGCTGATTCTCAGTGACGCGATTCGCCCCATCGGATTCCCGGTGCATTGCCGGATCGGGGGAATTCCCGAGGGTGGCGACCGGGATGGGAAATGCGCTTATTTGTGCGGGTGTGGATCTGTCACGTGCCGTCCTGTCCGGGGTTTCGACACGGAATGCGGATTACCCGAGCGGCGCCGAAACATGGTCGCGCCGGTGTTCCCGCTGTTAGTATCTGCGATGTCCCGGAAGGCGCGAACGCCTTCCCCGGGGTTATCCCTTTACACACCAAGGCAGGAACTATGCGGACAATCCAAAGGTTCACCGTGGTCGCGGCGACCGTTTTCGGGATCCTTGCCACCCCCGCCGGGGTCGCCCTCGCCCACGCGAGCACGGGCGACACCGACGCCGGAGCGGGCGGTCTGCTGTCCAATCTCTCCGGCCGAAACTCCTCCGGACACGCCAACCTCTGCGGCACCGGCAAGGTCGCGGTCCTCAAGGAGCGGGAGTGCTTCACCCACGACACCGGGAACGGGCCGGGCGGCGACGTCGCCGGCCCCAGCGGGGGCACCCTCTCCAACCTGCTGTTCGCCCGGAACGCCTCCGGCCACAGCAACAACTGCGGCAACGAGACCGTCGCGGTGCTCAGCCGCACCACCTGCGTGACCGTCGACCACTAGGCGGCGCCTGCCGACGGGGGTCCGGTGCGCCCGGACCCCCGCTTCCGACCCGCCCCCTCCGCCCCAACCGCGACCGAGGTGACCATGCGGACCGACCCGCGGCTGTGCATCGCCGCCGTTGTCCCCCTGACCGGAAGGCTCGCCCGGCTCGGCGACCCCCTGTCCTTCGTCCTGCGCCGCCTGGCGCCGCTGCTGCCCCCGGTGCGTACCGGCGCCGGCCGGCTGCCCGTCCGCGTCGCCGTCCGCGACAGCCGGTCCGACCCCGGCCACGCCCGGCAGGCGGTCAAGGAGCTGGTGGCCGAAGAGGGCGCCGACATCGTCATCACCATGGCCGGAACGCGGGTGCTGCCCGCCGTGGCCGACGCCTGCGCCGACCTGCGCACTCCGTGCCTGTCGACCACGTTCCCCCGCCAGGCCTACGAGCACTGCCGCACCGCCGCCGAACGCGACCGGTGGACCTACCACTTCGCCTGGGGCCTGGAGGACATCGCCGCCGTCTTCGCCGACCTGTGGGAGCGCGTGGGCGGTGTCCGCGAGGTCGCCTGCCTGTGGAACGACGAACTCCAGGGCGAACTCCTGCGCCGCTGGTTCGCCCCGGTGGCGGCCGAGCGCGGCCGCCCCCTGGTCGACCCCGGCGCCTACCGCGAGGGCGACCCCGACTTCGGCGCCCACGTCGAGCGCCTGCGCCGCCACGACACCGACGTGGTCACCAGCGCGGCCACCGGCATCGACCTCGCCCGGTTCCACCACCAGGCGCGCGCGGCCGGGATGCGGTTCCGGCTGCTCACCTGCTCGCGCTGGCTGACCTACCCCCACGCCGACCCCGCCCTGGCCCCCCGGGACCGCGCGGCGGTCGAGGGGCTGGTCGGCGCCCGGGTGGCGACCCTGGTCTACTGGACCCCGCACCACCCGCACCGCTCGTCGATCGACGGCACGACCTCGTCCGGTCTGGCCGCCGCCTACCAGGAGGCCACCGGCCGCCCGTGGTCGCAGCCCCTGGGCCTGGCGCACGCGCTGGTCGAGGTCGCCCACCACGCGCTGGCCCGCGCCGACGACCCCACCGACCGCGCGTCCGTCGCCGCGGCGCTCGCCCGCACCCGGCTGGAGACCGTGGTCGGCCCGCTGGACTGGACCACCGGCGCCGCGCCGAACGTCGCCGCCCTCCCACTCGCCGGAGGCCAGTGGCGTCCCACCGCCGACGGCCACGAACTGCACGTCGTGGCCAACGACACGGCCCCGCACGTGCCGGTCACCGCGGAGCTGCTGCCCGCGGAGTGACCGGGGGCGGACTCCGGCCCCGCCCCGCGGTTCAGGTCTCCGGGGGTGCCTCCGGCAGGGTCTCCAGGGCGATGGACAGGGCGAAGCGGGCCGCGTGGTCGGCCAGGCGCAGGTCGGCGAGTTGCGACATGCGGCGCATGCGGTGGCGCACCGTGTTGGGGTGCACGCCCAGCGCCCGGGCCGCCTCCGCGGGGTCGCCCTGGGCGCGCAGCCAGGCCCGCAGGGTGGGCGCGTAGCGCGTCCCGTGGTCGGCGTCGTGGCGGGCCAGCACGGCGGCGGGACCCTCGGCCGGGCGGCGCCCCGACGTGGAGGCCAGGCGCAGGCGGTGCAGCAGCACCGCGTCCCAGGACTCGTCGTAGGCCACGGCGGCGGCCCCGGGGCCCAGCGTGGAGTGCAGGTTGAGGCTTTCGTCGGCCTCGCGGCGGCTGTCGGGCAGCCGCGGCAGGTCGGCCGGGCCTCCGATGCCGGCGTGCACCAGGACGTGGTCGGGCAGCCCCGCGCAGGTGGCCCGCAGCCACTCCCGGGCCGGTGCGGGGTCGCGCCCGCACGGCAGCAGCGTGTAGACGGTGCTGCCGAAGATGGTGCTGCGGGCCGCGCGCGACCAGCCGAACCCCGTGGTGGCGCGCTCGAACGCCATCAGCGCCGCCGCGTGCCGCTCCCCAGGGGTGTGCGCCTGGAGCGCGATGACGCGGTGGCTCTCGGAGCTGAGGCCCAGCCGGCTCGCCGCCTCCGTCGGGTCGATCCCGCCCTCCAGCAGCCGGGTCACCAGGTCGGACTCCACCTGCCGCTCCAGGTCGGCGCTGACCCGGGTGCGCAGCAGGTGCAGGGCGACCGTGCGGGCGCCCTCGCGCAGCAGCGCCAGCCGCTCGGGGTCCAGCGGGCGCTCGGTCATCACCCACAGCGACCCCAGGGTCTCCCGGCCCGCCCGGACCGCGATGGCGGTGCGCCCGCGCAGGCCGTGCTCGGGGGAGGGCGGCACGAACACCGGCTCCACCGAGGCGGCCAGCCGCGCGGTCACGCCCGCGTCGTCCAGGTGGCGCCGCACGTCGGCCGGGACGCGCCGGCCCAGGATCGTCTCCAGGCGGGCCCGGTCCGCCGACTCCTGGCCGTCGGAGTGGGCCAGCACCCGGAACCGGCGGTCCTCGATGGTCACCGCCGCACCCACCCGCGCGGCGATGGTGTCGGCCAGCGAGGGCAGGTCGGCGGGGCCGCGCCCCGACTCGGTCTCGCCCCCCTCCAGGACCAGGCCGAAGACGATCCCCGCCACCTGGCTCCACGACACCGCCGGGTCCACCGCCAGCAGGACGGTGCCGCGCTCCCGGGCGAGGGCGGCGGCGGGGCCGTGCTCGTCGGCGGCCGCGCGCACCACGGCGGTCTCCGCGCCCGCGCGCAGCGCCAGGTCCACCGCCTCGGCCGCCTCCGGCACCCCCACCGCCAGGAAGATGTCGCCCTGGTCGGGCTCGGCGCGGGTGGCGTCGTGCACGGCGACCCCGCGCACCAGTGCGCCGGGCCGGGGCCGCGCGCCGACCGACCGGGCACCGTAGCCGCCGAGGATGGCCAGCAGCCGCTCCAGGCGAATCATGCCGCGCCTCCTGACACCCCGGGCACCCTTGTCCGCTCCTGACAAGAGGCTAGCCGCATTTCGGCAGGTCCGGACAATGCGCGTCCGGGCGGGCTGGGCGACGCTGAAGGTGCGTTTACCACTGTCGGCAACCGGTTGGCTGAGGAGAAGACCGCATATGGAGGGGACCCGGAGCGCCGGGATTGCGGAGACCGTCGTCGTTGTCGGCGCCGGGGTCGTCGGGCTGTCCACCGCGTGGTTCCTACAGGAGCACGGCATCGGCGTGACGGTCGTCGACCGCGGCCGGGTCGCCTCGGGCGCGTCCTGGGGCAACGCCGGCTGGCTGTCGCCGGGCCTGGCCCTGCCGCTCAACGAGCCGGGCGTGGTGCGCTACGGCGCGCGGGCGCTCGTGGACCCGCGCGCGCCGCTGTCCATCGCCTCCCTTACCGAACCCGGCCTCCTGCGGTTCCTCACCCGGTTCGCCCTCAACAGCCGCGCCCCGGCGTGGCGGCGCGCCCTGGCGGGCACCCTGCCGCTCAACCGCGCCTGCCTGGAGGCCTACGACCTCCTGGCCAAGGGCGGTGTGGACGTCGGCGACACCACCGCGCCCATCACGGCGCTGTTCTCCTCCGAGCGCGCCGCCGCCCGCCTGCTGGCCGAGCTGCGGGTCGCCGCCGCCGCGGGCCTGCCGCTGCGGTTCGACGCGCTGACCGGCGCGCAGGCGCACGCGGCGCTGCCCCAGGCCGCCGAGCGGGTCCGCGCCGGCGTGCGCATCGAGGGCCAGCGCTACCTCAGCCCCGGCGTCTTCACCGAGGCGCTGGCGGCGTCGGTGCGCCGCAGGGGCGGCACGGTGGTCGAGGACTTCGAGGTCGCCGGCCTGGAGTACAACGGCCCCGCCGGGCTGACCGTGCGCTCCACCCAGGGCGAGACCGAGGCCGCCGGTGCGGTGGTCGCCGCCACCGGCGCCTGGCTCGGCCGGCAGGGCCGCGAGTGGGGGATCCGCACGGCGATGGGCGCCGGGCGCGGCTACAGCTTCCTGGCCCCCACCGACCAGCCCCTGCCGGGCCCGGTGTACCTGCCCGAGGTGCGGGTGGCCTGCACGCCCCACAGCGGGGGCCTGCGCCTGGCCGGGACGATGGAGTTCCACTCGCCCGACGCCCCGGTCAACCCGGCGCGGCCGCGCGCCATCGCCGACTCCGCGCGCGGGTTCCTGCGGGGACTGCGCCTGGATGAGCGCAGCGACGAGTGGGTGGGCCCCCGCCCGGTCACCGACGACGGCCTGCCGCTCGTGGGGCGCACCCGCGTGCCCGGCCTCCACGTGGCCGGCGGGCACGGCATGTGGGGCCTCACCCAGGGCCCGGTCACCGGGCGGCTGCTGGCCGAGGCCATCGCCACCGGCACCACGCCCGCGGCCCTGCGGCCGCTCGACCCGCTGCGCTGACACCGGCGTCGACACCGCCGCGCCGACCGCCGGCCCCGCTGCGCGCGGGGCCGGCGGTCGGCGCACCCGCGACCCCGCACGGCCGGTGTGCGGATGGCCACCGGTCCGCACACCCGTCGCGCATCCGACCCCTTTTCCTGAAACCTCCTGAAACGAGGGAACCCGCATGGCCTCCACCCGGCACTGGCTGACCCCGGCCACCCACGACCGGCTCCGCCGCGAACTGGACTACCTCTCCGGCCCGGCCGGCGACCCCGCCGGCGCGGCGGAGTTCGGGTCCTACCCCGACGAGACGGCGCGCAAGGCGCGCGTGGCGCGCATCCAGGAGCTGCTCAAGGACGCCGTGGTGGGCGAGGCCCCGCCCGACGACGGCGTGGCCGAGCCCGGCATGGTGCTGACGGTCGACTACGGCGACGGCGGCGAGCCCGAGACGTTCCTGCTGGGCGTGCGCGACCGCGCGGCCGAGGAGGACATCACCGTCTACTCCCCGGAGTCGCCGCTGGGCGCGGCCCTGCTGGGCGCGCGCCAGGGCGAGCGGCGCTCCTACCGGGCGCCCAACGGCCGCACCGTCACCGTGACGCTGCTGCGCGCCACGCCCTACCGCGCGGACGGCGCCGCCGAGGCCGCGCGCGGCTGAGCCGGGCCGACGGGTGCCGCGCGGCGCTGAGGGGGACCGCGCGGCACTGAGCGGCACCGAGCGGGGCCGCCGGCCGGCCCGTCCGCCTTCGGCGGCAGAATGCCGCTGGGGCCGGCGCGGGCCGCGCCCCGGCACGGGCCGGCGGCCGGAGGGGAGGGGCGGCGTGGCGATGACGGCCGCGGTGGCGGTGCGCGCGGGCGCGGCGGCCGAGGTGGTGGAGCTGGAGCGGCGCGAGCGCCCCCGGCCCGGCCCCGGCGAGGCCGTGGTCCGGATGACGGCGGCCACGATCAACCCCTCCGACCTGGTGACCGTCGCGGGCGCCTACCCCTCGCGGACGGTGTTCCCGTTCGTCCCGGGCTTCGAGGGCGTCGGCGTGGTCGAGGAGACCGGCGGCGGCGTGCCCGAGGAGCTGGCCGGCACGCGGGTGCTGCCCATCGGCTCGGCCGGGGCCTGGCAGCAGGCCAAGCGCGTGGCGGCGCGCTGGTGCGTGCCGGTGCCCGACGACATCGCCGACCGCGCGGCCTGCTTCGCCTACGTCAACCCGCTGACGGCCCTGGCCATGGCGGACCGGTTCGTCGGGCCGCGCACCCGGGCGGCGGTGGTCACGGCCGCGTCGTCGGCGATCGCCGGGCACCTGGCCGAACTGCTCGCCCTGCGCGGCGTGCCCGCCGTCGGGCTCACCCGCGGCACCCCCGGGCGCGCCGTCGCCGACCCCCGGCTGTGGGCGGGCCTGGTGCGGACGGGCGCCCCGGGGTGGGAGCGCGACCTGGCGGCGCTGCTGCCGGCCGGCGGCGCCGACGTCGTCTTCGACTGCGTGGGCGGCCCCCAGGGCGCCGCGCTGCTGCGCGCGCTGGCCCCCCACGGGCGGCTGGTGCAGTACGGGCTGCTGTCGGGCCGGCCCATCCCACCCGGCGGCGACGGCGCGGCCGACCGCCGGATCGTGCCCTTCCACCTGCGCCGCCTGGTCCACGACGCGCCCCGGGCGGAGTTGTTCGCCCTGTTCGACCGCGCCTTCGCGCACCTGCGGGCGGGCCGGCTGGCCACGCGCGTGGGCGCCGAGCATCCGCTCGCCGACATCCGCTCCGCCCTGCGGCGGCCGCCGCAGGGCGGCGGCAAGCCGCTGATCCTGCTGTGACCCGCCCGGCCCGGCCCGCCCCGCCGCCCCCGCCTCCGCCGCCGGCCGGTCACACCAGGGCCGCGCCGACCAGGGGAGCGGCCAGCAGGCACCCCCACCCGATGACGTGCTCGGGCCAGGTGCCGGTGGCGAAGCGCACCCGCCGCGGCAGGCCGACCATCGCCCACCGGCGGCCGCCCACCTGCACCGGCCAGGCCAGCGGCACCGCCGAGCGGGTGAGCGCGTCGCCCAGCACACCGGTCGCCATGCCCGCGCCGACCACCGCGCCCACCCATGCGCCCGGCGAGGCGCCCGCGTAGAGCAGCAGGGCCGTGCCCGCGCCCGAGGCGGCGGTCACCACCGGCCACCGCGTGAGGGTGCGGCGCAGGCGGCCCAGCCCACGGGGCACCAGCAGCCGGGCCGGGCCGCGCGGGCGCCGGCGCGGCAGCACCTGGGCCAGGCCGAGCACGCCCAGCCCGATGGTGAACCACAGCACCCCCGCCAGCACCCAGGCGCTCAGCGCCGCACCCGCCCCCATCGCGAGCCCGACCGCCAGCGCGGCGGCGGGGGTGTGCCACAGGAACCGGTGCGCACCGTCGGCCGGGGCGTCGGCGGGGGTCAGGGTGCGGTAGTAGACCTCGCGCGAGGCCCACCGCGCCCCCCGCGACAGCCACCCGGTGAGGGGGCCGTGGGCGCGGGCGGCGGTGGAGCCGGGGTGGTCGAGGTCGGGCAGCAGCGCCGAGCCGGCGCCGATCGCGGCGCCGGCGGCGACCTCCAGCGGGCCGACGGCCATGAACGGGGACACGGCGCCGGTGGCCAGCACGCCGGCCAAGAGGCCGGTGGCGGCGTGGGCGGGGGCCATCATCGCGGTACTCCAAGCGGGGGGTTGGGGGAGCCGCCCGGGGCGGGGCTGCCCGGTGCGCCGTCACGGCCCGCGACGCCATCATCGCCTGAGGTGCCGACACTCCGGCCGCCCGGTGCGCACCCGGTGGCCGGATCAGGCCAGGCGGGTGTGCGGCGGCCCCGGAGTGGGCAATGCGGGGGAACTCCCACGCCAGGCGCGGGGGGCTCACCGGCCCCATCGCGGACGATGTTCCCTAAAGCCCGGTAACACCGCCGAAACGGGTCCTCACGGGTGCGCCGCGACCGTAGAGTCGGTGGCCAAAAGGACGCGTGACACGAGAGGCCCCCCGCCTGATGACCGACGCTTCAGTTCCGCAGGGAATCGACACGAGCCGTCCCACCGTCGCCCGCGCCTATGACGCGCTCCTGGGCGGCAAGGACAACTTCCAGCTCGACCGCGACCTCGCCACCCGGGTCGAGGAGATCAACCCCGGCACCACGGTGCTGGCGCACGAGAACCGCGCCTTCCTGTCGCGCGCCGTCACCTACGCCGCCACCGAGTTGGGCCTGCGCCAGTTCCTGGACCTCGGCTCGGGCCTGCCCACCGTGGAGAACACCCACCAGGTCGCCCAGCGGGCCGCCGCCGACGCGCGCGTGGTCTACGTCGACATCGACCCGATGGTGCTGGCCCACGCCCGCGCGCTGCTGGAGGAGAACGACCACACCGCCGTCATCACCGCCGACCTGCGCGAGGTGGATCGGGTGATGTCCGACGACGCCACCCGCCGCCTCATCCGCCCCGAGGAGCCGGTGTGCCTGATGCTGGTCTCGCTCCTGCACTGCATCCCCGACCACGACAACCCCTTCGACCTCGTGCGCCGCTACCTGGAGCCGTTCCCCTCGGGGTCGGCGCTGGTCTACTCCCACCTGTGCTCCGACCGCCGCGAGCGGGCCGACGACTTCACCTCCGGCGTGCTGGCCTCGGGCGCGCCGTGGGGGCGGGTGCGCTCGCCCGAGGAGTGTGAGGCGGCCGTGGCGGGGCTGCGGGTGGTGTCCCCGGCCGAGGACGGCTCCTACCCCGAGGTGCTGGTCGACTGCGACACCTGGCGGCGCCCGGAGGCCGCCCCCGTCGAGCGCCCGGCCGACAAGCCGATCTGGGAGCACGCGGCCGTCGCCGTGAAGCCCTAGCACCGGGGGAGACTTCGCCGGGCGCGCGGCCTGGCGGAACACCACCACGGCACCGAGGGCGAACGCCGCCGGCACGTGCACCTCGGTGCCCCCGCGCGCCTCGCGGAACGGCACGGCGTTGCGCCGCAGGAGCGCCGCCGCCGCGTCGAGGTCGCCGACCTCGACCCCGTAGGCGGCGAACGCCGCGCCTTCACCCTGATCACCGTGGCCGAGCGCCACCGAGGGCAGGCCCGCCGCGGTGGCCAGGACCAGCCGCGAACCGCCGAGCCCGAAGACGCGCACGCCGCCGCCGCCCTGGGGATCCCGGCCGAGGTAGGCGGCGTAGCGGGCCGCGTAGCGGTCGAGCGCGCCGTCGGGGACGCGCAGGACCGATTCGGCGAGCGCCACCGCGCCGTTGGGGTGGCCGGGTGCGGCCGCCGCCGGGTCCGCCGGCGCCGGCTCGGCGACCGCCAGGCGCCCCTCGGGGGTCCGCCCCGGCGCGTCGTCCAACTCCAGGTAGCCCACGTCCACCGGGCTTTCGCCCTCCCCCTCCGCGGCAGGCCGCCGCAGGCGGTGCACCCCGCTGTGCCCGATGCCCGCCGCCGTGAACCGCGCCGCCGCCGCGTCGGCGTCGGGGGCGGAGAACGCGAGGATGTGCAGCCCCTCGAAGCGCTCCAGGGCGGCGCGCAGCCGGGCGGCGGTCCGCTCGGCGCTGCGGGCCAGCCCCTCGCGGGCCTGGGGCGGGACGTTCAGCGGGTGCAGGCGCACGCCGCCCGACCGCTCCCCGGGATCCAGGACCGCAACGAGTTCCACGAACCCGCGCGCGAACACGGCGCGGGTGTTGCCCGCGCCCAGGGGGCGGAGCGGACCGCCCTCGGGCGCCGGCAGGGCGGGGAACGCGGCGGGCGGCAGCCGGAACCCCAGCCGCAGGTACACGGCGCCGGCCGCCGCGATGTCGCGCACCACGTGGCCCACGTGGTGCAGCCCCGTGATCACCGGGCCGGGGGAGGGGAGGGCGGGCATGGCGGCTCCTTGATGGGGGGTGAACGTCCAAGGGAATGTGAGACTCGATATCAAGTGCGATCACACTACTATATGAGTGTCCGGTCTTGTTTTCGGTGCGAGGCAGACCCGGGCCGCTACGCTGGGACCCTCCCGCCGCGCGTCCCGCCCGGCCGCGCGGCCTCCCCATGGCCCCAGTGCCCCACCTCACCCCGCGGAACGCGCCCATGACACCCAGCTCCGAGCACCCCGCGCCCGCTCCCGGGCTGCGGGAGCGAAAGAAGGCCAAGACCAGGACCGAGATCCAGCGGCAGGCGCTGCGGCTGTTCCGCGAGCAGGGCTACCACGCCACCACCGTCGAGCAGATCGCCGAGGCCGCCGAGGTCGCGCCCAGCACGGTGTTCCGCTACTTCGCCACCAAGGAGGAACTGGCGGCGCTCGATGACCACTACACGCTGCGCCCGCTGATCGAGCGCGCCTTCGCCCGCCAGCCCGCGCACCTCTCCGCCGTGGAGGCCCTGCGGGGGACGCTGCGCGAGGTCTTCGCCGAACTGCCCCCGGACGAGCGCGCCGGCCGCCGCGACCGCGACGCCGGACTGGTCCTGGTGCCCGAGCTGTGGTCGGCCAACGCCGGCCTGCTCGCCACCGGCCTGGAGGTCCTGGCCGGACTCGTCGCCGAGCGCACCGGGCGCACCCGCGAAGACCCGGCGATCCGGGCGCTGACCGGCGCCGTGCTGGGGATCGCCGTCACGGTCTTCCTGCGCTGGGCGCGCGAACCCGGCCGCGACCCGGTGGCCGACCTGGACGACGCGCTCGCGCACCTGGCGGCCGGGGCGGCGCTGTAGGGGCCGGCCCGCCGCGCGGCGCCGCCGCCGGGGGCGCCGGTGTTGCGAGGACCGCCGGGGCCGTGGGGTTCAGTCCGCCCAGGACCCCGCCGCCGGCTCGGTGACCGGGGCGAGCCAGACGCCGGTGAGGGCGTCGGTCACCCCCGCCGCGGCCCGCTGCCAGGAGTCGCGCGGGGTGTGCTCGCCCTGCGCCAGGGCGCGCTCGCGCTCGGCCATGGTGTGCACGATGAGCAGGCGCGCCATCTCCTGGCGCTCGGCGCGGACCTCGGCCGGCAGGTCGGGCAGGCACCGGCGCAGTTCCTCGCCCACGCGCACGATCGCGGGGGAGGCCATCGCCTCGGCCGCCACGGCCTCGCGGCCGGCGGGGTCGCTCACCGCCTGCGCGCTGAAGCGGGCGTACCAGCTAGGGATCCCCAGGTCGGCCAGGTGCCGGGCCAGCGGCTCGACCGTGCAGGCGACCCAGTCGCGCACCCCGGGGGAGCGCTCGGCCGCCAGCACCCGCCGCACCATGGCGCCCCGGATCCGCTCGATCTCCCCGGCGTGGCGGCGCACGATCGCGCGGACCAGGCCGGCCTTGGAGCCGAAGTGGTAGCTGACCGCCGTGTTGTTGCCCTGGCCCGCCTCCTGGCTGATCTGGCGGTTGGAGACCTGGGCCAGGCCGTGCTCGGCGAACAGCCGCTCGGCGGCGTCCAGGAGAGTCTCCCGGGTCGCCGCGACCCGGTCCGTCCGCGTCATCCGCCCGCTCATAGGGGCCACCGTACCGACACCCGCCCGGCGCGCGGCGCGCCCCCGCGCCGCTCCCCGCCCGGCCGGGCGCCGGTCACCGGGGGACGGGGGCCTCCTCCGCGCCGCCGGGCGGGGCGGTGCCGGTGTAGGCGCAGTCGATGTCGATTTCCGCGCGCGCGGCTCCGCGCGTGGTGATGGTCGTGCAGGCGCGCCCGTGGGCGTCGGTGAACGCCACCACCGAGGCGCGGTCCGCGTCGGACTCCGGATCGGGGTCGGGCGGCGGCCGCCGGGTCCGCTCGCCCGGCTCCACGCCCTCGGGCGGGTAGTCGCAGTCGATCCGGGTCTCGTCCACCTCGCCGGAGCCCAGGGTGGAGGCGACGATCGTGCAGGCGCGCCCGTGGGCGTCGGTGGTGGTCAGCAGCTCCTCCCACCCCCAGTCGCGGCCGGGGTCGGGCTCGGGCAGCGGCCGCCGGTCCTGGCGCACCGGCTCGCGGCCCCGCGGCGGGGCCTCGCAGTCGATGCCGGCGTCGGTCTCGTCGCCCCGGTCGGTGTACTCGTCGGGGCTGTCGGGGGACACGACCACCAGCACGGTGCAGGCCGTGCCGCCGGCGCCGGTGAAGCTCACGATGTCGGCGGTCTCGGTCGGCACGTGGCCGCAGCCGGCGGCCGCCAGCGCCACGCCCGCGAACAGGAGTGCCGGCCGCGCCGGGCTGAAGGGAACGCGCATGTCTCCCGCCTTCGGGTCGTGGGTCATCCGGGCAGGGGCGTCTCGACGGGCCGCTCGGGCGGTTCCCGGTCGGTGTACTCGCAGGTGATGTCGATCTCCGTGGAGGCCCCGCCGTCGGCCGTGGAGGTCGTGCAGGTGCGGCCGTGGGTGTCGGCGAAGGTCGCGATCGCCACGCGGTTCCAGTCGGAACGGGTGCCGGGGTCGGGCGGCGGCTGCTGCGTGGGGGAGCCGGGCTGGACGCCCTCGGGCGGGTAGTCGCAGTCGATGCTGGTCTCGTCGACCCCGCCGACCAGCACGGTGGCCACCAGGGTGCAGGCGCGCCCGTGGGCGTCGGTGGTGGTGACCAGTTCGGCCCCCCGCTGGTCCACCGACAGGGCGGGGACGTCGATGGGCAGGACCCGCCGGTCCTCGGGGACGGGCTCGCGGTCGGCCGGCGGGACCTCGCAGTCGGCGCTGCCCTCGATCTCGTCGTCGCCGCCGAAGGCGCCGCCCCGGCTGACGACCAGCGCGGTGCAGGCCGCGCCGCGGGGATCGGCGAAGCTGACGATGTCCACCGCTCCCGACGCCGCGCCGCACCCGGAGGCCGCCAGTGCCACGGCCGCGAGGAGAAGGGCAGACCGGACCCGAAATCGCGCTGTCCTGGACGGAACGGGCATGACTCCCGCCTTTCGTGCCGGTCGCGATGTTCGATGCCCGAAAACGCGGCGGAGTTCCGTGCCGCGCCGCCCGACATAGTCCCACGGCCGCCGTTCCCGCGCGCGGGAACGGGCATATCGGAGTTCGGGAACGGCCGATTCCGGACGCCGTTCGGACGTCAGTCGAAGTAGACCTCGACGACGTACACGGTGAACCCGAAAACGGCCGCCGCGAGTAGTCCGACGACCAGTTGCAGCACCATCCGCGAGGCGGTGAGGCGCAGGGGCGAGGGATCGGCGGCGGCCCGGGGGCGGACCTCGGCGGGGCGCGGCGGGTCCTCGCCGCCGTCCGCCGACCGGTAGGCGGTGTTCAACCGCTCCGCGAAGTCGCGCAGCCCCTCCAGCGCCGCCCGGCCCTGCTCACCGGCCAGCCAGTCCAGGCCCTCCTGCTCCCGCGCGCGCTCGCCCACCCGCCGCTTCATCACTTCGGCCTCGGTGCGCAGCGCCTTGACGCTGCCCTGCAACTCCGCGCGCTCCCGGTCGAGCCGGCGGACGGTGTCCTCGGCCTCCTCCCGCTGGACGCGCGCCTTCTCCAGTTCGGCGGCGAGCAGCCGGTCCTCGCGGGTGTTCAGCATCTCCACGGCGACGTGGGCGCCCAGGAGCAGCAGGCCGACGGCGACCATCCAGCCGCGCTGGAACCAGGCCGACCCCTCAAGGGTGCCGATGAAGTCGCCGGAGAGGCCGAGCATCGCCGCCATACCGAGAATTCCGGTGCGGATGCCCACGCGGTAGCGGACGAGGTACCGGATGACCGCTCCCTATTCTCGTGGGGCGCCGCGCGACGCGGTGCGGCGCGCGCCGGCCGCGATTACCGAGGCCGCGAGCCTACCATTCCCCTTTCCCGGCGGACGGCAATGGTTCCGCGCTATTCCCGCGGTTCTCACGCGCCGTTCACCCACGTTCGACAATGGCCGCCCAAACGCTTCGGGCACGCGCGGGCCGCCGTTCCCGCGCGGGCGGCGCTCACCGCGCCTGCTCCAGGTAGACCCCGTCCGCGAACCAGCGCAGCGCCGCCCGCAGCCGCCGCGCGTCCGCGCCGCCGCCCGCGCCGACCTCGGCCGCCCGGCACACGGCCACACCGCCCTGGACCTCCTCGCCCTCGGGGCGCGGCGCCCCCGGGCGGGGCCAGACCACCAGCCGGGTGGCGCGCCGGTGCTCGACCAGGCTGGCCTGGGTCAGGTCGCACCAGCGCACGGTGGTCGTGCGCACGGGCGCGCGGTGGTCGAGGCCCGGGGTGGGGGTGAACGCCAGCGCGTCGCGGCCCACGACCAGCCGGGCCGACGGGCTCCGCCAGCGCAGGAACGCGCCGAGGGCACCGCCGAGCGCCGTCGCCGCCGCGCAGAACAGCAGCAGGTCCGGCCAGTTCCCCCGGAACTCCTCGCCCGCCAGCGCCTGCGCCGCCATGACGAGGACCGTCAGCACGGCCATGCCGGCGGCGGCCGCCGCCGTGCAGCCCAGGCCGCTCCCGGCCACCGCCGCCGCCCGGGCCGGGGAGAACACCGCGGAGCCGACCGGTTTGGGCGGGCCCCCGCCGCCCGGCCCGCCGCCGAAGACGACCCGCTCCACGCCGTCGGCGGGAACCTCGACCCGCCGCGCCGCGCCGGGTCCCCGGCCGCCGCCGGCCCGCACCGTCCGCGTCCCCGCCGCCACCGGGAACACCGCGCTCGCGAACGGGGGCACCGTGCCGAGCACGGCGTCGTCGCAGACGACGTCCAGGCCGGCCGGGGTGAGGTTGCCGACGGCCAATCCGGTCGGCGGGGTCGCGGCGGGGGCCGGACCGGCGGCGGCCGGATCCCGCCGCGCGGTCTCCACGAGGGTGAGCAGGCGCGTCTCCTGCCGGGTGACGGCCGCGGTGAGGTCGTCGGGCAGCCACCCCTCCCGCGCCCTCCCGCCCCCGCACGGCGCCGGCGCGGCCAGCAGCCCCAGCACCCGCTCCAGACCGGGCCGGGCGCCGGGCTCCTTGGCCAGGCACTCCGCCACCAGGCCGGCCAGCGGCGCGGGCACGCCCGACAGGTCGGGCTCCTCGCGCACGATGCGGTAGACGACGGCCTCGGCGGGGCCGGTGCCGAAGGGCGAGCGGCCGGTGGCGGCGAAGGCGAGCACGCAGCCCAGCGCGAACACGTCGCTGGGCGGGGCGACCTCCTCGCCGCGCCCCTGCTCGGGGGACATGAAACCGGCGGTGCCGATCACCGGCTGGTGGCTGGTGTAGGTGAGCGTGTCGGTCGCCCGTGCGATGCCGAAGTCGATGAGGCGGGGGCCGTCGGCGGCGAGGATGACGTTGCCGGGCTTGAGGTCGCGGTGCACCAGCCGGCAGGCGTGCACCGCGCCCAGTCCCTCGGCGAGGCCGGCCCCGAGCACGGCGACCGACGCGGCGGGCAGCGGCCCGTGGTCGGCGACGGCCTGGTGCAGGGAGGGGCCGGGGATGTAGGCGGTGGCCATCCACGGCGCGGCGGCCTCGGTGTCGGCGTCCACCACCTGGGCGGTGTAGAACCCGCCGACCCGGCGCGCCGCCCGCACCTCCTGGGCGAAGCGCCGGCGGAAGTCGGCGTCCTCGGCCAGCGCGGGCCGCACCACCTTGACCGCCACCGGCCGCCCGCCGGGGGACAGGCCCAGGTACACCAGCCCCATCCCGCCGCCGCCCAGCCGCCCGTGCAGCCGGTAGGGGCCGATCCGGGTGGGATCGCCGTCGAGGAGGGGGCTGGGCATGGCACCGTTTCCGCCGGGGGCACGCGAACGGCCCGATGATCCCAGACTCCCGCCCCGCCCGGATCCGCGTGTCCGCACCCGGCCACCGCCCGCCGATCCCGCGCCGCTCACCCGGGCCGCCCGCCCGCCCGCCGATCCCCATGCCCGCCCGCTCCGGCGGGTTCCAACCGGTCGGTAGCCGAGTTCCCGACCGCGCGGCCGGTTCCGGCCGGTGCCCGGCCGCACCCGGGCGCGGCCGGCGGCGCGCGGCGGCGGTCCAGCCCTTGACCAGGGCCGTTTGCGCGTACCGGGGGCGGGCCGGCGGCCGACGCGCCCCGGGTCGGTCCGCGCGAGAGCGGGGGCCGCCCCAGGAGTGCGCGACAATGCGTCTGGTCTGCCACGAAGCGCCCGACCCTGCCCCGGTCCGGCGCCTGACCATGCCCTGAATCCCCGGAGACCTCCGATGCCCGCTTCCGCCCCCGCCGTGCCCGCCCGCCTGCTGCGCCCCGCCGCCCTCGCGGCCGCGCTGCCCCTCGCGCTCACGGCCTGCGGCCCCGACCTGAGTTCGCTGCGCTCGGCGCCCATCCCCGACGACGCGCCCCGGGTCGCCGACGCCGACCTGCCCCCCGAGCCGGGGGAGGACGCGCCGTTCGCCGACAAGATCGAGTGGAACCTGGTGGACTCGGCCAGCCGCTTCGCCCGCGTCGCCGACCCCGACGCCGCCGCCGAGTGCCCGGAGTTCGACACGAGCGTCGACTCCGAACTGGTGTGCACGGTCGTCTTCCAAGGCGTGGAGGCCGAATGGGAGGTCACCGTCAACGGCGGCGACTACTTCGCCTCCTCGCAGATGCGGCCGCTGGGCCGCCACGTGGTGCGCGACGTCGCCGAGGACCTCGTGCGCTTCGAGATGGACACCGAGACCGTGCGCTGCGACATGGACGAGGTCCACGTCATCCCCACTGAGGGCGATGGCGAGCCGGTCACCTGCACGTGGGGGCGCGACCGCGACAGTTGGCGCACCGAGGGCCGCGAGGGCACCGTCCGCATCGAGGTTTCCACCCCTCACGCCGGCATGGGTAACGGCGAGGAGTTCTGGCTGTCCCCGGTCGAGTAGCCCGCGCGCCCGCCGGGCGGCGGCCGGCCGAGTGCCCCGCCCGGCGCGCCGCGCCCCGCGCCGCCGCCCGCCGCACCCCAGCGCCACCCCGCCGCGAAGGACCGGTGATGGACGACCGATGGACGACCTGAACGGTGACCGCGCCACCTGGCGCTTCGACGGCGAGACCGTCGCCATCCGCTACCGCGCCGGCCGGTTCGCGAACCCGGTGCTCCAGGCCCTGGGCCGGTGCGAGGTGCCCGTGGCCGCCGTCGCCGCGGTCGACTTCGACCTGTTCAGCGGCCGCAAGCGGCGCTGGGCGCTGCACCTGCGCCTGCGCGAGCGGACGGACCCCTACGCGGCGGCGGGGGCGATGCTGGCGGAGAAGGCGCAGCCCTTCCGGCTGGTCGGCCCGGCGAGCACCGAGCTGGTCGCCGAGTACCTGGCCGACCAGATCCGCTTCGCCGCCGGGCAGGCCGCCGAAACGGCCGCCCTCCCGCCGGACCTGGCGACGCGGCTGGTGCCGCCGCTGCCCTTCCACATCCAGACGGCGGAGGGCGCGGCCACCCTCGACCGGTCCGCCGTGCGGCTGCTGTGGACCGGCTGGGCGGCGGCGTCGCGCAAGCGCAAGGCCCACCGCCGCGAGATCGCGCTGGCCCACATCACCGGCGCCGAATGGGTGCCCTCCGACGGCTGGGACTACGGCCACCTGCGCCTCCTCACGACCAAGGCCGCCCGGACGCGGGTCACCCGGCCCAAGCACGACCTGGCCTGCCTGCTCAGCAACGCCGGCAAGGAGGACGCCCACGCCCTGTTGATGGCCGCCGCGATCACCGCCCACGTGTGGGCGGGGCCCCGGCCGGAGCTGACGTGACCCGGCCGCCGGGGTGTGACCCGGCCGCCGGGGTGTGACCCGGCCGCCGGGGTGTGACACGCTGCACTCAGTGCGTCGTTGCACTGAGTGCAGTGACCTCCGTACCGTGGTGGCGTGCACCAGCCCCGGTTGTCCCCTCGCTCGCCCGCGCCCGACCGGCGCGAGGCGCTGAAGTCGCGGCACCGCCGCGCCATCGTCGACGCCGCCTCGGCGCTGATGACCGAGCGCGGCGACACCGGCTTCACCGTCGACCAGCTCGCCGAGCGGGCCGACGTCTCGCGCCGCACCGTGTTCAACCACTTCAAGTCCCTGGACGACATCGTCCTGGAGGCGTTCGGCACGATGCTGGACGCGATCGTCGACGGCATCGAGGCCAACCTCGCCGCGGTGCCCGCCGAAGGCCCCCACGGCATGTTCGACGGCCTGGCCGCGGCGATCCGCCGGACCGACCTGGTCGCCCCCATCACCCGGCTCAGGCAGTTGGTCGGCCCGGAGGGCCACGAACCCGCCCCGCCCAGCCGCGCGGCGCTGTACGAGCGGGCGATCAACGACGTCGGCGCCCGCCTGGCCGCGATGATGATGCGCCGCCACCCCGGCGCCGACCCGCTCGTGGTCGACCTCATGTGCGGCGCGATCATCAGCGGCGGCGCGGTCACCGTCCAGCACTGGGAGCGGATCACCGGCGGCGTCGACAGCGCGGAGTCCCGCCGGGTCTGGGTCGAACTGCTGGACCGCATGATCGCCCTCAACCGCGACGGGTACGGCTCGGCCGGCCCCGCCTCCCCCTAAGCGCGCCGCGCGCACCCCCGCCTACCTCCCACCTCACCTACCTCATTGGCGAACTCCATGGCTGAACTTCTGTACCGACTCGGGCGCGCGTGCGCGCGCCGTGCCCGCGGTGTCATCGCGGTCTGGCTGGCGCTCCTGGCGGCGGCCGGCACCGCCTACGTCCTCTACGCGGGCGAACTGGAGGACAGCTTCTCCATCCCCGGCACCCCCACCGACGAGGTGAACCGGCTGCTGTCGGAGAAGTTCTCCGGGATGGGCGGCGGCGCGGGCATCGTCGTCTACCAGACCGAGGACGGCTCGGACTTCACCGAGGCGCAGCGGGAGGCCATCGCCCAGCGCGCCGAGGACGCCGCCGACCTCCCCGGTGTCGCCGACGCCGTGGACCCCTTCGCCACCGAGCGCGAACGCGCCGACCAGGAGCAGGAGCTGGCCGACGGCCGCGAGGAGCTGGACGCGGCGATGGAGGAGCTGGAGTCCGGCCAGGAGGAGCTGGACCAGGCCCGCGAGCAGGCAGAGGCCGCCGGGATGCTCGACCAGGCCCAGGCGCAGTTCGACGCCGAGCAGGCCGAGATCGACGAGGGCCGCGAGACCCTGGAGTCGGAGTACCGCCAACTGGAGCAGGGCGAGGCCATGATGGAGATGGCCGCCGAGATCCGCACGGTCTCCGAGGACGGCGACACCGCGCTGGTCAACGTCTCCTTCACCGAGGACCAGATGGAGGTCTCGCAGGAGACCCGCGAGGCCGTGATGGCGGCCTTCGCCGACAACCCCGTGCCCGGCACGGAGGTCGACTTCAACAGCGACCTCGCCCGGACCATGCCCACCCTGGTCAGCGCCGCCGAGATCATCGGCGTGATCGTGGCCGGCGTGGTGCTGGTGGTCATGCTCGGCACCCTGGTGGGCGCCGGCCTGCCGATCGTCACGGCCCTGGTCGGCGTCGGGATCGCCACCCTGACCGCGATGTCGCTGTCGGGCGTGGTGGAGATGGCGTCGGTGACGCCGATCCTCGGCCTGATGCTGGGGCTGGCCATCGGCATCGACTACGCGCTGTTCATCGTCAACCGGCACCGCCGCCAGCTCAAGCAGGGCGTGGCGGTCGCCGAGTCCATCGGCCTGGCCACCGGCACCGCCGGCAACGCCGTGGTCTTCGCGGGCACGACCGTGCTCATCGCGCTGCTCGGCCTCAACCTGATGGGCATCGGCTTCCTGGGGCTCATGGGCAGCATCGGCGCGCTCGCGCTGGCCGTCGCCGTGCTCGTGGCGATCACCCTGGTCCCGGCGCTGCTGTCGCTGCTGGGCCCCCGCATCCTGGCCCGCCGCGAGCGCGCCCGCCTGGCCGAGCGCGCCCCCGGCGACGCGGCGCGGGAGGAGGCCGCGGCGCCGCCGCGCCCGATGCCCACCGGACGGGCGCTGGCCCAGGCCGCCGCCGCCGTGACCGCCCTGGTCATCATCGCCCTGCCCGCGCTGGACCTGCGGCTGGGCATGCCCGACGGGTCGTCGGAGCCCACCCACTCCACCCAGTACCAGGCCCACACCGCCGTGGCGGAGAACTTCGGCGCCGGGCAGAACGGCACGCTCCTGGCCGCCGCCCGCCTCACCGGCGGGCCGACCGAGGAGGCCGCCGAGCGCAACGCCCAGCGCGAGCAGGCCGAGATCGCCGAGGAGATCTACTCCTTCGACGACGTGGCGGCGGTGGCGCCGATCGGCGTCTCCGACGACCACACCACGGCCCTCTTCCATGTCGTGCCCGTCGGCGGCCCGGCCAGCGCCTCCACCGAGGACCTGGTGCACTCCCTGCGCGACCTGGAGCCGATCGAGGGCACCGGGCCGCTGGGGGTCGCGGGCGTGGCCAGCGGCAACATCGACATCTCCGAGACGCTGAGCGCGGCGCTGCCCACCTACCTCGCGGTGGTCGTGGGGCTGTCGCTGGTGATCCTGCTGCTGGTGTTCCGGTCGGTCTTCGTGCCGGTGGTGGCCACGCTCGGGTTCATCCTGTCCTTCTTCGCCGCGCTGGGCGGTGTGGTGGCCGTCTACCAGTGGGGGTGGCTGGGCGGCCTCATCGGAATCGAGAACACCGGCCCGGTGCTGAACTTCCTGCCCACGCTGCTGGTGGGGATCCTGTTCGGCCTGGCGATGGACTACATGCTGTTCATCGGCACGGGCATGCGCGAGGCCTACGTCCACGGCGCCAACGCCCGCACGGCGGTGGTGCAGGGCTTCCGCGCGGGTCGCGCGGTGGTGACGGCGGCGGCGGTCATCATGATCTCGGTGTTCGGCGGGTTCGTGTTCTCCGAGACCGTCATGATCAGCTCGATCGGTTTCGCGCTGGCCTTCGGCGTGCTCATCGACGCGTTCGTGGTGCGCATGGTGCTGGTGCCCGCGCTGATGCACCTCGCCGGCGACGCCGCGTGGTGGCTGCCCCGCTGGCTGGACCGGCTGCTGCCCGACATCGACGTGGAGGGCGCCGCCCTGGAGTCCCGCCACCAGCACCCGGAGCCGGCCCAGACCGCGCCCACGGCCGAGGCCGACCGCGGCGGGGCGGACCGGGTGCCCTCCGAGCGGAGCTGACGCGCACCCGCACCCACACCCGCACCTAGTGCCCGGGACGGCCGCAGGCCGCCCCGGGCACCGCCGTCGGCGCCTCGCCGCCTGCCGCAGCCATCGGTCCTGCGGGCCGGTGACCGCCCGCCCGGACCACAATCGGTCATAGGGAAGTCGGACCTGTCGGCGTTTCCGGCCGAGCCACTAGGGTGCGGCCGTGCCGAAGACGACAGACCACCGCTCCCCGGGCCGCCGGGCGGCCTCCCTCGCCGTGCTGGGCGCCGGGCTGCTCCTGCTGGGGGCCTCCGTCGCGTGGCTGGTGGTGAGCGGGGCAACCGAGATCCGCTACACGGCCGACCACAACGGCACGGTTCCCGTGTGGCACCGCTGGGTCCCCGCCCTCGTCGGCCTGCTCCTGGTGCGGCTGGTGCCGCCCCGACTCGATGCGGTACCGGCGGCGATCGGGTCCGTGGGGGAGCGGGGGCCGCGGGTCCAGGCGGGCGTGCTGACGGCCGCGGCCGTGCTGTTCGCGGTGGCGCTGTACCTCCTGGGCGGCGGCGAGCCCGCGCACACCGTCCTCAAACTCGTGCTGCTGCTGGCCGTGCCGCTGGTGCTGTTCCGGCTGACGCGCCCCGCTCCCGAGGTGCCCCGGCCGGCGCGCGAACGGACCGGGGCGTGGCGCCGCTACGGGCCGCTGGTGCCGGTGGCCGCCTGGCTCGCCCTCACCTACACCGGGCCGCTGGCCGTGCCGCCCAGCGGCTACGCCGACCAGGTCGACGCCGTCACCCTGCTGGTCACCGTGGTCGTCGTGTTCGCGGTCAACAGCCTGCTCGAAGAGGTCTTCTACCGGCGCTGGCTGCAAACCCGGTGGGAGCGCCTGCTGGGCCCCTGGCCCGCCATCCTGCTGTCCTCGCTGCTCTGGGCCTCCTGGCACGTCGCCATCCAGGGCACCGGCCACCTGCCGACCGACCTGGCCTCGGCCTTCGCCAACCAGGGGGTGCAGGGGCTGTTCCTGGGCTACCTGTGGAGCCGGTACCGGATGATGTGGCCGCTGCTGGTCGTGCACGGCGCGGTGAACGCGGCCCCCGTCCTGCTGGGCATGCTCTGACATCCGGCCCCCGCCTCCGCGCGCCCGCGCGCGCAGCCGAGGGTGGAAGACTGATCACCCGCGTACCCCCGCACCCGCCACTCCCTCCCCACCCCTCCCACACCACCCCCTCACCCGCCACTCCCGCGTTCATCCGAAAGGGCGGCCATGCCCCTCCACGTCATCGTCGGTGCCGGACCGGTCGGCACCGCGCTCGCGCACCTGCTCGCCGACTCCGGTGAGGAGGTGCGGGTCCTCACCCGCTCCGGCGGCGGCCCCGAGCGGGCCGGGGTGACCCGGGTGCGGGCCGACGCCTCCGACGCGGCGGTGCTCACCGAGCACGCGCGCGGCGCCGCCGCCCTCTACAACTGCGCCAACCCCGGCCCCTACACCCGGTGGGCGCGGGACTGGCCGCCGCTGGCGGCGGCCCTGCTGCGCGCCGCCGAGGACACCGGCGCGGTGCTGGCCGTCGCCGGCAACCTCTACGGCTACGGCCCCGTCGACGGCCCGATGACCCCCGACCTGCCCCTGGCCGCCACCGACCGCAAGGGGCGGCTGCGCGCCCGGATGTGGCGGGAGGCCCTGGCCCGCCACGAGGCGGGCGCGGTGCGGGCCACCGAGGTCCGCGCCTCCGACTACGTCGGCGCCGTGGCGCCGATGAACAGCCTCCCCCTGCTCTTCGCCGCCCCGGCGGTGCGCGGCCGCCCGGCCGTCGTGCTCGGCGACCCCGACGTGCCGCACACCGTCACCTACGTCCCCGACGTCGCCCGCACGCTCGCCGCCGCCGCGTCGGACGAGCGCGCCTGGGGCCGGGCCTGGCACGTCCCCTCGCCGCCGGCGCGGACCCTGCGCCAGACGGCCGCCGACCTGGCACACGAGGCAGGGGCGCGGCCCCCGCGCGTGGTGCGGGTCCCGCGCCCGCTGGTCCGGCTCGCCTTCCCCGTGGCCCCGCTCCTGCGCGAGGTCGGCGACCTGCTGTACCAGTGGGACCGCCCCTACGTGCTGGACGCCGCCGAGACCACCGAGGTGCTCGGAATCGAGGCGACGCCGTGGGATGAGGTCGTGCGCGCGACCGTCCGCGCGCTCGGCGCCGGCACCGGCGCCACCGCCGGAAAGACGACCCGGCCGGCGTGAGGGCGGGCGCGCCGGCCGGGCCGGTGATCGTTTCTCTCGATCGGACAACGGGCCGTGCCCAGTGTCGTAACCGTTGTCCCCTTCCGGCGGCCGCGCGTAATACGGTTCGTCCAGCCTTGCGCCCGACGACACGGGGACGGTGCTCGGCGTTTCACTGTCACGAGCAGAACTGGACGCGACCATGGCATCCACCGGTAAGGCGGGCCCCGCACGAGGGGTGTTCCGCCGCAAACCGATCGACCACATCGAGGAAGCGGGCGGCGGCGGGCTCCAGCGCTCCCTGGGCCTGTGGCAGTTGACCGCGATCGGCGTCGGCGCCATCATCGGCGCCGGCGTGTTCTCCCTGGCCGGGGAGGTCGCCAACGGCACGGCCGGCCCCGGTGTCCTCTTCTCCTTCCTTGTCGCGGGCATCGCGAGCGCGGCGGCCGCGTTCTCCTACGCGGAGTTCGCCGGCCTCATCCCGCGCGCCGGGTCGGCCTACACCTACGGCTACGCCGTGCTCGGCGAGATCGTGGGCTGGTTCATCGGCTGGGACCTGCTGCTGGAGTACATCGCGATCGTGGCGGTGGTCGCCATCGGCATCTCCGGCTACTTCAACTTCTTCCTGTCGTCCATCGGCATGGAACTGCCGCTGTGGATGATGGGCGCGCCCGGCACCGAGCCCGAGGGCGTCCCCGACGGCTCCTATCGCATCAACCTGTTCGCGGTGCTGCTGTGCCTGTTCATCGCGTTCCTGCTGACGCGCGGCGTGAAGAACGCGGCGCGCTTCGAGACGTTCTTCGTCGGCCTCAAGGTCGCCATCGTCCTGGTGATCATCTTCGTCGGCGTGTTCTACGTCGACACCGCCAACTACTCGCCGTTCCTGCCCTACGGCGCCGGCGGGGTGATGGCCGGGGCCGCGGTGGTGTTCTTCGCGGTCTTCGGCTACGACGCGATGAGCACCGCCGCCGAGGAGTCCAAGGACGCCCAGCGCCACATGCCCAAGGCGATCATCCTGTCGCTGGTCATCTCGATGGTGCTCTACGTGCTGGCCTGCCTGGTGCTGACCGGCATGCAGTCCTACACCGACATCGACCCCACGGCCGGGTTCGCCGTGGCGTTCGAGGCCAACGGCCTGGGCTGGCTGGCCAACCTCATCGCCATCGGCGCGGTGATCTCGATCCTGACCGTGATGTTCACGTTCATGCTCGGCGCGACGCGGGTGTGGTGGGCGATGAGCCGCGACGGCCTGCTGCCCAAGTGGTTCGCCAAGACCGACCCCAAGCACCACGTCCCCGTCCGCGTGACCTGGATCGCCGGCGTGGTCTCGGCCGTGCTGGCGGGCCTGCTGCCGATCGGCGAGGCGGCCGCGCTCACCAACATCGGCATCCTGTCGGCGTTCGTGGTGGTGTGCATCGCCGTGATCGTGCTCCGCTACCGCCGCCCGGACCTGCCCCGCACGTTCAAGACGCCGGGCATGCCCGTGGTGCCGCTGGTCGGCGTGGTGTTCTCCATCTGGCTGATCTCCTTCCTCGACGTGCAGACCTGGCTGCGGTTCCTGCTGTGGCTGTTCATCGGGCTGGTGATCTACTTCGCCTACTCCTACCGCAAGTCCAACCTCAACACCGCTCCGCCGCCGGCCGACGCCGCCGCGGACCGGTAGCCGCCGGGCGCGGCACGCGCGGGAGGGCCGGGGCGCGCGGCGCCCCGGCCCTCCCGTGTACCCCCAGCCCTCCCTCACCGGCCGACCGACGGGCGCGGCGGTGGACCCTCCCACCGTGGGAGGGTCCACCATGGGGGGCGTGCACGACGACCTCCTCACCATCGGGCGCTTCGCCCGCCTGTGCCGGCTCAGCGTCAAGCAGTTGCGCCACTACGACGACCTGGGGCTGCTGGCCCCGGTCCGGGTGGACCCCGACACCGGCTACCGCTACTACGCACCGGACCAGGCCCGCGACGCCCTGACCATCGCCCTCCTGCGCGACGTGGACCTCCCGCTGGCCGTGATCGCCCAGGCGCTGGCCGCCGACCCCGGGCCCCGGACGCGGATCCTGCGCGCGCAGCGCGACCGGCTGGCCGAGCGGATCACCCGGGACCAAGCCCGCCTGGCCGTGCTGGAGCGGCTGGCTGAGGACGGCCTGCCCGCCTACGAGGTGGCGGCGGGCACGGAGCCGGACCGGCGGCTGGTGGCGGTGCGGGCGCGGTGCGCCCCCGCCGGGATCGGCGCGGCGTTCGGGACGTGCGCGGGCCGGTTGGCGGCGGCGCTCGGCGGCACCGGCGGCACCGATAGCGCCGGGGAGCACCCGCTGTGGGCGCTGTACCCGCTCGACCTGGCCGACCCGATGGAGATCGCCGTCGGGGTGTGCGCGCCCCCGGGCCAGGCGCCGCCCGGCCTGGAGTCCGTCGACCTGCCCGGCGGACCCGTGCTCCACACCACCCACGTGGGGTCCTACGCCGAACTCCCCCTGGCCTACAACGCCCTCTTCGCCGCCGTCCACGAGCGGGGGCTGACCCCGCGCCCGCCCGTGTGCGAGGCCCACCCCGCCGGGCCAAGAGAGGCGGAGCCGGGAAGGCCGGGAGAACCGGCGGTCCGGCTGGTCCTCGGCGTCGAGGAGGCGACGGTATGACCACCACGGTGGCGATCGAGCCCCGGGGCATGGCCCACTGCGAGACGACCGCGCTGGGGGTGCTGCTGCGCCACCAGGGGATCGACCTGTCCGAGCCCATGCTGTTCGGCCTCGGCTCGGGACTGTCCTTCCTGTACTGGGACACCCGCGCCATGGACGTCCCGTTCCTCGCCGGCCGGGTCAAGCCCTTCGTGCTCACCGCGAACCTGGCCGACCGGCTCGGGCTGCGCCTGGACGTCCGCGAGACCGCCTCGCCGCGCCGGGCGTGGGACAACGTGGCGGCCGCGCTCGACGCCGGCCGGCCCGTCGGGCTCCAACTCGACAGCTACCACCTGGACTACTTCACGACCCGGGTGCACTTCGGCGGCCACGTGGTGGCCATGTACGGCTACGACGACACCCGCGCCTTCCTCGTGGACACCGACCAGCAGGGCGGCGCGGTCACCACCGGCCTGGCGAGCCTGGCCGCCGCGCGGGCCGCGCGCGGACCGATGACCGCCCGGCACCGGTCCTTCACCATCACCGCCCCGCCCGAGGCGCCCGACCCGCGCGAGCGGATCGTCCCCGCGATCACCGCGTGCGCCCGCGCCTTCCTCGACCCGCCCATCGCCAACATCGGCCACCGCGGCATCGAGAAGGCCGCCCGGCTGGTGCCCGGCTGGCTGCGGCGCGCCGCCGACCCGCGGCGGGACCTGCCCCAGGCGGCCCTGCTGATGGAGCGGGCCGGCACCGGCGGCGCCCTGTTCCGCAACCTCTACCGCGACTTCCTCGGCGAGTGCGCCGGGCTGCTGGACGACCCCCGCCTGCGCGCCGGCCACGAGCTGTACACCGAGGCGGCGGAGGCATGGAGCCGGGTCGCGGCCCTGGTCGCCGAGGCCGGCGAGACGGGTGAGCAGGGCGCCCTCGACCGGGCGGGCGCCCTGCTGAGCGGCATCGCGCGCACCGAGCGCGCGGCCATGGCGGAACTGGCCGGCCTGGCAGCCGGCGGCGCCCCGCCGGCGGCCCCGCGCCCCTGAAGCGGGGGCGGGGCCGCCGCCCGCCGGGGCAGGGGCGGGGTTGGGACAGGTGCGGCGGGAGCGGCGCGGCCGGCCCGGCCCGCCGCCGGCCTGGCCGCTAGCTGCGGCCGAGCATCTCGGCGGTGAGCACGGTGCCGCCCAGGCTCCACCCGCCGTCGGCGACCTCCTCCAGGACCACCAGCGTGGTCGGCCGGGCGCGCTCCCCGTACACGCCGACGAACGCCTCGGTGACGGCGTCCTGGAGCCGCTTCTTGGACTCGGGGGTGAGCGTGTCGGCGGGCACCTTGATGTTGGCGAACGGCATGGTGGGTCCTTCCTGTCGTGGCGAGGTGATCGGCGGCGGTCAGCGGGCGTGCGGGTCTGCGGCGTTGAGCGCGGCGACGACCTGGTCGTAGTCGCCGCGCGCCTCGCCGTGGCGGAGGAACCTCACCCGCTCGACGAGGATCTCGCGGGCGTCGGGGTCGGCCTCCAGCAGCTCCATGACCTCGTCGGCGAACGCGTCGAGCGGCATGGCGAAGTCCGAGGTCTCCTGGCCGGGCAGCAGTTGCGTGCGGACCGACGGCGGGACCAGTTCGACCACCTGAACCCCGGTGTCGGCGAGCTGGAGGCGCAGGGACTCGCTGAGCATGTGGATGGCGGCCTTGGTGGCGTTGTAGGAAGGCGTGACGCGCAGCGGGGCGTGCGCCAGGCCCGAGGAGACCGTGACGATCGCGGCGCGGGGCCGCGCCGCCAGGTGCTCCACCAGCGCGGCGATGAGCCGGATCGGGCCGAGCAGGTTGGTGGTGACGACCTCCTCGGCGTCGGCCAGGAAGCCGGCCGTGCGCCAGTCCTCCACGCGCATGATCCCGGCCATGGCGACGAGCACGTTGAGGTCGGGGTGGCGGTCCAGGACCTCCCGCACGGCGGCGGTGATCGACTCCGGGTCGGCGGTGTCCACCCGCACGGTGTCCAGACCGTGCTCGGCGGCCAGCTTCTCCAGCAGCTCGGTGCGCCGCCCCCCGATGACCACCGTGTTGCCTTTGGCCTGGAGGCGCAGGGCCAGCGCCAGGCCGATGCCCGAGGTGGCGCCCGGGATGAAGACGGTGTTTCCGGTGATGTCCATGCCCCCACCCTGCGCGCCCCGGCCCGGCGGCGGGAGAGACCCGCCGATCGTAGGACCGCCGGTCCCTGGCTGGGCCGGGGCGGGTGGGCCACCATGGGAGGCGTGAACCGCGCCGCACTCGCCGACTTCCTGCGCCGCCGCCGCGAGGGGCTGCGCCCCTCCGACGTGGGCCTGGTGCCCGGACCGCGCCGCCGCACCCCCGGGCTGCGGCGCGAGGAGGTCGCCGGGCTGACCGGGATGTCCACCGACTACTACGTGCGGCTGGAGCAGCAGCGCGGCCCCCAGCCCTCCGAGCAGATGCTGGCGGCGCTGGCCCGCACCCTGCGGCTGACCGCCGACGAGCGCGACTACCTGTACCGGCTGGCGGGCCACAACGTGCCCCGGCGCACGCCCGACGACACCCACGTCGCCCCGGCCCTGCTGCGGGTCCTGGACCGGCTGGAGGACAGCCCGGCGCTGATCCTGTCCTCGCTGAGCGAGGTGCTGGTGGCCAACCGGCTGGCGACCGCCGTCTTCGGCGACCGGTCGCACCTCACCGGCTGGGCGCGCAGCGACGTCTACCGCTGGTTCACCGACCCCGCCTCCCGCGCGGTGTACCCGCCCGAGGACCACGCCCGGCAGGCCCGCAGCATGGTCGCCGGCCTGCGCGCCGCCTACGGCGCCCAGGGCGAGCACTCGCGCGCGGCCGAACTGGTCCGGGTGCTGCGGGCGAAGTCGCCGGAGTTCCGCCGCGTCTGGGACCGCCACGAGGTCGGGGTGCGCTTCGAGGACCACAAGACCCTGGTGCACCCCGAGGTCGGCCGGATCGACGTGGACTGCCAGGCGCTGTTCACCGAGGACCAGTCCCAGGCCCTGCTCGTCCTGACCCCCGCACCCGGCAGCGCGGCCGAGGACAGGATCCGCCTGCTGGCGGTGCTGGGCGGCGCGGACTTCGCGGCCGGGCGCTGACCGCGCCGGCGGCGCCAACCGGGCGCGGACCGGCCCCCGCCGGGCGCGGCGGCCCGCCGGCGCCGGCCTACCCCCGGTCCTCCCGCCGCCCCTCGCGGCGCCGCGCCCGGCGGCCGGGGCGCCGCCCGGCCTCGTAGCGGTCGGCGAGGTGGCGCTGGAGCGCCTCGTGCCGGAACCGGTAGTGCGCGCCGAACTGGCGCAGCACCTCCCACCGGCGCGCGTCGGCGAGGAACGCGGTGAGCCGCAGCGGCAGCCGGCCGCCCGCCGCCAGCCACAGCCGGACGGGCACATAGGGCGTCCACGCGGTGAACATCATGGCCGCCGCCACACCGCCCGGCACCAGCGCGGTCGCCGCCGCCCACGCCCCCAGGGCGAGGTCCCCGCCGAAGGCCACCGCCGCCCCCGCGCCCGCCGCGAACCCCACCGCCACGCCGAACATGGCCATCAGCGCCAGGCTCGCGGTGCGGTCCCGCGCCAGCGTGCCCGCCGGGGTGGCCGCGCGGACGGTGGCGACCTTGCGCTCCACCGCCGGCCGGCTCAGCGCCACCCCCGCCACCAGGCCGATCACCAGCCCGGCGGTGCACGCGACCACGACGGCGAGCAGCAGCCCCAGCACGGCGGTGGCCGCGCGCGGCACCGCGACCGCGAACGGGTGCCACCAGCCGGCCGCCGCCCCGGCCCCCAGCAGCGCTGCCCCGGCGGCCAGCGCCGCCGCGACCACGAGCGCCCCGGTGCCCAGCCAGCGCGCGATCGTCGGCGGGTCCAGCCGGGTCCGGAAGCCGCCGACCGAGCGGTCGGCGGAGCGCGCGCCGCGCACGCCGGCGTAGGCGAGGTCGAACGCGGCGCCGAACAGCAGCCCCAGGCACGGGCCGGCCACCAGGCCCAGGCCGCGCTCCGCCAGCGCGGCGAGCAGCGGAGCCGCCGCCGCGCCCGCCGCCGCCCCCAGCACCGCCTCCGGCAGGACGGGCGCGGTCAGGCCGCGCAACTCCCACCACGCCACGGTGTGGCGCCCGGTGCGCCGGGTGCCCGACGCCAGGAACCCCAGCCAGCGGAGCGGCGCGTCACCCCGGTGGCGGGGCCGGTCGCGTTCGTGGCGCTCCCGGTCCGCCGAGCGCAGCCCGTCGTCGTAGACCCCGGCGAGGAACGCGCCCAGCAGGTAGGACTCCGGGTCGGGCGCGTCCAGGAGCGGCCCGGGCCCCCGGTCGGCGGCCCCGTGCACGGTCCGGGCCAGGGCCGCCATCAGCGGGGTCGCCAGCGCGCGGGCCAGCGGCCCGCGCGGCGCCGCGCGCAGTTGCCGCCGGACCTGCGCCCAGCCCTCGGCGTGGCGCGGCGGGGAGCCCGCGCTGACGTAGTCGACCACCGCGTCGGTGTCGGTCAGCGGCCGCAGGCCCACCACCAGGGCCGGACCGAAGTCCAGCCCCTGGCCGCGCAGCCAGGCGGCCGCGTCGTCGAACTCGGCGGGGCGGCTGGTCAGCACGAAGGGGCGGCCCAGGCTGGCCAGCGCCTCGGCGGCCAGGTGCCGGGGGCCCATCTCGTCCAGGCCGTCCAGCACGGGCAGGAGCGCGCCGTGGTCGAAGAGCAGGCCCGCGACCGACTTGGCCCGGCCGTCCTCCTCGTCCACGACGACGGCGTCGAACCCGGTGTGGTCCTGGGCGACGCGGTCGACCAGCCACCCGCGCAGGTCCTGGGCGGCGGGGTCCCACAGCGCCGCCGGGGCGTAGACCGGCACCGGCGCGGGGCCGCCCCAGTCGGTGACCGCGTCGATCATGTCGAGGGTCAGCCGCAGCGCCAGCACGGTCTTGCCCGAGCCCCCCGCGCCGGTCACGATCAGCCGCCGCTCCTCGGGCGGCAGCCGCGTGAAGGCGGCGAGCACGTCGGCGGTCGTGCCCGTCTGCGGCGGGTCGCCGCCCGGTGCCTCCGCCGCCGGACCGGCGGCGGCCCACTCCACCTCCAGCAGCGGGAACCGCACGCGTGTGCGCCACTCGCGCGCCCACTCGTCGCGGACCCGCCGGGCGAGGTCGGCCTTGAGCCCGGCCAGGTGCCGGCGGCCCAGCCGCCGGGAGGGGCGCCGCCGGGACCACATGACCACGGCCGCCACCACGCCCACCGCCACGGCCGCCAGGAACGCCAGGACCCCCACCAGCGACTGAACGGCGGCCGAGGAGCCCAGGTGGACCACGATCACGGCGGTCAGCCCGGTTCCGGCGGCCAGCAGGACCGCCAGCAGCACCGCGAGCCAGCGCACCGGGGGCGCCAGTGTCAGGTGGAAGTGCTGGTCGCGCCCTGCCGTGTAGGCGTCGCGGCCCGCCGAGACGTACTGCGGCGGGGGGACGGGATCGCTCACGGGCGCCGGTCCGGTCCGGAGCCGAAGTGCTGGTCACCCCCCGCGGTGTAGGCGTCGCGGCCGGCCCGGACCTGCTGCACGGTGCCGGCCTCGCCGCCCGAGACCACCTGCCCGCCCTCCCCGCCCGGCGCGGCCCCGGCCAGGCCCGCCCGCAGTTCCTCCAGCAGCGCCGCCAGCGCGGCGCGGGTGTCGGGGTCGTCGTCGGGCAGCCGGCGCAGCAGGGTCTCCCACACGGCCTCCTGCCGGACCTCCTCCCGCTCCCGGTCGGCGCCCTCGGCCGCCTCCAGCGCCGCCGCCGACCGCTCCAGCTCCGCCTGAGCCGCCTGCTCCTCGCGCTCCCCGCCGCGCCGGAACAGGGCGGGGACCTTGCGCACCAGCTCCGCGAGCCCGCCCACCAGGGTCTGGACGATCGCCCGGGCCAACTCGACTTCCACGGTGTTCATGGGATCGGACACGACCACTCCTCCACGGGGCAGCGCTGACGGGCCGCTCCAACGTAGCGGGTGGGGCCCGGCGCCGGAACCCGCCGCGTACGGGCGGTTCCGGGGCGGCGGAGGGGGCCGGGCACCGGGGCGCGGGCGCCCGCCGGCCTCAGTGGCGCGGGACGTCGATGCCGGCCGAGCGCAGCCGCGCCTCGATCAGCGCGTTCAACCGGACGACCGCCGGCGCCTGCTCGGTCCCGTGGGCGTTGACCATCTCGTACCGGGAGCCGGTGTCGGTGCGCCGGCCGAACCCGTCGGGCGGTGCCAGCAGCGCGCGGTCGGCCAGCAGCCGGTCGGCCAGCGCGGCCGCCAGCCCCTCCAGCCGGGGATCGTCGGCGTCCCAGGAGCCGGCCTCCCAGCCGAGCTTGGTCAACTCGACGTACTCGGGGTCGGCCAGCCGCCGCTCCAGCCGGTCCACCAGGCTGTCGAACAGATCGGGCACCAGCACGCGGGCCAGCACCAGGCCCTCGCGCTGGGTCTCCACGTAGTCGGCTCGGAAGCCGAGTTCGGCGACCCGGTCCAGCAGCGCGCACGCTTGCTCGGGCAGCAGGCCCCGGTCGCCGTGGGCCAGCCGGTCGAGGGCGTCGCGGCGCGCGGTCAACTCGTCGATGCGCTCGGTGAGCCTGCGGTGGACGTCGCCGACGGCTTCGGCGAACCGCTCGGCGTCGGCGTCGAGCAGGTCGCCGATCTCGGCCAGCGGCACGCCGGCCTCGGCCAGGGTCCGCACCCGGACCAGCCGGAGCAGGTCGTCCGACCGGTAGCGCCGGTAGCCCGAGGTATCCCGCTCGGGCTCGGCCACCAGCCCCAGCCGGTGGTAGTGCCGCACGGTCTTGACCGTCACCCCGGCGAACGCCGCCGCCTGCCCGATCGTGACACCGCCGGTGGTCATCGCGCACCTCTCCGCTCAGCGGGCGCTTGGGGCGCCCGCGCGCTTCAGTGTGCACCCCGCCCGCGCGGCGGGATCACCCCGGGTGCGCCCGGCCCCCGGGGCGGGAGCCGGGCGCACCCTCTCAGGCGGGCGGGCGGCCGGCCCCCAGGTCGGCGCCCCGGGTCTCCCGGACCGCCGAGACGGCGGCCAGCGACACCGCGCAGAGCACCATGATGTAAGCGCCGACGGAGTAGGCGCTGCCGGTGGCCTGCACCAGCGACTCGGCGATCATGGGGGCGAACGCCCCGCCCAGGATGGCGCCCAGGGCGTAGCCGATCGCCGCGCCCGAGTACCGCACCTCCGGCGGGAACATCTCGGCGTACAGCGCCGACATCGGGCCGTAGGACAGGCCCAGCCCCACGCTCAGCACCAGCACCGCCGCGGTGAAGAGCCGTATGTCGCGGGTCTCCATCAGCGCGAACAGCGGAAGCATCCACACCAGCACCGCCGCGTAGCCGATCTGGAAGGTGCGGACGCGGCCGATCCGGTCGGCCAGCACCCCGCCGTAGAGGGTGAAGACCAGCCAGCCCAGCGCCCCCGCCACCGTGGCGAGCAGGACGGCACTCCGGGGCAGCCCCAGCGGGCCGGTGCCGTAGCCGATGAAGTAGGCGATGAGCAGGTAGCCCGCCGCGTTGTTGGCCATGAACACCAGCGCCGCGAGCACGACCTCGCGGGTACCGGTGCGGAACAGGTCGCGCAGCGGCGCCGAGGAGGTCCGGGTGCGCCGCCGCAGCTCCTCGAACACCGGGCTCTCCTCCACCGACCGCCGCACCAGGTAGCCCACCACGATCAGCGTCACCGACAGCAGGAACGGCACCCGCCACCCCCACGCCGCGAACTGCGCCGGGGTGGTGGCCGCGCTCGTCGCCCACAGCACCCCGGTGGCCAGGACCAGCCCCACGGGCACGCCGATCTGGGGGAAGGCGCCGAACAGGCCGCGCCTGCCGCGCGGCGCGTGCTCCACGGCGAGGAGGGCGGCCCCGCCCCACTCCCCGCCCGCGGAGAACCCCTGGAGGACGCGCAGCAGCACCAGGGCGACGGGCGCGGCCACCCCGATCTGGCCGTAGGTCGGCAGCAGGCCGATCAGCGTGGTCGCCGCCCCCATCAGCAGCAGGGTCAGCACGAGCATGCGCTTGCGGCCCAGCCGGTCGCCGAACCGGCCCGCCAGGACCGCGCCCAGCGGGCGGAACAGGAAGCTGATGCCGATCGTGGCCAGCGAGGCGATGGTCGCCAGGCCCGGCGCGCGCTCGTTCAGCGGGGCCAGGAAGTGCGGCGCGAACACCAGCCCCGCGGCCTGCGCGTAGATGAAGAAGTCGTACCACTCGATCGTGGTTCCGGCGAGCGTGCCGGCCAGGACCCTGCGGTCCTCGCGCGACACGGCGGCGACGTGCGGCGGTTCGTCGGTCACGGTGGTCTCCGTCGTGCTTTGGGGGCGGGCGGCGCTGGGGCGCCGCCGGGACGCACCCGTCAGCGTGCCCCCGCCGGCGCCGCCGGAAGCCCGCCGCGCGCACGGACTACCCTTGGGGCAGCGGACGCCCGGGGCCGACGCGGGCCGGGCGGCACGCGCGGGCGCGTGGGCGCGGGTCCGGACAGGAGGCCGCCATGGCGCACGACATCTCCTTCTCCTCCGTCGAGGAGGCCACCGCCTACCTGGGCGCCGTACTGGACCGCCCGGTCGTCAGCCACGACAGCGCCGTCGCCGACGGCGCGGTGCTCACCCAGCGGGCGCACCACTTCCCCGACGGCGGCTTCACCAACGTCTACGACATCGCCTGGAGCCGCGACCTGGTCTCCGCGGGCATCCGGGTGCACGAGCAGCCGGCCCACGTCTCCCACACCGACCGCAGGGCGGTGGCCACCACCAGCGGCTCGTTCTTCGCACTGGCCGACCGCACCCCCGTGCTGCCCCGCCACACCAGCCTCAACCTGGTCGTCCGCGACGGGCGGGCGCTGAGCCTGCCGGTGGCGGACCGGGAGGCGGTGGTGTGCCGCGGCGGCGACCTCTCGGTGGAGCACGTGCCGGCCGCCGGGCTGCTGGAGGTCAACGGCACCGTCCTGCCGTGGCGGGGCAGCCGGCGCGGCGGCGCGGGCGCGGGGCGCGGCGGCGGCGTTGACACCGGTGCGGGCACCGGGGCCGGGGCCGAGGTCTACGGCAACGGCAACATCTCCATCGAGGTCGACAACGCCCGCAACCGCTCCCGCGCGGTCCGCGAGTCCTCCAAGCACACCCCGCCGACCGGCGACCCCGACGTGGTCGACGTCGGCTTCGACGCCGCGGAGGGCGGGGTCTTCCGCTCCTCCGCCGCCCGCGCCGGCGGCGGGCTGCCCCTGTTCCCCCACGACGTGGTCATCCGGTGCCCCCGCGCGCTGGTGCGCGGTACCGGCGACACCCTGCGGGTCCTCCAGGTCGGGCCGTGGCCGGCCGGCCGCCTGCCCGACCACGCGGTCTCGGCCGGCCCCTCGCTGCACCACCCCGACCTCGCCGGCCACCCCATCAACGCCGACCCCTCCCTGGGGGACAACCCGCCCTTCGCGGAGGTCCGGGCGGCGCGCATGCTCCTCCACGGGGGCGCGGACGGCCGGATCCACGTCACCCTGTTCGACGCCCGCCCCGGCTCCGCGGACCTGGTGGGCGCCACCCCCGAGGAGGCCCGCGCCTACGTCGCGGCCAGGTTCGGGTTCACCTGGGGCTGCTTCCTCGACGGCGGCAGCACCGCCAGGATCTGGACCCGCCAGGACACCGCCGTGCGCGACTACGGCAACCGCCACTACCTGCGCTGGCCCACGGGCACTCAGACCGACTACGTCTGGGAGCCCGCCAAGGGCCGGCCGATGGCCAACCACCTGCTGCTCATGCCCCGATACCTGGACATCGGCCGCGGCCGCCCGGGACCGGCCCGCACCCGGCGGGCCGGCGCCGGCCCCGACACCCCCCACGGGATCGAGCAGGCGCTGAAGGCGCGCTTCCCCGTGGCCGCACCCCCCGCGGCCCGGGGCGCCGGCGCCCCACCGCCGCAGCAGCGCGCCGGCCGCGGGGCCGCCCGGCGGGGGTAGGCCGGGCGGCGCGTAGGCCGCCGCCGGCGGCCCCCAGCGGGCACCTCCAAAAACCCGCACCTCGGACGTGTTGACCTTGACACGGTGGCAAGGCGTTGACTGCGTGTCGAGGAGGTGGTCCCGATGACCATGGCGAGCAAGGACACCGACGTGCGAGGCGCGCTGCGGGGACTGGCGGACGGCCGCTCGTCCGTGCGGCTGCGGGCGGCCCTGGCGGTGGGCACCGCGCCCGACCCCCGCTACGTCGCCACCCTGGTCGAGCGCTGCGCGGTCGAGCCCGAGTTCTTCGTCCGCGACATGCTGACCTGGGCGCTGACCCGCCACCCGGTCGCGGAGACGCTGCCCCCGCTGCTCGGCGAACTCCGCTCGCGGCGGGCGCGGGCGCGCAGCCAGGCGCTGCACACGCTGTCCAAGATCGGCGACCGGCAGGCGTGGCCGGCGATCACCCGGGCGCTGCTGACCGACCCCGACGACGACGTGGCGCGCAGCGCCTGGCGGGCGGCGGTGGTGCTCGTGCCCGACGGCGAGCACGCCGGACTGGCCGCCGTGCTGGCCACCCAGTTCGGGCGCGGCGGGCGGGAGACGCAGCTCAGCCTGAGCCGGGCGCTGGTCGCGCTGGAGGAGGACGCCGTGGTGCCGGTGCTGGCGTCCGCCGCGGCCCACGCCGACCCCGGCGTGCGCGCCCACGCGCTGGCCACCGAGCGGCTGCTGCGCGACCCCGACGCCGCGTTCGAGTCGGCGGTCGAGGAGGCCAAGCGCGTGGCGACCCTCGGCGTCCCGGACCAGAAGGCGCAGGAGGAGGGATAGGACGTGCTGATCGGCGAGGTCGCGCGGCGCTCGGGGGTCAGCGCCCGGATGCTGCGGCACTACGAGGCGCTGGGCCTGGTGCGGCCCTCGGCCCGCACGGGCTCGGGCTACCGGGAGTACTCCGGCGAGGACATCCGGCGGATCTTCCACATCGAGAGCCTGCGGTCGCTGGGCCTGTCGCTGCGGGAGATCGGGCGCGCCCTCGACGACCCGGCCTTCGCGCCGGCCGCGCTCGTGGACGACCTCATCCACCAGACCCGCGAGCGGATCGCGGCCGAGACCGACCTGCTCACCCGGCTGCGCCGCATCGGCGCCGCCCAGCCCGCCGACTGGACCGACGTCCTCCAGGTCGTGGCCCGCCTCCAGGCGCTGCGGTCGACCAGCCCCGGCACCCGCCAGCGCGCGGCCCTCGCCGCGGCCGAGGAGGTCCCGGTGGAGGCGCTGGTCGAGGCGGTCCTCAGCGAGGCCGACCCCAACGTCGCCGGCGCCCTGCGGTGGGCGCTGGCGCGGTCGGGCGAGGGCGCCGCGGCGGCGCTGGCGGCTGGCCTGGACTCCCCGGCGGCGGCGGTGCGCGAACGGGCCGTGCGGTCCCTGGCCGAGATGTCCGGTGACCAGGCCGCGGCCCACCTGCGCGCCGCCCTGGAGAGCCCCGACGCCGCGGTGCGGGGGCAGGCCGCCCTGGCGCTGGGCGCGCGCGGGGAGGCGGCGGCGGTGCCCGTGCTCGTCGCCATGGTGGTGGAGGGCAGGAACGACACCGACGCGGCCGACGCCCTCAGCGCGCTGGCGAGCGACCCCGAGTCGGCCGACCGGATCGCCGCGCAGGTCGTGGGCCGCATCCGCGCCGGCGCCGCCCAAGCGCCCGCGCGGCTGCGGCTGACCCAGGCGCTGGCGGACATCCCGGGGGCCAGGGCCTCCGCCGCGCTCGCCGAGCTGGCGAAGGACGCCGACCGCGCCGTCGCGCTGACCGCCGCCTACCTGCGCCGGCTGCGCGAGACCCGCTGAGGCCGGGCGCGTCGGCCGGCTACGGGGTGATGTCCCAGGTGCGGCAGGCGCGGGTGTAGAGGTCGGTGAAGTGGGGGTCGGGGATGGTGCTGCGGCGGTAGCGGTGGCCGTAGGTCTGGGCGTAGGCGGTGAAGTAGGCGGGGTCGTGGTGGAGGAAGAGGATGTCGTGGAAGGCCATGTGGCGCAGGGCCAGGAGGGGGACGGGGGACTGGGAGACGGGGAAGTCGGGGTTGCGGGCGGCGGTCTCGGGGCAGGTCGGGTGGAACTGTCCGAGCATGAGGCGGCGGCGGACGAGGGAGGGTTTGATGAGGGGGTGGGCGTCGTCCAGGACGGTGGTGCGGTGGGGTGGGAGGCCGTCGATGACGGTGACCAGGGCGTGGAGGGTCTTGTTGGGGTGGTTCCACCGGGCGGTGGCGAAGGTGTGGACCATGTCCTCCACGAGCGCGCTGATGTGGGCGGGGGCGGCGTCGGGCGGCAGGCGGCGGTGCTGGATGTGGAGGGTGCGGCCGCGCATGGCGGGTTCGACGAAGGGGCAGACGGCTCCTTTTCTGCCGATGTCGGGGTGGGGTGTGGTGAGAAAGGATTTCATCCAGTCCAGGGCGGTGGTGATCTGGTCGGCGGGGGCGGTCGCCGGACAGTCGAATTCAGGGCTGCGGTCCGCCTGGCGCGGTACCGGCGGGATTTCCTCGGGTGGGGAAAAGGTGTTTTCGGACCGGTCTTCCCCCTGGAAGGCGCACGGTTTTTCCCCATGCTGGACCATATGCGGTTCCCCCCGTAGTGGTGGAGTGACATCCGCCGCGTGTGGGGCGCGACGGTATATCAGTACACACATAAGATTCGCATAATCACTGAGGTCAGTTTACCCATTTGCGGGCGGGTGCCGGTATTCATTGGTCGAATTCCCCGAAATCAGGCCACCCGGTTTCGTATTTCTGCGCATTCGCCCGGCGCCGGCCGGACACCGCGCCGGACCCCGCCGCCCAGCCCGGCGCTCCGGTCGGGCGGCGGCGGACGGGCGCGGGAGAGCGGGAGCGGCGGACGGGGGCGGGGCAGGGGAGCGGCGCGGGCGGCCTCAGCCCACCGGGCGGCGGCCGCTGACCACGCCGTGCGGCGTCCACCCCGCGCCGGCGGTGCGGCGCACGTCGGTGAACCCGGCCTCGCGCAGCCAGCCCTCGCACTGCTCCCACCGGTAGAGGGTGGAGTCGCGGAAGGGCAGGGTCGTGAAGTAGACGTTGTCCAGCGCCGCGTAGAGCGGACCGGAGCGGTCGTCGTCGGCGAAGGCGTTGAAGACCAGCACCAGCCCGCCGGGCGGCAGCGCCCGGTGCGCCGCGCGCAGCAGCGCCGCGTTCTGCTCGGGCGACCAGATCACCAGTTGGTGGGCGAACAGCACGCAGTCGTGCCCGTCGGGGTAGGCGCCCGAGAAGATGTCGGCCGCGCACGTGTCGATCCGGTCGGCCAGCCCGGCCCGGCCGATGGTCCGCCGGGCGGCCTCCAGGGCGCCCTCGCGGTCCATGACGGTGATCCGCAGGTCCGGGTGCGCCCGGGCGAGGGCCACCGCGTTGACCGCGTCGCCGCCGCCCACGTCCAGCAGCCGGCGCACCCCCGACAGGTCGGTGCGCTCGACCAGCACGGGGTTGGACAGCCGCGACCAGGAGTGCATGCACCGGTAGAACAGGTCCTCCAGGCCCGGCACCCCGGCCAGCCGCGAGTACAGGTCGGCGGTGGTGCCGGGGAAGCGGCGGATGCCGGCGTTGGTGCCGGTGCGCAGGGACTCCGCGTAGTCGGCGGCCGGCAGGTAGGCGATGCGGTCCTGGAACTCCACGATGTCGCGCAGCACCGGCCACAGGCCCGCGCCGAAGGCGGCGGCCACCGGCGGGCCGTTGCGGTAGCCGTCCTCGCCCAGCGCCGTCAGCCCCAGCGCGGTGGTGCCCAGCAGGAGGATGTCGCCGGAGCGCTCCGGCAGGCCCAGGCGCTCGCATACGCGCGCCGCCGGCAGCGGCCCCTCGGCGTCGAGCAGTTCGAACAGGCCGAGTTGGCAGCCGGCGTTGAGCTGCTGGAACGCCGCGTGGCCGAAGAGCACCGGCACCAGCCGGCCGAGGTCGGCGGAGGTGGTGTGCTGTGTGGGCGCCATCGGTGGGGTGCCTCCTTGGCCTGAGGGAGCGGTCGCGGCCGGTGCGCCGGCCCGACCGGTGGGGGCGGTACCGCCTACATCGTTTCCGCGGCGCCCGCGGCGCCAACCCCGCCGCACCGACCCGGCGCCGCCGGCCCGGTGCGCAACGGGGCAAGCCGGGGCGCTCGGCGCATCCGGCGCCCGGTATCGCCCCGGCCGCGTAAGGCCCTTCGGTCGGGCGCAAACCAGCCGCCGCACCGGGCGCGGTGGCGGCGGCCCTTGGTTCACGCCGGCGGGCGGACAAACGCGGACAAACGAATCTACTTCGTAAAGACGGCGGCGGCACGGCCTCACGGCGGCGGGGCATGGCGGGCCGCTATCGCGGCGGCGCGTGTGTGCAGGGCCGTCCGCAGCCACGGCGGGGCCAGGACCTCCGCGTCGGCGGCGACCTGCCACACGGCCCATTCGGCGTGCCGGGCGTCCTGGAAGGCCACCTCAAGCCGCAGTCGGCCGTCCGCCTCGGTCTCCTCGGCGCGCACGGCCAGAGCGGTGGCCGTCAACTCCGCCCGCCGCCGGGGGTCCACCCGCACCCGCACGGTCACCTGGGCGCCGCCGGTGCGGAACCGGGTGCCGCGCTGCCGCCACACCCGGTCCAGGTCCACCCGGTCGGGCCGCTGCGCGGGTTCGGCGAGGGCCTCGGCGGCCAGGATGCGGGACAGCCGGTAGGTGCGGTCCTCGCCGGACCGCGTGGCCAGCAGGTAGCCCTGGCCGCCCGCCGTCACCAGGCCGATCGGGTCCACCGTGCGCCACCGGGGGGACCGGTCGGGCGCCGCGTAGCGGATGCGCAGCCGGCGGCCGGCGAACACCGCGCCCCGGACCTCGGCCACCACGGCCTCGGGCACCTCCTCGGCGGTGAGCCGGCGCGCGAGGAGGTCGGTCTCGGGGTCGACGAGCAGCCGCCGGGCCGCCTCGGCGGCAGTGGCCCGGTCGGCTTCGGGCAGCGCGTCGACCACCTTGCGCATGGCCGAGGCCAGCGCCGAGCCCAATCCGAACGCCTGCGCGCCGCGCCGGGACCCGGCGACCAGCAGGGCGAGCGCCTCGTCGTGGTTGAGCCCGGTCAGCTCCGTCTGGAACCCGGGCAGCAGTGCGAAGCCGCCGTGGCGGCCGCGTTCGGAGTAGACCGGGACACCGGCCGCCGACAGCGCCTCGATGTCGCGCAGCACGGTGCGGGTGGAGACCTCCAGTTCGCGCGCGAGCGCGGCGGCGGACAGCCGGCCGTGGCGGCGCAGCAGCAGGACCAGTGAGACCAACCGGTCGGCGCGCATGTGCGCAACCCTAACGGAATACACGACACGAGATGTCGTGATTCGTTGGCAGGCTCTCCACCACGGCGTCGGCGGCGCGGCATCCGCGCCGCCGGCGTCCCTGTACTCGGTGATCCGAACGGAGCTGATATGGCGATGGAACGCACGGCGGTCAACCCGTGGCCGTGGTCGGTGGAGATGGGCTACAACCAGGGTGAGCTGGTGTCCGGGGGCACCCGGACCCTGTACTGCTCCGGCCAGGCCGCGATGAACGGCGCCGGCGAGCCCCTGCACCCCGGCGACATGGCGGCGCAGGTGGAGGCGAGCCTGGCCAACCTGGAGGCGGTGCTGGGCGAGGCCGGCATGTCCCTGGGCGACCTGGTCCGGCTGAACGTCTACACCACCGACGTCGACCTGCTCTTCCAGCACTACGGGGTGCTGGCGGCGCGGCTGGGGGCGGCCAAGGCGGCGCCGGCCACCACGATGCTGGGGGTGTCGCGGCTGGCGCTGCCCACCCTGATGGTGGAGTTGGAGGGTACCGCCGTGGCCTGAGGCGCACCGCGCCGCACGCACCGCCCGCCGCCCGCGCCGACCCCCTCGGCGCGGGCTGCGCCCGGGCCGCTCCCGGAGGCGGCCGGGCCGGCGGGCGCGCCGCGGCCCCCCCGGGGCGGCCCCGCGGGGGGGGGGGCGGGGGGGCCCGCGGGGAGGGGGCCGCGCGGACCTCCTCCACCCAGGCGGTCTCCACCAGGGCGGTGTAGTTGTTCACCAGCGGCAGGTCGGCCGGGGTCGCGTACTCGCTGCGCACCACCACGGTCTCGTGGTACAGCGGCGCCGCCGTCTCGGGGTCGAACATCAGGCGGCGCTGGAGCACCTCGCCCTCGGCGGACTCCCGGTCCTCGGTCAGGAAGAGGAGCCCCTCGCGGCCTTCGCGGTCGGTGGCCGTGCCGGCGAAGCGCACGTCGTCGCGGTCGGCCAGCGCCCGCAGGATGCCCGCCTGGACCTCCGGCTCGACCGGCATCTCGGTGTAGAGGGTCTGGATCCCGGCGAAGAGCTGGGCGCTGCTGCCGCTGTCCACGCCGTGCACGGTGGACAGGCGGGCGGCCAGCTCGTCGGGGTCGGTGGGCAGGGTGTCGGGCTTCCAGGTGAGAAACATGCCGTTGCCGCCCTCGCCGTCGCCCCACTCCTCCTCGGTGGGGCCCTCGCTGAAGAGCTGGGTGAGGGGGTCGGGGTCGCCGGAGAGGTGCTCGGGCGGCTGGGGCTGCTCAACCGCGTAGCCGGAGTCCTCCAGGGAGCGCCAGACCCGGCGGTCCACGGGCAGCACGCCCCAGCCGGCCTCGTCGGTGTCGGCGTTCTGCGAGGCGGTCAAAGTCCACTCCGAGGTGTGCACGTAGGCCACGTCCGCGCCCGCGCCGCGCGCGGCCGGGCGGTCCTCGGCCGTCTCGGCCAGCGCCAGCAGTTCGTCCCGGGCGTCGTGGAGTTCGGCGGGGGCCACCGCCAGCGGCGGGGGCGGGGGGCCGGCGTAGGCGGGCGGCGCGGCGTTGACGGCCACCACGCCGGCGGCGGCCACGACCGCGGCGGCGCCGGCGGCGGCCGCCAGCAGCCACCGGCCGCGGCGGGCGGGCCGGTGGGCGCGCGGCGGCGCGGTCTCGGCGGCGGCCAGGGCG
>NZ_JAJAQC010000001.1 GCF_027604915.1 Streptomonospora mangrovi
GCTCAAGCAGAACAGGGCGGTCGCGACCAGGTACGACAAGAGGGCCGCGGTCTATGACGGAACCGTCCAACTCGCCTCCATCCGCATCTGGCTGCGCGACCTCACCCGTTCAAAAAACACTGCCTAGCGGGGCGTCCGCGCCCGCCTCGCGGCGGGTGCGCGCGGACCGCGCCGCCCCCGGCGGTGCGGTTGCCGATCCGTGACGTCCCACGCCGACACCCCTGCCTTGTGCCTTCTGTCGACGTTGGAGTACGCCGTCGTGTCCGAATCCGAATCCGCCGCGCGCCCGTCCGCCGCGGCGTCCCCCTCCTCCGCTGCCGCCTCTTCACCGCTTTCCTCGCCCTCCTCCGCCCGGCGCGGGTTCGCGCTGCTGACCGCCGCCGGGGTGCTGTGGGGCACCGGCGGCCTGGCCGGGCACCTGCTCCAGGCCGACGGTGTGCCGGCGCTGGCCGTGGCCGCCTACCGGCTGCTGGTGGCCGGCGCCGTGATCACCGCGTTCCTGGCGGTGTCGGGTCGGCTGCGCCGGTTGCCGCGCTCGCGCCCCCTGGCGGTGCGGCTGGCGGCCAACGCGCTGCTGCACGCGGTGTTCCAGAGCCTGTACTTCCTCTCGCTCGCGCTCATCCCGGTGGGGCTGGCCACCCTGGTCAAGATCGGCAGCGTGCCGGTGTTCGTCGCGGCGGGGATCTGCCTGGCGGCGCGCCGAGCGCCGTCGCGGCGGCTGGCCGTGGCGGTGCTGCTGGCGGTGGCCGGGCTGGCGCTGCTGGCGGGGTTCCCGGCCACCGACGCCCCGCCGCCGCACCTGGCCCTGGGCCTGGCGTGCGCGCTGGGCGCCGGCCTCACGTTCTCGGTGATGACGCTGGTCAACCGCTCCCCCGTGGCGGGGCTGGACCCGCTGGCCAACGTGGGCGTGGGCCTGCTGGCGGGCGGGCTGCTGCTGCTCCCGGCGGGGCTGGCGGCGGGCATGGCCGTGCCGGCGCGACCCCTGCCGCTGCTCCTGCTGCTGTTCCTGGGCCTGGTGCCCACCGCCCTGGCCTACGTGGCCTACTTCGGCGGGCTGCGCACCGCCTCCGACGCGGGCGCGGCCGTTGGCACCATCGCCGAGCCGCTGACGGCGGCGCTGCTGTCCATGGCGCTGCTGGGCGAGGAGATGACGGCGGCCGGCGCGGTGGGCGCGGTGCTGCTGCTGGCCGCCATGGGCGTGGACCAGGCCGCCGAGGCGCTGCGGCGGCGCCGGAGGCACCGGAGGCACCGGAGGCACTGAGCCGAGCCCACCGGCCTGCTCCCCGGTCCTACTCCCCGGGGAGTAGGACCGGCCACCGGGGAGTATCCCCCCGGACGAGGGCCGGGCGCGGAGCGGGCGCGTACCTTCTAAGCGTGAGGTCCGCCCTGCTTCCCACCCGCCGCGACACCGCCGTCACCCTGGTGACGGCGGCCGTGTCCCTGAGCACCGCGCTGGTGGTGGCGTACTGGCTGCCGGAGGAGGATCCCGCGCGCCCGCTGCTCCCCTGGGGGCTGGTGTGGACGGCGGCGGCGGTGGTGCCGCTGCTGTGGCGCAGCCGCTACCCCGCCACGGTGGCCGCCGTCAGCGCGCCGCTGTCGGTGCTGTACTACCCGCTGGGGTTCCCCGACGGCTGCGTCGGGCTGGCCGGGGCCATCGCGCTGTTCGGCGCGGCGGCCGACGGCCGGCGCTGGCAGGCGTGGAGTCTGGCATCGGCGCAGTTCCTGGTCATCCACCTGTGGGAGGCGGTGGCCTACGGCGCCCCGCGCCTGGGGCCGGCCCTGGGCATGCTCGCCTGGTGCCTGGTGCTGGTGGGCGGCGGCGAGATGAAGCGCAAGCACACCGAGTTCCGCGCCCTGGCGCGCGAGCGCGCCGACGAGGCCGCGCGCACCCGCGAGGAGGCCGTGCGGCGGCGGATCTCCGAGGAGCGGGTGCAGTTGGCGCGCGACGTCCACGACACGGTGGCGCACAACATCTCGCTGATCAACGTGCAGGCGGGCACCGCGCTCTACCTCATCGAGTCCGAGCCCGAGCGGGCCGCCGAGGCGCTGGCCACGATCAAGCGCACGAGCAAGGAGACCCTGCGGGAGCTGCGCGCCACGCTGAACCTGCTGCGCTCGGTGGAGGAGCCGGCGCCGCGCTCGCCCGCGCCGGGGCTGGACCGCATCGCGGAGCTGGCCGAGAACACCCGGGGCGCCGGGCTGGACGTGCGGGTGGTGCGCACCGGCGCCGACCGCCCCCTGTCGGCCAACACCCAGACGGCGGCCTACCGTATCGTCCAGGAGGCGCTGACCAACGCCGTGCGCCACGCCCGCGCAACGACCGTGGTGGTCGAGGTGGACGTGGCCGGCGACGGCGTGCGCCTGGCGGTGACCGACGACGGCACCGCCTCGGGGGAGTTCACGGCGGGCAACGGCATCGCGGGTATGCGTGAGCGGGCCGCCGCCCTGGGCGGCGAGCTGGCCGCCGGGGCGCGTCCCGGGGGCGGGTTCGCCGTGCGGGCGCGGCTGCCCGACCGGGCCGACCCCGGGTCCATGACCAGCGGAGACGACGACGGCGGCGCGCGGCCCCGGCACCCGGCCGGAGCGGCGCCCGCGCGGGAGGAGCGGCAGGCGTGATCAGGGTTCTCCTCGCCGACGACCAGGCCCTGGTGCGCGCTGGGTTCCGCGCGCTGCTGGACAGCGCCCCCGACATCACCGTGGTGGCCGAGGCGCCCGACGGCGCCGAGGCGGTGCGCCAAGCGCGGGCCGAGCGCCCCGACGTGGTGCTCATGGACGTCCGCATGCCCGGCCTGGACGGGCTGGCCGCCACCGCCCAGATCCTGGCCGACCCCGCCCTGAAGGCGGTGCGGATCGTCATCCTCACCACGTTCGACCTGGACGAGTACATCTTCGAGGCGCTGCGCGCGGGCGCCAGCGGGTTCCTGGTGAAGGACACCGAGCCCGAGGACCTGCTCCAGGCCGTGCGGGTGGTGGCGCGCGGCGACGCCCTGCTGTCGCCCGGGGTCACCCGGCGGCTGATCGCCGACTACGCCCGCCGCCCGCGCCGGCCCGCGCCCTCCACCCGGCTCAACGACCTGACCGACCGCGAGCGGGAGGTGCTGGCGCTGGTGGCCGAGGGGCTGTCCAACGACGAGATCGCGCGGCGGCTGGTGGTGAGCCCGGCGACGGCCAAGACCCACGTCAGCCGGATCATGGTGAAGCTGGGCGTGCGCGACCGTGCGCAACTGGTGGTGCTGGCGTACGAGACCTCGCTGGTGGTGCCCGGCTGGGCCGACTGAACCGGGGGCGGGTGCGGTCGGCGCCGCCGGAAGCGGCCCCGGACCGGGGCCACCACCCCCGGCCGCCCTCAGGGTCTCCCCTACACCGGGGGCGGTAGCGCGCCCCCGCCCCTGACACCGGCGGGCGTAGCGCCGGAGCCTCCCGCAGGCCGATGAAGCGGACCGAACCTCGCCGCCATGCTCAAGGCGTCCTGGTCCACCCACCGATCCGCGAGGCGCCGCCCGTCATGTTCGACGATCCGCTGACCCTCGCCCGCCTCCAGTTCGCGCTGACGGCGGGCACCCACTACATGTTCGTGGCCCTCACCCTGGGACTTGCGCCGTTCATCCTGTTCGGCCAGCTCAGCGCCACCCTGCGCGGCGACGCCGACCGGATGCGCGGCGTGCGGTTCTGGGGCGGGCTCTACGTCGTCAACTACGCCATGGGCGTGCTCTCGGGCCTGATGATGGAGCTGCAACTGGCGCTGAACTGGAGCGGGCTGAGCGACATGTTCGGCCACGTCTTCGGCGCGCCGCTGGCCGTGGAGACCATGGGCGCCTTCTTCGTGGAGTCCACGTTCCTGGGGCTGTGGATCTTCGGCTGGGACCGCATGGGCCGCTGGGCGCACCTGGCGTGCTTCGGCGTGGTCACCGCCACCGCCTACCTGTCGGCCTACTGGGTGCTGGTCTCCAACGGGGTCCTGCGCTACCCGGTGGGCTTCCGGGTGGAGGACGGGACCGCCGTGCTGACCGACCTCTCCGCCGTACTCGCCAACCCCTCCACGCTGATGGCGCTGGGCCACATCGCGCTGAGCGCGCTGATGCTGGGCGGGTCCGTGGTGATAGCGGTCAGCGCCTACCACCTGGCGCGGCGCCACGACCCCTACGGCGTCTTCGCCCGGGGCATCCGCCGCGGGGTGGCGGTGTTCGCGGCCGCGCTGCTGCCCACGGCGGCGGTGGGCGGCGCCCAGTTCGCCCTCTACGACGTCACGCCCCCGGCCTCGGGGGCCACCTACTCCGCCCAGGAGATCGCGGCCATCGAGGCCGAGCACGACGCGACCAGCGCGATGCTCGTGGTCGGCGGGCTGGGCGACGCCTTCATGATGGGCTTCTGGACGCTGATGTTCTTCCTGGCGCCCGTGCTGCTGCTGGCCTGGCCGCTGCGCGGCCTGGACCGCTGGAGCTGGCTCCAGTGGCCGCTGACGCTCCTGCCGTTCCTGCCCTACCTCGCCAGCATCGCCGGGTGGGTGGTGCGCGAGACCGGGCGCCAGCCCTGGGCGGTGGAGGACGTGCTGACCACGGCCGACGCGATGACCGACATGTCGCCGGGCATGGCGGTGGCCTCGTTCTCGCTGTTCACCCTGATGTTCGCCCTGCTGGCCGCCGTCACCTACGCGCTGCTGGTGCGCTACGCGGTGCGCGGCCCCGACCGGGGGCCGCTCTCCCCCGCCGAGCACGAGCCGAAGCCCCCCGCCGCGCCGGCACCGACGTTCTAGCGGTGGGTGCCGCGCCCCGTCCCCGCCTTCTCTTCCCTTTCCCTCCCCTCCCTTCCTTTCCAGGAGCCAGCAGTGGACATCGTCGCCGTCACCCTCCTCGCCGGCACGGTCGTGGGCTACTTCGTGCTCGCGGGCAACGACGTCGGCCTGGGCATGCTGATGCCCTTCGTCGCCCGGGGCGAGGCCGAGCGCCGACGGGTCGTGCGCGCCGCCGCGCCCTACTTCCTGGGCACCGAGGTGTGGCTGGTCGGCGCCGTCGGCGTGGTGGCCGGCCTGTTCCCCGCGCTCAAGTCGGCGGTCATCACCGGGATGTGGCCGGTCTTCACGGTGCTGCTGGCCGGGTGGCTGATCCGCGACGCGGGGCTGTGGTTCCGCGGCCGGTTCGCCTCCGCGGCGGGCCGGGGCGTGTGCGACGCGGCGATCGTCACCGGGAGCTGGACCCTGGCGCTGACGTGGGGCCTGGTGTTCGCCGGGCTGCTCGGCGGCGGCGCCCTGCCGACCCCGTTCGCGATCACGTGCGCGGCCACCGTGGCGACGCTGTTCGCCCTGCGCGGCGCCGCGTTCGGCGCGGAGCGGCTGGTGCCCCGGGACACGCCGGCGCCGGTGCCGGGGTCCGCGCCCGCCGCCGTGGGCGGTGGCGGGCACGCGGTTGCGGGCGGCACCATGAGCGGTGCCGTGGGTGCCGGCGGGCACGCCGCCGCGGGCGGCGCCATGAGCGGTGCCGTGGGCGCACCCGCTCCCGCCCCTCGGCCCTCCGACGCGGCCGAGAGCGCCGACGCCGCCGCGCGCGCCACCCGGCCGCTGGCGCGGGTGGCGCTGGCGGGGGTCGTGCTCACCGCCGGAGCCGCCCTGCTGCCCGGCGGCGCCGTCGCGGACCGGCCGCTGATGGCCGTCATGCTCGCCGTGCCGCTGGCGGTGGCCCTGGCGGCGACCTCCGGGCTGTCGGGGCCGGGGCTGGCCCGGCACACCTCGGCGGCGGCGATGGCACTGCTGCCGCTGCTGGTGGCGGCCGCGGTCGCGCTGCCTGTCGCGGCCGTCCCCCCGGGCACGTCCGCGATGTTCTGGCTGGGTGTGGGACCGGCGCTGCCGTTCATCGCGCTGGGCCAGGTCGCGCTGTACCGGATGCTGCGCCGCCCGGCGCCGGCGGGCGGCTTCTTCGGCTGAGGGCGCGGCGGCGGCCCAGGGGCTCGCCGACTCCCGGCCCTGGGGACTCCGGGACTCCGGGAAGTGACACCTTCCTCACCGCTCGGTTGGCGATCACGGGCAGCGGGCAGGTGAGCCTGTGGAGAGCGAGCACACGGCGCACCCGCACGTCCGCGTCACCCCGGCACGCCGACGCGCCTGGAATGAGGAGGCCCCCATGCGTGAGTCCGCACCCACCCCGCCCGTCCCCGGCGGCTGCAACTGCGGTTCCGGCTGCGGCTGCGGCTGCCAGAGCGGCGGATCGTGCAGTTGCGGAGGCAACTGCGGCTGATCCGCGCCACCGCCGATCCCGGCCCGTCGCGCGATCCCGTACCCCCCGCTCCCCGCAGCGGCGCGGCCCGCCGAAGGCCCGCCGACCCCATCCGGTCGGCGGGCCTTCGGCGTGGAGGAGCCGCCCGCGCCGCGCCGCCCGGTTAGGCTGACCGCGTTCCGCGGTGGATGCGACACGGAGGGTGGCCATGGCGGCGGAGTCGACCACGGGCGGACGGCACCGCTCCCCCGCCGCACCCGCCCGGACCGGGGCGCGTACGGCGCCGGACACCGGTGCGCAGAGCACCGGGGCGGCGGGGACGAGGGGGCGGAGCATGAGCGGCGCGGACACGCGGGCGGCGGACGCGGACACGGGGACGCAGGCGGTGGAAGCCGGGCCACAGGCCGCGAAGGCGGCGGTGGACTTCCGCGCCACGCCCCGCGCGCGGCGGCGCGGCTGGTACGGCGCCAAGAAGCCCGTCAAGCGGCTGCTGGGCTGGGGTCCGGCCAACCTCGCCATGCGGGCGGCGGTGGCGGTGGCGGCGCCGCACCTGCGCCGGACCGGACGCCTTCCCGTGCCCGCCGGACTCACCGAGGTCACCGGCCTGGTCCCCGCCCCTGATTCCGGTTCCGCGCCCGCCCCCGAGCCCGCCGCGTTCACCATGCTGCGCCCGTCGGCGTGCGTGGTGGCGGCCGAACTGCACTGGGGCGGCGGGCGGCGGCCGGGCGCCGCCGACGACCTCGCGCTGCGGGTGTTCGCCGCGGCGGCGCGGCGCAGCGCGGTGCTGCTGGACATCGGCGCCTACACCGGCCTGTTCACCCTGGCGGGCACCGCCGTCAACCCGCGCCTGCGCGCGCACGCGTTCGAGATCGTGCCCGAGGTCGTGCACACCCTGTTCGACAACTGCGTGCGCAACCGGGTGCTGCACCGCACCACGCTGCACCACGTGGGGGTGGGCGACCCCGCGACCACGGTGGCCATGCCCGCGCGGTCGGGCGACTCCGCGCTGCCCTGCTACTACTCCGCCGAGATGGTGTTCGCCGACGGCGTCCCGGTCGAGGTGGTGGCGCTGGACTCCTTCACCGGTGTCGTGCCGCCCGGCTCGTCCTCGGTGCTCAAGGTGGACGTGGAGGGCACCGAGGCGGCCGTGTTCGAGCACGGCCAGGAGTTCCTGGCCGCGCACCGGCCCGACATCCTGTGCGAGGTGCTGCCCGGCGCCGACGCCGACCTGCTGAGCGGCCTGCTCGCGCCGCACGGCTACCGGTTTCACCTGGTCGGCGACCGCGCCCTTGCCCCGGCCGGGGCGCTGGCGCCCCACGACCGGTTCCGCGACTGGTTCGTCACGACCCGGGACGGTGCCGAACTGGCGGCGATGGGGATCCCGGTGGCGTAGGACGACCGCGCGGCGGCCGGGCGGCGGCGAGACGGCGGCCGCGCGCGGGCGCCACCCGCCGGCGGCGGGGCGCGATCCGCCTCCGGCAGGTGGCGCGGTACTGCGCGCACCCGTGCGGCGCCCTCCGAGCGGCGCGGGGTCTGCCCGCCGCACCGTCGGGGCGTGATGGCCGCGACGGCCGCACCCCGAACGTAGTTGTAGAACATGTTCTAGCGCAACCCCCGGGGCGGCGACCGGCCCGCGCGGTCCACCCCCACCAGGCTGGAGCCGCGTCTTCGGATACTTCCGCGCCTTCGCCCCGCCCGCCGGAAGGAACGGATACCACCGGCTGCCCGACCGGGTCAGGCTCCCGCGTCCACGCGGAACTGCACGGCCGCGCGGTCGGCCAGCAGCGGCCGGATCACCGCGAGCGCGGCCTGGTGCTCGGGATGGTCCCGGTAGGCGATGAAGCCTTCTTCGTCGTCGACGTCGGCCACCACGGCGAAGTCGTAGGCGCCCTCGCTGATCCCGGCGTCGGGCCCGAAGGCGTAGGCGCGCAACTGGGTGATGGCGTCGGGCAGCGGCGCGAGCAGACGCCCGACCTCGGCGACCTGGTCGGGCGTGACGCCCTCGGCCCACTTGAACAGCGCGATATGGCGGAGTGTCATGCCCCGACCGTACTAGCCCCCGGGGTACCGGAGGGCGGATCCCCGCGTCGGGGCCGGCTCAGGAGCCGGGTCCGCGCTTTCGCGCCTTCCAGACCTCCTCGCCGGGCCAGCGGCGGGCCCACTCCATCGGCAGGTAGTCGTAGTCGCGCTCGGGCCGCTCCGGCGCCCGGACCTCCACCATGTCCTCCACCTCCAGGCCGCAGGAACGCAGTAGCCGCAGCATCGCGCCGTGGGGCAGCGAGAACTCCACGGAGTCGCCCCAGTCGCGCCGGTGCGGGCCGAACTGGGGGCGCGCCAGCGCGGACCCGGCCGGGCCGTCGTCGGGGACGCACATGGCGAACAGCGGGGACATGGTGAGGAAGGACAGCCGGCCACCGGGCGCCAGCACGCGCGCGGCCTCGGGGATCCACCGGTAGGGGTCGCACCACAGCGCCGCACCCAGCTCACTGACGGCGAAGTCGAAAACGGCGTCGGGGAAGGGCAGCCGCTCGGCGTCGGCCAGCACCAGCGGGAACTCCACGCCGAAGCGCGCCTGCATCGCGCGGGCGGTTTCGAGCTGGGCGGCGGAGACGTCCACCCCCACGGGACGGGCGCCCGCGCGCGCCAGCCACGAGGACACGTAGCCGGTGCCGCAGCCGAGTTCGACGGCGGTCCGGCCGCTGAGGTCGCCGGGCAGCAGGCCGAGTTCGGACTCCGGAACGGCCCAGTGGCCCCAGGCGGGCCCGGTCCGGGACCACTGGCCGGGGGCGAGTCGGCCGAACACCGGTGCCAGGGCGGTGTCCCAGTGGTCGCGGTTGCGCGCGACATGAGAGGCGTCGTCGCGGTCGGGACGGACGTGGTGGGGGGTCTCGGCGCTCATCGGGCCATTGCATCCGAGCCGGCCGCGGGCGGCAATCCGTTTTCCGCGGCGCGGCGGCGCGCCGGGAGGGAGGAAGACCGCGGTCCCGGCACCGGGGCGGCGCCGCGGGGGCGCGCCCGGGGCCCGGCCCGGGGATCGGATCGGGGGGACCGCTCAGCTCACCCGGACCGCCGTGAGGTAGGCGTCCTCCGAGTCCGCGTCCACGATTTCGGTGATCTTCCAGGTCTGACCGCCCACCGTGAAGGTGTCGCCGGTGTGCACGTCGATCATGCCGTGGCTGCGCCACTCCTCCGGGCCGCCGAGCTTGGCGGCGGGGCGGCCGTCGTCTTCGAGCCAGAAGCGGCCACCGCCCACGGGACCTCCGTAAAAGCGATCGTTCCGGCCGTAGGTGATCGTCTCTTCGGCGCCGATCTCATGAACCACGTCCACGTTTGACCGTCTCCCATCGTTCAGCGGAGTTCCGGTGCCTGCGCTGCGCGCGCAACAGGGCGGAAGCCCGCGCCGAAGCACGGGCGTCCGCCTGATTGCCTGGCACACTACCCCTTCTCTCGTGCAATTGCATGAGAGTCAGTGAATCGACGGGATGGCGCACGTGAGCGTCCAGGCCGAGTCCCCGCAGAACCGCCCGCACGGGCACTCGCCGCCCCGGGGCGACCCGACCGGGTGACCTCCGGGACGGCGCGCGGACACGCCTAGGCGGTGGACTCCCCCGAGCCGACCGTGCCCTTGATGCGGCCGACCACGGTCTCCAGCGCCGAGGAGAACGGGTGGTCGTGGACCATGTAGGTCCAGGTCATCGAGGGGCGCTTGACGCCCACGGCGGAGACGTCGATCGTGCCGTCCTCGCCGGCCTCCGCCTCCAGGAAGGTCTCGGCGGCGCGGGCGCGGGCCTCGTCCAGGAAGCCCTTGAAAGCCGGGACCGCGTCGCGGTTGAACTCGTCCAGGGGGTCGCGGCGGCCCAGGAAGCGCAGGTGGATGCCCTCGCGCAGCTCGGCCAGGAAGGCGTTGTGGTCGGTCCAGCCGCGGTCGAGGTGGTACAGCGTGATCAGCCGGGCCGCGCGGGCGACCTCCTCCTCGCCGACCTCCTCGACCAGCTCGGCGTGGCGCTCGGGGCAGTCGTGCTTGAGCTGGCGGTCGCCGAGGCCGTCGGTGAGCACGGCCTCGCGGTGCTCCAGCACCACGCCGCGCTGCACGTCGATGAGCTGGTTGTAGCGCCAGGTGTTGCGGTGGACCTCCAGCAGGTTGCCCTCCGACACCCGCTGGGCGTGGTCGACCATCTCCAGCCAACTGGGGTCGGTGATGGCGCCGTCGCCCTCGGCCTCGTAGCCGCGGGTCTGGGGGGCGTTGTTGGCGACCAGGTCGTCCTCGACGGAGACGAAGAAGACCGAGGCGCCGGGGTCGCCCTGGCGGCCGGCGCGGCCGCGCAACTGGTCGTCCAGCCGGCTGCTGGGGTAGCGGCCGAAGCCCATGACGTAGAGGCCGCCCTTGTCAACCACGCGGTCGCGGTCGGCCATGTCGCTGCCGCCCAGGCGGATGTCGGTGCCCCGGCCGGCCATCTGGGTGGAGACCGTGATGGCGCCGTGGGTGCCGGCCTCGGCGATGATGCCGGCCTCCTCGGCGTCGTTCTTGGCGTTGAGCACCACGCATTCGAGGCCATCGTCGGCCAGGCGCTTGGCCAGCAGCTCGGACTCGGCGACGTCCTGGGTGCCGATGAGGATCGGCCGGCCGGTCGCGTGGACCTCGGCGACCTCCTCGACCAGGGCGTCCTCCTTCTCCTCGCGGGTGGCGTAGAGGCGGGTGCCCTCGTCCTCGCGGACGTTGGGCTTGTTGGGCGGGATGACCGCGACTTCCAGCTCGTAGAACTCGCGAAGCTGCTCGGCCACGGCCATGGCCGTACCGGTCATGCCGCAGCGCGTGGGGTAGCGCAGCACCAGCGACTGCACGGTGATGGAGTCGAGCACCTCGCCGGTCTCGGAGACGGCGACCTTCTCCTTGGCCTCCACGGCGGCCTGGAGGCCGTCGGGCCAGCGCTGGAGGAGGGCGATGCGCCCGCGCGACTCGTTGATGAGGCGGACCTCGCCGTCGCGCACGACGTAGTGGACGTCGCGCTGGAGCAGCACGTGGGCGTGCAGGGCGAGGTTGACCCGCGGCAGCACCGAGGTGTCGTGCTCGTCGTAGAGGTCGATGCCGCCCAGCTCCTTCTCGACGGCGTCGATGCCGGCGTCGGTGAGCTGGACGTTGCGGCCGTCGACGTCGACCTCGTAGTGCACGCGCGGGGTGAGGCGGCGCACGAGGTCGGCCATCTCCAGGTCGGCCTCGGTGGTCTCGGCGGCGCCGGCCAGCACCAGCGGCACGCGGGCCTCGTCGACCAGGACGGAGTCGGCCTCGTCGATGAGCGCGATGTTGGGCTCGGGCACCACGCGGTCGGCGATGTCGGTGACCATGCGGTCGCGCAGGACGTCGAAGCCCAGCTCGCTGACCGAGGCGTAGGTGACGTCGGCGGCGTAGGCCGCGCGGCGCTGCTCGGGCGTGGACTCCTCGCTGATCCAGGCGACGGCCACCCCCAGGCGCTCGTACAGCGGCGCCATCCACTCGGCGTCGCGGCGCGCGAGGTAGTCGTTGACGCTGAGGACGTGCACGCGCTGGCCCCGCAGGGCGAACCCGGCCGCCGCCAGCGCGCCGGCCAGGGTCTTGCCCTCGCCGGTGGCCATCTCGGCGATGTGGCCGTCGAGCAGCGCCATGACGCCCAGCAACTGGACGTCGTAGGGCCGCTCGTCGAGGGCGCGGCGCGCGGCCTCGCGGCCGACGGCGCACAGTTCGACCAGGTCGCCGCGGTCGTAGGGCAACTCCGCGTTGCCGAGCTCGGCCGCCTTCTCGGTCAGCTCGGAGTCACTCAGCTCGCGAAGTTCCGGCTCGCGCGCCTCGATGGCTTCCAGAAGCTTGCTGTAGGGCCGCAGGTCCACCGCGCCGGGCCTGCCCAGGAGCCGGCGGACGCTTTCTGCCATTCGTCCGAACACCACGCAAGGGTAACTCCGTTCGGCGCCCGGTGGGTTCCCGCGCGGCAACGATCGCGGACGATCGAGCGCGGGCGCGGCTCAGCCGCGCGCGACGAGTTGGCCGCCGCGCCCGGCGGCGTTCCCGGCCTCCACCGCCATGGCGTGGCGGACCAGGGCCGCCAGCACGCCGATGACCGACTGGCGGTCGCGGGCGTCGCAGCGCACGATCGGCACCTCGGGCCGCAGGTCCATCGCGTCGCGCAGTTCCTCGTAGGTGTACTCGGGCTCGCCCTCGAAGGAGTTGAGCGCGATGAGGAACGGGATGCGGTACTGCTTCTCGAAGTAGTCCAGCGCCTGGAAAGACTCCTCCAGGCGGCGGGTGTCGGCGAGGATGACCGCGCCCAGGGCGCCGCGCACGATGTCGTCCCACATGAACCAGAACCGCTGCTGGCCGGGGGTGCCGAACAGGTAGAGGGTCAGGTCGGTCTCCAGCGAGATCCGGCCGAAGTCCATGGCGACCGTGGTGCTGGTCTTGTCGGGGGTGTGGGAGAGGTCGTCGATTCCGGCGCTGGCGGCGGTCACGGCCGCCTCGGTGCGAACGGGGGGAATCTCCGAGACCGCTCCGACGAAGGTCGTCTTGCCCACGCCGAAGCCGCCGGCGACGATGATCTTCGTTGAGAGTTTCGGGGTATCGCTCACGTGGATCTCTGGCTCCCTCACGACGCTGGAAGCCGCAGGGCGTGCTGCGGAGAAACGCCCTTGCGGACAGAAGGGGAAGAAAGGCGCGGGTCCCGTTGGTGGCGGCGCATCGGGCACCACGCACTGAAACTAGCACCGCCCGGCACACTCCAGCGCCACGCGGTGACGATCCGGATTGGGCACCGCGGTGACGGCCGTCTCAGCCCTCGGCGGCGCCCCCGCCGGGCCGCCCGCCGGTCCCCCGCGCGCCGCCCGCGCGGGGGTCGGCGGGCTCCTCCGGCGCGCCGGAGGCGGCGGGCCGCCCCTGTCCGTCGGCGGGGTCCTCGGGCGCCATGGCGTCGACCCCGCTGCCCAGCAGCAGGCCGGCCCCGGAGTCGGCGTCGGTGTGCTCGTGGTCCAGCGGTCCGGCGGGCGCCGGGGCGGGGCGCATCGCGGCGGGCGCCAGGCGCGCCAGCGCGTGGTAGCCGACCAGGGTGATGAGCGTGCCCAGCGCGATGCCCTCGATCGCGAAGGTGCCGGTGATCTCCAGCCGGACCCCGCCGATGCCGGCGATCAGGCCGGCGGCCACCGGCACCAGGACGATCGGGTTGCCGAAGTCCACGCGGTTCTCGACCCAGATCTTGGCGCCGAGCAGGCCGATCATGCCGTAGAGGACCACGGTGATACCGCCCAGCACACCCGCCGGGGTGGCGGCGACCAGGGCGCCGAACTTGGGGCACAGCCCGACCAGCACGGCGGCCAGGGCCGCCACGTAGTAGGCGGCGGTGGAGTAGACGCGGGTGGCGGCCATGACACCGATGTTCTCGGCGTAGGTGGTGGTGGGCGGGCCGCCGACCGCGCTGGACAGCGAGGTCGCCACGCCGTCGGCGATGATGGCGCGGCCCATGTAGCGGTCGAGGTCCTCGCCGGTCATCTCCTGGACGGCCTTGACGTGCCCGGCGTTCTCGGCGATCAGCGCGATCACGGCGGGCAGCACCACCAGCACGGCCGAGGTCTCGAACTGGGGCGCGTGGAACTCGGGCAGGCCGATCCAGGGGGCGGCGGCGACGTCGGCGAGGTCCACGCGCGGCGCGGTGCCGCCTTCGGGCAGCGCGGCCGGGCCCAGCAGCAGGTCGGCCGCCCAGGAGAGCGCGAACCCGAACACCAGCCCCAGCAGGATGGTGACGCGGCCCAGGAACCCGCGCAGCAGCACGGTGGCGAGGATGACGAAGGCCATGGTCAGCAGGCCGGTCCACTGGTCGAAGGGCCAGTAGCTGTCGGCCACCACGGGGGCGAGGTTGAACCCGATGAGCATGACCACCGCGCCGGTGACGGCGGGCGGGAAGGCGGCGAGCACGGCGCGCGGGCCCAGCAGGTGGATCACGAAGCCCGACAGCGCCAGCACGACGCCGGCGACGCACACGGCGCCGGTGAGCACGGCCGGGTTGGCGCCCCCGGGCGAGACGACGGCGGCGGCGGCCACGAACGACGCGCTGCTGCCCAGGTAGCTGGGAATGCGGCCCTGGACCACGAGCAGGAACAGGATCGTGGCCACGCCCGACATCATGATGGCGAGGTTGGGGTCCAGCCCCATGAGGACGGGGAACACGAAGGTTGCGCCGAACATGGCGACCACGTGCTGGGCGCCCAGGCCGGCCGTGCGGCCCCACGACAGCCGCTCCTGGGGGCGGACGACCTCGCCGGGCGGCGGCGCCGTGCCGTCGCCGTAGAGCTTCCACCGCAAGCCGAGATCCACCGGGCCTCCACCAGGACGAGTCGGGTGCGCCCGCGCCGCCGGGTGCCGGCGGCGGGGCGCGCGTGCGCGGGGCGGGCGGGGCGTGCACCGCGCCGGCCCACGGGGCGCATCCCCCCCATTAGGTCACAACAGTCGCAATATGTCGCACACCAGGATGGACCACCATGATCGCCGGGAGGTTGCGCCCCGGTAACCGGTGCCGCTCGGCGGCGGCCGGCGCGCGCCCGCCCGGTGCGCCCCTCCCGCGCCGCCCGCTACCCCGGGTCGCGCATGCGCAGCACCCGCAGGGCCACCAGCAGGTCCAGCCGCAACTGCGGATCGGTGCTGAAGGGCCCCAGCATGCGCTCCAGCTTGCCGATCCGGTAGCGCAGGGTGTTGTAGTGGAAGTGCAGCGCCCGCGCGGTCTCGGCCACGTTGAGGTTGTTGTCCAGCAGCGCCTCCAGGGTGGCGCGCAGGTCGTCGGCCTCGGGCGACCCCGTCTCGGCCAGCTCCCCCAGCGTCTCGGCGGCGAAGGCCCGCAGCTCGGTGCCGTCGCTGATCAGGCTGAGCAGCCGGTCCACCCCCAGCGCGTCGAACTCCGCCACCGCGCCGGGGCCGCGCGTGCGCCGGGCCACCCGCGCCGCGCGGCGCGCCTGCTCGTAGGCGCGCGGCAGATCGCGCGGGCCCCGCGCCACCCGGCTGATCCCGGCGGTGAAGTCCGGCGCGGCGCCCGCCCCGCCGGACTCCCGGGCCATGTGCGCCACCAGGTCGCGGGCGGCCCGCGCCGGGGCACCGTCCCGCCCCTCGGGGGGCTCCCCGGCGGTCCGCCGGGCGCGTCCCGGGGCGCCGCCGCCGGCGCCCATCAGCACCACGACCTCGCGGCGGTAGCCGGCCACGGCCGCACCGGGGTCGCGCTCGCGCGCGGCGGCGGCCCAGGCGGCGGCCGGCTCCGGGCCGGGGCGCGGCCCGGCACCGGCGGGCGCCCCCGCCGGCTCGTCGGCGCCGGCCGGCTCGGGGAACTCCGCCACCACCGCGACCAGCGGCCGGTCGACGTCCCAGCCCAGGTCCGCGCAGCGCCGCACCGTGTCGTCGGGGTCATCGGGGTCGCCGGCGTGCCCGGCCAGCAGGTCGCGCAGCAGGTCGCCCCGGTACTTGGCGCCGGCCGCGGCCTCGGCCAGGCCGCGCGTGAACACCAGGGCGGCGGAGGCCGCGGCGCGCTCCAGCAGCGCGAGGTCCTCGGGCGCCGCCGCGCGGCCGTGCGGTACCAGCACGAGGCGGCCGTGGTCGACTCCCCCGGCCAGGACCGGCACCTGCACCGCCCGGGGCGCCGGCGCCGGCGCGCCCTCCTCGGGCGCCGGCAGGCCCAGGGGGAGGTCGGCGGTGCGGAAGCGCGCGCCGCCCTCGGCGAAGAGCGCGGGGTCGGCGGCCTCGCCGTCGGCCAGGCCGGCCCGCGCCAGCACCCGCCCACGCGGCGCCGTCACCAGGACCCCGCCCTCCAGCGGCCCGGCCAGCGCGGCGGCGAGCGCGGCCAGGCCGCCGCCGGCGCGGTCGGCCTCGGCCAGCGCGCGGTGCACCCGCTCGGCCCGCTCCAGCGCGGCGGCGCGGCCCGCCAGGACGTCGGCCAGCACCCGGCCGGGCACCTCGGCCGGCGGCACCGCCGCGCCCAGGCGCAGCAGGGGCAGCGCGATGCTGTCGGCGGTGCGCAGCGCCTCGCGCGGCACCGCGCCGGCGTCGGCGGCCACGGCCACCCCCGCCAGGCCCCGGTCGTCCAGGTCGCGCAGCAGCCGCACCGCGCCCACGCCCCGGCCCGCGCGCAGCGGCACGGCGGCCAGCAGCAGCTCACCGGCGCGGGCGCCGGCCAGGTCCTCGGGCGCGGCGGCCACGGCCAGCCGGCGGACCACCCGGTCCAGCCCGGCGCCTCCGGCGAGGACCTCGGTGCCGCGCAGGGCGGGCAGGGCCAGCGCCTGGGCGACGGTGAGTCCGCGCGCGGTCGCGCCCGCCGGTGGGGTCCGGCCGGGGCCGGAGGCGTCCGCCGCGGGCGGGGCGTGCCCGCCGGCCTGGTGGTCCATGGCAACGACGATAACGGCCGCCCCGCGACCGCCCCGGGGCCCGCTCGGCCCCTCCGCGGCCGCCCCGGGCGGCCCGGATCGCCGCCGTGGCGGGGATGCCGGGCGCCGGGGCGGGCGCGTCGGGGCCGCTGAGAGCGCACGTGTGCTTTATGACATTGTGAGCGGCCCATTTCGGCCGCCTCCGGCTCTGGGCGTGGTGGGCTCGGCGGTCTACCGTGAACCCAAGGACCCGCGCCGTGCGGTGCTCCGGCGCCGTTCTCCTGGCACGAGACTCCGCCGGACCCCGCGGCCGCCGGATCCGCGTCGACACACGCTGAGCGTGGGGCCGTTCGCTGACGTCGCTGGGGCAACGTCGGCTCGCATCGGTCGATGCTCCGCGGTGCTCGACGGCCCCACCGGCCCGTGAAACCGTCCACGCGGGCCGGTGGCGGCGTCCCCCGGCCGCCCCCGGCCGCCCCGCGCCCCCCGGCGGCGCGTCCGGCCGGATCCGGCCCCCGGCGCAGCTCCGCGCCCGCGCCCGGAGGCGGCGCCCGCACCCCCGCCGTACCGGCCGCCCGCCGGGCGCCGAGGCCCTACCATTGAGCTGTTTGGGCTGTTCCGCACACCGGCGCAAGGAGCCACACGAACCAATGTCCGACCAGCGCGTCCTCCGCCCCGCACCCGTCAGCGGCTTCCCCGAGTGGTCGCCGGAGATCCGGTCCGTGGAGCAGCGCTGGCTGGACCATATCCGCGCCGGGTTCGAGCGCTACGGGTTCGCCTCGGTCGAGACCCCCTCGGTCGAGAACCTCGACGTCCTGCTGGCCAAGGGCGAGACCTCCCAGGAGGTCTACACCCTGCACCGGCTCCAGGCCGACCCCGACGACCGCTCCGACGCCCGCCTGGGCCTGCACTTCGACCTCACCGTGCCGTTCGCCCGCTACGTGGCCCAGCACTTCAACGACCTCACCTTCCCGTTCAAGCGCTACCAGATGCAGCGCGTGTGGCGGGGCGAGCGCCCCCAGGAGGGGCGGTTCCGCGAGTTCACCCAGTGCGACATCGACGTCATCAACGTCGACCAGGTGCCGCTGCACTTCGACGCCGAACTCCCGCGCATCGCGCACGAGGTGCTGAGCGGGCTGGACCTCCCCGCCTGGACGCTCTACGTCAACAACCGCAAGGTGCTCCAGGGCTTCTACGAGGGGCTGGGGATCGCCGACCCCGTCGCGGTCATCCGCGCCGTCGACAAGCTGCACAAGATCGGCGCCGACGCCGTCCGCGAGATCCTGGTCGAGCGGGCCGGGCTCACCCCCGAGCAGGCCGGCCGCTGCCTGGACCTGGCGGCCGTCAAGGGCGCCGACTCCGCCTCGGTGGTCGCCGAGGTCACCAAGCTGGGGGTGTCCTCCGCGCTGCTGGACCAGGGTCTGGAGGAGCTGGCGTTCGTGCTGGACTCCCTGGCCGACCTCCCGGCCGGCGCGGTGGTGGCCGACCTCTCCGTCGCGCGCGGGCTGGACTACTACACCGGCACGGTCTACGAGGCCGCCTTCGACGACGACCCCGGCTACGGCAGCATCTGCGCGGGCGGCCGCTACGAGGACCTCGCCGGCCAGTTCATCCGGCGCAGCCTGCCCGGGGTGGGCATCTCCATCGGCCTCACCCGGATCTTCGCCAAGCTGGTGGCCGAGGGCAGGATCGCCCCGGGCCGCTCCTGCCCCACCGACGTGCTGGTGGTGCTGCCCTCGGCCGAGCGCCGCGACGACGCCCTGCGCACCGCCGCCCTGCTGCGCGGGCGCGGCGTCAACACCGAGGTCTACCACCAGCCCGCCAAGCTCGGGAAGCAGATCCAGTACGCCTCGCGCAAGGGCATCCCCTTCGTGTGGTTCCCCCCGTTCGAGGACGGCAAGGGCCACGAGGTCAAGGACATGGCCGGCGGCGACCAGACCGCCGCCGACCCCGCGTCCTGGCTGCCGCCCGCGCCCGCGCGGGACTGATCCGCCGCGGCGGCGGGCGCGGGCCCGCCGCCGCCGAGCCGGAACCGGCCATTCCCGGGACAGGGCCGGTCCCGCGTGGAAAACTGGCCGACACCGGCGCCGCAGCCCTGGCGGCACCGGCGCGGCCACGACCACGCGGCTGCCGAGTGAACGAGGCCATGACACACCCGCGCCCCACCCCGAGCCCGGCGACCGGGCCGTTCCCCGGCGACATGGTCGGCCGCGAACGCGACGTCGCGGAGCTGTGCCGGATCGTCGGGCAGAGCCGCCTGGTGTCCCTCACCGGCAGCGGGGGCATGGGCAAGACCCGGCTGGCGGTGCGCGTCAGCGACCTGGTGCGCGCCCGCTTCACCCACGGCAGCGGCTTCGTCGACCTCAGCGAGGCCGCCACCCCCGACCAGGTGGTGCGGGCGGTGGGCCGCTCCCTGCGGGTCCTGGAGAACAGCCAGAAGCCGCCGCTGGAGGCGATCGTCACCGCGCTGCGCCACCGGCGCACGCTGCTGCTGCTGGACACCTGCGAGCGGGCCGTCGCCGCGCTGGCCGAGCTGTGCCGGGTGCTGCTGGACACCTGCCCGGGGGTGCACATCCTGGCCACCAGCCGCCAGCCGCTGCGGGTCTGCGGCGAGACCGTGTGGCGGGTGCCCCCGCTGTCGCTGCCCCCGCCCCCGCGCCCCTCCGACGAGGGCCGCCCGCCCGCCGCCGTGGGGCCCGACCACGTCCTGCGCTACGAGGCGGTGCGCCTGTTCGCCGCCCGCGCCGCCCGCGCCCGCCCCGGGTTCCGGGTGACCGCCGACAACGCCGGCGCCATCGCCAGCATCTGCCGGATGCTGGACGGCGTGCCGCTGGCCATCGAACTGGCGGCGGCGCGCGTGCGGGTGCTGTCGGTCCACCAGATCCTCAGCCGGCTCGACGACCGGTTCCGGCTGCTGGTGACGGCCGGCAGCGAACTCCCCGCCCGCCAGCGCACCCTGCGCGCGGTGCTGGAGTGGAGCCACGACCTGCTCGTCCACCCCGAGCAGATCCTGCTGCGCCGCCTCACCGTGTTCGGCATCTGGAACCGCATCCAGGCCGAGCGGGTGTGCGGCCACAGCGGGGTGGACGCGGCCGAGGTCGCCCGGCTGCTGGGGTCGCTGTGCGACAAGTCGCTGATCGTGCCCGACGGCGAGGTCGACGGCGTGGCCTACTACCGCCTGCCCGACACCGTGCGCGCCTACGCCGCCGAGCGCCTGGCCGCCGCCGGCGAGGAGGCCGACACCTGGCGGCGCTGCCTGGACGCCGCCGTCGCCGACACCGAGGCCATGGCCGAGGCGGTGTCCGGCCCCCTGTCCTGGCCCGAGCGCCTGGCCTTCCTGCGGGTGCTCGACCACCACCGCGAGAACACCGCCCGGCTGCTGGAGTGGGCCCAGCGCCACGGCCGCGCCGAGGAGGGCCTGCGGCTGTGCGTGGCGCTGCGGCCCTACTGGTTCGCGCGCGGGCTGCTGGCCGAGGGCAGCCGGTCGCTGCGCCGGCTGCTGGCGGAGTCCCCCGAGGACCTGCCGCCGCATGTGCGCGCCCGTGCGCTGGCCGTGCGCGCGGAGCTGAGCCTGGACCTGGAGGGCGCCCGCACGGCCGCCTCCATCGCCGACACCGCCCTGGAGGCCGCGCGCGCCTGCGGCGACGCGCCGGCGGCGGTGATCGCCTGGGGTGTGCGGGCGGCGGCGGCGCTGCGCGCCGGCGAGGACGCGGCGTGCGTGGCGGCCGCCGAACGCGCGCTGGCCGACGCCGCCGGGGTCAGCGACCACTTCACCGAGGTGTCGGTGCTGGGCACCCTGGGCCGCCTGGCCCGGCGCTCCGGCGACCTGGACACCGCCGAGAAGTACCTCAACCGCAGCGTCGAGGCGGCCGAGAAGCTGGGCGACCTGTGGTGCGTGGCCCGCTGCCTGAACGGGCTGGGGGTGCTGGCCACCCAGCGCGGCGACCTCGACGTCGCCGCCGAGCAGCTCGACCGCGCCATGCGGATCTTCGGCGACATGGGGATCGCCCCGGAGACCGCGCGCTCCTCGGCCGCGATGGGCCACCTCGACCTCGCCCGCGGCGACGTCTCCGGCGCGCGCCGCCGGTTCGCCGGCTGCCTGCGCATCAGCGCCGCCTCGGGCCGGCGCGCCGCCGTGGCGCGGGCGCTGGAGGCGCTGGCCGAGCTGGCGGTCGCCGAGGAGCAGCCCGAGCGGGCGGCCGCTCTGGCGGGGGTGGCGGCGCGGCTGCACGCCGGGCTGCGCCAGCCCTATCCGCGCGCCGAGCGCGTCTTCGGCGCCGTCTGCCAGACCCTGCCCGCCGAGGCCGCCCAGCGGGCCTGGAAGTCCTGGCGCACCCTGCCGCTGGAGGAGGTGGTGGAGCGCGCCGCGACCTTCCCGGTGCCGCGCCGCCCGCTGCCGACGCTGCTGACCCCGCGCGAGCGCGAGATCGCGGTTTTGGTCGGCGAGGAGATGTCCAACCGGCAGATCGCCCAGCACCTCACCATCAGCCAGCCCACGGTCGCCCGCCACATCGCCAACATCTTCCGCAAGCTGCTCATCACCTCCCGCGCCCAGCTCGCGGACTGGGCGGCCGAGCACGGACTGAACCGCTGAGGCCCCGGGCGGCCGGCGGCCGCGCCGGGGCGGGGCGTGATCCGATTCCGCGGTACCGCTTGCGCACCGAGTGTGCACCTACTAAGACAGAGCTTTAGGCACGAGCACGCACCACTCCCGATCCCGCCCTTACCCCCAGGCAAGGTGAGCGCGGTCCCCGACTGCCTACTCGTGTGAAGGCCATGGCACTTCAGACCGCGCCCGCGCGGCAGAACCTCCCCGTTGAGACCGACAGCTTCATCGGACGCGACCGGGATCTGAGCGACCTGTTGCGGCTGCTCGACGCCGACCGCGTCGTCACCCTCAGTGGCGCCGACGGCATCGGCAAGACCCGGCTGGCGCTGCGGCTGGCGGCGCACGCCACCGCCTCCTTCCCCGACGGCGTGTGGCTGGCCGACCTCTCCGGCCTGGACACCCGCGCCGAGGTCGCCGCCCGGATCGCCGCGGCGGTGGGCGTGACCGAGGAGGCGCTGGCCGACCCGGTCGAGAACCTGTGCGAGACCCTGCGCCGCCGGGCGCTGCTGCTGGTACTGGACGACTGCGACGCAGCCGCCGGCCACGTCGCCGAGGTCGCCGCCGCGCTGGTCGCCGGCTGCCCCGCGCTGTCGCTGCTGCTGACCGCGAGCGAGCCGCTGCGGGTGCCCGGCGAGCGGGTCTGGCGGGTGCCACCGCTGACCCTGCCGCGCGAGGGCGCCGACCCCGCCGAGAGCGGCGCGGTGCGGCTGTTCCTGGACCGCGCCGCGGCCGCCGCGCCCGGTTTCACCGTCGACCCCGCCGGGCTGCGGGCCGTCGCGCGGGTGTGCGAACGGCTCGGCGGCGTGCCGCTGGCCGTGGAGCTGGTGGCCGCGTGGGCGGGACGGGTGCCGCTGGACCGCCTGGCCGAGGGGCTGGCGGCCTACCTGCCCGCGGCGCCGGGGCGCCGCCACGGCCGCGCCGCGCGGCTGCGCCTGGTGGAGGGCGTGCTGGCCTGGAGCCACGCCCTGCTCAGCGGGCCCGAGCGGGTGCTGCTGCGGCGGCTGTCGGTGTTTCCCGACTGGGACCTCGAAGGCGCCGAGCGGGTGTGCGGCGGCGCCCCGCTGGAGGAGCCGGCGGTGCTGGACCTGCTGTCGGGGCTGGTGGACCGCGCGCTGGTCGCGCTCACCGGCGAGCACCACAACCGGGTGCGCTACCGGCTGCCCGGCGCGGTCCGCCGGTTCGCCGCCGCCCGCCTGGCGGAGTCCGGCGAGGCCGACGAGGTCGGCGCCGCGCACACCGCGCGGATGGCCGCCGTCGCCGAGGAGCTGGGCCGCATCGCGATGGAGGGCCGGCCCATGCCCTGGGCCGAGCGGTTCGGCCACCTGCAACGGGTGGTCTCGGAGTACGGCAACATGCGCGCCGCGCTGCTGCGGGCCGAGCGGCGCGGCGACGCCGCCTCGGGGCTGCGGCTGTGCGCGGGGCTGCGGACCTACTGGGTCCTGGGCCACCACTTCGGCGAGGCCGGGGCCTGGTGCGACTCCTTCCTGCCCATGGCGGGCGGCGACGACGCGCTGCGCGCCCCGGTGCTGGTGCTGCGCGCCCAGGTGTACCGCGCCCAGCGCCGCTACGCCGAGGCCGCGCGCGCGGCGGCCCGGGCCGAGGAGCTGGGCCGGGCGGCCGGCGACGCCGAGACGGTGGGCCAGGCGCTGAACGTGCTGGCCGACCTCGACGTCCGCGACGGCGCCTACGCGCGGGCGCGCGAGCGGGCCGTCGAGGTGCTGGAGTCGGCCCGCTCCACCGGCGACCTGTGGAACGAGGCGGTGGCGCTGGCCCTGGTGGGCGCGGTCGCCGTGCACACCCGCGAGCTGGGCGAAGCCGACACCCGGTTCAACACCGCGCTGATGATCATGCGGGGCATGGACCACCGCTGGGGGGTGGGCCTGGTGCTGATGGCCCAGGGCGCGGCCGCCGAGGTGCAGGGCGACGCCCAGAGCGCCGACCGCTGCTACCGCGAGGCGCTGGACATCCAGCGCGGCATCGGCTCGGCGCCGGAGATCGCGGCGGCGCTGGCGGGGGTGGGCCGCATCGCCCCGGCCCTGGGGTCGGTGGCCCAGTCCTACGACTACCTCAGCGAGAGCTTGCTGGTGGCCCACGCGGCCGGGCACCGCCCCGGTGTCGCCCACGCCCTGACCGCCATCGCCAAGGTCGCGCTGGAGCAGGGCGCGGCCGCCGACGCGTTGCGGTGCGCGGGCGCGGCGGCGGCCCTGCGCGGCGGGCTGGACTCCGAACTGCCCGACCCGCTCCGCCTGGCGGCCCCCGCCGGGGTGGGGGCCGATCCCGAGCAGGTGCGGGCCTGGTGGGAGGAGGGCGGTCGGCTCGGGCTGGACGCCGCCGTGGACCTCGCGCTGCGCATCACCGAGTCGGGCCGCCCGATGCGGCCGCGCCCCGCGCCCACCCGCTTGTCCCAGCCGCCGCGCACGGCGCTCACCCCGCGCGAGCACGAGATCGCGCAGCTCATCGGGCAGGGGCAGAGCAACCGGGTGATCTCGGAGAACCTGTTCATCACCCAGGCGACCGTGGCGCGCCACGTCGCCAACATCAACCGCAAGATGGGCTTCAACTCCCGCCGGCAGATCGCCGCGTGGGTGAACCGCCATGCGGTGTCGCCGTGAGACGCCGGTGAACTGCGGCGTTCCCGGCTGAACCATATCCGGCCCGGATCTACATATGCAGATGCACTCGTTTCTGCATGTGCAAAAGCGCGCGAAAACGCTAGAGTCGTCCTCATGAGACCGGCCCCGGTGCCGGCGCCCCGGCGCCGGATTCCCGGAACCGGCTCAGACCTCCCGGAGGCCGCACCTCCGGGACGCCGTGACCGCCGCGGACCCGCGTCCGCGTGCCGGCCCCGCCTGACGTCAACGGGGGCCGGCGCGCACGGGAGTCCCGGCGCCGCGGCATCGCTGGAGCCGTGCCGCCGCGGGCGCGCTGAGGGGATGCGCCCGCGGATCCCATCGGCACGGCACCGCCGGGCTCGCCACGTGGAGGGGGCGTGACGAGCCCGGCGCGCGATGACGGCCGGGGTGTCCGGCGGTGCGCGGCCGATCTGCCCCCGGGCAGCGGCCCGCGCCGGTGCGCCGCGGGCGCCGCCGCCGCGGCGCGAGGGGTCCGAGGTGGGCCCGCGCGCCGAGTGGGAGGCGGCCGGCGGCGCCCGCGCACCGCGCCGCACACCGACACCGCCGCACACCCCGCGCCGGAGGGGAGGGACCCATGGACGTCGACCGGTGCGACTGGGCAGCGCGCCCTCTGGGCGCGCCCGTCCGCGCCCGCCCGGCCGGCTCGCTCACCGGCGGGCTGGCCGACCGGCTGCGCCGCGGCCCCGGCCGCCCCCGGGTGCGCGACACCTCGGGCACCGACCTGGACGCGCTGGCCTTCGCCGAGACCGTGGAGCGCGCCGCCGCCGGGCTGAGCCGGCGCGGCACCTGCCCCGACGACGTGGTGGGCGTGCTGGCGCCGGTGTGCCCCGAGCGGCTGACCGCGGTCTACACGGTGATGGCCGTGGGCGGGATCGCGCTGCCCCTGGACCTGGACTCCGACCTGGAGACCATCATCGAGGTCCTCACCGCCGTGGACGCCCGGATGATCCTGGTGACCGCGCCGCTGGCGGGGATCGCCCGCGAACTCGCCGACCGCTCCCGGGTGCGCCAGGTGGTGTCCTTCGGCGAGGCGCCCGAGACCACCCCGTTCGACGAACTGCTCATGCCCAGCCCTGACGGCAGCCGCTACGGCCCCGCGCGCGGCCTGTTCGACAGCGGCATCCTGGCCTACACCGCCGACGCCCGGGGCGTGCGCACCGCGCTGCACGGCCACGGGCGGCTGCTGCGCCGCCTGGCCGAGGTCACCGAGGCGCTGGCGCTGGGCCCCGCCGACACCGTGGCGGTGGACTCCGCGATGGCCGAGCCCGAGCGCGCGGTGCTGGCCGCCGCCGCGCTGTGGAGCGGGGCCTCGGTGGTCACCACCGCCGCGCGGGGCGCCGAGGCCGTGGCCCGCGACCTGGCCGGGTTCGGCGTGACCGTCCACGGCTCCCCCGCGCCCGCCCGGGTGGCGGGCTGAGGGCGCGGCGCCATCCGCGCCGCGCGATCCGTGCCACCCGTGCCAGCCGTGCGGTGCTACCCGTGCAGGGCCGCCCGCAGGGCGTCGAACGCGGGCTGGGCGGCGGCGCGGGCCGCCGGGACCGCGTGCAGGAACCGCAGGAACCCGTGCACCATGCCGGGGCTGTCGTGCCAGTGCGCCGCGACGCCCGCCTCGGCCAGGCGGCGCGCGTAGAGCGCGCCGTCGTCGCGCAGCGGGTCGGCCTCGGCGGTCAGCACGTAGGCGGGCGGCAGGCCGGAGAGGTCGGGCGCCCGCGCCGGGCTGAGGTAGGCGGGCAGGGACTCCGGCGGCGCGGCGCCGAGGAAGGCGCGTTGGTACCACGCCAGCTCGTCGGGCCGCAGCCCCGAGGCGTCGGCGAACGCGCGGGCGGACTCGGTCGGCCCGGCACCGGTGGAGGGGTAGACCAGCAACTGGAACATCGGCGGGCGCAGGCCGCGCTCGGGCGCGGCGAAGCACAGCACGGCCGCGAGCAGGCCGCCCGCGCTGTCGCCGGCCACCGCCACCCGGTCGGGGTCGCCGCCCAGGTCGGCGGCGTGCGCCAGGGTCCAGCGGTAGGCGGCCAGGGCGTCCTCGACGGCGGCCGGGTAGGGGTGTTCGGGGGCCAGCCGGTAGTCGACCGCCACCACCACGGTCCGGGCCTGTTCGGCCAGCAGCCGCACCGCGTTGTCGTGGGTGTCCAGGCTGCCCACGACGAACCCGCCGCCGTGCAGGTAGAGGGTGACGGGCAGGCCGGGGTTCGGCGAGGGGCGGTAGATCCGGACGGCGACCTCGGGCGCGCCGGGCGGGCCGGGCACGAGGGTGTCGCGGACCTCGTGGAGGTCGGCCAGGCGGGGCGCCGCCCGGCTCTCGGCGTTCTCGGCGGCGCGCACGGCCGCGAGGTCCAGGGCGTCGTTCCACACCAGGTCGGGCTGGTCGGCCAGGTAGGCGGCCAGGACGGGGTCGAGCCGCACGGTGCCCGTGCTCCTCTCGTGGCGGGCTCGGGGCCGCCGCGGCTCAGAGCGCCCCGGCCGCGCCGAGGGGGACTACTCCGCGGCGGCGCCGCGGTCGGGGTCGGTGAGGTCGATCTCGAACCACGCCACGTGGGTGGTCTCGGTCCAGTACTCGCCGCTGCGGGTGGTGCAGCTCTCGATGATGAGCTTGCCCCGGCCGTAGTCGTCGTTGTCGGGCCGGGCGGGGTCGGTGGTGGCGGCGGTGGTGTGCTTCTCGCCCTGGTCGGCGACCGCCACCCGCACGCGGTCGCGGCCGGAGCGGATGAAGAGGGTCATGACGCCGCCGGTCTGGCCGGAGCGGGAGTGCAGCAGCGCGTTGGTGGCGAGTTCGCTGGAGGCGAGTTCGGCGTCGTCCAGGACCCCGGGGGGCGGGGCGGAGCGCTCCAGGAACTCCCGCACGCGCGCCCGGATGGAGCGGACGGCGGTCAGGTTGCCCACGCAGCTCCACACGGTGTGGTCGGTGGCGGCCTCGGCGTGCTCGCTGGCCTCCAGCGCGGCGGTCTCGACGGGGTCGGCCGCGGCGGGGGCAGAATCGGGGTCGACAGGATCGGCGGCGCCGTACTCGCGGAGTCGCTGCGAATCGCTCATACCCGTCTCACTCCCATCGCGACCGGGGGACAGCCGACGGCCTCACCTTAGACAACCCCTCGACACGCCCTCGACAAGGCACACCACCACCAGGACAGCACACCAGGTGCCGGCTGTTCTCGTATACCCCGCAAAACGCGGCCGTGTGTTGGATCCGACAGGGGGCGGGCGCGGCCGCGCCGGATCAGGGTCATACGCACTGACCTGCGCCTTCACCCTACGCGCCCGCGCAAGCGGCGCGCCGGGCGCGGGGGTGGGCGGCTTTTCCGCGCAGGTCAGCGGGGCTCGGGGCGGCCAGGACACGATCCGGTGAATTACCTGACAGCACCCTCGGACAACAACGATAATCGTTTCCAGAAACCGCGGAGCGTGCCCGGTCGGGGACGCTCCGCCCGGACGCTGTGGAAAGAGGACCCTGTGAAGATCGCGTTCGCCGGCAAGGGCGGCAGCGGCAAGACCACCCTGTCCGCGCTGTTCACGCGCTACCTGGCCGCCACCGGTGCGCCCGTGGTCGCCATCGACGCCGACATCAACCAGAACCTCGGCGCGGCGCTGGGCCTGAGCGCCGACGACCTCGCGCGGATCCCGCCGATGGGCGGGCACCTGAGCGAGATCAAGGAGGTCCTGCGCGGCGACAACCCGCGCATCGACTCCGCCGAGGCCATGACCAAGACCACCCCGCCCGGGCGGGGCTCGCAACTGCTGGAGGTCGCGCCGGACAACCCGCTGCACCGCCGGTTCGGGGTGCCGGCGGCGGGCGCCACCCTGCTGGTCACCGGGCCCTACGGCGAGGACGACCTCGGCGTCTCCTGCTACCACTCCAAGGTCGGCGCGGCCGAGATGTACCTCAACCACCTGGTGGACGGCCCCGGCGAGTACGTCGTGATGGACATGACCGCCGGCGCCGACTCCTTCGCCTCGGGCCTGTTCACCCGCTTCGACCTCACCTTCCTGGTGGCCGAGCCCACTCTGCGCGGCGTGGGCGTCTACCGCCAGTACGCCGAGTACGCCGGCGACCACGGGGTCGAGATCCAGGTGATCGGCAACAAGGTGCAGGGCGAGGACGACGTGGCGTTCCTGCGCGAGCACGTCGGCGACGCGCTCGCCGCCTGCTTCGGGTTCTCGCCGTTCGTGCGGGCCATGGAGAAGGGCCGCCACCCCGAACTGGACGAACTGGAGGAGGAGAACGTCAAGACCCTGGCCTGGATGCGCGACGCCGTCGACTCCGCGGCCAAGGACTGGGCGAAGTTCACCCGGCAGAGCGCGGAGTTCCACCTGCGCAACGCCCGGCGCTGGGGCGGCGACAACGGCGCCGCGCTGGCCGCCCAGATCGACCCCGACTTCCTGATGGGCCCCGAGGCGCTCGCCGCCCAGCGCGGCTGAGCGAGCGGCCGGGCGCCCGCCGCCCAGCGCGGCTGAGCGAGCGGCCGGGCGCCCGCCACTCCAGGCGCCCGGCCGCCCCTCCGGCGGAGGGGCGGGCAGGACCCCGGAGGAGCGCGGGGAGGGAGGGGAAGGAGGGGAGGGCGGGGACGGCCGGCGGGGTGTTACCCCCAGGCAAAATCCGACAAACTACGCAAATCTCACCATAAACAACAAGATTTCACCACCCCGCGGCATCGATCGGATTACGACCTGCGTGCCCGAACTGACACGCCCCACACGGGGGAAGACGCTTTCAGTGCACCCGCGCTCCACTGCGGCGCCGCTCTTGCGATAATCGCAAACCCCCTGCTGGCAGCCGGAATCGCTACGCACCGTGCGCACCTCCCCACGCGCCATTCGCACGCCCCCGCCGCCCCATTGCCACGCGCGGTGAGCATCCCGACACGGTTTGACGTGCGTGTTCGGTGTGACAACTATCGAACGGTCGGCGTTGTGCGCTCGTGCACACGCCGGCGGGACGCGCCCGCGCACCGCCGGGACCCCGGCCTCGCGGCGCCGCCTCCTGACCGAACACCCGACCGAACCGAGGTTGCCGTGCCGCCCACACCCGCCGACAGCGAACATCCGGTTCCGCGCGCCGCGTCCGCCCCCAGCCGCCGCAGCGTCCTGATGGCCGGAGCCGCCGGTGCCGTCGTCGTCCCCGCGCTCTCCGCGTGCGGCGGTGGCGGTTCCAGCGGGGCCGGGAGCGGACGGCTGCGGGTGGGGGTGGCCGGCGGGTCGGCCGAGGACACCCTCGACGCCCACAAGCCCACCGACAACACCGACATCGCCCGCGCGCACAACCTGTACGCGGGCCTGTGCTACTTCGAGACCGACTACAGCATCCAGATGGCGCTGGCGGAGTCGATCGAGCCCAACGACGACGCCACGGTCTGGACCATCCGCCTCAAGCCCGGCCTCACCTTCCACGACGGCTCGCCGGTCACCGCCGACTCCGTGGTCTTCACCCTGCGCCGGGTCACCGACCCCGACATCCTGGGCATCGGCGCGCCGCAGTTGGCCACCATGGACCGCGACAACATCGAGCGGGTGGACGACCGCACGGTGCGGGTGCCGTTCTCCGAGCCCTACGTCACCCTGCTGGACCTGCTCGCCGAGTACTCGATGGGCATCGTGCCCGAGGACTACGACCCCGACAACCCCGTCGGCGCCGGCCCCTTCAAGCTCATGGAGTTCACCCCCGGCCAGCGCAGCCTCTTCGCGAAGTTCCCCGGCTTCTGGCAGGAGGGCCACCCCCGCATCGAGGAACTGGAGATCATCAACTTCCCCGACGAGACCGCCCGGGTCAACGCGCTGCTGGGCGGCCAGGTCGACGCCATCAGCCAGCTTCCGCCCAGCCAGATCGAGGTCGTGCGGGCCAACCCCAACATCGAGACCCTGGAGTCGGAGTCGGGGATGTGGACCCCGTTCACCATGCGGGTGGACAAGGCCCCCTTCGACGACGTGCGGGTGCGCCAGGCGTTCCGGCTCATCGTGGACCGCCGGCAGATGGTCGACCAGGCGCTGGCCGGCTACGGCAGCGTCGGCAACGACATCTACGGCCGCTTCGACCCCGCCTACGTCGAGGACAAGCTCCCCGACCAGCGCGAACGCGACATCGCCGAGGCCAAGCGGCTGCTGGCCGAGGCCGGCCACGGCGACGGCCTGGAGGTCCAGTTGGTCACCGGCCCCATCACCCCCGGGGCCGTGGCCGCCGCCCAGGTCTTCAAGGAGCAGGCGCGCGCCGCCGGCGTGACCGTCAACCTCAAGCAGACCAACTCCACCGAGTACTACGGCGAGAACTACCTCCAGTGGACGTTCGCCCAGGACTTCTGGGCCACCCGCAACTACCTGTCGCAGGCGGCGCAGGGCTCCCTGCCCGACGCGCCGTTCAACGAGACCCACTGGGCCGACGAGGAGTGGGTGGACATCGTCAACGAGGCCCGCCGCACGGTCGACGAGGAGGAGCGCAACCGGCTCATCCAGCAGGCCATGGCCATCGAGCACGAACGGGGCGGCTACATCATCTGGGGCTTCGTCAACACCCTCGACGCCTTCCACCGGAAGGTCAAGGGGCTGGAGCCCTCGGTCACCGGGCACCCGCTGACCTCCTACGGCTTCCACCGCGTCCGCATCGAGGAGTGAGCGCGCCGCGGCGCCCCCGGACGCCGCGCGACCCCGCCCCCGATCCCCGCTGACCGATGTCTCGCAAAGGTCGTCACACATGTCACGTCTGATCCTCTACCGCCTCGGCTACGGGCTGCTGACCCTCTTCGTGGTCTCGCTCGTGGTGTTCCTGGCGACCCAGGCCCTGCCCGGCGACGCCGCGCGCGCCATCCTGGGCCGCGACGCCACCGCCGAGCGCGTCGCGCTGCTGCGCGACCAGCTCAACCTCAACGACCCGCTGGCCGTGCAGTACGGCAAGTGGCTGGCCGGCCTGTTCACCCTGGACCTGGGCGACTCCTTCGCCAACGCCCGCCCGGTCAGCGAGTACCTGGGCCCGCGGGTGACCGCCAGCTTCGTGCTGATGGGGCTGGCGGCGCTCATCGCCACCCCCGTCTCGCTGCTGATCGGCGCCTACAGCGCCCTGCGCCGCGACCGCGCCGCCGACCACGCCACCTCGGCGGTGTCGCTGGTGCTGGCGGCCCTGCCGGAGTTCGCGGTGGGCATCCTGCTCATCCTGCTGCTGTCCACCGGCTGGCTGCACCTGCTGCCGCCGGTGTTCGCGGGCAGCGCGAGCGCGGTGCTGGCCGACCCCGCGCAGCTCATCCTGCCGGTGCTGACGCTGGTGCTGGCGGTGAGCCCGCCCATCATCCGGATGATGCGCGCCTCGATGATCGAGGTGCTGGAGAGCGAGTACGTGCAGCAGGCGCGGCTCAAGGGGCTGCCCGAGCGGGTGGTGGTGTGGCGCCACGCCGCGCCCAACGCCATCGGCCCGGTGGCCCAGGTGATCGCGGTGCAGTTGGGCTGGCTGGCCGGGGGCGTGGTGGCGATCGAGTTCCTCTTCGCCTTCCCGGGGATCGGGCTGGCGCTGATGGACGCGATCACCACCCGCGACATCCCGGTCATCCAGGCCGTGACCCTGCTGATCGCGCTCGTCTACATCGTGGTCAACCTGCTGGCCGACGTCGTGGGCCTGGCCGCCAACCCGAAGGTGAGGGTGTCCGCCCGATGAGTCTCGCCACCGCAACCGCACCCGAGTCCGCCGCCGCGGCCGCCGCGCCCGCCGGCCGGCGCCAGGGCCTGTTCCGCGCGGCCTGGCGGCACGGCCGCACCAAGGTGGGCGTGGTCCTGGTCGGCCTGGTCGTGCTGACGGCCGCGCTCGGGCCGTTCCTCAGCCCCTACTCCCCCACCGAGCTGGTGGGGATCCCCAACCGCACCGACGTCGAGGGCACCCTGTTCGGCACCGACGGCATCGGCCGCGACGTGCTCAGCCGGTTCCTGCACGGCGGCTACACGCTGATCACCATCGCGGTGTCGGCGGCGCTGGTGGGCGTGGTAGTGGGCGCCGCGATCGGCGTCGTCGCCGGCTACCGGCGCGGCTGGCCGGACGAGGCGATCATGCGCACCAACGACATGGTGCTCGCCTTCCCCCAGCTCGTGCTCGCCCTGCTGGTGATGTCCATCATCGGCCCCCAGGTGTGGCTCATCATCCTGCTGATCGGGGTGTCCCACGCCGCCCGCGTGGCCCGGGTCGCCCGCGAGGCCACCCTCAAGGTGGTCGAGCAGGACTTCGTGAAGTCGGCCGAGGCCATCGGCGTACCGGGGTGGCGGATCATGGCCGGGGAGATCCTGCCCAACATCACCAGCCCGCTGCTGGTCGAACTGGGCCTGCGCATCACCTACTCGGTGGGCCTGATCGCCACGCTGAGCTTCCTGGGCATGGGCCTGCAACCGCCCACCGCCGACTGGGGCCTGATGATCAACGAGAACCGCATCGCCATCACCGTGCAGCCGTGGTCGGTGGTGCTGCCCGTGGCGGCGGTGGCGCTGCTGACCATCGGCGCCAACCTCATCACCGACGGCCTGTCGCGGGCCTCGATCGGCATCGACCGGGGGGTGGAGAAGTGACGACGAGCACGGACACGACCCAGCAGGACGAGCGCGCCGCCCTGGACGTGGCGGGCCTGACCGTCGTGGGGCGGCCCTCCGACGTGGAGATCATCCACGACGTCACGCTGCGGGTGGCCCGCGGCGACATCCTCGGCCTCGTCGGGGAGTCCGGTTCGGGCAAGACCACGCTCGGGCTGGCCCTGCTGGCGCACTGCAAGCGCGCCACCGAGATCACCGCCGGCAGCATCGCGCTGTCGGGCGCGGCGCTGGACCCCGGCGACGCCGCCGCCGTGCGGCGCATGCGCGGCCGCCGGGTGGCCTACATCCCGCAGTCGCCGGCCTCCGCGCTGAACCCGGCGCTGCGGCTGGGCACCCAGTTGCGCGAGGCGCTGCACGACTCCGGCGCCGACGGCGGCGAGGCCACCGACGCGGAGGCGGCCGCGCGCCGGCGGGCCGTGGCCGGCGACCCCCAGGAGCGGGTCCGCGAGGTGCTGCGCGAGGTCGCGCTGCCCGACGACGACGCGTTCCTGCGCCGCTACCCCCACCAGCTCTCCGGCGGCCAGCAGCAGCGCGTGGCCATCGCCATGGCGTTCATCGGCTGCCCCGACCTCATCGTGCTGGACGAGCCCACCACCGGTCTGGACGTCACCACCCAGGCGCACGTCCTCCAGACCATCCGGCACATGACCCGCGAGTACGGCACCGCCGGGGTCTACATCAGCCACGACATGGCGGTGGTGGCCGACCTCGCCGACGAGATCGCGGTGATGTACCGCGGCGAGGTCGTGGAACGCGGCCCCGCCGACCGGCTCCTGGGCGACCCCCAGCACCCCTACACCGTCCAACTGCTGCGCGCCGTGCCGATCCTCAAGACCGCCGGGCACACCGCGCCCGAGCCCGCCGGCGAGGACGGCCCGCTGCTGCGGGTGCGCGGCCTGCGCGCCGGCTACGGCCGCGCCACCGTGCTCAGCGGCATCGACCTGGACCTCGCGCGCGGGCAGTGCGTGGCGCTGCTGGGCGAGTCGGGGTCGGGCAAGACCACGCTGTCGCGCTCGCTGGTGGGCCTGCACCACCAGTTCACCGGCGAGGTGGTGTTCGACGGCGACCCGCTGGCGCCCAGCAGCTACCGGCGCACCGCCGAGCAGCGCCGCCGGGTGCAGTACATCTTCCAGAACCCCTACGAGGCGCTGAACCCGCGCAAGCGGGTGCGCGACCTCATCCTGCGCCCCTACACCCACCTGGCGGGCCAGCCCCAGGACCCCGACGCGGTGGTGGCCACGGCCCTGGAGCGCGCGGCGCTGCCCGCCTCCTACGGCGAGCGGTTCCCCGACCAGCTCAGCGGCGGCGAGCGCCAGCGGGTGTCCATCGCCCGCGCGATCGCCACCCGCCCCGACCTGCTGATCTGCGACGAGATCACCTCGGCGCTGGACGTGTCGGTGCAGGCCGAGATCGTGGAGCTGCTGCGCAACCTCCAGTCCGACGGCATGGCGCTGCTGTTCGTCACCCACAACATCGCGCTGGTCTCCAACATCGCCCAGCACGTGGCGGTGCTCAACAAGGGCGAGATCGTGGAGTACGGCGACGTCGGCACGGTGATGTCGGCGCCCACCCACCCCTACACCCAGGCGCTGATCGCCGACACCCCCGACTTCGAGTTGTCGTTCGGGGAGTCGCCGCTGCACCGGCCCGCCACGAAGTCGGCCCCCGGGGGCGACTAGCCGTCCGCTCCGCGCGCCGTGTCCCGCGCCCGTCCGCCGCACGCGCGGCGGGCGGGCGCGGGCCGGCGCAGCCGCGCCCGTCCGCCGCCCGCGCGGCGGGGGGGCGCGGGCCGGCGCCGCCGCGCCCCCCCCCCCCCCCGCGGGGGGGGGGGGCGCGGGCCGTCTCAGCCGCGCCCGCCCACCAGGGCCACGGCCTCCACCGCGATCTCCCACTCCTCGTCGGTGGGCACCACCAGGACCGGCACCCGGGCGCCCGCCGGGGAGACCGCGCGCTCCTCGCCGCTGTCGGCGGCGTTGCGCTCGGGATCCACCGCCAGCCCCAGCGCCTCCAGTCCGCTCAGCGCCTCGGCGCGCAGCCGCGCGTCGTGCTCGCCCACCCCGGCGGTGAACACCACCGCGTCCACCCGGCCCAGCACCGCGTAGTAGGCGCCGACGTACTTGCGCACCCGGCGGGCGTAGACCTCCAGGGCGAGCGCGGCGCCGGGCTCGCCGGCCTCGGCACGCCGGCGCACCTCGCGCATGTCGTTGGCCCCGGCCAGCGCCAGCAGCCCGCTCTCGCGGTTGAGCGCGGCGTCGACGTCGCCGGCGGTCAGCCCGGCCTCGCGCGCCAGGTAGCCCGGCAGCGAGGGGTCGATGTCGCCGCTGCGGGTGCCCATCACCAGGCCCTCCAGCGGGGTCATGCCCATGGAGGTGTCGACGCTGCGGCCCCCGGCCACGGCCGTGGCGCTGGCGCCGTTGCCCAGGTGCAGCACGACGAGATTGACCTCCTCGACCTGTCGGCCCAGCCACGCGGCGGCGCGGCGGGTGACGTAGGCGCACGAGGTGCCGTGGAAGCCGTAGCGGCGCACCCCGTAGCCGGTGCGCCAGCGCTCGGGCACCGCGTAGGTGTGGGCGGCGGGCGGCAGGGTGCTGTGGAAGGCGGTGTCGAACACGGCCACGTGGGGGACGTCGGGGAAGGACTTGCGGGCCACCCGGATGCCCTCCAGGTTGGCGGGGTTGTGCAGCGGGGCGAGCGGCGCCAGCTCCTCGACCGCGCGCATCACCGCGTCGTCCACCAGGGCGGGCCGCACGAACCGGTCGCCGCCGTGCACCACGCGGTGGCCCACGGCGGCCAAAGCCACCCCGGAGAGGTCGGGGCCGGCCGCGCCGAACGCGTCGAGGACCGCGGCCAGCCCCGCCTCGTGGTCGGCGAAGGGGCCGGGGCGGACGTGGGGGTCGGCGCCGGGGCGGCGGTGGGTCAGCTCCCCGCCGTCCTCGCCGATGCGGTCGGCGATGCCCCAGGCCACGGGGCGCTCGGCCGCCATGTCCAGCAGGCGGTACTTGATGGAGGACGATCCGCTGTTGACGACCAGCACGTGGCTCATGCGCCGGTTCCCTCCTGTTCGGGCCGCGGGGGCGGCGGTTGCGCCTCGCGCGCCGCGTGCGCCTGCACGGCGGTGATGGCGACCGTGTTGACGATGTCCTGCACGGTCGCCCCGCGCGAGAGGTCGTTGACCGGCTTGCGCAGCCCCTGGAGCACCGGCCCCACGGCCACGGCGCCCGCGCTGCGCTGCACCCCCTTGTAGAGGATGTTGCCGGTGTTGAGGTCGGGCGCGATGAACACGGTGGCGTGCCCGGCCACCGCGCTGCCGGGCAGCTTGGCGCGGGCGACGTCGGGGTCGATCGCGGCGTCGTACTGGATGGGCCCCTCCACCGGCAGGTCGGGGCGGGCCGCCCGGACGGCCTCGGTGGCGCGGCGCACCTTGTCGACGTCGGCGCCGGCGCCCGAGGCGCCGGTGGAGTAGGACAGCATCGCCACGCGCGGCTCCACCCCGAACCGGGCGGCGGTGTCGGCGGAGTCGGCGGCGATGCGGGCCAAATCCTCGGCGGAGGGGTCGGGGTTGACCGCGCAGTCGCCGTAGACGAGCACGCGGTCGGGCAGCGACATGAAGAAGACGCTGGAGACCAGCGAGGTGCGCAGGATCTCGAAGGAGGGCCGGATGGTCTGGGCGGTGGTGTGGGCGGCGCCCGACACCATGCCGTCGGCCAGCCCGCAGTGCACCATGAGCGTGCCGAAGTAGGAGACCTCGCCGACGGTGTCGCGCGCCAACTGCTCGGTGACGCCCTTGTGGGCGCGCAGCCGGGCGTACTCGGCGGCGAAGCGCTCGCGGAGTCCGGGGTCATCGGGCGACACCACCTCGGCGGCGCGCACGTCCAGCCCGAACTCCGCGGCGCGGGCGGCGACCTCGCGCGGGCGGCCCAGCAGCACCAGCTCGGCGGCCTCGCGCCGCAGCAGCAGGTCGGCGGCGCGCAGCACCCGCTCCTCGGTGCCCTCGGCCAGCACGATCCGCGCCGGGCGGGCGCGCGCCCGGGTGAGCAGGGTGTGCTCGAACATCAGCGGGGTCACGACCTCGGCGCGGTCCACCTGGAGGCGCGCCAGCAGCGCGGGGCCGTCCACGGCCTGGCTGAAGGCGGCCAGCGCGGACTCGGTCTTGCGGTCGGCCTCGGGAGTGATGGCGCCGCGCACGGCCGCCAGCCGGGTGGCGGTGGTGAAGGTGTCCTGGGCCGAGGCGATGACGGGCAGCCGCAGGTCCATGCCCGACAGCAGCCGCCACACCGGCTCGGAGACTCCCAGGTCGCCGGTGAGGACCACGCCGGCCAGGGTGGGGAAGTCGGCCGAGCGGTGCGCGGCCGCCAGGGCGGGCAGCAGCGCACCGGCGCGGTCGGCGGCCACCAGCACCACGTGGTCCTCCTCCAGCCGGTCCAGCACGTTGGGCAGCGACATCGCCGCCACCAGCAGGCCGGAGGTCTCGCGGTCCAGCCGCTGCTCCTCGCCGAACAGCAGCCGGCCGCCGCAGGCGCGCACCAGGTCGCGCACGGTGGGCGCGGCCAGCCCGGGGACCTCGGGCAGCACCCAGGCGTCGCCCGCCAACTCGGCGCGCAGGCCGGCGACCCGCTCGGGCTCCACCCGGTCGACCACGGTCCCGGCCCGGGCGGCGTGCTCGCGGTCGACCTCCTTGGCCGCCAGCGCGATGGCGTCGCGGACGGCGCGGGGCTCGCGCCCGGTGCCCGAGACCGCCAGCAGCACCGGCAGCCCGAGGTTGGCGGCCACGCGGGCGTTGAAGGTGAACTCGGTGGGCGCGCCGACGTCGGTGTAGTCGGTGCCCACCGCGACCACGGCCGCGCAGTCGCGCGCCAGCCGCTGGAAAGAGTCGATGATCTGGGCGGTGGCGGCCTCGGGGTCGGCGTGCACGGCGTCGTAGTCGACGCCCACGCACCGCTCGTAGGGCGCGGCGATCTTGAAGCGGCGGCGCAGGGTCTGCACCACGGGGTCGGGCGCACCGCCGGCCACCACCGGGCGGAACACCCCGATCGGGTCGACCGCGCCCGAGAGCACCTCGGCCGCGCCCAGGGCGACGGCGGCCACGCCGCTCTCGGGTCCGCTGGCGGCGACGTAGACTCCGCGCGTCATGGCCACACACTCCCCGCTGCGCTGCTGGGCTGCCTGCGTCTGTGGCCTACCCCGCCGCGGGGCGCGGGACGCGCGGGCGGGGCGGACTGCTCGGTCACACCGCTGGGCGTTCGTGCGACGCGGCGGGCGCGGCGGGCCGCGCGGGGCTCAGAACAGGACCGAGCGCACGGCCCCGACCTCGCGGAACCCCACCCGGCGGTAGGCGGCGCGCGCCGGGGTGTTGTAGTCGTTGACGTAGAGGGTGACGCGCGGCGCGATCTCGGCCAGCGCCCGGCGCACCACGGCGGCCATGCCGGGCACCGAGTGGCCGCGCCCGCGCAGGTCGGGGTGGACCCACACGCCCTGCACCTGGCAGGCGTGGGGGGTGACCGCGCCGATCTCGGCCTTGAACACCACGCGGCCGTCCTCGATCCGGGCGAAGGCCCGGCCGGTGCGCACCAGCTCCTCGACGCGCGCGCGGTAGAGCGAGCCGCCGTCGCCGGAGTCGGGCGGCACCCCGACCTCCTCGGTGAACATGGCCACGCAGGCCGGCACCAGGATGTTGATCTCCTCAGGGCGCACCCGGCGCACCAGGGGGTCGGGCTCGACCTCGGGCGGCCCGGAGATCTCCAGCACCGGCTGGCACTCGCGGATCGCGCGGGCCGGGCCCCAGGCCGGGCGCAGCCGCGCCCACAGGTCGGCGACCGCGTCGACAGGGCCGACGATGGAGGAGCAGCGGCGGCCCTGCCAGCGCGCCTGCTCGGCGAACTGGCGGATGGCGGCGGGGCCGGCGTTGACCGGGACCAGGTTGGCCCCCGAGTAGCACAGCGCGGTGACGCGGCCGCGCTCCACATAGCCCCACAGCTCGGCGCCGAGCCGGCCGGAGTCGATGCCGGCGGCGCGCAGCCGCGCGCTGACGAACACGTTGCCCACGGGGTCGGAGTCGAGGATGGCGTGGACGGTGTCGCGGTCGCGTTCGTCGAGCACCCGCACGGACGAGGTCCGCAGCATGCGCATCACCCCATCCACTGGTGGGGCGGCCTCAAGCGCCCCGCCTGCCGCGCCGGCCCGCCCGGCGGGCGGCGCCTGAACAGTCACGATCCTGGTGACTCCAGCCTAATCGACCCCCGCCGCCGCGAGAGTGGCGCGGCGGCCTTCGGCGTGGCGCCGGCGCCACAGCCGGGCCGCCGCCGGGGATCAGACCCGGGGGGCGTGCGGCGCGGCCTCGGCCGCCCCGGCCTCGGCGGCGGGCGCGGGCTCGGCGGGCGCGTCCGCGCCTTCGGCGGCGGCCTCGGCGGCGCCGGCCTCGGGCTCGGGCTCGGGTTCGGGCGATGCCGGGCAGGTGAGGTCGGGCGCGTGCGGGTCGCCGCCGGCCGGCGGCAGCGCGCCCGACAGCAGGTACTCGGCGAACGCGTCGTCCACGCAGGTGTTGCCGCCCAGGGCCACACCGTGGGAGACCCCCTCCTCCTCCAGCACCAGGCGCCCGCCGGGGAAGCGCTCGCGCATGGCGTAGGCGCCCTCCAGCGGGGTGGGGCCGTCGTGCTCGGCCTGGATGAGCAGGGCGTCGGCCGCACGGGTGCCGTCGACGTGGAACCACGGCTCGTGGCCGGCCGGCCAGGTCGCGCAGGGCATGTTGTACCAGATGTTGTTCCAGCCCTGGAAGGGCGCCTCGGCGTGGACCTCGCGGCCGTCGGTCAGCCAGGTGTCGGTGTTGCGCGGCCAGCGGGAGTCGGTGCACTGGGTGGCGAGGTAGGCGCCGTAGCCGGGGTCGCTCTCGGCGTCCTCGCCGTAGCGCTCGTGCACCGCCACCAGCCCGGCGGTGTCGCCGCCCACCGCGTAGTCGGCCAGCGCCCGCGCCAGCCGGGGCCAGCTCGCCGAGGAGTAGGCGGCGGTGAGGTAGGAGTTCTCCAGTTCGGTGGGGCCCACCGTGTCCTCGGCCGGCTTCTCGGCGAGGGCGGCGCGCGCGGCGTAGTAGCGCTCGGCGACCGCCTCGCCCGTTGAGCCCAGCCCGTAGGCGGCGTCGTGGCGGGCGGTCCAGGCGAAGAAGTTGTGCGCGGCGTCGTCCAGGGCGCGGCTCTGCCGGAGGTTGCTGGCGTACCAGGGGCGGCCGGGGTGCACGACGCTGTCCAGCACCAGGCGGCGCACCCGGTCGGGGTGCAGCGTGGCGTAGACGCCGCCGAGCAGGGTGCCGTAGGAGTAGCCGAGGTAGTCGATGCGTTCCACGCCGAGCGCGGCGCGGATCGCCTCGAGGTCGGCGGCGCTGTCGCGGGTGGTCATGTTCTCCAGCAGCGCGGCGCCGGTGTTGTCGGCGCAGGCGGCGGCGTAGTCGGCGGCGCGCCGCACCAGGGCGTCGGTCTCCTCGGCGGAGCCGGGCCAGGTGTCGGGGCGGACCGGCGCGAAGTGGCCGGGGTCGCAGGCCACGGCGGGGGTGCTCGCGCCGGTGCCGCGGGGGTCGAACCCGATCACGTCGAAGTGGTCGCGCACGCGGTCGGGCAGCCCGGCGGCGGTGCGCGAGGCCCAGACGCGCCCCGGGCTGCCGGGGCCGCCGGGGTTGACCACCAGGGTGCCGGTGGGCTCCTTACGGGCCGGCACGCGGGAGAGCGCCAGCTCGGCGGTTCCGGCGCCGGTGGCGCGGTCCAGCGGGACGGCCAGGGTGGCGCACTCCAGCGGGCCGCCGTCCTCGACCGCCTCGATGTCCTCGCAGGGGACCCACTCCAGGGCCGGCTCGGCGGCGGCCGGACGGGCCGGCACCGCCGACACCGGCACCGCCATCAGCACGGCGGCGCCCACGGCCGCCACCTTCCATGCGCTCCGCGCCACTCCGGCCGCCCTTCACTCACCGCCACTGGCCGCATTCTCTCCGAGACCGTACACGGCGCGGCGCTGCGACACGGGGTGTTCGCGGGTTCCCACCGGCCCGCGTCGGCGGGGCGGGCGGGCGCGGGCGGCCCACGCCTCGGAACGCGCCGCGCCCCGGCGGGTCAGCCCACCGGGGCGCGGCGCGAAGCGGGAACGCGGAGGCGGTGCGGTCAGCCGGCCACCGAGACCGAGGGGGCGCCCGACTCCGCGCCCGCCTCCTGCATCTGCTCGGCCAGGCGCATGGCCTCCTCGATCAGGGTCTCGACGATCTTGGACTCGGGCACGGTCTTGATGACCTCGCCCTTGACGAAGATCTGGCCCTTGCCGTTGCCCGAGGCCACGCCGAGGTCGGCCTCGCGGGCCTCGCCGGGGCCGTTGACGACGCAGCCCATGACCGCCACGCGCAGCGGGACCTCCATGCCCTCCAGGCCGGCGGTGACCTCCTCGGCCAGGGTGTAGACGTCGACCTGGGCCCGGCCGCAACTGGGGCAGGACACGATCTCCAGGCCGCGCTCGCGCAGCCCCAGGGACTCCAGGATCTGGTTGCCGACCTTGACCTCCTCGGCCGGAGGCGCCGACAGCGACACGCGGATGGTGTCGCCGATGCCCTCGGCCAGCAGCGCGCCGAAGGCCACGGCCGACTTGATGGTGCCCTGGAAGGCGGGGCCGGCCTCGGTGACGCCCAGGTGCAGCGGGTAGTCGCACTGCTCGGCGAGCTGGCGGTAGGCGTTGATCATCACGACGGGGTCGTTGTGCTTGACCGAGATCTTGATGTCGCGGAACCCGTGCTCCTCGAACAGCGAGCACTCCCACAGCGCCGACTCCACCAGCGCCTCGGGCGTGGCCTTGCCGTACTTCTGGAGCAGCCGCTTGTCCAGCGAGCCGGCGTTGACGCCGATGCGGATGGGCACGCCCGCCTCGGAGGCGGCCTTGGCGATCTCGCCGACCTTGTCGTCGAACTTCTTGATGTTGCCCGGGTTCACCCGCACGGCCGCGCACCCGGCGTCGATGGCGGCGAAGACGTACTTGGGCTGGAAGTGGATGTCGGCGATGACCGGGATCTGGGATTTCTTGGCGATGATCGGCAGCGCCTCGGCGTCGTCGGCGCTGGGCACCGCCACCCGCACGATCTGGCAGCCCGCGGCGGTCAGCTCGGCGATCTGCTGGAGGGTGGCGTTGATGTCGGAGGTCACGGTGGTGGTCATCGACTGCACGGAGACCGGGGCGTCGCCGCCGACCGGCACGTTGCCCACCATGATCTGGCGCGACTTGCGCCGCACGGCGAGCGGCCGGGGACGCACGGCGGGGATTCCAAGATCGACGGTCACGCGTATTTCACCTCGTCGGCCACCGGGGCTCGGCCGGCGGCGTCGTTTGAAATCGGCTGAGGAAAGGGCAGCGGGCATGCGACGAGCCGCCGCCGAAGGGCGCCGGATGAGGGTCCGGGCGCTCCGACACGCTGCCAAGGCTACCCGTATCGGGCGAGACGTTACGCCCTGGCCGAGCGAACAGAGGGTGACCGTTCCCTGGTGGGTTGCGGGTTTTGCCCCGCCTTGGGAGGTGGTGGTGATGTGGCTCTACCCGGCGAACCGGGACAAGAGGGGGCACAGTAGCGCCGCGAACGCCCCCCGCACACCCCGCCCGCGTCCCGTGAGTCACACCCGGCGCACCCGCACCACGGCCCGGCCGCCGGCCGCCCGGGGCGGCGCGGCCCCGTGATCGGCGGCGATGACAGGACGTGGCGGCCGGCCCGCGCCGCGCGCGGGCCGGGGCGCGCCGGGGTCACTGCGTGAGCCGCACCGGGTTCACCACGTCGGCCACCAGCAGCATCAGGCTGAACACCACGAAGCAGGCCACCACGATGTAGGCGAACGGCATGAGCTGGGCGACGTCGAACGGCCCGGGGTCGGGCTTGCGGAACAGCCGGGCGATCCCCCGCCGCGCCCACTCCCACAGCGCGCCGAAGATGTGCCCGCCGTCCAGCGGCAGGATCGGCACCATGTTGAAGGCGAACAGGAACAGGTTCACCCCGGCCAGCATGTTCACCAGGAAGACCACGCGATCGATCGCCGGGATCGGCTGGGCCAGCACCTCGCCGCCGATGCGCGAGGCGCCCACGATGCCCACCGGGGAGTCCACCGTGCGCTCCTCGCCCAGGAAGGCGGCGCGGAACACGTCGTCGACCCGCGAGGGCAGCTCGATCAGCGCCTGGCCCACGCCCACGACCGACTGCCACATGGTGGCCGCGGACTCCCCCACGGTCAGCGGGGCGCGCTCCTGGGCGAAGGTGATGCCCAGGAACCCGGCCGGCTCGGTGCGCGGCACCCGGTAGCCGTCATCGTCGGTGACGGGCTCGCCGTCGGCGTCGGTCTCGTAGCGGATGTCGCCGTTGGCGTCGCGGGCCACCACCTGGTTCTCGATGATCTCGGCGGTGACCGTGCGGGTGTCGCCGCCGCGCTCCAGGGTGATCTCGGTGGGGCCCATGGACTCCCGGATGGCGACGTTGGCGGTCTCCCAGTCGGGGGTGGACTCCCCGTCGACGGCCACGATGCGGTCGCCCGGCCGGATCCCGGCCTCCATGGCGGGGGTGGGCGGGGCGTCGGCCGGGCAGTCGGTGGCCGTGGAGTCGGCGGGCAGCACGCAGCGGGCGACGGTGTCGACCGTGGTGGTGCTCTGCGGCAGGCCGATCCCCATCATGATGATCGAGAACAGGATGACCGCCAGCACCAGGTTCATGAACGGCCCGGCCGCCATGACGATGATCCGCTTCCACGGCGCGCGCTGGTAGAACTGGCGGTCCTCGTCGCCGGGCTCCAGGTCGACGGTGTTGGCCTCGCGGGCGTCCTCGATCATGGCCCGCCAGCGCGACATCGGCTTGCCCGAGGTGTCGCGCGGCTTGGTGGCCGGCGGGATCATGCCCACGATGCGGACGTAGCCGCCCAGCGGCACCAGCTTCAGGCCGAACTCGGTCTCGCCCCGCTTGCGCGACCACAGGGTCTTGCCGAAGCCCACCATGAACTGCGTGCAGCGGATGCCGAACATCCGCGCCGTGGCGAAGTGGCCCAGCTCGTGCCAGGCGATCGAGAAGAGCAGCCCGAGGAAGAACAGCACGATCCCGAGCGTGGTCAAAAGAGCGACCATGAAACTCTGTACCTCTCCCCGCAGGTCGGCTCACCGCGACCGGGAGATCAGCTCCCGTGCCCGGTGGCGTGCCCATTCGTCGGCCGCGTAGACGTCGGCCAGCGACAGATCGGACGCGGCCGGCGCGTCCGCTCCGCGTTCTGAGACTACCTGGGCGACCGTGTCCACAATCGCGGGAAATGCCAGACCTTCCGCCAGGAAGGCCGCGACCGCCTCCTCGTTGGCCGCGTTGTAGACCGCCGGGGCGGTGCCGCCGGCCGCTCCGACCTCGCAGGCCAGGGCGACCGCGGGGAACGCGTCGTGGTCCAGCGGGGCGAAGGTCCAGGTGTGGGCCTGGGTCCAGTCGACGGCCGGCGCCGCGCCGCTGACCCGATCCGGCCACCCGATCCCGTAGGCGATGGGGATGCGCATGCTGGGCGGGCTGGCCTGGGCCAGGGTGGAGCCGTCGACGAACTCGACCATGGAGTGCACCACCGACTGCGGGTGCACCACGACCTCGATGCGGTCGAAGGGGATGTCGAACAGCAGGTGCGCCTCGATGACCTCCAGCCCCTTGTTGACCAGGGTGGCGGAGTTCACCGTGATGACCGGCCCCATGGCCCAGGTGGGGTGGTTCAGCGCCTCGGCGGGGGTGACCCCGGCGAGCTGGTCGCGGGTGCGGTCGCGGAACGGCCCGCCGCTGGCGGTGATCACCAGCCGGCGGACCTCGCCCAGATTAGCCGCCACCTGGCCCTGGGCCAGGCTGGTCAGCTCGGCGAAGGGCACCCGGGGGAAGCACTGGGCCAGCGCGAAGTGCTCGGAGTCGACCGGCACCACCTGGCCGGGCTGGGCGGCGGCGCGCACCAACGGGCCGCCGATGATCAGCGACTCCTTGTTGGCCAGCGCCAGCAGCCGCCCGGCGCGCAGCGCGGCCAGGGTGGACTCCAGGCCCAGCGCGCCGGTGATCCCGTTGAGCACGACGTCGCACGGCCACCCGGCGAGTTCGGCCACGCCCTCGGCGCCGGCCAGCACCTTGGCGCCGCTGCCGCGCTCGCGCAGCCGCGCCGCCAACTCGGGTGCCGCGCCGGTGTCGGCCACGGCCACGGCCTCGGCGCCCAGCGCGCACGCCTGGTCCACGAGGAGGTCGAGGCGGCCGCCGCCGGCGGCCAGGCCGACCACGCGGAAGCGGTCGGGGTTGGCGGTGACGACCTCGACGGCCTGGGTGCCGATGGACCCGGTGGAGCCGAGGAGCACCAGCTCGCGCGGGCGGTCGGGAGAGGGTGCCTCAAGAAGCTGCTGGGCGATTCGCACGCGCCCATTGTCGCGCATGGCGGCGGGTGCGCCGGGCGGGCGGACGGCGGGTGCGCGGGCCGCGCGCGGGCGCGGGCGGCGGCGCCCGGGGCGGGGAGGCCGCCCGCGCGGGGGCCGGCGACCCGCCCTAACCCCAAAGTAGCCGAATGGCTACGCAAAGTGTGGCATGATCCTTTGCCATGACTTCATCCGTCGTCTCCAGGCTGGTCGGCGCGCTGGCCGGCGCCGGCGCCGCGCTCGCGGTGGCCGGGGTGCTCGCCGTCCCCGGCGCCGCGGCCGACACCCCCGCCACCGGGGTCCCCGGCTCGGGCACCGCCGGCTCCGCGCCGCACGACCCCGGCGGCGTGGTGCGCCAGGCCGCGGCCGTCGACCCCGACTCCCAGCGCCGCGTCCTGGACTACTGGACCCCCGAGCGCATGGCCGCCGCCGTCCCGCTGGTCCGCACGCTCGACGGCGTCGCGGGCGGCCTGCTCGGCGGGGACCAGGCCCGACCCGGCGGCCAGGCCGCCGCCGAAGCCGAACCCGGTGGCCAGGTCGCGGTGCCGCAGGCCGCCGCGGCCTCCAGCACGGGCGAGCCCTGGACCGGCGGCGGGCGGGTGGCCAAGACGACCGGAAAGGTCTTCCTCACCCTCGACGGCCGCGACTTCACCTGCTCGGCGGCCGTCGTCTCGGCGGACAACCGCGACACCGTCATCACCGCCGGCCACTGCCTCAAGGACGGCACCGGCGCCTGGGTCGACAACTGGACCTTCGCGCCCGGCTACGCCGACGGCGACAGCCCCTACGGCCGCTACACCGCGCGGCAGATGTTCGTGGCGCCGCAGTGGGCCGACAGCGGCGACGACAGCTACGACTTCGGCATGGCGGTGCTCAACCGCTCCGGCGACCGCCACGTCCAGGACCGCACCGGCGCGCACCCCGTGGCCTTCAACACCGCGCCCGGCGACCCCACCTACGCGTTCGGCTACCCCGCCACCGGCCGGTTCGACGGCAACCGCCTGCACTACTGCGCCGGAGGCACCAAACCCGACACCGGCGGCACCACCGCCAGCGGCATGGCCTGCACCATGACCGAGGGCTCCAGCGGCGGCCCGTGGCTGGCCGGCTTCGACCCCGCCTCCGGCAAGGGCACCGTGGTCTCGGTCATCAGCTTCAAGTACGCCGACGACACCCGCACCCAGTACGGCCCCTACCTGGGCGACGCCGCCCAGCGGGTCTACGACCGCGCCCAGTCCTTCTGACCGGGCGCCGGCGGGGCCCCCCCCCCCCCGGGGGGGGGGGGGGGCGGGGCCCCCCCCCCCCCCGCGCACCCCGATCGGGGGGCCGGCGGCCCGCGCCCCGCGGCGGGGAAGGCGGGGCGCGGGCCGCCACCACACGCCGAGCACCGTCTTCCTTGAGGAACCTGAGGAAGTCGTGTGGGATACGTGTGCTTCGGCGCGGACGGGCTGTTTTTCGGTTTCGGCTCCGGTAGGTTACGGCGCCATGTCCATCCGCAACCCCCCCACTCCCGTTCCGGCCGCCGCGCCGCGCCGGGGGCGCGCCGTCGCGCGCCTGGGCTCGGCCGCCGTGGCGGCCACCGCCGCCGCCGCGCTCGTGGCCGCCGGATCGGCCCCCGCAGCCGCGGACACCGCGACCGGTGTCGCCGACCTGCGCGCCGACATCGAGGCGCTGCTCGCCGACCCGGCGCTGGAGGGCGCCACCTCAGGGGTCGTCGTCACCAGCCTCACCCGCGGCGACGTCCTGTACCGCAACGAACCCCGGACCCAGGTGGTCCCGGCCTCCAACGCCAAGCTTTTGACCTCGGCCGCCGCCCTGGAGGTCCTGGGCGCCGACTACCGGTTCACCACCTCGGTGGCCGCCGGCGAGGACCCGGGCGACGGCGTGGTCGACGGCGACCTCTACCTCGTGGGCACCGGCGACCCCACCCTCACCCCCGAGGCGGTCGACAAGCTGGCGGCCGAGGTCGCCGCGGCCGGGGTCACCGAGGTCACCGGCGACCTGCTGGCCGACGACACCTGGTTCGACTCCGAGCGCTACCTGCCCGAGTGGGACCCCACCGACGCGCCCTACTACTACGCGGCGCAGATCTCGGCGCTGACGGTCGCCGCCAACACCGACTACGACACCGGTGTGGTGGACGTCGACGCCCAGGCGGGCGGTGCCGCGGGCGACCCCGTGGACGTCGCCCTGGAGCCCATGACCGACAACCTCAGCCTGGACAACCGGGCCGAGACCGGCGCCTCCGGCAGCACCTCCACGTTCGGGGTGAACCGGGCCACCGGCACCAACGAGTTCACCGCCGAGGGCGCCCTGCCGGTCGAGCAGACCTACTCCACGCTGCGCACGGTGCACGAGCCCACCGACCACGCCGCCCACCTGTTCGCCGCCGCGCTCGCCGAGCACGGCGTCGCGGTGGCGGGCGAGGTCGGCCGGGGCGCCGCGCCGGAGGCGGCCGACCAGGTCGCCGCGCGCTCGTCCATGCCGCTGCGCGAGCTGTTGACCCCGTTCATGAAGCTGTCCAACAACCCGCACGCCGAGATCCTCATGAAGGCCATGGGGCAGGAGGAGTCGGGCGAGGGCACCTGGGCCGCCGGCATCGACGCGGCGACCGAGGCCCTGGGCGACATGGGCGTCAACACCCGCAAGGTGGACCTGGTCGACGGCTCCGGGCTCTCCCACTCCGACCGGGTGACCGCCCAGGCGGTCATGGACGTGCTGGAGGAGGCCCGCGCCGAGCCCTGGTTCGGCGTCTGGCGGGACTCCCTGCCGCTGGCCGGGCACCCCGACCGGCTGGTCGGCGGGACCCTGACCAGCCGCATGCGCGACACCCCGGCCGAGGGCAACGTCCAGGCGAAGACGGGTTCGCTCACCGGCGCCAGCGCCCTGTCGGGCTACGTCACCGCGGCCGGCGGCGAGGAGCTGGCGTTCACCGTCATCAACAACGGGTACTCCGGCGCCGCGCCGCGCGGCGTCCAGGACGCCATCGCGGTGCGCCTGGCGGAGTTCACCCGCGGCGGAACCGTGGACGTCGTCCGCCCGATGGCGGCCGAGCGCACCTCGCCCACCGCCCCCGACGCCGACCTGGAGTGCACCTGGGCCGGCACCTGCTGATCCGGGCGCCGCGCGGCTGATCGGCCGCGCGGCGACTTGCCGCACTCCGGTGCGCAGCCACGGCCGCATCCGCCCCGCCCCCGGCGCGGGCGGGTGCGGCCGCTGTCCTGCGCTGTGCTGCGCTGCCCTGCGCTGTCCTGCGCGCACCGCACCCTCCGCCCCCGCCTACCCTGGAGGGCGATGGACCGCAGCACCCCCACGCCCGACACCGCGCCCGAGCCCGCCGCGCCCCAGCGGCCCGGCGCCGCCCCGGCGCGGCCGGCCGTCCTCTCCCCCGACCTCTGGCGCCCGCGCGAGCGGCGCCACCACGAGCGGGTCGACGCGCTGCTGGCCGACCACCTGGAGCGCCGCCGGCGCGGGGTGGCCCACCCCGTCGAGGACTTCCTCTTCACCTACTACAGCCACCGCCCCGCGCAACTGCGGCGCTGGCACCCCGGCGCGGGCACGGTGCTGCTCGGCGACGACTCCCCCGACCGCGCCGGCGACTCCTACCGTGCCGTGCGCGCCGCCGGCCCCGACGGCCGCCCCGCGCCCGGCCGCACGCTCGACACCGCCGCGTTCACCGCGCGGCGCGGCGCCACCGCGGAGTTCGTGGCGGCGCTGCTGGGCGCCGTGCGCGGGCGCGCCCCGCACCTGGGCTGCTTCGGGCTGCACGAGTGGGCCATGGTCTACCGGCTGCCGCCCGAGCGGGTGCGGCACTCCGCGGTTCCGCTGCGACTGGGGCCCGAGGGCACCGACCGGGTGGTGGAGTCCCACCGCGTGCGCTGCTCGCACTTTGACGCGTTCCGGTTCTTCACCGACGCCGCGCGCCCGCTCAACCGGCTCCAACCCACCCGCGCCGACCAGGTCGCCCTGGACCAGCCCGGGTGCCTGCACGCCAACATGGACCTCTACAAGTGGGCCTACAAGCTGTCGCCGGGCGTGCCCTCCGAACTCGTGGTCGACTGCTTCGAACTGGCCCGCGACATCCGGGTGCTGGACATGCGGGCCTCGCCCTACGACCTGCGCGCCCACGGCTACGCGCCGGTGGAGATCGAGACGCCGGAGGGCAAGGCGGAGTACGTGGCGGCCCAGCGCGCGTTCGCCGACCGGGCGGCCGTCCTGCGCGACCGGCTCCTGGCCGCCTGCGCGCCGCTCACCGCCGGCGGCTGAGGGCGCGGCGGCTCGGGGGTCAGGGGCAGGCGGGCGTCAGCCGTTGGCGGCGGCCAGCGCGGCGGCCACGGTCGCGATGAGCGCGCCGGAGACCGCCACCGACACCGCGAAGAACACCACGTGCAGCCAGCGCCAGCGGCCGTTCTCGACCGGCACCCGCGGCCAGTACCACCCGCCGGCCACCGCCGCCGCGGCGACCGCGCCCACCGCCGCCGACCACACCGCCGGCGGGGTGTGCACCCACTCCCCCATCGGCACCGCCGCCAGCAGCGCCGCGAACGCGCCCAGCGGCATCGACACGATCCGCAGCCGGTCCAGCGGGCGCTGGCCAACCAGGGTGCGGCGCCGCACCACCAGCGACACCGCCAGCAGCGGCGGGAGCAGCAGCATCGGCAGGGTGGCGCCCAGGCTGTAGGCCACGCCGGGCATCATGGGCGACTCCGCCAGCGGGGGCACCTCGGGCGCGCCCATCAGGCGGGGGCCGATGATCGCGGCGTCGGCGGCGAAGCTGTTGGACAGCACGACCACGCCCTGGTCGCCCTGGTAGCCGACGAACGCGGTGGAGCCGTAGGTGCCGCCGCTGTGCTGTACCAGTTCCACGCCCTCGCCGAAGTCGGTGGTGAGCCAGCCCAGCCCGATGCGGGTGTCGCCGTTGGGGCCCTCGTGCGCGGGCTCGACGGCGGCCATGCCCGGGGCGGTGCCCTCCATCAGGGCGCGCAGCAGCCGCTCCAGGTCGCCGGCGGTGGTCCAGGTGCCGATTCCCACCGGCAGGTACTCCGCCGAGCGCCACGGCTCGCTGCGCTTGCCGGGGGCGATGTGCGGCACGGCCGCGCCCTCGGGCAGCCCGTCGAGGTCGGCGCCGCGCAGCACGGTGTCGTCCATGCCCAGCGGGTCCAGCACGCGCTCGCGCACCAGCTCCGGGTAGGGGGTGCCGGTCTCCTCCTCCAGCGCGTCGCCCAGCACGGCGAACCCGAAGTTGGAGTAGCTCCACTCGGGCTGGTTCTCGGCCAGCGGGGTGGACTCCAGGGACGTCTCCACGGGCGGCAGGCCGGCGTAGGGGTCGGTCCCCAGGAACAGGCTGTAGCTGCCGACGGCCGTGCCCTCCACGGGCATGCGGGGCAGGCCGGAGCGGTGGGTGGCCAACTGCTGCAAGGTGATGTCGGCGGCCTCGGGCGAGGCGAACTCCACGTCGGGGTAGACCTCGCCGAGCGTGCGGTCCAGGGAGGTCGCGCCGTCGGCGGCGAGGTCGGCCAGCGCCATGGCGGTGATCACCTTGAAGACCGAGCCGGTCTCGAAGGGGGTGTCGACGGTGACCGGCGCGTCGCCGTCCCGGGTGCCGCCGACCAGGGTCGTGGTCTCGCCGCCGTCCACGCGCAGCACCGACAGCCCCTGCACCTGCCCCTCCACGCCCGCGACGGTGCCGGCCACCGAGTCTTCGAGGGCGGGGTCGCCCTCGAAGGCGACCGGCTCGGCCGGCGGTTTGGCCGGCATCGCCAGGTGGGCGGCGACCGCCGCGACCGCGCCGACGGCGAGGGCGACGGCCCAGACGCGAAGCGGCGCGCGCTCGGGGCGGGGCGCCCGGGGGCGCCGCGAGGGCGGGGGCGAAGAGGGTGCCGCGGCGGGTGCGGCGACGTCGGTGTGCTCCATACCCGCAAGCGTCGCGGAACCGCGCCGTGGCCTGTAGAGGGCGATGTCAGCGATGCGTGATGACAGGTGTCATACGGGTGGGCGGGCGCGGCGGTGCGCGCAACCGGCCCGAGGTGCCGGCGACCACATCCCCCACCAGCGGGAACCCGGGCGCCGCCGGACGCGTCGGAACGCCCATGACACCCCCGCACTCCTTCCCTCCCCCCGGTCCGCCGCCGGCGTCCTACCGCCAGGGCCAGGGCCGGGGCGTCGCGGCCGCGGTGCTGTCGGTCGCGGCCGTCCTGGTGGTCGGCATCGTCGTGCTCACGGTGGTCATGCTGCGCGGCGCGCTGCCGTCTGGGCTGGCCGACCTGCCGGGGGCCGGCGGGGCGCCCGCGCCGTCGGCCTCGGCGAGCCCGTCGCCCACCCCGGTCGAGCTGAGCACCCCCACCGCCGACGCGCCCGAGGCGCTGACCGACGCCACGGTGGCCAACTGGAAGGGCGTGGCCGTCCCCGACTACGGGATCGCCTACGACGTCCCCCAGGCGTGGTTCGCGGCCGACCCCGGCGTGATCACCGGGTTCGAGGAGCCCGACCCCGACGCGCCCTTCGGCTACAGCCCGACGGTGGCCATGAGCGGCGTCGCCGAGTTCGGCGCGCGGCAGGGCCCCTGCCACACCTACCCGCCGGGACCGGGGACCTCCGGGATCTCAGGGGAGGGCGAGCCGGCCGACACCGCCCAGACCGCGCCGCGCGTGGCCGAGGCGTGGGCGGTGGCCGCCTACGGCAACGACAACGGCGACCCGGAGGTGTCGCTGGGCGAGGCGGTGCCCTTCGCCGCCAACGGACTGACCGGCCACCAGGTCACGGCGACCGTCAAGGTGCCGGAGTTCGAGTGCTACCCGGGTGAGGCCCAGGTGCGCGCGGTGTCGTTCGCCGCTCCCCAGGGCGGCGACGTCTACCACTTCGTCGTCTACGCCGACGCCTCGGGCGACGAGGGCCCCAACCTCGCCGACGTCGACACCATGGTCTCGACCCTGCGCCCGCTGGCCTGAGCGCGGCCCGCGCCGCCCCGGGGGCGGCGCGGGCGCGGCGGCCGGCTCAGGCGGTGCGGCCGTGCGCGGCGGCGTGGTCGCGGATGGTCTGGCGGTACCAGTGGTAGCTGTCCTTGGGCGTGCGCGCGAGGGTGTCGTAGTCGACCCGGACGATCCCGAAGCGCCGCTCGTAGCCGAAGGCCCACTCGAAGTTGTCCAGCAGCGACCACACGAAGTAGCCCCGCACGTCCACCCCCGCCTTGACGGCCTCGGCGACCGCCGTGAGGTGGTCGCGGATGTAGGCGATGCGGTCGGTGTCGTGGACCCGCTCGCCGGTGCGGTCGGTGTCCTCCTCCGCCGAGCCGTTCTCGGTGATGAGCACGGGCGGCAGGCCGGGGTAGCGCCGGTGCAGGTCGACCAGCAGGTCGGTGAAGGCCGAGGGCACCACCGGCCAGTCCATGGTGGTGTGCCGCACGCCCTCGAACCGGGGCGCGGAGGTGGCGATGTCGATGGCGGTGCGGCGGGCGGGGTCGGGTTCGGTGTGGGGGGCGTCGGCGATCCGGGTGGGGCGGTAGAAGTTGACGCCGAGGAAGTCCAGCGGCTGGCCGATGACGGCCAGGTCGCCGTCGCGGCGGTAGGACCCGTCGGCCAGTTCGCCCCAGGTCTCGGCCTCGTTGTCGGGGTAGCGGCCGAGCAGCAGCGGGTCCAGCCACACCCGGTTGTGCAGGGTCTCGGCGCGGTCCACGGCGGCGCGGTCGGCGGCGGAGTCGGTGGCCGGCACCAGCCGCTCCAGGTTCAGGGTGATGCCGACCTCGGCGGTGCGGCCGTGCTCGGCCGCCGAGGCGCGCAGTTCGCGGGCGGCCAGCCCGTGGCTGAGCAGCAGGTGGTGGGCCACGGCCAGGGCGGGGGTGCCCTCGCGGGTGCCGGGGGCGTGCCTGCCCAGGGCGTGGCCGAGGAAGGCGGCGCACCAGGGCTCGTTGTGGGTGATCCAGCGGGTGACGCGGTCGCCGAGGCGGTCGGCGACGATCCGGGCGTAGTCGGCGAAGCGCTCGGCGGTGGCGCGCACCCGCCAGCCGCCGGTGTCCTCCAGCGCCTGGGGCAGATCCCAGTGGTAGAGGGTGGCCACGGGCTCGATGCCGGCGGCGGTCAGCTCGTCGACGAGGCGGTCGTAGAAGTCCAGGCCGGCGGGGTTGGCCGGGCCGGTGCCGGTGGGCTGGATCCGGGGCCAGGCCACGGAGAAGCGGTAGGCGCCCACGCCCAGTTCCTTGAGCAGCGCGACGTCCTCGGCGTAGCGGTGGTAGTGGTCGCAGGCGACGTCGCCGTTCTCGCCGCGCAGCACGGCGCCGGGGGTGTGGCTGTAGGTGTCCCAGATGGAGGGGCCGCGTCCGCCTTCGCGCACGGCCCCCTCGATCTGGTAGGAGGCGGTGGCGGCGCCGAACAGGAAGTCGGCGGGCAGCAGCGGCGCGGGGCCGGTCTCGGGCATGGTGCGGTGACCTCCGGTGGGTCGTGGTGGCGCGCGGGTCGGGGCGGGTACAGGCGGGTCAGGGCGGGCGGCGGCGCGTGGGCCGGGAGCGCTCCCAACGCGCGGTCGCGGGCACCCGGGACGGCCCGCACGCCAGGGGGCGCGGGGCCGCTGAACCGATTCGTCTTCCTCTGGGATGGTAGGAACGCCCCACCGCCGGGGTCAATGGGTGATCATGGCGCGGACCGGCCGCGACACCGCCGCCGGGCCCGGCCGGGCGGCGCCCGGGGGGATTCGGACGGCCCCGTTTTGCCAAGGAACCCGCCGAGGAATATCGTTCCGGACCGCGGAGAACCGCAGAGCGGCCCGGATCCCCGGCGCGGCGGGCCCTGTGGCCCCCGCTTGGCCGCACACGCGCGACAGCGGAAAGACGGCGCTTCCATGGACCCCGACGCGACCCAGATCCTCAACAGGACCGTGGAGATCACCCGCAAGGGCGACACCGCACCGGCGTGGGAGGTGGCGGCGCGCGCCCGGCTGAACGCGGCGATCGAGCGCTTCACCGGCCCGCTGGCCGACCTGCTGGCCCGCGACGCCAACGAGGGCGACACCCGGCTACTGGTCACCGACTTCCTCAGCGACGGCCTGAACTTCAGCAAGTACGGCGACCTCACCACCGAGTACCGCACCAAGGGCGAGTCGGTGGACTACGGGATCACCCTGAACGGCGACCTCTTCGCGTTCATCGAGGTCAAGCCGTGCGGCGCGAAACTGGACCCGCGCGGCCTGCGCCAGGCGCGGCTGCACGCGGCCGAGCGCAAGGTGGCGTGGGTGGTGCAGACCAACGGGCGGGTGTGGCAGGCCCACCACCTGGGCGACGGCGGCGAGGACGCCGGCACCGGCCTGGTGGTCGACGTGGACCTGCTCTCCGAGGCGCCGCTGCACGAGCGGGTGGACGCGCTGCTGCCGCTGACGCGCGAGGCCGTGGAGCGGGGCCGACTGGAGACCCTGCGGGCGTGGCGGGCCGCCCTGGAGCCCGCCCCGCTGGCGGCCGCGGCGGCGGCCGACTCGGTGATGGCGGCGCTGCGCGCCGAACTGCTGCGCCGCACCGGGCACGAGGGCCACATCGGCGACACCCAGGAGGCGGCGCGGGCGCTCACCGAGGGCGTCTTCAAGCGCGGCCTCCTCTAGCCCGCTCCTTTCTCCCGGACCCCTTCCCTCAGCCCGGCCCCGCTTGAGGGCCGGGTTGTGTGGTGGTGGCGGCCCCGGTTTCGGTCCGGCCGATTCCGGGGCCGCGCGCTGCGTGGCCAAGGGGTTACACAAACATCACCCGGCATTTTCCGCGTCAGCCTTTCGCACGGTGCGTGATCTCCCCTATCTATCTGTAGTCACCTCGTTCGCACCGGAAGGGGAATCCCCCCATGCGCTCTCCCGTCCGACGCCTCGTCCAGGCCGCCACCGCCCTCGCCGGCGCCGCCGCCCTCGCGCTCACCGGCGCCGGCGCGGCCCATGCCGCCGCCCTGCCGCCCGAGGAACTGCGGCGCGTCACCGACACCTACCTCTACGACATCTCGCTCACCGAGTTCATCGACGTCCGCGACCAGGCCCCCTACGCCGACCAGCTCGACTGGAGCAGCGACTCCTGTAGCTGGTCGCCCGACCAGCCCATCGGCTACGACTTCGACCCCGGCTGCAAGCGCCACGACTTCGGCTACCGCAACTACGAACTCCAGAGCCGGTTCACCGAGGACAACCGGCTGCGCATCGACGACAACTTCCGCGACGACCTCTACGGCATCTGCGACGGCGACTGGCTGTGCCGGGGCGTCGCCGACATCTACTACGCCGCCGTGCGCCAGTTCGGCGGCTCGGGCGTCCAGACCGCCGAGGCGCTGCGCGCGGCCGGCGCCCACCAGCAGGCCGAGGAACTGGTGGCCGTCCACGACGAACTGCGCGCCGCCGACACCCAGGCCGAGGCCAACGCCCTGATCGCGGCGTTCGAGGCCGAGAACGACGTCGACCTCACCCAGCGCTACCCCGTGGCCGGCTGATCGGCTCCGCCCCGCCGGGACCGGCCCGCCGGCCGGCCCCGGCCCCGCGCGGCCCCGATCCCGGGGTCGCGGCGGGGGCGGGCGGCGGGGTGGGTCGAACGGGCTGATCTCGGGCACAATCGGTGCCACCCCCGCTTGGGCGGGGCGCGCCGGGGCGGCTGCGGCCGGGGCCGGCGCCGAACCGGTGAGGGAGTCCGATGGTCAACATCGCAGTCGCGCAGTTCGCGCCCGGCCAGGACAAGCTGGCCAACCTGGCCCAGGCGGGGCGGCTGGTGGCCGAGGCCGCCGACCGGGGCGCGCGGGTGGTACTGCTGCCCGAGTACGCGATGTTCACCGCGCCCCGCACCGACGAGCGGTTCGTGGCGGCGGCCGAACCCCTCGACGGCGCGTTCGCGGCGGGACTGGCCCGGCTCGCGGCGGCCTCGCGGGCGGTGGTGGTGGCCGGCGTGGTGGAGTCGGTGCCCGGCGGCGAGCGGTTCCGCAACACGCTGGTGGCGGTCGCGCCCGACGGGGAGGTCGTGGCGCTGTACCGCAAGCTGCACCTCTACGACGCGTTCGGGGTCACCGAGTCCGACGTGGTGGAGCCCGGCGAGATCGAGGAGCCGCGCACCTTCACCGTGGACGGCCTGACGTTCGGCCTCCAAACCTGCTTTGACCTGCGCTTCCCCGAGGTCACCCGGCGCATCGCCGACGCCGGCGCCCAGGTGCTGCTGCTGGCCGCCCAGTGGGTGCCGGGTCCGCTGAAGGAGGACCACTGGACCACCCTGGTGCGCGCCCGGGCGATCGAGAACACGATGTATGTGGCGGCCGCCGGGCAGAACGCCCCGACCGGGTCCGGAAACAGCGTGATCGTCGACCCGATGGGGGTGCGGCTGGCCGCGCTGGGTGAGCAGACGGGGATTGCGGTCGCGCACATATCGGACGAACGGCTCACCGAGGTCCGGGCGAAAAACCCCGCCCTGGCCCTGCGGCGGTTCACCGTGACCGCCAAGCCGTAAGGAGAATTCCGACATTCAGCGTCTTCAGTCACACTTCCCCCGCCCCATTCCGCCGACAACTACGGATAGTTACTCTACCTAGGCTCTCTGTAGTAAAAATCGGCCAGTGCCATTCCGGTTGCAGACCGTTTCTGATTCAATAAGAGCCGATAGCCACAAGCCCGCCACACTGTCCTAAACCACGGGGGGAGCAAGGACGTTGAGCGGTCTGAGCATTATGTGCGGATCAGACATCAAAAATACGGACACAACCGACATTCACCTCTTTGACCCAGGATCGCTGAGCACCGCGCAGATGATGGGGGACGCCTGCGCCGTGTGCCACGTCCGCTGGCCGCGTCCGCGCCACCCGCTGGGCGATTCGCCCGAGGGCGGCGAACTCTACGGGTGCGACGAATGCGCGGGTTTCCTGGCCGGCCACGAGGACAGCCACGAGAACGGCCACCTGCTGGAACACGCCCTGGTCGCCCACTGACCGCGCACGGGGGCGCGGGAGCGGCCGGGGGCGCGCCGCGGCGCAAAGGGGTGCGGATGGCCCCGCCGAACAGGGCGGGGCGCTCCGGGTCCAGGGGGGCCTGGGACCCGGAGCGCACCCGCTGACGCGCCCGCTCCAAGGGGGGAGGAGGGGAATGAGCGCGCCGTCCGGAAACGCCGGCGGCCGCCGCCGCGCGCGGTCGCGCACGTCGGCGGATCGGCCTCCACCCTACCCCTGACTCCCGGTGCCCGTGGGGAAACCCTGTGTATACGGCACCTTCCGCGTGCGGCGGACCGGCCGGGCCGGTCCGCCGCACGCGTGTTTCGGGCAGTTCAGCCTTTTCGGTCCGTTCTGCGCTTTCAGCCTGTTCGGCCCGCCCAGCCCGGTTGGTCCGTTCAGCCCCCGGAGGGGAAGCCCAGGTCCACCCGGCCCGCCGCACCGGGCCGCCAGCGCGCCGTCACGGCCTTGGTGCGGGTGTAGAAGCGCACCCCCTCCACGCCGTGCATGTGGGAGTCGCCGAACAGGGAGTCCTTCCACCCGCCGAAGGAGTAGTAGGCCATCGGCACGGGGATCGGCACGTTGATCCCGACCATGCCGACCTCCACCTCGTTCTGGAACCGGCGGGCGGCGGCGCCGTCGGCGGTGAACACCGCCGTGCCGTTGCCGTAGGGGTTGGCGTTGATCAGCCGCAGCCCGGCGTCGAGGTCGGGCACCCGCAGCATGCTCAGCACCGGGCCGAAGATCTCGTCGGTGTAGCAGCTCATGTCCGGCGTCACCCGGTCCAGCAGCGAGGGCCCCAGCCAGAACCCGTCGCCGCCCCCGCCCAGCACCGGGTGCACGCGGCCGTCGATCGCCAGCGTGGCGCCCTCGCGCACGCCCGCCTCCAGGTAGGCGGCGACCCGGTCGCGGTGCTCGCGGGTCACCAGCGGCCCCATCTCGCTGCGGTCGTCGTCGCCGGGACCCACCCGCAGCCGCCGCACCCGCTCGGTGATGCGCTCCAGCAGGTCGTCGGCGACCGCCTCGACCGCCACCACCGCCGAGATCGCCATGCACCGCTCCCCCGCCGAGCCGTACCCGGCCGACACGGCGGCGTCGGCGGCGGCGTCCAGGTCGGCGTCGGCCAGCACCAGCATGTGGTTCTTGGCGCCGCCCAGCGCCTGCACGCGCTTGCCGTGGGCGGCGGCGGTGGCGTAGACGTGGCGGGCGACGGGGGTGGAGCCGACGAAGCTCACGGCCTTGACGTCGGGGTGGACCAGCAGCGCGTCGACCGCCGCGCGGTCGCCGTGGACCACGTTGAACACGCCGTCGGGCAGCCCGGCCTCGGCCCACAGCTCGGCCAGGCGCACCGCCGCCGAGGGGTCCTTCTCGCTGGGCTTGAGGACCACGGTGTTGCCGCAGGCGACGGCCACGGGGAACATCCACATCGGCACCATGGCCGGGAAGTTGAACGGCGTGATGGCCGCGACCACCCCCAGCGGCTGGGGGATGGAGTAGGCGTCCACCCGCGTGGACACGTTCTCCGAGAACGCGCCCTTGAGCAGGTGGGGGATCCCGCAGGCGAACTCCACGACCTCCAGGCCGCGGGCGACCTCGCCGGCGGCGTCGGAGACCACCTTGCCGTGCTCGGCGCTGATGATGCGGGCCAGTTCGCCGCTGTGGCGGTGCACGAGTTCGCGGAAGCGGAACAGCACGGCGGTGCGCTGGGCCAGGGAGGCGTCGCGCCAGGCGGGGAACGCGGCGCGGGCGGCGGCCACCGCGGCGTCCACCTCGTCGGGCCCCGCCAGCGCGACGGTGCCGGATACCTCGCCGGTGGCGGGGTTGTGGATGTCGCCGCGCCGCTCGGCGGCGCCGCCGGGGTGCGGCTTGCCGCCGATCCAATGGGTGACGTGGGTACTCATGGGCGTCCTCGCAGAGCGTGGGATGGCGGGGGTCAGCGGGCGGCGGTGTCGACCTCGGTGACGGCGTCGACGAGGATGTCGCGCGCCTCGCGCGCGTCGCCCTCGCCCACGGTCAGCGGCGGCGCCACGCGCAGCACGTTGCCGCGCAGGCCGCCCTTGCCGATGAGCAGGCCCCGGCGCCGGGTGGCCTCCAGGACGGCGGCGGCCAGCTCGGGCGCGGGCCGCCCGGTGCCCGGCTCGACCATCTCGATCGCGAACATCAGCCCCTTGCCGCGCACGGCGCCCACCGCCGGCAGGTCGGCCAGCGGGCGCAGGCCCTCCAGCACCAGCGCGCCCAGCCGGGCGGCGTTGGCCTGGAGGTCGTGGTCGAGGACGTAGTCCAGGGTGGCGTTGGCGGCGGCCGTGGCGATGGGGTTGCCGCCGAAGGTGGAGACCCCGTTGGCGGTGAGGGTGTCCATGAGGTCGCCCCGCGCCACCACGCCGCCGATAGCGAAGCCGTTGCCCAGGCCCTTGGCGAAGGTCATGGCGTCGGGGGTGACGCCGTGCTCGGCGATGCCCCAGAACGCGGCCCCGGTGCGGCCCCACCCGGTCTGCACCTCGTCGGAGACGAACAGGATGCCGTGCTCGTCCAGCACCTCCTTGTAGGCGGCGAACAGGCCGGGCGGGGGCATGGTGAACCCGCCGACCCCCTGCACGGGCTCGGCGATCAGGCAGGCCACGTCGGGCGCGGTGGCGGTGGCGAGCACGTCGCGCAGGTCGGCCACACAGGCGGCGACGTACTCCTCGTCGGACAGCCGCGCGAACGCGGGGGCGTCGCGGTCGGTGCCGTGCAGGTAGTGCACGTTGAGCGGGGAGAGCGCGGAGTTCTTCCAGGAGCGGTTGCCGGTCACGGCCACCGTGCCGTAGGAGCGCCCGTGGTAGCTGTTGCGCATGGCCAGCACCTGGTCGCTGCCCCGGGCGCAGGTGGCCAGCAGCAGCGCGGTCTCGTTGGCCTCGGTTCCGGAGTTGGTGAAGAACACCTTGGCGTCGGGGATACCGGAGAGCCGGGCGATCTTCTCGGCCAGCTCGACCTGGCCGCGCAGCAGGTAGAGGGTCGAGGTGTGCACGACGCCGCTGGCGAGCTGGCGCTCGACGGCCTCGCGCACCTCGGCGACGTCGTAGCCGAGCATGTTGGTGAGGATGCCGGCGAAGAAGTCGAGGTAGGTGGTGCCGTCGGCGTCGGTGACGCGCACCCCCTTGCCGCTGACGATCTCGATGGGGGCGTCGTAGTAGAGGGACAGCCAGGAGGGCAGGACGGCGCGGTGGCGAGCGAGCAGATCCGACATGTGCCCAGTCTCGCCCGCCGGGCATCCGCGTGCCAGCGGCAGGGTGTCGGTTTCGCGGCGGGGTGGTTGACACCCTGTCAGGGCGCGCGCGGGCGGCGCCGCCGGCGCGCGGGGCGCGGCCCGGCCCCCGGGCGCGGCACCGCGGCGCTTCGCGGGCTCCCGGACGGCCCCGGGGACGCCCCGGCCGGCCGCCCTAGACTGGCGGGATGCTGCCGACGCTCGCCGATGTGCTGGCGCTGCCCGCCGTCCAGCGCGCCCGCCCGCGCGTGGTCGTCGGCGCCGACCGCCTCGGCGGCACCGTCCGCTGGGTGCACATCGCCGAGGTCACCGACCTCGCCCACCTGCTGCGCGGCGGCGAGCTGGTGCTGACCACCGGCATCGCCATGCCCGACGACCCGCCCTCGCTCCAGCGCTACGTCGACGGCCTGGCCTCGGCCGGGGTGGCGGGGATCGCGGTCGAACTGGGCCGCAAGTACCGCACCGAGCTCCCCCCGGCGCTGCTGGAGCCGGCGCGGGCGGCCGGCATCCCGGTGATCTGCCTGGAGCGCGAGGCCCGGTTCGTCGAGATCACCGAGGCCGTGCACTCCCGCGTGGTCAACCAGCAACTGGCGGAGCTGCGGGAGTCCGCGCGGCTGCACGAGGTCTTCACCGAGCTGTCGGTGGAGGGCGCGCCGCCGCAGCGGGTGCTGCGCGAGATCGCGCAGTTGTCGGACTGCCCGGTGGTGCTGGAGAACCTGGCGCACCAGGTCCTGGTGTGCGACCTCAACGGCGAGGACCCCGGCCGGCTGCTGGCGTCGTGGGAGGCGCGCTCGCGCGCGGTGCGCACGTCAGGGCGCACGGTGCACGACGCCCCCACGGGGTGGCTGGTGACCACGGTGGGCGCGCGCGGCCAGGACTGGGGGCGGCTCATCCTGGTCTGCGGCGCCGCGCCCAGTCCGCGCCAGACCATGCTGCTGGAGCGGGCCGCCACCACGCTGGCCCTGGGGCGGCTGCTGGAGCGCCACCAGGAGAGCCTGGAGCGCCAGACCCACCGCACGATCATCTCCGGGATCATCGACCGCGCCTACTCCGACCCCGAGGAGGCGCTGGTGCGCGCCCGCGCGGTGGGCGTGCCGCTGGGCGGGCGGCCCCTGGTGGGGCTGGTGCTGCGGCTGCGCGAGGCCGGCACCGGGCTGGCCGCCCAGGCGCGGCTGGCCGACACCGCCGAGGCGGTGGCGCGGGCCTGCCGCGAACTCCGGCTGGCGGCGCTGGTGGGGTCGGTGGACGACCTGCGGGTGGGCGTGCTGCTGGCCGAGCCCGAGTCGGGCGGGCTGGACGCCGCGCTGCACCGGCTGGCCGGGCGCATCCGCGAGCGGGTGGGCGCCGAGGCGGTGCTGGCGGCGGGCTCCACCGCCGAGGACGTGCGCGACGTGCGGCGGTCGTTCCTGGAGGCGCGCCAGGTGGGCGACGTCGCGGCGCACGAGGAGCCGCGCGAGGGCGGCCGGCCGTTCTACCGGCTGACCGACCTGCGGCTGCGCGGCCTGCTGCACCTGCTGCGCGACGACGAGCGGGTGCAGACCTACGTGGAGCGCGAACTGGGTCCGCTGCTGGACCACGACGCCCGCCACGGCGGCGACCTCACCGAGATGCTGCGCCGCTACCTGGAGGCCGGGCGCAACAAGGCGCTGGCGGCGTCCACCGCCCACCTGTCGCGCCCGGCCTTCTACGAGCGGCTGCGGCGGATCTCCCACGTGCTGGACGCCGACCTGGACTCCGTGGAGACCTGCCTGTCGCTGCACGTGGCCCTGCTGGCGCTGGACTCCGTGCGCGGCCGGCTCTCCGGGTAGCGGGTGGCGGGCGGCGCTGCCCGGCGCCCGGCCGCCTTTAGGACCGCCCCGCACCATGCAGTACTTTTGATTCCGTTTTCCAGCCCTACTCGCGCGACCGATTCGGCAGAATGGCGAGCAGGACGCATTCGTTCGCGTCAACCCACGGACATCGGAGGTCCCTGTGACCGACCACGGTGGTACGGCACCGGCCGGACGGAGGCACGCCGCCTCCGGCGTCGCCCTCGACGCCACCGCCAAGCGCATCATCGAGCAGCTCCAGCAGGACGGCCGCCGCTCCTACGCCGCCATCGGCAAGGCCGTGGGGCTGTCGGAGGCCGCGGTGCGCCAGCGGGTGCAGCGGCTGCTGGAGGCCGGTGTGGTGCAGGTGGTGGGCGTGACCGACCCGATGATGCTGGGGTTCAGCCGCCAGGCCATGATCGGCGTGCGCTCCGACGGCGACCTCACCGCCGTGGCCGACGCGGTGTCGGAACTGGACGGGGTGGACTACGTGGTGATCACCGCGGGCTCCTTCGACGTCCTGGTCGAGGTGGTGGCCGCCGACGACGACGAACTGCTGGAGATCCTCGGCGCCATCCGCGCCGTGCCCGGGGTGACCGCCACCGAGACGTTCCTGTACCTCAAGCTGCGCAAGCAGACCTACGCCTGGGGGACCCGCTGAGGGCCCGGCGGCGCGGCCCTACAGCAGCCCCATGGCCACGCCGGGCGCGTAGACCAGCGCCGCGAACCGGGCCGTGCGGGTTACGAAGGTGACCACCACGAAGCTGAGCAGCGGCATCCGCAGGGTCCCGGCCAGCACCGCCACCACCATGAACGGCGGGATGCTGGAGAACGAGCTGACCCCCACCAGCCCCATGGTCCACAGCGGCCGGCCCTCGGCCTTGGCGCGCCAGCGCTCCGCCCGCTCGGCCCACTTCGAGGGGGTCTCGGCCCTGCGCTTGAGCCAGGGGATGTTGAGCGCGCCGCGGCCGAGGTAGAAGTAGACGACCTTGGCGAGGGTCTGGCCGATTCCGGCCGCCACCGCCATGGCGAACAGCACCCCGCCGCCCAGCGCGCCCATGCCCATCAGGTACAGCTCGACGTTGATGACCGGGAACAGCGCCGACACCGCCCCCATGACGAACGCCAGCGCGGTCTCGGTCACGGACTGGATCACTGCGGTCTCCGTTTGCGCCGGGAACGAAGGAGCCGGGCGGGCCGGGTGATGCGGTGCGGCGGAGCTGGGCGCTAGTTCTCGGCGGCGGCCAGCTGGCCGCACGCGCCGTCGATCTCCTGGCCGCGGGTGTCGCGGATGGTGACCGGCACGCCGTGGGCCTCCAGGCGGCGCACGAACTCGCGTTCGTCCTCGGGCCGCGAGGCGGTCCACTTCGAGCCGGGCGTGGGGTTCAGCGGGATCAGGTTGACGTGCACCAGGTGGCCCTTGAGCAGCCTCCCGAGGAGGTCGGCCCGCCACGCCTGGTCGTTGATGTCGCGGATCAGAGCGTACTCGATGGAGACCCGGCGCCCGGTGGTGTCGGAGTAGCGCCACGCGGCGTCGAGGACCTCGGCGACCTTCCAGCGGTTGTTGACCGGCACGAGTTCGTCGCGCAGGTCGTCGTCGGGGGCGTGCAGCGACACCGCCAGCCGCACCTGCATGCGCTCGGCGATCAGCTTGTCGATGGCCGGCACCAGGCCGACGGTGGAGACCGTGACGCTGCGCTGGGAGATCCCCAGGCCGCCGGGGACGGGGTCGGTCATGCGCCGCACGGACTCCAGCACCCGCTTGTAGTTGGCCAGCGGCTCGCCCATGCCCATGAAGACGATGTTGCTGATGCGGCCCGGCCCGCCGGCGACCTCGCCGCGGGCGAGGTCGCGCGCCACCGACACCACCTGGTCGACGATCTCGCCGGTGGAGAGGTTGCGGGTGAGGCCGTTCTGGCCGGTGGCGCAGAAGGGGCAGTTCATGCCGCAGCCGGCCTGGGAGGACACGCACAGGGTGACGCGGTCGGGGTAGCGCATGAGCACCGACTCGAACAGCACGCCGTCGAAGGCGCGCCACAGGGTCTTGCGGGTCATGCCGTCGTCGCAGGTGATGTGGCGCACGGGGGTGAGCAGCGGCGGCAGCAGCGCCTCGCCCAGGCGCTCGCGGGCGCCGGCCGGGAGGTCGGTCATGGCCGCGGTGTCGGACTCCAGGCGGCCGAAGTAGTGCTGCGCGAGCTGCTTGGCGCGGAAGGGCGGCTCGCCCAGCTCGGCGACCGCCGCGCGGCGCTGCTCGGGGCTGAGGTCGGCGAGGTGCCGGGGCGGCTGGGCCCTGCGGGGTGCGACGAAGGTGAGCTCGGCAGGCATCGGTATCCAAGGACAGAAGGGAGCGGGCGGAACCGGCGACGGGAGCGGCGATGCGCGGTACTTTAGGGGCCTAAACGGCCAATGCGGCGGACGCCGTGGTGCCGCCCCGTGGGGCACTACGGTTCATACTATGCGGCGCTGGGGCGGCGCCGTCCGCAGACGAGTCGTTCGACCAGCCGACAAGGAGGGCCGGTGGCAGGAGCGCGCGTACTCCTCGACCAGTTCAGCCCGTACCGCAGCCGCCGAGTCGTCGTGGAGTACGACACGCGGACCACGGCCGCCTACCTGCTCGACGCCCGCGGCACCATCCGGGTGCCGGTGTGGCTGGCCAACCACGAGATGGCCCCCGACACCAGCGACCCCGAAGGGCTCTACCGCGGCCAGGCGCCGCTGATGCCCGCCGCCCACACCAAGCACCCCCAGGGCCGCGCGCCGTTCGCCGAGGACAGCCTGCGGGCGGTGTGGTTCGAGGAGGGCGACGGCGTGGCGCTGCTGGACGACGACGGCCTGCTGGCGATCATCCCGGGCTGGGCCGAGGCCGACAGCGGCCTGCCCGGCTACGCGCGCGAGGCGATCGGCAGATCGCCCTACGCCTGGGCGCTGGACCCGGTGGCAGCGCAGCTGTGGCCGCGGGTGGTGCACGCCGAGGCGTACTGGGACTGGCGGGCCGCGCCCAACGCCTGGCGCAGCGTGCAGCGCACGGTGTTCAACCACCTCACCCGCACCGTGGGCCCCGCCGGGCACTACTGGGACGTGTCCGACGGCCACGCCCCGCTGATCCGGGTGTCGGAGCGCCCGCCCACCGAGGACCGCCCCTACACCGTGCTGAGCACGGTGGGGATGTGCGGCCAGCGCATGCCCACGCTCGACCGGTACATGGCCGACACCTCGGCCTACGCGCGGATCGAACTGGCGCTGGCCACCACCACCCAGGCGCACGTGGCGGCCCGGATCTTCCGCTGGATCGGGGCGTTCCCGTGGCGGGCGGTGACCTGGTTCGGCACCGGGCACAGCGTGAAGTGGCTGGACAACCCCGAGGACACCGCCATGCGCGGCGGCAACGCGGCGGTCCTGCTGGTGGCCGACCCCACCCCCCTGTCGGGGGAGTCGGGCCACCTGCCGCCCGACACCTCGGGCCTGACCTTCCACGGCGACCCGGTGACCTGGTTGTGGATCGTGCCGATCACCCGCCCCGAGCACCTGTTCGCCAAGGAGCACGACTCCGCCACTCTCATCGACAAGCTCGCGGCCGAGGGCCGCAGCTGGATCCTGGGCTGACCCCGGGGCGGTCACCGCCGCCACCGCCGGGAGACCGCTTCGTCGATGACGTCGGAGGCGGCGTTGTAGGTGTGGGTGAGGTTGAACTCCGCGGCGCCGGCGCCCAGGGCGAAGGGGGTGATGTCGCCGTCGGTGAGGGCGACCTCGTAGCCGTGGGCCGTGGTGATGTGGTGGAGGCGGCCGTCGGGGGTGTCCTCGATGCTGTGGTACTCGATGATCTTCAGTCCGGCCAGGTCCATGAGGATGCGGCCGAGGGTGTCGCGCGGGGGCCAGGACTCCATGCGTGTCCTCCTTGGACTCCGTGGGCGGTGGTGCCCGACCATCGGGTTCCAGCGTGCCAGGCGGGCGGTGCCCGGGTCCGCCGCTCGCGGCAATCTGTGGACAACCACTCGGCGCCCCCGTCCGGGCACGTACCGCACCCAACCCCCAAACAACTGTTTGACGGTCGGCGTGCCGGCGCCGTAGGTTGGCGCCCGTGACCCAGGACCCCCCCGACCCCTCGCTGCGCGGCCTGCGGCTGTTCGCCCACCCGCTGCGGCTGCGCCTGCTGTCGCTGCTCACCGGCACCGCCATGAGCGCGGCCGAGGCCGCCCGCGAACTCGGCGAGACCCAGGCCAACGTCAGCTACCACATGCGCCGCCTGCACCAGGGCGGCCTGCTCGAACTCGCCGAGGAGGTCAGCGTCTCGGGCGGCCGCGCGCGGCGCTACCGCCACAACGCCGACAGCGGCCCGGCGGCCACGGCCGGGGCTCCCCCGGCCACCCGCGCCGAGCACCGGTTGCTGGTCGAGGCGCTGGCCGCCGAACTCCACCGGCGCACCGACCGCCGCAGCACCGGTGTCCCCGGCCACTTCACCGACGCCGAGGTGTGGATCGACGCCTCCGCGTGGGCCGACCTGCGCGCGGCGTTCGACGCCGTGGGCACCCGCGTCCACCAGGCCGCTCGCCCGCCCCGCACCCCCGGGACGGTTCACCTCAGCGCGTCCCTGCTGCTGTTCCAGCTGGCGGAGTCCGCTGAGGAAGGCGACGACCCCGGCGCACCCGGGGCCGGCCCCCCGGGCAGCGAGGACGCCCCGTGACCACCGCACCCGCCGGCCTGCGCCCCGTGCTGGCCCACCGCGACTTCCGCGGCCTGGCCGCCGGCCGCGCCCTGATGTACTTCGGCAACGGCCTGGCCACCGTCGGCCTGACCTTCGCGGTGCTCGACCTCACCGGCTCGCTGGTGGACCTCGGCGTGGTCCTGGGCGCCCGATCGGCCGCCCTGGTGGTGTTCGCCCTGGCCGGCGGGGTGCTGGCCGACCGGCTGCCGCGCCAGGCCGTGCTCCAGGGCGCGTGCGCGCTGGCCGCGCTGTCCCAGGGCGCCATCGCCGCCGGCGTGCTCACCGGCGCGGCGTCGGTGCCGCTGCTGGCCGCGCTCAGCCTGGTCAACGGCGCCGTGTCGGCCGTGGGCCTGCCCGCCGCCGTGTCGCTGATCCCCCACACCGTCCCGGCCGCCCTGCTGCGCCCGGCCAACGCCCTGGCCCGCATGGGCATGATGCTCGGCATGGCCATGGGCATGTCGGTCGGCGGCGGCGCGGTGAGCCTGGCCGGCCCCGCATGGACGCTGGCCGGCGGCGCGGCCGTCTTCGCCGCGGCGGGCCTGGCCTTCGCCGCCGTGCGCGTGGTGGTGCCGCGCCGCACCGACCACGCCCACCCGCTGCGCGACCTCGCCGAGGGCTGGTCGGAGTTCGCCTCGCGGCCCTGGGTGTGGTCGGTGGTACTCCAGTTCATGGTGGTCAACGCGGTGTTCGCCGGCGGGGTGAAGGTGCTGGGCGCCGGCGTGGCCGACGAGACGATCGGGCGCGGGCTGTGGGGCCTGGTGCTCAGCGCCGAGACGGCGGGCGCGCTGCTCGGCGGGGTGCTGGCGGCGCGCTGGCAGCCGCGCCGGGCGCTGCTGTTCGGTGTCGCGCTCACCGCCGTGGACGCCCTGCCGCTGCTGACGCTGGGCTATGCCCCCTCGGTGCCGTTCCTGCTGGGGGCCATGTTCCTCACCGGGGTGGCGCTGGAGCAGTTCGGCGTGGCCTGGGAGGTGTCGCTCCAGCAGAACATCCCGCCCGACCGCCTGGCGCGGGTGTACTCCTACGACGCGCTGGGGTCGTTCGTGGCCCTGCCCATCGGCGAGGCGCTGGCCGGCCCGCTGGCGGCGCTGCTGGGCACCCGCACCACCCTGGCGGGCGGGGCCGCGCTCATCCTGCTGGCCACACTCGGCGTGCTGGCCTCGCGGGGGGTGCGCACGCTGGAGGTGCGCCAGGACGAGTGACGAGCCCTCAGGCCACCAGCAGCGACAGCACCACCCAGGCGACCGGGCCGGCGATCAGCAGGGAGTCGACCCGGTCCAGCAGGCCGCCGTGGCCCGGCATGAACCGGCCCATGTCCTTGACCCCCAGGTCGCGCTTGAACATGGACTCGATCAGGTCGCCCACGGTGGCGGCCAGCACCACCGCCAGGCCCAGCACCGCGCCCGCCCACACCGGGCCGTCCAGCATGAACACCACGGTCAGCGCGCCCACGAGCATGCACGCCAGCACCGAGCCGCCGAACCCCTCCCAGGTCTTGTTGGGGCTGATGACCGGCGCCATCCTGTGCCGGCCGATGAGGATGCCGGCGAAGTAGCCGCCGATGTCGCTGGAGATGGTGACGAGGATGAACGCGATCAGCCGCTCGGGGCCGTCGTCGGGTGTGGCGATCAGCAACTGCCAGGTGCCCAGCAGGAACGGCAGGTACACCAGGGTGAACAGGTTGGCGCCGGCGTCGCGGACATAGCCCTGCGACCCGGCCCGCAGCCGCCACGACAGCGCGGCGATCGCGGTGAGCGCGGTGGCGCCCACCAGCCACTCGGGGCCGCCGAAGTAGGCGCACACCTGCATGGCCACGCCGCCCGCCGCCAGCGGCGGCAGCGCCAGCCGGCCGCCGGTGGAGACCAGGCCGCGGTTGATCTCGCGCAGCCCGATCAGCACGGCCGCCGAGGTGATGGCGACGAAGCCCGCGGAGTAGGGGTAGATCGACAGCAGCACCAGCGCGCCCAGCGCCACACCGCTGGCGATGGCCACCGGCAGGTTGCGGCCGGTGCGCACCGGCTGGCCGTCGGGCTTGTGCAGCACGAACCGCCGGTTCTCGGGGCGCGCCGGACCGGCGCCCGGCCCGGCGTGGGCGGCGGGCGCGGATCCGGCGGACCCGGACTGCTCGGGCGGCGCGGACGCGGGCGGTTCGGACGGCTCGGGTACGGCCGAGCCGGTGGGCGGCGGAGGGCCGGCGGGGGTGTCCTCGCCGGGTTCCTCGGGCGCGCCGCCCGAGGGCGCGGCGCCGTACCCCGAGCCGCCCGCGGCGGCGCCGGGCGCGGAGCCGTTCACCGAGGGCGGCGCCGGGCGGGCCGGCCCGGCGGCGCCGGGGTCAGCGGCCGCACCGGAGTCGGCCGGCGGCACGGGGCCGGTCCCGCCTCTGTCGTCGTCCTGCTCGGATCCGGGCTCGATGAACGTCACTGGCGCTAGACCTCAAGCAGTTCGGATTCCTTGTGCTTCAGCAGCTCGTCGATCTGGGCGACGTACTTCTGGGTCAGCTCGTCCAGCTCGTCCTGGGCGCGGTGGCCCTCGTCCTCGCCGATGTCGCCGCCCTTGACGGCCTTGTCGATGGCGTCCTTGGCGTGGCGGCGGACGTTGCGGACGGACACGCGGGCGTCCTCGGCCTTGCCGCGCGCGAGCTTGGCGTACTCCTTGCGGCGCTCCTCGGACAGGTCGGGGAACACCACGCGGATGATGTTGCCGTCGTTGGCCGGGTTCACGCCGAGGTCGCTCTCGCGGATGGCCTTCTCAACGGCCGACAGGGAGTTCTTGTCGAACGGGGAGACGACCACCATGCGCGGCTCGGGCACGGAGAACGACGCGAGCTGGTTGATCGGGGTGGGGGCGCCGTAGTACTCGGCCGTGATCTTGTTGAAGGTGGCGGGACCGGGACGGCCCGTGCGGATCGCGGCGAAGTCCTCCTTGGCGACCACCACGGCCTTCTCCATCTTCTCCTCGGCCTCGAGGAGGGTCTCTTCGATCATTGGGGCTCCCGTGTGTCGCTTCGATCTGTCGGAGGTCTGCGCGTGCCTCAGCCGTCGGCCCGGCCCACGATGGTGCCGATCTTCTCGCCGCGCACCGCGCGGACGATGTTGCCCTTGCCCATCAGGTCGAACACCACGATCGGCAGGCCGTTGTCCATGCACAGGCTGACCGCGGTGGCGTCCATGACCTTCAGGCCGCGGGTGAGCACCTCGTTGTAGTCGAGCCGGTCGAACTTGACCGCCCCCGCGTTGCGGTGGGGGTCGGAGTCGTAGACGCCGTCGACCTGGGTGCCCTTGAGGACCGCCTGGGCCTCGATCTCCAGGGCGCGCTGGGCGGCGGCGGTGTCGGTCGAGAAGAACGGCGCGCCGAGCCCGGCTCCGAAGATGACCACGCGGCCCTTCTCCAGGTGCCGGATGGCGCGGCGCGGGATGTAGGCCTCGGCGACCTGGCTCATGTGGATGGCGGTCTGCACGCGGGTCTCGACCCCCTGGCGCTCCAGGAAGTCCTGGAGGGCCAGGCAGTTGATGACGGTGCCGAGCATGCCCATGTAGTCGGCGCGGCCCCGCTCCATGCCGCGCTCGGACATGTCGGCGCCGCGGAACATGTTGCCCCCGCCGACGACGACGGCGACCTGGATGCCCTCCGACACCACCGCCGCGATCGACTCCGCCAGGTACTCCACGACCGCGGCGTCGATGCCGAGTTCGTCGCCGCCGGCGAACGCCTCGCCCGACAGCTTCAGTACGACGCGCCGCCAGCCAGAGTCGTGCATGGCTGGGGCGGCCTGCGCGGCGGCATGGCCTTCGGTCTCCGACACGGCGCTCGGCCTCCTTCTGGTTCCCCCGAGTGGTAACGCGGCGCGGGGCGGCCGATGCTGCACCGGGCAGGCCCCGCCTGATCCACCGAAGGTGCCGGGGTGGGACACCCCGACACCTCCATCATGTCAAACGGCTAGGACTGCCCGACCTTGAAGCGGACGAAGCGGCGGACGGTGACCCCGGCCTCGTCGACGACCTTCTGGATGGTCTTCTTGTTGTCCTTCACGAACGGCTGCCCCAGCAGGGTGGTGTCCTTGAAGAACCCGTTGACGCGGCCCTCGATGATCTTGGGCAGGGCCTGCTCCGGCTTGCCCTCCTCGCGGGCGGTGGCCTCGGCGATGCGGCGCTCGTTGGCGACGATGTCCTCGGGGACGTCGTCCTTGCTGACGTAGGTCGGCGCGAGCGCGGCGATCTGCTGGGCGAGGTCCCGGCCGACCTCGGCGTTGGCCTGGTCCAGCTCGACCAGCACGCCCATGGTCGGGGGCAGGTCGGGGTCGGACTTGTGCAGGTAGCTGGCGACGTAGCCGCCCTCGACCTTGGCGAAGCGGCGCAGCTCCAGCTTCTCGCCGATGACGGCGCTGCGCTCCTCGATGACGGCCTGCACGGTCTTGCCGTCGATGAACTCGGTGGCCAGCAGCGCCGGGGTGTCGGCGGCGTCGGTGCGCGCGACGAGGTCGGCGATGTCGGCGGCCAGGCTCTGGAACTGCTCGTTCTTGGCGACGAAGTCGGTCTCGCAGCTCAGCTCGATGAGCACGGCCGAGGTGTCGGAGTCCTGCTTGAGGGCGATGAGGCCGTTGCTGGTGGTGCGCTCGGCGCGCTTGCCGACGTCCTTCGCGCCCTTCACCCGCAGGAACTCGACGGCCTTGTCGAAGTCGCCGTCGCTCTGCTCCAGGGCCTTCTTGCAGGCCATCATGCCGGCGCCGGTCAGGTCGCGCAGCTTCTTGACGTCAGCGGCGGTGTAGTTCGCCATAGCTGTTCTCTAATCCCCTTGTGTGGGTCGGCGGGTCTCACGGGGTCGCGGGCCGCGGGCGCGGCCCGCAGCGGCTCCCCGCGCGCTGGCGCGGGGAGCCGGCGGTCGGCCTGAGGGCCTCAGGACTCCTTGCCGCCCTCGGACTCGGCGGCGGCCTCGGCCGGAGCCGACTCGGCCTCGGCGGCGGCCGGCTCGGCCGGGGCCTCGGCGGCGGCGTCGGACGCGGGGGCCTCGGCGGTCTCCGCGGTCTCGGCGGGCGCCGGGGCGGCCTCGGTGGAGGTGCTCTCCAGCAGCTCCCGCTCCCACTCGGGCAGCGGCTCGTCGCCGGTCTTCTCGGTGTCGGCGGAGGCCGAGGCACCGGAGCGGGCGAGGAGACCGTCGGCGACGGCGTCGGCGATCACGCGGGTCAGCAGGCTGACGCTGCGGATGGCGTCGTCGTTGCCCGGGATCGGGTAGTCGACCTCGTCGGGGTCGCAGTTGGTGTCGAGGATGGCCACGACCGGGATGTTGAGCTTGCGGGCCTCGCTGATCGCGATGTGCTCCTTCTTGGTGTCCACGATCCACACCGCGCTGGGCACGCGGGACATGTCGCGGATACCGCCGAGGGTGCGCTCCAGCTTCTCCTTCTCGCGGCGCAGCCCGAGCAGCTCCTTCTTGGTGAGGCCGGAGGCGGCGACGTCGTCGAAGTCGATCTCCTCCAGCTCCTTGAGGCGCTGGAGCCGCTTGTGCACGGTGGAGAAGTTGGTCAGCATGCCGCCCAGCCAGCGCTGGTTGACGAACGGCATCCCCACCCGGCGCGCCTGCTCGTCGATGGCCGCCTGCGCCTGCTTCTTGGTGCCGACGAAGAGGATGGTGCCGCCGTGGGCCACCGTCTCCTTGACGAACTCGTAGGCGCGGTCGATGTAGGCCAGCGACTTCTGGAGGTCGATGATGTAGGTGCCGTTGCGCTCGGTCAGGATGAAGCGCTTCATCTTCGGGTTCCAGCGGCGGGTCTGGTGCCCGAAGTGCACACCGCTTTCCAGCAGCTGCCGGATGGTCACGACAGTGGCCATGACTCGGTCCTCCTCGTAGGGGCGGCACGGGGGGTCTTCCGTCCCCCGCACCTCGGTTGTTCCTGACGCCCCGATCACTCCGCCGCACCGCCTGTAGCGGCGCGGACCGTGAGAGCGACCCCTCCTGCGCGAGGAGGCATGTGGGCGTGCGTAGTGGTCGGCTCGAAACGAGCCTCTAGGAATTCTAGCCGCCCTCCCGACGTCGCGGCGCCCTAGCCGCGGGCGCCCGGCGCTGTCAAGGACCTGCCAAGGACCGCAGCCCGCCCGCCGGGCCGGCCGCGTCAGCGTGCCAGCAGGGCGGGCAGGGCCGCAGCGCGCGCCAACTGCTCGTCGGTGTCGCCCACGGGGCACAGCACCACGGTGTCGGCGCCCGCCGCGCCGGTCTCGCGGACGCGCTCCAGGCAGCGCTCGGGCGGGCCGCAGGCCGAGAGGCAGTCGATCCAGTCGGCGGGCAGCGCGGCGGCGCGCTCGGCGGGGGGCAGCGCGGCGACGGCGGCGCGCCGGGGGCCGAGGTCGACGTCGGCCAGGTGGGCGGCCCACGCGGGGTCGGCGACGGGGCCGGCCAGGGCGGGGCGCAGGGCGTCGCGGGCGCGGCCGAGGTCGTCGTCGGCGTGGAAGAGCGTGTAGGCGGTGATGGTGTGGGGGCTCTCCCGCCCCACCCGGCCGCGCGCGATGGAGGCGCGCGCCGAGGCCAGGTAGGCGGGCGTGACCGGCTCGGCCAGCACGGTGCCGTCGGCGTGGCGGCCGGAGACCTCCAGCGAGCGCGGGCCGCGGACCCCGGCGACCACGGGCGGCGGCGGCTCGGGCGGGAACTCCAGGCGCACGCCGTCGAGGCGGACGTAGCGGCCTTGGGTGGTCACGGTCTCGCCGGCGAGCAGGCGGCGGACGGCGTCGAGGTGCTCGGCCAGCGCGGTGAGCGGTGAGGCGGGCGCGGCGCCGATCTGGCGCATCCAGTCGCGCATGCCGTGGCCCAGGCCGGCGGTGAAGCGGCCGGGGTGGGCCTCGGCGAGGGCGGCGACCTCCATGGCGGTGAAGGCGGCGTTGCGCGCCACGGCGGGCAGGATGCCGATGCCCACGCCGATGCGCTCGGTGGCGGCCAGCGCGGTCGCCGAGGCGGCGATCCCCCCGGCGAAGAAGCAGTCCTCGACCAGCCACAGCTCGTCGAACCCGGCCTCCTCGACCCGCCGCGCCAGAGCGGCGATGCGGGAGGCGGGGAGCCGGCAGGGGATCTGGAAGCCCAGGCGGAGCCGGTTCACGGCGCCTCCTCGTGCTGGGGAGCGGGGTCGGGTACGGGATCGGCCAACCGCTTGGCGAACCAGTGGTCGCTGTAGGGGCCGCTGCTGAAGGCGGGCACCTCGGCGTAGCCGCGCCGCGCGTACAGGCGGCGCGCCTCCACGAGGTCGTGCCGGGTGTCGAGCCGGATCTCGGCCGCCCCGGCTTCGCGCGCGGCCCGCTCGGCGGCGGCCAGCAGCGCGCCTCCGCCGCCGGTTCCCCGCGCCCGGGGCCGGACGAACAGCCGCGTCAACTCGGCGACGCCTCCGCCCACCCAGCGCAGCCCCACGCATCCGCCGACGCGCCCGCCGACCCACCCGAGCAGGAACACCCCGGTCGGCGGCGCGAGATCCCCGCTGGGCTCGTCCCGCAACGCGGCGTCGACCTCGTCGCGGGCGGCCGGACGCCCGTGGTAGCGGGAGACGATGTCGACGTAGTAGTCGCGGAGGACGGCAGCGGCGTCAGGCCCCGAGACATCGGCGGCCACGACACCCCACCTGGTGTCAGCACTGGGCACAACCCCGAATTGTCCCCCACCCCCGCTTCCCGCACCACCCGCGCCCGGGCGTTACCGGTCGGGCCGGTGACGCCCGGGGCGTGCGATCCGCGCGCCAGGGATGGGCCCGGCGGGTTTTCCACAGGTGGCGGATTCGGGTCGCGGCCGTGTGGGTCGGGCGAGCACGGTGGGGTGTGGAGGTGATCCACCATGGTCGCTAGGAACGGCCCGCCCCTGCGCGGGCCGGGGGCGCGCCGGGCCGCGCTCGGTGCCCGGGGCGAGGAGGTCGCGTCGGCCTACCTGCGGCGGGCGGGCATGCGGGTCCTGGCCCGCAACTGGCGCTGCCCCGAGGGCGAACTCGACATCGTCGCGGGCGAGGGCGCCGTCCTGGTCGTCGCCGAGGTCAAGACCCGCACCAGCCTGCGGTTCGGCTGGCCGCTGGAGGCCGTCACCGAATCCAAGCACCGGCGGCTGCGGCGGCTGGCGCACCGCTGGCAGGCCGAACACCGGGCCTGGGGCGTCCGCACCCGCGTGGACGTCGTCTCGGTCCTGCTCCCGCCCGGCGGCCGGATCTTCGTCCGCCACCACCGGGGGGTGGCCTGATGGCACTGGCGCGCACCCGCTCCATGGCCCTGCTGGGCGTCGAGGGCCACGTCATCGAGGTCGAGGCGCACCTGGGCGAAGGACCCGCCGGGCTCACCCTGGTGGGTCTGCCCGACACCGCCCTGCGCGAGGCGCGCGACCGCATCCGGGCCGCCGTCGTCAACTCCGGTGAGTGCTGGCCCGAGGGCCACATCACCGTCAGCCTGTCCCCGGCGAGCCTGCCCAAGCGGGGCAGCGGCTTCGACCTCGCCATCGCGGCGGCCGTGCTCGCGGCCGCCGGGGCGGTGCCGCCCAGCACGCTGCATCCCGCCGTGGTCCTCGCCGAACTCGGCCTGGACGGCCGCACCCGCGCCGTCCAGGGCGTGCTGCCCGCCGTGCTGGCGGGTGTGCGCTCGGGCCACACCACCTTCGTGGTCTCCCGGGGCAACGCCAAGGAGGCCGCGCTGGTCCCCGGCATCACGGTGGTGTCGGTGGCCTCACTGGGCGAACTGCTGGCGCACCTGCGCGGCGAGCCCATCGACCAGGAACTGTTCGGCGACCCCGCCGACCCCGAGGACCCCGCGCCCGCCGAGCGGGACCGCCGCCGCAGGCCCGACCTCGCCGACGTCCTGGGCCAGCCGGTGGCGCGGCGCGCGCTGGAGATCGCGGCGGCCGGGGCACACCACCTGATGATGGTGGGGCCGCCCGGCACCGGCAAGAGCCTGCTGGCCGAGCGGCTGCCCACGATCCTGCCGCGCCTGACCGCCGAGGACTCCATCGAGGTCACCGCCGTGCACTCGGTGGCGGGCACCCTGCCCAAGGGGTCCCCCCTGATCGTGGAGCCGCCGTTCTGCGCGCCCCACCACACCGCCACCCGCGCCGCGATCGTGGGCGGCGGCAGCACCCGGCTGCGGCCGGGGTGCGTGTCGCTGGCGCACCGGGGCGCGCTGTTTTTGGACGAGGCTCCGGAGTTCGCGCGCGGGGTGCTGGACTCCCTGCGCCAGCCGCTGGAGACCGGCGAGGTCGTGATCGCCCGCTCGGCGTCGTCGGTCTGCTTCCCCGCCCGGTTCCTGCTGATCATGGCGGCCAACCCGTGCCCGTGCGGCAAGTCCGGCCCCGCCTGCACCTGCTCGTCGACCCAGCGGCGCCGCTACCTCGCCCGGCTGTCGGGACCGCTGGTCGACCGGGTCGACCTCAAGGTCGAACTCCAGCCAGTCGCCCACGCCGAACTCCTCGCCGACCGCCCCTACGCCGAGTCCTCGGCCACGGTCGCCGCGCGCGTGACGCAGGCCCGCGAACGCGCCGCCCACCGCCTCGCGGGCACCCCGTGGTCCACCAACGCCGAGATCCCCGGCGCCGAACTCCGCCGCCACTTCCCCGTCGCGCCACCCGCGCTGAGCATTCTCGCCGCGGCCATGGAACGCGGCGACATCAGCGCCCGAGGGGTCGACCGGACCCTGCGCGTGGCCTGGACCCTGGCCGACCTCGCCGGCCGCCCCCACCCCGCCGTCGAGGACACGGCCTTCGCCTACGCCCTCTGGTCAGGACGCGCCCAATGACTCACGACTCCCCTACCGGCCCTCCCCCTGTTAAAGCCGCTTCCGTCCCCGCCCCCGGGCAGCCGCCGCCCAGTGGCACCCGACCTTCGCGCCGTTCCCGCACCGAAGCCGATCAGATCTCCACCGCGCCCGCGCTTCCTCACCAACCCGAACCGGCCCACCCGCCCACCTTCCCCGCCGAGCCGCCCGCACCTGCCGACGCCGTCTCCAGTCGCGAGGCACCCACACCGGCCCCACCCCGCCAACCACAGCCCACCGACACAGCGGCAGCAGCAACCGACGTGCGGGAACACCACTCCCCAGGCGCACCCGCCCACGCCGTCTCCGACCGGAAGGCAGCCGCACCGGCGCCCAGTGCCGACGCCAGCCACACCTGCCAACGCTCCCCGACCGGACGCGCGGACCGCTCTTCCGGTGAGCCGCCCCCGCCCGGGCCGGACGCCGGTACGCCTTCACCCGGGGGCGTCCACATCCCCGACGACGCAGCGGCGCCGACCGGCCCCGCGCGTACCGCCACGGGCGGTGCCGGCCCCGCGCCCGGCGGCGAGGTCGGCGCCTCCTCAGGACCGGCCCACACCTTCGGGCCACTCGACAGCGGAGGCAGCGTGGAGAGCGATCACGGCGACGTGCCGTCCGCCCACGACCGGTCCGACGACGCCGTGGCGCGTGCGTGCCTGACCGCCGTCGCGAGTGCGGGGGATCCGGTCATGGGTGCGCTGCTGGACGAGCACGGGGCGGCGGCGGTGTGGGAGGCACTCGCGTCAGGGCGGCCGCCCTCGGCGCCGCCGGGGATCCGGCCGGCGGCCTACGCGCAGCGTGCCGCGCGCTGGGTCGAACGCGCCGCCCGGGTGGATCCCGACTCCCTGCTCACCGAATCCGCCGACCTGGGCTGCCGCCTCCTGGTGCCCGGAGACCCCGGCTGGCCCACCCAACTGGACGACCTCCGCCTTCACCGGCCCTACGCCCTGTGGGTGCGCGGCGCCCACGACCTTCGCCACGCGTGCCTGCGGTCGGTCGCGGTGGTGGGAGCGCGCTCCGCCACCCCCTACGGGCGGCACGTGGCCGCCGACCTCGCCTGGGGACTGGCGCAGCGCTCCTGGACCGTCGTCTCCGGCGGCGCCTACGGCATCGACTCCGCCGCGCATCGCGGCGGACTGGCGGCGGGCGCGCCTTCGGTGGCGGTCCTGGCCTGCGGCCTCGACCTGGCCTACCCGCGCGGCAACGAGAACCTCTTCGCCGACATCGCGGCGCGCGGCGCCCTGGTCAGCGAGCATCCGCGCGGCGCGGTGCCCAGTCGGCACGGCTTCCTCATCCGCAACCGGATCATCGCCGCGCTCACGCCCGGCGCGGTGGTGGTCGAGGCCGGGCTGCGCAGCGGCGCCCTCAACACCGCCCGCCACGCCCACGAACTCAACCGCACGGTCATGGCCGTGCCCGGCCCGGTCACCTCGGCCCTGTCGGCGGGCTGCCACCGGCTCATCCGCGACTTCGGCGCCACCTGCGTGACCGGCGCGGACGACGTCGTGGAGCAGGTGGGCCGGATCGGCACCGACCTCGCGCCAGGCCCCGGCAGCGCGCTCGATCCCGACACCCTCGACCCGGAGTCCCGCCGCGTACTCGCCGAGGTCCCCCAGCGCGGCGGCACCGGCACCGCCGCCGTGGCCGCCGCCTGCGAGCTCGGCCTCGACTCCGCCCTCAGCCGACTCGGCCTGCTCGCCGCCGCCGGTTTCATCGAACGCGGCCCCTCAGGCTGGCGCGCCCGCTCCGCCCGCCTCACCCCGCAGCCCACCGCCGCCCGGTAAGCCCGCTCCCCCATCGTTGTGAACGTCACGGAATCCGCCGCCAGAGCCCGCCGACCGCCGAACACCCGGACCTTGCCACCACGCTCGTGGCGTCTTGCGGTGCTGACGGGATCGGGTGGGCGTGGTCGGGGGGCTTCTCCCGGTCTCGGCGGACGGTTCTTCGGTGGGACCGTCCGCCGGGCAGTGCGGCAGGGGTGCGCTTCCCGGTTCTCGGGGGTGTTCCGTGGTGGATCGGCCGGGGGCGGGGTGAGTAGGTTGGCCACAGGGGTGGGCGCTCGCGTGCGGCGGTGCGGGGTGCGGCGCCGCCTGCGGGCGGCGCCGGGTGGTCGCCGCGCCGACGCTCGGCCGTCCTGACGGGATCATCGATGTGGGGAGGCGCGATGCCCAAGAGGTACAGCGATTCCGTGGTGGCCGAGGGGCCGCTCATCTTCGTCTCCGGGCAGACCCCCGTCGGGCCGGACGGGGGCGTGGCCGGTGACGCCTTCGCGCAGACGCGGCAGGTCCTCAGCAACATCGACGCGGTCCTCGCCGAGCACGGCGCCGGCTCGGCCGACCTGGTGAAACTCACCTACTACCTGCGGCATGTCGCCGACCTGGACGACGTGCGCGGCGCCCTGGACGAGTACCTGGTGCACGAGCCGCGCCCGGCGGCCACGCTCGTGGAGGTCGGCGGGTTCGTGGACCCCCGGTTCCTGCTGGAGATCGACGCCGTGGCGCGGATGCCGCGCGGCGCCGGGCCGGAGCCGACCGCGTGACGGGCGGGGTGCCGCCCGAGCACGAGCCGCTGCTTGAGGACCTGCGCCGCCACCTGGCGGTGGACCGCTCCGACAACACGGTGCGCGCCTACCTCGGCGACGTCCGGTCGCTGCTGTCCTACCTGGCCGAGACGGGCCGCGCCGTGGCGGAGTTGGATGTCGCCGCGCTGCGCGGCTGGCTCGCCCGGCTGCACGACGACGGCGCCGGCCGCGCCACCATGGCGCGGCGGGTGGCCGCCGCCCGGGTCTTCACCGACTTCCTGCACCGGGGCGGTGTGCTCGCCCAGGACCCCGGGCCGCGTATCGCGGCGCCGCGCGCGCACCGCACCCTGCCCACGGTCCTGGCTGAGGACGAGGCCGCCGCCGCGCTCGCGCCCGAGCCGGCGGCCGACGGCGAGGAGGAGGCCACACCGGCGGTCGTGCGCCGCCGCGCCGTGGTGGAGGTGCTGTACGGCACCGGGATCCGGGTGGCCGAGCTGTGCGCCCTGGACCTGGACGACGTCGACCGGGAACGCCGCACGCTGCGGGTCTTCGGCAAGGGCGGCAAGGAGCGGACGGTGCCCGTGGGCGCCCCCGCGCTGGCCGCCCTGGACCGCTGGCTGGCGGAGGGCCGCCCCCGCATGGCCACGGCCGCCAGCGGCCCGGCGGTGTTCCTCGGCGTGCGCGGTGGGCGCCTGGGCACCCGCACCGCCCGCCGCGACGTGCACGCCCACATGGCGGCGGCCGGCACGGGTACCGACATCGCCCCGCACGGCCTGCGGCACAGCGCGGCGACCCACCTGCTCAACGGCGGCGCCGACCTGCGCAGCGTGCAGGAGATCCTGGGGCACGCGTCGCTGTCCAGCACCCAGATTTACACCCATGTCTCGATCGAGCGGCTGACCAGCACCTACAACCAGGCCCACCCCCGCGCCTGAGTCGGCGTGCGGTCCCGGTGGCGCGGGCGGCCGGGGCCGGGAGCGGGGACGGCGGCGGGGGACGCAGCGGCAGCAGGCGGACCTCGGCCCGGCCGACCAGCGCGAGGGGGTCGAGGTAGTGGGGGCCGCTGCGCAGCCCCCAGTGCAGGCAGGCGCGGGCGCCGCAGTGCCGAGGCTCGGCCGCGACCGCCGCGATCACCTGCCCGACCGCCACGCGGTCCCCGCGCTCCACCCGGGGCTCCACCGGCAGGTAGGTGGTGCGCAGTTCCCCGTGGACGACGCTGACCACGCCGGTGCCGGCCACCGCCCCGGCGAACGCGACCCGCCCGGACCCCGCCGCCCGCACCCGGTCGCCGACCGAGGCCGCGAGGTCGACCCCCCGGTGCCCCGGCGACCACCGCCGCTCCGGAGGATCGAACGACCGCACCACCCGGGGATCGCCCTCCAGCGGCACCCGCCACGGCCCGGAGTCGGCCCGCGCGGTCCCCGGGGCCAAGCCGATGCCGATGCCGACAATGAGGGCGAGGGCAAGCGCGGCGGCGGGAGTGCCGAGCCTTCGTGCCACCCGGAGGAACGCGGGCTGCCGTGAAGTCCACATAGGCCCAGCCTCGCCCCGGCCGCCCCGCCTCGCCATCCGAATGTCCCGCCTGTGGACAACCCCGCGCACAGAGACCCGCCGGCCGACTCCCCCGCGTGGGCGTCGCGGTTTCCCTCGTCCACCGGCTTGACCCTGACTCCAGTGTCAAGGTCGGACGATGGCGGCATGGACATCGAAACCGCCGCTCAGCGGCCATCCGCTCAGGACCGTGTCGTCGCCGTCACCGGGGCCGGGACCGGGATCGGGCGGGCCACCGCGCGGGCCTTCGCGGCCGAGGGCGCCCACGTGCTGGCCATCGGGCGCCGCCTGGGGCCGTTGGAGGAGACCGCCGGCGACAGCGACCGCATCACACCCCTGCCCGCCGACATCACCGCCGAGGGCGCCCCCGAGGAGATCGCCCGCGTCGCCCGGGACCGCCACGGACGGCTGGACGTGCTCGTCAACAACGCCGGCATCGTGCGCAGCGGCGCCCTGGGCTCCTTCACCCGGGACGACCTCGCCCCGATGATCGACACCAACCTCGTCGCGCCGCTCCTGCTCACCCAGGCGCTGCTGCCGCTGCTGGAGGAGTCAGGCGGCGTCGTCGTCAACGTCTCCACCGCCGTCGGCCAGCGCGGGTGGCCCGGCAACTCCGCCTACGCGGGCACCAAGGGCGCCCTCGACGTGTTCACCCGGAGCTGGGCGGTGGAACTCGCCCCGCGCGGCGTCCGCGTCGCCGCCGTCGCGCCCGGCGCGATCGCCACCTCCATCGGCGACCACCAGGGGCTCTCCCCCGAGGAGCAGGCCGACGTGCGGAAATGGCAGGTCTCCATCACGCCGTTGGGCCGCATCGGCACCCCCGAAGAGGTGGCGTGGGCCATCACCCGGCTCGCCGACCCCGCGTCGTCGTTCGTCACCGGCGCGGTCCTGCCGGTGGACGGGGGCGCCATGGTGGGATAATCCCCGCTCGGAGGTGCGGAATGCGGATCGGCGAACTGGCGGAGGCCACCGGCGCGAGTCCCCGCGCGCTGCGGCACTACGAGGCGGCGGGGCTCATCGCCTCCGAGCGCGCGCCCAACGGCTACCGCGTGTTCGACGCCTCGGCCGTGGTGCGGGTGCGCAACATCCGCCACCTGCTGGAGGTCGGCCTCACCCTGGAGGACGTCGAGGTCTTCCTCCCGTGCCTGGACGGCGACGTGACCGCCGCGCCGCCCTCCGAGCGGAACCTGCGGGTGGCCACGGAGCGGCTGGCCGTGCTGGACCAGCGGATCGCCGCCCAGACCGCCGTCCGCGACCGGCTGGCCGCCGCGATCGTGGAGGCCACCGGCGGCCGCGTCCGACCGATGGCCTGAGCGCCGCACCGCCGGTGCCTCGCCGGTTCGGGCGCCCCGCCGGGTCTCTCCCTGGACCACACAGGTGGTCGAGCAAGGCCGGGAAGTGGACGCGGAAGGGCCGCCCCCGCCCGGCGGCTCCTCGTGCCCGCCTTCTCCACTCCAGGAGGACGGCGGGCCACGGCGCACCCGCGAAAGTGCGCAGACCGTTACCGAAACGCCGCCGGACCGACCCGTGAGGGGCGGTCCGGCGGCGGTGTCCGGGGCCGGTGCGGTCGGTCCGGGGTCAGGATGACGATGAGCCGGGCTTGCCCGCCGCGGGGACCTCAAGGTCGGACTTGGTGATCTCTTCGACGTTGACGTCCTTGAAGGTCACCACGCGCACGTTCCGCACGAACCGCGCCGGGCGGTACATGTCCCACACCCAGGCGTCCTCCATCGTGACCTCGAAGTACATCTCGCCGTTCTCGGTGCTGCGCGGCTGAAGGTCCACGTGGTTGGTCAGGTAGAACCGGCGTTCGGTCTCGACCACGTAGCTGAAGAGGCCGACGACGTCGCGGTACTCGCGATAGAGCTGTAGCTCCATCTCGGCCTCGTACTTCTCCAGGTCCTCAGAACTCATCTCGTGCTCGCTTTCGTCGTGCAGTCCCGGTTGAGCGGCCCGGCCCCCTTCGCCTGAGCGGTGACTTATCCACTACAGCAACCATGATGCGACACGTGTCAACCGTCCGGGGGCATTACCCGAGATTGCCGCCGCGGCCCTAGGGCCCGCCACGGCGGCCCCGCCGCCCCGGCGCGTCGGCCCACCGGTGTGCCGCCGGGTCACTACTCCCGCTCGGCGCCCCGGCCCGGTTCCTCCGGCGGGACGGCCGCGGCCACCACCGCGGAGTCCGGCCGGCGCAGCGCCCGCAGCGCCCGGCGGCCCGTGAGGTGGAAGGGCACCGCGGCGGCCGCCCCCAGCACCAGCGGCAGCGCCGCCGACGCCTCGACCGCCTCGGCTCCGGCGGGCTCGCCCGCCGCGCCCTGCCCGGCCTGCTCCTCGGCCCCGCCCTCGTTCAGCTCGGCGAACGTCTCGGGCGTGGGCAGCGTGTCCATGCGGTCGAAGGGCCACACGATCACCGAGGCCCGGCCCACCACGTGGTCGACGGCGACGGTGCCGCCGCCCGGCTCGTTCTGGTGCATCCGGGAGTCCTTGGAGATGGCGCGGTGGTCGCCCATGAGCCACAGCCGCCCCTCGGGGACCTCGACCGGCCCGAACTCCACGTGGGTCTCCTGGCTGCCCGGGTACAGGTAGGGCTCGTCCAGGGGTACGCCGTTGACCGTGACCCGGTTCTGCGCGTCGCAGCAGGCCACGGTGTCGCCCGGCAGCCCGATCACGCGCTTGATGTACTCGCGGCCGGTGGGCGCGGCGCCGAACTGCTGGCCCACCCAGTTGAACAGCCGCGAGACGGGGTTGGTGGGCTCCTCGACCGGAAGGGCGCCTTCTTCCTCGTCCCAGGAGCCGTCTCCGGTGAACACCACGACGTCGCCGCGCTCGATGTCGCGCACCTGGAACACCAGCCTGTTGACGATGACCCGGTCATCGATCCGCAGGGTGTCCTCCATCGAGCGCGAGGGGATCCAGTACGGCTGCGCGATCCACGTGCGGATCACGAACGCCAGCACCAGGGCGATGACGATCAGGATCGGGAGTTCCTTCCAGAAGGACCCCGACTTCTCCGACCTCTCGCCGGCACTCTCACTCTTGGCGCCCATCGAACCTCCTGCGCTTTCGGCTGCCTCGGCCCCGCCGGTGCGCTGCGGTCGCGCGCACCCCGGCCCGACACGACTCTGGCCCTTCCACGCGGGTGCGTGGAAGAGCCAGAGTCGCCGAACCGGTTCCCGCCGACGCGCCCGGTGGTGACGGTGGCCGCGCAGGAGGCCGATTCCTGTTGCTCATCGGAACCACAAGCCTATCCGAGCGCGGCCGCTCGCGCCGGAAAAGGCACAGCGGCGACGCGCTGCCGCACCACCGGTCGCGTATGCGCGGGTCAGCTCGCGACGGGCTCGCGGCGCTCGCGGATGCGGGCGGCCTTGCCGCGCAGGTTGCGCAGGTAGTACAGCTTCGCGCGGCGGACGCGGCCGCGGGAGACGACCTCGATCTTCTCGATCACCGGCGTGTGCACGGGGAAGGTCCGCTCCACACCCACGCCGTAGCTGATCTTGCGGACCGTGAAGGTCTCGCGGCTGGCGCCGCCCTGCCGCCGGATCACCACGCCCTTGAAGACCTGGACGCGGGAGCGGTTGCCCTCGGTGACCCGCACGTGCACGTTCAGCGTGTCGCCCGGACGGAAGACAGGAATGTCCGAGCGCAGTTGAGCCTTCTCAATTTCCTGAATAGCGGTGTGCATCTCAGCGGTTCCTCATCGATTGCGCGCCGCGGCGACTAACTGGCGGTTCGCGCGGGCGGATCTGCTGCTGGGGTCGTAGGTGCCTCTGCCGGGTGTAGGCGGCCCCGCGCCGGAGTTCCGGCATGCGGGCAACGCGAGCGACGACAGGGGCAACTCGTCTAGTCTGCCATAGGTTCGGCACCGGTCTGCAACGCCGCCTCCCGCGCGGGGTCGTCCCGCTCCTGCTCGGCGGCGGTGCCGGCCAGCAGTTCCCGCACCAGCGCCTGGTCCGTGCGGTCCAGCCCGGCCATCCCGCCCTCGGCCAGCGCGCGCAGCAGCTCGGGCCGGTTGCGGGCGGTCTTGCGCAGCGCCTCGTGGCGCCGCCACCGGTCCACCGCGCCGTGGTCGCCCGACAGCAGCACCGGCGGGACCTCCAGGTCGCGCCACCGCGCCGGCTTGGTGAACACCGGCCCCTCCAGCAGGTTCTCCATGGCGCCGGCCGCGAAGGAGTCCTGCACCGCCGACTCGGCGTTGCCCAGCACGCCCGGCAGCAGCCGCGAGACGGTCTCCACGATGACCAGCGTCGCCGACTCCCCGCCCGCGAGCACGTAGTCGCCGATGCTGACCTCCTCGACCGGCATGCGCCGCGCCGCGTCGGCCGCCACCCGGGAGTCGATGCCCTCGTAGCGCCCGCAGGCGAACACCAGCCAGGGCTCCTCCGACAGCCGCTTGGCGCGCTCCTGGGTGAACGGGGTGCCGCTGGGGGTGGGCACCACCAGCCTTGGCACGGCGCCCGGCCCGGCGGCGCCGCCGGGCTCGGGGGCGCCGGCCACCGCGTCCAGGGCCTCGCCCCACGGCTCGGGCTTCATGACCATGCCGGGGCCGCCCCCGTAGGGGGTGTCGTCGACGGTGTTGTGCCGGTCGTGGGTCCAGCTCCGCAGGTCGTGCAGGCGGATGTCGAGGATGCCGGCGGCCCGCGCCTTGCCGATGAGCGACAGCTCCAGCGGCGCGAAGTAGTCGGGGAAGATGGTGATGATGTCGATGCGCATGGGTGCGGGGTCCGCGAGGGAAGGGCGGCGCGCGGCCGGCGCGCCGCGGGCGGGCGGTGGGTCAGCGGCCCAGGTCGAGCAGGCCGGGCGGCGGGTCGACCACCAGGACCCCGGCCGCGGGGTCGACCTCGGGCACGAGGTCGCGGATGAAGGGCACCAGGAACTCCGCGCCGTGGGGGTCGGCGACCACCAGCACGTCCTGGGCGTTGTGCAGGACGTCGGCGACCTCGCCGACCTCCTCGCCCCCGGTGGTGCGCACCCGCAGGCCGATCAGCTCGTGGTCGTGGAACTCGTCGGGGTCGTCCACGGGCGGCACGTCGGCGGAGTCGACCCACAGGGTCACCCCGCGCAGCCCTTCGGCGGCCGTGCGGTCGGCCACCCCGGTGAAGCGCACCAGCAGCCGCCCGGAGTGGGTGCGGGCCGAGGAGACGGTCAGCGGCCCCGCGTCGGCGGGGTCGGTGGCCAGCCGGGAGCCGGGCGCGAAGCGGGCGGCGGGGTCGTCGGTGCGCACGTCCACGGCGACGTCGCCGCGGACGCCGTGGGCGCGGCCGATCCGGCCGACAACGAGACGCATGGTCCTCCCGGGAAGCAGGGCGTGCGGGCGCGGTGGACGGGCCGCGCACATGCCGAGGGGGCGCCGCTCGTGTCATCGGCGGCGCCCCGGCCCGGCGCCGCACGGGCGCCGGGCCAAGCGCAGATCAGCGCACTTCGTTCAGGTCCAGCAGGTCGACGCGGACGTAGCGGCCGCCGGCCAGCGAGCCGACGACCGTCCGCAGCGCCTTGGCGGTGCGGCCGTTGCGGCCGATCACCTTCCCGAGGTCGTCGGGATGGACCCGGACTTCGAGCACCTTGCCCTTGCGGAGCCTACGGGCTCTCACCTGGACATCGTCGGAGTTCACGACGATGCCTCGAACCAGGTGCTCAAGCGCCTCTTCCAGCACGTCAGACCTCGCCCTCAGGCTCCGTGGTCGTCTCTTCGCCGGTGTTCTCGGTGGCCGGAGCGGCGTCGGACTTCTCCGCCTTCTCCGACTTCTCGGCCTTGTCAGCCTTGTCGGCCTTCTTCTCGGAGGCCCCGGAGGACTTCCGGCCCCGACCCTTGGACTCGCCGCCCTTGGTGTCGTTCTCGGGCAGGACCAGCTCCTTGAGCACGGCCTGGAAGGCGGCCTCCTCGGCCTCCTTGTCGCGCGGCTCGGCGACCTTCAGCGGCGCCGGCTCGGTCAGGCCCTTGAACTTCTGCCAGTCGCCGGTGCGCTTGAGGATGGTCTTGACCGGGCCGGTGGGCTGCGCCCCCACAGACAGCCAGCGCTGCGCCCGCTCGGAGTTCACCTCGATGAAGCTCGGCTCTTCCTTCGGGTGGTACTTGCCGATCTCCTCGATGGCCTTGCCATCGCGCTTGGTGCGGGCGTCGGCGACGACAATGCGGTACTGCGGCGTACGGATCTTGCCCATACGCTTCAGCTTGATTTTGACAGCCACGAGTGTGGTCTTCTCCCAGTTGCGATGCTGTTCTGCCCACGACCGCCCCGCGTGGGGATGCGGCGGGGTCAGCGGGCGGGGACGTAGGTGTCCAGGCTAGTTAGAGGGCCGGCCCATCACACCGTTAGTCAACCACCCATTCTGCCAGACGCCGCGCAACGCAACGCCCGTTCGGCGGCATCGGCCCGGCCGGGCGGGCGGTGAGTTTCCGGTCACAGGAGCGCGGCCGGACGCGAGAACGCGGTGGGCGGGGCGCTTCGCGCGCTCCGCCCACCGCGTCGGCACCGCCTTCGGCGGCACCGGGGTTTGCCGTGTTTTTCCCCGCCCGGTGCTCCCCCGCGCCGCGCCGGAGCGCCGGGCGGGGGACGGCGGGCGGCCGCGCGCTACTTGCGCGGCAGCTTGAAGTTGGAGAGGTCGGGCACGCCGTTGCCGCCCAGGCCGGGCGGGAGTTGGCCGCCGCCCAGCCCCGGCGGGAGCTGCGGCATCTGCTGCTGGTCGCCGCCCTCCTCGCGGCGGCGCTGGCGCTCGGCCGCGCGCTCGGCCTCCTGCTGCTTGGCCTTGAGCGGGTTGCCGCTGCGCTGCTTGCCCTTCTTGGCCTTCTTCGCCTGGGCCTTGCCCTTCTTGCGGCCGCCCGGAAGCGCCCCCGGCATGCCCGGCATCCCGGGCATTCCCGGCATGCCGCCGCCGGCCTTGACCTGGCGCATCATCTTCTGCGCCTCGAAGAACCGGGTGACCAGGCCGTTGACGTCGCTGACCTGGGTGCCCGAGCCGTTGGCGATGCGCAGCCGCCGCGACCCGTTGATGATCTTGGGGGTGCGGCGCTCCTCGGGCGTCATCGACTGGATGATCGCGGCTATGCGGTCGAGGTCCTTCTCGTCCACGTTGCCGATCTGGTCGCGCATCTGCCCCATGCCGGGCATCATGCCGAGCAGGTTGCTGATGGGGCCCAGCCGGCGGACCATCGCCATCTGCTGGAGGAAGTCGTCGAGGGTGAAGTCGTCGTCGGAGGCCAGCGTGCTGGCCATCTTGGCGACCTCGTCCTCCTCGAACGTGCGCTGCGCCTGCTCGATGAGCGTGAGCACGTCGCCCATGTCGAGGATGCGCGAGGCCATCCGGTCGGGGTGGAAGAGGTCGAAGTCCTCGAGCTTCTCACCGGTGGAGGCGAACATGATCGGCCGGCCGGTGATGTGCCGGATCGACAGCGCGGCACCGCCGCGCGCGTCGCCGTCGAGCTTGGTCAGCGCCACCGCGTCGTAGCCGACGCCGTCGAGGAACGCCTGGGCGGTGTTGACCGCGTCCTGGCCGATCATGGCGTCGACCACGAACAGGATCTCGTCGGGCTGGACGGCGTCGCGGATGTCGGCCGCCTGCTGCATCATCTCGCTGTCGACGCCGAGGCGGCCGGCGGTGTCGATGACGACCACGTTGTGGTTGTTGCGCCGGGCCTGCTCGATGGAGGCGCGCGCCACGGCCACGGGGTCTCCCACGCCGTTGCCGGGCTCGGGCGCGAACACCGGGACCCCGGCGCGCTCGCCCACCACCTGCAACTGGGTGACGGCGTTGGGGCGCTGGAGGTCGGCGGCCACCAGCAGCGGGGTGTTGCGCTCGGCGGCCAGCCACCGGCCCAGCTTGCCCGCCAGGGTGGTCTTACCGGCGCCCTGGAGGCCGGCCAGCATGATGACCGTGGGCGGGGTCTTGGCGAACCGGATCTCCCGGGTCTCGCCGCCGAGGATCTCGACAAGCTCCTCGTTGACGATCTTGATGACCTGCTGGGCGGGGTTGAGCGCCTTGGAGACCTCGGCGCCCTGCGCGCGCTCCTTGACCTGGGCGATGAAGGAGCGGACGACCGGCAGCGCGACGTCGGCCTCCAGCAGCGCGAGACGGATCTCCCGCGCGGTCGCGTTGATGTCCTCCTCGGACAACCGCCCCTTGCCGCGCAGCGAGGAGAAGACCGATGTCAGCCGGTCGGATAGCGTCTCGAACACGAGTGTGGCCAGTCCTTCGTCTCGGGATTGGCTTCCTAGGTTACCCGCCGGGACACCGCCCGCGCGCCCCGGCGGTCACCGCACCGGCGGCCGGTCAGTCGCCGGCCGACTCCGAGGGGGAGGGCGAGGCCGACGGCGAGCCCGAGGGGTTGGCCAGGGCGGCGTCGCGCTGCTCCTCGATGGTGTTCACGAACTCCTGGCGGGCCTCGCCGGTCAGCGCCCGCGTGGACAACTGGGCGTCGCCGCTGACCTCGTAGCTCTGCGGCGAGGCGCTGGGCGCGAGGTTGAAGTCCACGCCGCAGGAGAGGTCGACCGTGCCGCCGGCCTTGAGGGTGCCGGTGTCGTCGCACTCCTTGGAGCCCAGCTCGTTGTTGGAGACGGTGGCGTCCATGCGCACCACGACGCTGTCGCCGCTGTCGCCGTCGGAGTCGTCCTTGACCGTGCCGCTGACCGTGCAGGCGCCGCCGGTCTCGCAGTTGAGTTCGAGCTGGCCGCTCCAGTTGACGGGCAGCCGGGAGTCGGGCGCGCCCTTGAGGCCGTCGTTGGCCACGGCCAGGGCGTCGGTGTAGACGGCCTCGACGTCGGCGGGCTCGGCCGGGGTGAAGTTGAGGCGGCTGCGCGGGCCGTCCTCGGCGTCCTCGGGCGCGAGCTGCTCGATCTCGGCGCGCAGCAGCTCGCCGGACTCCTCGCCGATCCACACCCGGTTCTGCTCGCCGCCCTGGAGGTCCACGCGGTAGGCGGTGGTGCCGTCGAGGTTCTCCAGCGTGGCCCGGCCGCCGTCGGGGGCCATGGCGCCGATGATGTCGGCGAGCTGGGCCGGCGCCAGCACGGCGCCGGGGTCGAAGCCGAGCTGGCGGGCCGACACCCGCACCCAGTTGTCGGCGTAGGAGTCGGTGTCGGGGTTGATGACGTTCTGGTCCAGCCAGTATTCCTCGGGGGCGTTGACGAAGATCCGGCTGTCGGCCGCCATGACCTCCGCCTCGTTCTCGCTCTCCTGGAGGGTGCCGTAGGAGGCGCCGGCCGCGGTGGTGGTCAGCGAGATGTCGCTGACGATGCTGTTCTCGGTGGCCGAGAGCTGGCCCTGCACGGTGACCGCCGGCTGGCCGCGCAGCGACTCCAGCGCCGTCTCCAGCAGCGGGGCGGCGTCCACAGGGGTGGGCGAGGGCGAGGGCTCGTCGCCGCCGCCCGGCCGCAGGTGGCTGAGGTCGATGGAGCAGCCGGACACGCCGAGGACGGCCGCCGCGGCCACCGCGGCGAGCCCCAGCGGTCCACGCGATCGGCGCGAGGTGGAATGAACCGGCGACATCTTGCCTCCTGGCCCCCTGCCACGGGGTGCGCGTGTCTTGAGCGAGCGGGAGTCGGCTGGAAACGGCCTGGCCGGTACGGCCACGGGGGCCGGGCCGCTGGAGCGGCGCCAGGCACCGGGACGAAGGCGCGCGGGCGGGTTTCGGACACCGTGCGGAGGCCGCGGTGTGCACTGCGCCGCGCGGTCGCCCCTCCGTTTGCCGCACCAGCGTACCGAACCGGCGGAGGCGCCGGGCCGATCCGCGGGCGTCAAGGGGCTGGCCGCACCCGGCCGGTCGGGCGGCGCCGGCGGGGTTCGCGGGGCACCGGCCCGGATCCGGCGCGGCGATGGGTGAATCCGGCCACGCCGGTGCGGAGCGGGGGCCGCGCGGGGCCGCGCGGGAACGCGCCGGCGGCGGCCCGGCACGGCCCGCCACACCACGCGGTACGCGGCCCGGACGCGGGTGAGCCGGCGGGGAGTCGCCTCCCCGCCGGCTCGTCAACACCTCATCGCAGCTCGTCGCCGCGGTCGTCCCCGCCTCTACGCTGAGGTGGTCGGCCGGGCCTGCGGTGAGGCCACCTCCTCGCCCGGAGGCGTCGGCGAGGAGAGCTCGCCGCCTTCGATCTCGTCCAGCTCGTCGAAGGCGTAGGCCGTCTCGGAGTGCAGTTCGGCGTCGAGCCCGTTGGTCTCGACGTGCTCGGGGATCCGGAACCCCATCACCAGGTCGATGATCTTGGCGATGACGAAGGTGACCACGAAGGAGTAGACGAGCACGCCGGCCACCGCGATCGCCTGGACCGCCAGCAGCGCCGGCGAGCCGCCGTAGAACAGGCCGGCCGAGCCGTTGGCCGAGGACGCCGCCAGCAGGCCGATCAGCAGCGAGCCGAGGATGCCGCCGACCATGTGGATGCCGACCACGTCGAGGGCGTCGTCGTACTTGAACTTGTACTTCCAACTGATGGCGTAGGCGCAGACGGCGCCGGAGACCAGGCCGAGCGCGATCGCGCCCAGCGGGGTGAGGTCGGCGGCGGCCGGGGTGATGGCCACGAGGCCGGCGACGGCGCCGGAGGCGAAGCCCAGCGCGGTGGCCTTGCCGTAGCGGATGCGCTCCACCAGCATCCAGGCGCCGGTGGCGGCGGCGGTGGCGACCTGTGTGTTGAGGAAGGCCAGGGCGGCGGCGCCGTCGGCGGCGTAGGCGGAGCCGGCGTTGAAGCCGAACCAGCCGAACCACAGCAGGGCCGCGCCGAGGAGGACGAAGGGCAGGTTGTGCGGGCGCATGGACTCCGAGCCGAAGCCCTTGCGGCGGCCCAGGACGAAGGTCAGCGCGAGCGCGGCGGCGCCGGCGTTGATGTGGACGGCGGTGCCGCCGGCGAAGTCGATGACGCCGTAGCCGCCGATCTCCAGGCTGCCGATCCAGCCGTCGCCCCACACCCAGTAGGCGACGGGCGAGTACACCAGGATCGACCAGACGGGGACGAAGAGCAGCCACGCCCCGAACTTGGCGCGGTCGGCGATGGCGCCGCTGATCAGGGCGACGGTGATGACCGCGAACATCATCTGGAAGGCGACGTCGAGGAGCACCGGGATGCCGCCGTCGACGGAGCTGATGAGGCCGGTGACCCCGGCGAGGCCGAAGCCGCCGACGAAGGGGCCCGCGGTGTCGTAGGCCAGCGAGTAGCCGATGAGCACCCACAGGACGCTGACGATCGCGATGCTCGCGAAGCTCATCAGCATCATGTTCAGCACGCTCTTGGCGCGGGACATGCCGCCGTAGAAGAACGCCAGGCCCGGCGTCATCAGCATTACCAGCGCCGAGGATATGAGCAGCCACGCGGTCGTGCCGCTGTCGATGCCGTCCATTCAGTCGCCTCCATAGATCGGGCGGGGGATCGCGGTTCGTCCGAGGATGGATCGGCGAGCACGTCGTCGGGCTCGGCGAAGATCACCACGTCCGCAACCTTCGTATTGCCGTGTTTCTGCACGTCGGCACCTTTGTTGCACCGGCGTAAAGAGATGCCCGGGGCTGTTACGCGGCCGTGAAGCAACCGCTCAGAGCGCCCGCCCGGAGGGCTGGAGGGAGCCCTCGCCCCATGCGGCGCGAATCGGTCAGGACGTGGACGGGGTTAGGACCCGGAGGCTGGACAAGGAGGTCACTCGCCGCCCCGCCGCACCCCCGGCCACCGGTCGCGGTCGCCGCCGGAGAAGGGCCGGAGGAGGCGGGCACAAAGAAGCGGGTCCGGCCGGGCGCTTCGCCCGGCCGGACCCGTTTGAGGGCTGCCGCTACTGGTCCGCGTCGCCGAGGATGGCGTCCACGAACGCCTCCGGGTCGAAGGGGGCGAGGTCGTCGGGCCCCTCCCCCAGTCCCACCAGCTTGACCGGCACGCCCAGCTCCCGCTGGACCTGGACGATGATGCCGCCCTTGGCGGTGCCGTCGAGCTTGGTGAGGACGATGCCGGTGATGTTGACGACCTCGGCGAAGACCCGGGCCTGGCGCAGGCCGTTCTGGCCGGTGGTGGCGTCGAGCACCAGCAGGACCTCGTTGACCGGGGTCTTCTTCTCGATGACCCGCTTGACCTTGCCCAGCTCGTCCATCAGACCGGTCTTGGTGTGCAGCCGCCCGGCGGTGTCCACGATGACGGTGTCGACGCCGTCGGCGATCCCGCGCGAGACCGCGTCGAAGGCCACGCTGGCGGGGTCGGCGCCCTCGTCCTTGCGGACCACGGGCGCGCCCACCCGCGATCCCCACGTGGCCAACTGCTCGGCGGCGGCGGCGCGGAAGGTGTCGGCGGCGCCCAGCACCACGCTGCGGCCGTCGCCCACCAGCACGCGGGCGAGCTTGCCCGTGGTGGTGGTCTTGCCGGTGCCGTTGACGCCCACCACCATCACCACGGCGGGGACGCCCGCGTGCGGCTCGGTGCGCACGGCGCGGTCCTGGTCGGTCTCGATCTGGGCGAGCAGCTCGGCGCGCAGCAGCCCGCGCACCTCCTCGGGCGTGCGGCTGCCCAGCACCTTCACCTTGGTGCGCAGACTCTCCACGATCTGGGTGGCGGCGGTGACACCGATGTCGGAGGTGATGAGGGTGTCCTCGATCTCCTCCCAGGTGGACTCGTCCAGCCGGTCGGCGGACAGCAGGCTGAGCAGCCCCTTGCCCAGGGCGTTCTGGGAGCGCGCCAGCCGGGCGCGCAGCCGCACCAGCCGCCCCGCCGAGGGCGGCGGCATTTCGATCTCGGGAGCGGGCGGCGCCTCGGGCACCGGCTCGGGTGCGACCACCGGGCCGGCGGCCTCCTCCGGGGGGGCCTCGGCCTCGGGCTCGGCCGTGGCCGTGCCGGTGCCGCCTCCGCGCTCCTGCGGCGGCGCCTTGGGCGGGGCCTCGGGCCGCCGGGGCCGGATCAGGAAGACTCCGCCGAACACCAGCAGGGCGACGACGAAGATGATCACGGCGAAGATCGTGTAGTCCATCAGTCTCCTAGCGTGTGCCTGCGGCCGGGTAAGGGCTGACCACCGCTCGCGCGCATCGGACCGGGAACGAGCCGCAACCGCACCAGTCTCCCAGATCAGCGCTCGCGATCAGGTCACGCACCGGTGACTCACCCGGCTCTGTTGCGTGTCGTTCTGAGGACGAACACGAAGAACGGGGCACCGAGGAAGGCCGTGACCACGCCCAGCGGCAGCTCGGCGGGGGCGATCACGGTGCGCGCGGCGATGTCCACGAGCACGAGGAACGCCGCGCCGGTGAGCAGGGACACCGGCAGGATCATGCGGTAGCCGGTACCCACGAGCCGGCGGACGATGTGGGGCACGACGATCCCCACGAACCCGATCAGCCCGCTGACCGACACGGCGGCGGCGGTGCACAGCGAGGCCGCCGCGATCACGGCCACCCGCACGGCGGTGGCGTTGAGCCCCAGGCTGACCGCCTTCTCGTCGCCCAGGGCCAGCAGGTCCAGCAGCTTGCCGGCGGCCAGCAGCACCGCCGCGCCCACGGCGGCGTAGGGGGCGATCATGGCGACGTCGTCCCAGCCGCCGCGCCCCAGGCCGCCCAGCACCCAGGAGTAGATGCGCCGCAACTCCTGGGAGCGCAGCATCTGCACCAGGGTCTGGCCCGCCGACAGGAACGACGACACCGCGACCCCGGCCAGGACCAGGGTGGCGGTGCCGCCGGTGCCGGCGACGGCCCCCAGCAGGTAGGCGGTGGCCACCCCCGCCAGCGCGCCGACGAACGCGGCCACCGGCACCAGGGCGCGGGGGGCGTCGAGGAAGTCGGAGCCGTAGGCGAGCACCAGCGTGGCGCCCAGCCCGGCGCCGCCGGCCGCCCCCAGCAGGTAGGGGTCGGCCAGCGGGTTGCGGAACACGCCCTGGTAGGCGGCGCCGGCCACGGCCAGCAGCCCGCCCACCAGGGCGCCCAGCACCACGCGCGGCAGCCGCAGTTCCACCAGCACCGCGAACTGGAGTTCGTTGAGCGGCGAGGCGACCGGGGAGAACGGCAGCCGGCTGAGCAGGGCGGCGGCGGCCTCCAGCGGGCTGAAGCCGGCGGCTCCGGCGGCGGCGCCGACCACCATGGCGGCGGCCAGCACGCCGGCGGACACGGGCGCCCAGATCCAGGCCGGGCGGGGAGCGCGCAAGGGCCGCCGCCTACCGCTCCCGCGCGGCGGCGGTGACGGCCTCGGAGACGCTCTCGGCGAGGTCGACCACGCGCGGCCCCCAGCGGGAGGCGATGTCGGGGTCGAGCTGGACGATGTCGTCGTTCTTGACGGCCGTGACGGTGTCGAAGGCGGGCCGTTGGCGCACGTCGTCCGCCGCGTCCTCGCCGCCGTAGGCCAGGAAGACCAGGTCGGGGTTCTGGTCGACGATGAACTCCGGCGAGAGCTGGGGGTAGCCGCCGGCGGCGTCCTCGGCCTCGTCGGCGATGTTCTCCAGGCCGAAGCGCTCGTAGACCTGCCCGATGAAGGTCTGGGAGGTCGCCGAGTACATGCCGTCGTCCAGCTCGTGGTAGTAGGTCAGATCGACCTCGCCGACCTCGGCGGTGGTCTCCTCGACCACCGCGTCCAGCTCGGACTCCACCCGGTCGGCGGCCTCGTCGGCCTCCTGGGCGTGGCCGGTGGCCTCGCCGAGCATGCGCATCTGGGCGTAGGTGTCGTCCAGGGTCTCGGCGGCCGGGATCAGCAGCACGGGGACGTCGACCTCGCGCAACTGCGCGGCGGCGTCCTCGGCGTCGCGGGCCAGCACCACCAGGTCGGGGTTGTACTCGCTGACGGCCTCGACACTGGGGGTGAACCCCGAAAGGTCGGTGGTGGGCGCGTCCTCGGGGTAGTTGGAGAACTCGTCGGCGGCGACCACCTGGTCGCCCGCGCCGATCTCGAACAGCATCTCGGTGCTGCTGGGCGAGAGCGAGACGATGCGCTCGGGGCGGGCCTCGATGGTGACCTCGCCGCTGCCGTCCTCGACGGTGACGGGGAAGCCCTCGCCGGGGGAGGCGGCTCCCGGGTCCTGGTCGGCGGACTCCTGGCCGCCGCCGCAGGCGGAGAGGGTGAGTGCGGCCAGCAGCAGGACGGCCGGCAGGCGACGGGCGCTGCGCACGGGACTCCTTCACGGGCTGGGCAGGGAAAACGGTCAGCCCGCGGGCGCGGAGCGGTCCGTCCTTCCTGCGAGGACTGGGTGTACCGCGGCACCGGGTGAGGCGGCCTGGCTCGTCCCGCCGCCAGGCGCGGCCGGAGGGCCGCGGCAGGGGGCGGGCGTCACAGTTGCGGGACAGCGCCGGATTGCGCGGTGCGCCCGGGAAAGGGCGCCCGCACCGGACTTCGCTCGACTCGGTGCCGTCGCCCGGCCCGTCGGGGGCGCGGGGCGACGCCACCACTCTAACCGGGGCGCCCGCGCCGGGCGCGGGCGGGTGGCGCGGCGCGGCGGCCCGCGCGGGGCCGGCCCGCTCCGGACCAGGGACCGGTCGGCGGCCGGTCGGAGCCGGTCAGGGGCCGGGCCGGTCGCGGTCCAGCTTCTGGCTGATGACCTGGGAGATGCCGTCGTTCTGCATGGTGACGCCGTAGAGCGCGTCGGCGGCCTCCATGGTGCGCTTCTGGTGGGTGATCACGATGAGCTGGGAGGAGGACCGCAGCTCCTCGAAGATCACCAGGAGCCGCTGGAGGTTGGTGTCGTCCAGCGCGGCCTCGACCTCGTCCATGACGTAGAACGGCGAGGGCCGCGCCTTGAAGATGGCGGCCAGGAACGCCACGGCGGTCAGCGAGCGCTCGCCGCCCGACAGCAGCGACAGCCGCTTGACCTTCTTGCCGGGCGGGCGCGCCTCGACCTCGATGCCGGTGGTGAGCATGTTGTCGGGGTCGGTGAGGACCAGGCAGCCCTCGCCGCCGGGGAACAGCCGGCCGAAGATCTGGGTGAACTCCCGCTCCACGTCGGTGTAGGCGGCGGTGAACACCTCCTGCACCCGGGCGTCGACCTGCTCGACCACCGACATCAGGTCGCGGCGGGTCTTCTTGAGGTCTTCGAGCTGGGCGTTGAGGAAGGCGTGGCGCTCCTCCAGGGCGGCGAACTCCTCCAGCGCCAGCGGGTTGATCTTGCCGAGCTGGTTGAGCTGGCGTTCGGCGGCGCGTGCCCGCTTCTCCTGGACCTCGCGCACGTAGGGCACGGCCACGGCCTCGTCCTCGGGGGCGTCGGCGGGCGGCGGCACGGGCACGCGGGGGCCGTACTCGGCGATGAGGGTGTCGACGTCCACGCCCATCTCCTCCACGGCCCGGGTCTCCAGTTGCTCCAGGCGCAGTTTGCGTTCGGCGCGGGCGACCTCGCTGCCGTGGACGACGTTGACCAGCTTCTCCAGCTCCACCGACAGCTCGCGGACGCGGGCGCGCACGGTCTTGAGTTCGGCGTCGCGGGCGGCGCGCTCCTCCTCGGCGGTGCGGCGCTCGGCGTCGGCGTGGGCCAGGGAGACGGCGATGCGCTCCAGGGCGCGGGCGGCGGCCTCGGCCACCGCCTCGGCGACCCGGGACTGGCGGCGGCGGCGGGCGCGGCGCTCGGCGGCGCGGCGGCGGGCCTGGCGCTCGGCCTCGGCGGCGCGCAGCAGGGAGTCGGCGCGCCCGGCGATGGAGCGCGCCCGCTCCTCGGCGGTGCGCACCGACAGCCGGGCCTCGGTCTCGGCGGCGCGCGCGGCACTGGCGGCCTCGGCGAGGGCGTCGCGGCGCTCGGTGTCGGGCTCGCCGTCCTCCAGCGGTTCGGCCTCGGCCTCGGCCAGCCGCGCCTCCAGGTCGGCCAGCGCGTCCAGGTCGCTCTGCCGGCCGGCGGCGGCCTTGGCGGCGGCGGCCGTGTAGCGCTCGACCTCGGCGGCGGCGGCGCGGGCCTGCCCGCCGAGCTTGCCCAGGTGCTGGGCGGCGTCGTTGCGGCGCTTGTCGGCGGCGCGGCGGCGGGCGGCGACCTCGTCGACCTCCGTGGCGAGGTCGGCGCGCTCCTCCTTGGCGGCGGCCAGGTCGGCGGCGGCGCGGCGGGCGGCCTCGGTGGCCTGGGCGAGCCGCTGGGCGGCCTCGTCCACGGCGGCCTGGACCTCCAGCAGGCTGGGCGCCGAGGAGGACCCGCCCTGGACCAGACCGGGGCCGAACACGTCGCCCTCGGCGGTGACGGCGCGCAGGTCGGGGCGGGAGTCGAGCAGGTCGCGGGCGGCGGGGGCGTCGGCGACCAGCACCACGCGCTCCAGCAGCGCGGTGAGGGCGCCGCGCAGCGGCTCGGGGGCGGTGACGGCGTCGAGGGCGTAGCGCAGGCCGGCGGGCGGCGCGGGCCAGTCGGCGCGGGGCCGGGCGGCGCCGGGGCCGGTGCCCACGACGATCCCGGCGCGGCCGGCGTCCTCGGCCTTGAGCAGCTCCAGCGCCGCCAGGGCGTCGGCGAGGGTCTCCACCGCGACGGCGTCGGAGGCGGCGCCCAGGGCGGCGGCGACGGCGGTCTCGTGGCCGGGTTCGACCTCGACCAGCGCGGCGATGGAGCCCAGCAGGCCGGGCAGGCGCTCGCCGGCGGCCAGCAGCGCGCCCGCGCCGTCCTTGCGGGCCAGCCCCATCTCCAGGGCCTCCTTGCGGGCGGCCAGGGCGGCGCGTTCGCGCTCGGCGGTGCGCTCGGCGTCGCGCAGCTCGTTGAGGCGGGCCTCGGTGGCGGCCAGCCGCTCCTTGGCGCGCCGGTGGGCGGCGTCGAGTTCGGCGTCGCCCTCGTCCAGCCCGGCGGCGTCGGCCTCGGCGAACTCGTACTCGGCCTGGGCGGCCTCGGCGCGTTCGCGGGCCTCCACGGCGGCGGTGTCCAGGCGCTCGACCTCGGCCTCGGAGGCGGCGAGCCGGCTGCGCAGCGCCTCGACCCGGCCGCGCAGCTTGGCCAGCCCTTCGCGGCGGTCGGCGGCGGCGCGCGCGGCGGCGGCGACCCGGCGCTCCTCCTCCTTCAGCGCCTCCTCGGCGGCGGCGCGCTCGGCCACGGCCCGCTCCAGGATCTCGCGGGAGTCGTCCAGGCGGTACTGCAACTCCTCCTCCTGGGCGCGCGCCTCCTCGGCCTCGCGCTCCAGGTCGTCGGGGTCGCGGCCGAAGCGCTCCTCGCCGGGGTCGGCGGCCAGGTGGCGGTGGCGCTCGGTCGCCAGGCCGGCCACGGCGCTCAGCCGCTCCTTGAGGCGCGACAGCCCGTGGTAGGCGTCCTGGGCGGCGGCCAGCAGCGGCGCGGCCTCGGTGGCGGCGGTGTCCAGCGCGGTCTCGCGGGCCTGGGCGTCGGCCAGGGAGCGCTCGGCGGCCTCGCGCCGGGTGCGCACGGCCGCCTCGTCGGCCTGCTCCTTCTCCAGGGCCTCGCGCAGGGTGACGATGTCGTCGGCGAGCAGCCGCAGCCGGGCGTCGCGCAGGTCGGCCTGGATGACGGCGGCGCGGCGGGCGAGTTCGGCCTGGCGGCCCAGGGGCTTGAGCTGGCGGCGCAGCTCGGCGGTGAGGTCGGTGACGCGGTCGAGGTTGCCCTGCATCGCGTCCAGCTTGCGCAGCGCCTTCTCCTTGCGCTTGCGGTGCTTGAGGATGCCGGCGGCCTCCTCGACCAGGGCGCGGCGCTCCTCGGGGCCGGCGTGCAGGACGGTGTCGAGCTGGCCCTGGCCGACGATGACGTGCATCTCGCGGCCGATGCCGGAGTCGCTGAGGAGGTCCTGGATGTCCAGCAGCCGGCAGGTGTCGCCGTTGATGGCGTACTCCGAGCCGCCGTTGCGGAACATGGTCCGCTTGATGGTGACCTCGGTGTAGTCGATGGGCAGCGCGCCGTCGGAGTTGTCGATGGTCAGGCTGACCTCGGCGCGGCCCAGGGGGGCGCGGGAGGACGTCCCCGCGAAGATGACGTCCTCCATCTTGCCGCCGCGCAGGGACTTGGCGCCCTGCTCGCCCATGACCCAGGCCAGCGCGTCGACCACGTTGGACTTGCCCGACCCGTTGGGGCCGACGACGGTGGTGATGCCGGGCTCGAACCGCAGGGTGGTGGCTGAGGCGAACGACTTGAAACCGCGCAGCGTGAGGGTCTTCAGGTACACGCCGCGGGTCCTCCTGCTTCACTCGCCACTCGCCGGTCCTCGGCATTCCAGGGTGCCATCAAGAGTGCCATGAACCAGGGGTTTCGGGTGGGGGAACCGCGCGGTGTCATCGGCGGGGGCGGCCGTCCGCCCCGCCTCCGGCGCCGCGCCGGGGCGCGGCGGTCGGACGGGGCGGTGCTGAGAGCGGCCCGCGGATTACCACAGAGTCCGCGCGGCGCACCGGAACCGGTGCGCCGGTCGCGCGGGGGGTGGGGTCGTCGTCGCTCGCGGGGCGGTCGGGCGGGCGCTCGGCGCCGCCGCGGGCCGGGTGGTGGGGGCCGATGGGGCCGGACCCGGATGCCCCGCTCAGGGACGCCTGGTCGTGGAAGCGGCGTCCCTTGCCGCGGTACGGAATCGTCGCGGGGCGTTAGGCGAGCGCGGGCTCGCGGTCCGCCGCGGAGACGGAGACGTCGGCGACGGCCGCCGACAGTTGGTCGTTGCGTGCCTGAAGACGACCGATCTCGTCCTCCAGGTCACGTACTCGCTTCTGAAGCCGCCGCATTTCCTGAACCATCTGAGGGTCAGGACCGCCGACGTGGCCAAACAGAGCCTTCGCCATGATGTGGGTCCTCCACACTGAGTGACCAGTTCGATGCACGCACACATGAGCAAAAGGAGCGCCGCCGAGCATCCCCGGCTGTCTCCCGTGGGAAAGGCGCGCGGTCTGCCTTCCAGAGTCTCACCATGGGCGCTACTGGTCAAGATTGAACGAAACCGTACGTAACTAACTGTAACCAGGCAGGTCACAAGGCGCGATCCAAAGGTGAGCACCCCCGCGCACAGGGCTGCCGCGCTGTGGAACCGGCGGCAGGCGGGCGCTCGCGAATCGCGCTACCTTCCCAGGATACTCACCGCTCGGCGAATCCGGAGTAGGTGCCCCGGGGATTCTCCCACCGTTCAACCACGCTGGTCACCTCACCAGGGGTTTCTCCCCCGCGCAAAAGCGCGAGAAGTTGCGCACACCGCTCGCGCGGCCCCTCGGCCACCACCTCGACCCGGCCGTCGGCCAGGTTGGTGGCGGCGCCACTCAGCCCCAACTCCAGCGCGCGGGACCGCACCCACCAGCGGAAGCCCACGCCCTGCACGCGCCCGCGCACCCACGCGGTCAGCCGGGCGCCCGCCTCGGCCCCCGCGGCGTCCCCGCGTCCCGTCTCTCCCATGCTCGGCCCCCTCTTCTTCCGTGTCCGGTGCCTCGTATCCGGTGCTCCGTGTCAGGTGCCGCCCTTGGCCGGGGCCGCCCGGCGGCGCGGGGCCGGCTGGCAGCGGGGGCAACTGAACGAGGAGCGGTTCATGAAGGGGTCGCGGCGGATGGGGGACCCGCAGCGGCGGCAGGGGAGGTCGCGGCGGCCGTAGGCGTTCAGGCCGCGCTCGAAGTAGCCGCTCTCGCCGTTGACGTTGACATAGAGGCTGTCGAAGGAGGTGCCGCCCTCGGCCAGCGCCTCGCGCAGCACGTCGCGCAGCCGCGCCAGCAGCTCGGCCACCTGGGCGGGGCGCAGGGTGGCGGTGGGGCGGGCCCAGTGCAGCCGGGCGCGCCACAGCGCCTCGTCGGCGTAGATGTTGCCCACGCCGCTGATCAGCGACTGGTCCAGCAGCGCGCGCTTGACCTCGGTGCGCCGGCGGCGCAGGGCCGCCGTGAACACCGCGTCGTCGAAGTCGGCGTCGAGGGGGTCCAGCGCGATGTGGGAGATGACCGAGGGCACCCCGGCCGAGCGGCCCGCCACATCGGGCACCAGCGGGACGACCATGAGATGGCCGAACGTGCGCTGGTCCACGAACCGCAGCTCGCGCTCGTTGTCGGCGCCCAGCCCCAGGCGCACCCGCAGGTGGCGCTCGTCGGGGCGGCCGCGCGGCTGGACCAGGAGCTGGCCGCTCATGCCCAGGTGGGCCAGCAGCGCGTCGCCGGAGTCGAGGTTGAGCCACAGGTACTTGCCGCGGCGGCGGACCTCGGTGACGGCGCGGTCCTTCAGCCGCGCGGCGAAGTCCTCAGGGCCGGCGACGTGCCGGCGGACGGCGCGCGGGTGCAGCACCGCGGCCTCGTGGACGGTGCGGCCGCGCACCCAGTGCTCCAGGCCGGTGCGGACGACCTCGACCTCGGGCAGCTCGGGCATGGGCGGGTCAGGCTCCGTCCTCGTCGGCGACGGCGGCGGCGGACTTGGCGCGGATGGCCTTCCACGCCGACTCCGCGGCCTGCTGCTCGGCCTCCTTCTTGCTGCGGCCCTCGCCGGTGCCGTAGTCCTCGCCGGCCACCCGGACGGTGGCGCGGAAGGTCTTCTGGTGGTCGGGGCCGCTCTCGTCGACGTGGTACTCGGGCACGCCGAGCATCTCCGAGGCGGTCAGCTCCTGGAGGGAGGTCTTCCAGTCCAGGCCGGCGCCCAGCCCCGAGGCGGTGGCGATGAGCGGGTCGAACAGCCGGTGCACCAGGTCGGAGGCCACGTCCAGGCCGCGGTCGAGGTAGACCGCGCCGATGATGGCCTCCAAAGTGTCGGCGAGGATGGAGGACTTGTCGCGCCCGCCGGTGCCCTCCTCGCCCCGGCCCAGCCGGATGTAGCCGCCGATGCCCAGTTCGCGGGCGACGTCGGCCAGGGCGCGCATGTTCACCACGGCGGCGCGCAGCTTGGCGAGCTGGCCCTCGGGCAGGTCGGGGTGCTCGCGGAAGAGGGTGTCGGTGACGATCAGCCCGAGCACGGAGTCGCCCAGGAACTCCAGGCGCTCGTTGGTGGGCAGCCCGCCCTTCTCGTAGGCGTAGGACCGGTGGGTCAGCGCCCGCGCGAGCACCTTGGGGTCGAGTTCGACCCCGATGGCGCGGTAGAACTCGCGGGCCTCGGCCGCGTTGAGTTGAGTGGCCACTCGACGTTCACACTCCTGATCTCCAGCGCGCGGCGCGTGCGCGCGGCTGCGCTCAACTAAGCCGATCAGGGACGCTCGAAAGCGAGGTGGGCGTCGCGGAGGCGGGTGCTCCCCGGCGGCCACCACGGCCTCGGGATTGGCCCGAACCGGCGCGGTCGTCGTGTTGTTTTGCGGTGGCGGGTGCGGATGCCTGGAGCCGAACCCGAAGAGCCGAAAGGCGGGCCCGGTGTGCGGCGCGGTGCGGGGGCCTGCCCCGCTCGCGCGCCGCGCACCGAACCCGCCGCGGTTCGCGGCCCTTTAGGACGGGTTCAGCACCTGGCGGTTGTTGTAGGTGCCGCAGGTGGCGCACGCGGTGTGCGGGAGCTTGTAGTCGCGGCAGCGCGGGCAGGTCACCAGCTCGGGGCGCGACGCCTTCCACTGCGAACGGCGCTTGCGGGTGTTGCTCCGCGACATCTTCCGCTTCGGGACAGCCACTTCAATCCTCCTGGGTCACCCGCGCGGTCGCGGGAGCGGTACTTGCACGGGCGCGCCCCGCCGAGGCGGGGAGCACCGCTGTGCCCCGCCCGGGGTCCGCGGCCGCGGGCGGCGGTCGCGATGCCGGACGGAGCGGGGGATCATCGTTCGCCGAACTCCTCGCCGAGGTCGCGCAGCGACGCCCAGCGGGGGTCGATGGCCTCGCCGTGGTGGTGGTCGGGGCCGACGTCGGCGAGCCTCGCCCCGCACTCGGCGCACAGGCCGGGGCAGTCGTCCCGGCACAGCGGCGCGAGCGGCAGCGCGAGCACGACGGCGTCGCGGACCACCGGTTCGAGGTCGAGGAGTTCGCCTTCTAGATAGTAGTCCTCTTCGTCGTCCTCCGCGTCCGCGTCACCGGCGACCGGGAAGTCGTCGTCGCCGGGGTAGCGGAACAGCTCCTGGAACCCGACCTCGACGGTGTCGGTAAGGGGGTCCAGGCAGCGGGAGCACTCCCCGGTGATCTCCACGCGCGCCTCGCCGGTGACGAGCACGCCCTCCATCACGGCCTCCAGGCGCAGGTCCAGCTCGATCGGCGCGCCCTCGGGCACGGCGGACATGCCCGTGGCGAGCGAGCCGGGCGCGGGCACGGCGCGCTCGACGGTGCGCATGGAACCGGGCTGGCGCCCCAGCGGCCGGGTGTCGACCACGAACGGGGCGCGGGCGTCAAGACGAGACAGGGTGATCGCGCTTTCAAGGAGTGCCGCCGGACGCGGAACGCGGGGCGGTGGGCGGGTGGTCGTCGCAACGACGCGTCGGACACGCGGCCGCGCCCGGAACGAAGGCGTAGCCGGTTGGCGAGTATACCGACCAGTCCGGACCGCACCCAAATCCGCGTTCGCCCCGGTGGGCGGCACGCGGCGCGGCGGCGCCGGGGCGCAGGCGTACTAGGCGTACTTGTCGCGCAGCCGCTGCTCGACGTTGGGGGTGACCAGGCTGCTGACGTCGCCGCCGTACTGGGCGATCTCGCGGACCAGGCTGGAGCTGAGGAAGGAGTACTGCGGGTTGGCCGTCATGAACAGGGTCTCCACCCCGGACAGGCGGTAGTTCATCTGCGCGATCTGGAGTTCGTAGTCGAAGTCGCTGACCGAGCGCAGGCTGCGGATGATGGCGCTGATGCCGTTCTCGCGGCAGAAGTCGACCAGCAGGCCGTTGAACTGGGCCACCCGCACGTTGTCGAGGTCGGCGGTGCACTCCCGCAGCATCGCGACCTTCTCCTCGACGGTGAAGAGGCCCTTCTTGTGGACGTTGGTCAGGACCGCGGCGACCACCTCGTCATACTGCCGCGCGGTACGCCCGATGATGTCGATGTGGCCGTTGGTGACCGGGTCGAACGACCCGGGGCAGACGACGCGACGCACGGTGGATCGATCCTCCTTGACGATCGGACGCTTCCGGCGCGAGGGCTCCACCGCCAGATTCTGCCCGGAGTTTCACGACGGTCCCGAAAGGCTCGCGGCGCGACCGTACCAAAGCGCGGCCTCGCCGTAGCGGCGGACCCGGTCGGGTTCGTAGCCCTCGGGCCAGACCAGGTCGGGGTCGCGGGCGGAGCGCTCCACGACGATCAGCGCGCCCGGCGCGAGCCAGCCGCCGTCGCGCAGGGCCGCCAGCATCCGCTCGACCTCGGCCGCGGTGACCGCGTAGGGCGGGTCGGCCACCACGACGTCGAAGGGGCCGCCGGGCGGCTCCCCCTCCAGCAGCCGCAGCACCCGCGCGCCGGCCACCCGCGCGCCGGGCAGCCCCAGCGCGGCGATGTTGGCCCGCAGCGTGGCCACCACCCGGCGGTCGGACTCCACCAGCAGCGCGTGGGCGGCGCCGCGCGACAGCGCCTCCAGCCCGATCGCGCCCGAGCCGGCGTAGAGGTCGAGCACCCGCAGCCCCGAAAAAGTGCCGAGGTCCGACAGCGCCGAGGCGAACAGCGCCTCGCGCGCGCGGTCGCTGGTGGGGCGGGTGGTGCGGCCGTCGGGAACGGCGATCCGGCGGCCCCGCGCGGTACCGGCGATGATGCGGGTCATGTGCGTCACGTTAGCGCGGCGGCGCGGGCGCGCGCCGGGCGGCACCGGCGAGTCCCCGCGCGCGGCGCCCGGCGCCGGCGGGGGCCGCACCGCCCTCGGCGGGGGGCGTGGTCAGGTCTTCTCCAGGAACTCCGCGCGGTCCTCGGGCAGGAGGTCGTCCAGGGCGCGGGCCAGCGGCGGGTGGCCGGTGAGGGCGGGGTCGGCCTCGATCAGCGCGGTGGCCTCCTCGCGGGCGTGCCCGATGAGGTCTTCGTCACGCAGCAGCGTCAGCATGCGCAGCGAGGACCGCCGGCCCGACTGGGCGTCGCCCAGGACGTCGCCCTCGCGGCGCTGCTCAAGGTCCACGCGGGAGAGCTCGAAGCCGTCGGTGGTGGCGGCGACGGCGTCCAGGCGCTGGCGGGCGGGGGTGTTCTCGGCGGCCTCGGTGACCAGCAGGCACAGACCGGGCAGGCCGCCGCGGCCCACGCGGCCGCGGAGCTGGTGGAGTTGGGAGACGCCGAAGCGGTCGGCGTCCATGATGACCATGGCGGTGGCGTTGGGGACGTCCACGCCGACCTCGATCACGGTGGTGGCGACCAGGACGTCGGTCTGGCCGGCGGCGAAGCGGCGCATGACGGCGTCCTTGTCGTCGGGGGCCAGGCGGCCGTGCAACTGCTCCACGCGCAGCCCGGCCAGGGGGCCGGCGGTGAGTTCGGCGGCCAGCTCGGTGACGGCCAGCGGCGGGCGGCGCGCGGGTTCGTCGCCGGCGGCGGGGTCGGCGGTCGGGGCCAGACCGGGGTCGTCGGTGTCCTCGCCGCCGGGGGTGTCGCCGCCGATGCGGGGGCAGACCACGTAGACCTGCCGGCCCTGGTCGACCTCCTCTCGCACGCGCTGCCAGGCGCGCTCCACGAAGTGCGGCTTGTCCACGGCGGGCACCACGTGGGTGGACACCGGCGCGCGGCCGGCCGGGAGCTGGGTGAGGGCGACGACGTCGAGGTCGCCGTAGACGGTCATGGCGACGGTGCGCGGGATGGGCGTGGCGGTCATGACCAGCACGTGGGGGCGGCCCTCGGCGGCTTTCTCGCGCAGGGCGTCGCGCTGCTCGACGCCGAACCGGTGCTGTTCGTCGACCACCACCAGGCCGAGGTCGGCGAAGGAGACGTGCTCCTGGAGGAGGGCGTGGGTGCCCACCACGATCCCGGCGGCGCCGGAGGCGGCGTCCAGCAGCGCCTGGCGGCGGGCCGCCGCGCCCTGGGAGCCGGTGAGCAGGGCGAGGCGGGTGGCGTGTTCGGCGCCGTCGATCTGCCCGGCCCGGCCCAGCGGCCCCAGCATCGCGCCGATGGAGCGGTGGTGCTGCTGGGCCAGGACCTCGGTGGGCGCCAGCAGCACGGCCTGGCCGCCGGAGTCGACGACCTGGAGCATGGCGCGCAGCGCCACCAGGGTCTTGCCCGCGCCGACGTCGCCCTGGAGCAGCCGGTGCATGGGGTGGGCGGAGTCGAGCCCGGCGGAGATGGCGGCGCCGACCTCGGCCTGGCCCTCGGTGAGGGTGAAGGGCAGGGCGGCGTCGAAGGCGTCGAGCAGGCCGCCGGCCACCCGGGGGCGCGGGCGGGCCGAGAGCGCGGCGGCCTCGCGGCGGCGGCGGGCCAGCGCCAGTTGGAGCACGAACGCTTCGTCCCACTTCAGGCGGGTGCGGGCGCGGCCGACCTGGTCGAGGTCGGCTGGGCGGTGGACGCGCTCCAGGGCCTCGTGCAGCGGGAGGAGCCGGCGGCGGGCGCGGAGGTCGGGCGGGAGGGGGTCGGGGAGGTCGGCGGTGGTCTGGTCGAGCAGCACCCCCACGCACCGGGCGATGTCCATGGAGGACAGGTCCTTGGTGGCGGGGTAGATGGGGATGGGGCGTTCGGCGAACTCGCGGGCGCGGGAGTCGGCGGTGCCGTCGTCGGGCAGCATCTCGTAGACGGGGTGGGCCAACTGCTTCTTGCCGCGGTAGGTGGAGATCTTGCCGGCGAACATGCCGCGCCGGCCCGGCAGGAGTTCGCGCTGGTGGAACCCGACCTTGGCGAAGAACGCCAGGGTGAGGCGGCCGGTGCCGTCGGTGATGACGACCTCCAGCAGGCTGCGCGGGCGCCCGCCGGGGCCGCGCCGGAGTTCGCGCTTGTGCGCGGAGTGGACCTGGGCGACCACGGTGACCTGCTCGCCCTCGGCCAGGGCGGCGAGGTCGGTCAGCTCGCCGCGGGTGGCGTAGCGGCGGGGGTAATGGCGCAGGAGGTCGCCGGCGGTGTGGAGGTCGAGTTCGGCGCCGAGCTTCTTGGCGGCGGTGGCGCCGAGGGTGGTGCGCAGCGGTTCGTCCCAACTGATCACGCGACCCCTCCCCTGGACACGGCTGCGGACGTGTGCTGCTGACACGTTAGAACGTTTGTACACGCTCGTGGCGACATCCCGGGCCGCGTCCGCGCGCCCGGCGCGCACGCGGCGGCGGGTGCGGTGACCGGGGCGGGTGTCCTCGGGACGGGCGGCGCGGGTGGGCGGAGCCGGTATAGTTGGTGTTTGGACGTGCAGTGCCCGCGCCCGGTCCGCCGGCCGCGCCGCTGGCGCCCTGACACCCCGGGGTCGGCTTTCGCGGCCCCGGCTCCCGCGTGCGCATCCCGCCCGCAAGGCCGGTTCCTCCGCTGGTTGGAGGCCGGTGCGGGTCCTCGTGTACGCTCCCACGGTTGGCGCGCCGCGTCAGCCTGCTCACCAGACCTCTCTCGGGGCTCCGCGCCGCTGTTCGGGCGCGGATCCGAGCGCTTGAATGGAGTTACCGTGGCTTCCGTCTGCGACGTCTGCGGCAAGGGACCAGGGTTCGGTAACAGTGTTTCCCACTCGCACCGCCGCACCCGCCGCCGCTGGAACCCCAACATCCAGACCGTGCGCACCCGCGTGGGCGGCACGCCCAAGCGCCTGAGCGTGTGCACCTCCTGCATCAAGGCCGGCAAGGTCGACCGCTGAGGCGGTGCCCGCCGGACCGTTCCGCACGGCCCCGCTCGCGGTGATCGCGGCGGCCGTGTAGGACCCGCTTACGGAGCCCGTTCTCCTCGGCGCCCATGAGCGCCACGGCTACGCCGTGGCGCTTTTCGGCGTTGGCGCGGTCTTCGGAGCGGGTCCGCGCGCCCGCCGGGCGCTGGGCCGCGCGAGTCAGTCGTCGGCGAGGTCGCAGGGGCGGCCGTCGAGGGCGCAGGTGACCGGCGCCTGGGCGGGGCCGGCGGCGGTGAAGCGCAGGCTGACCGACTCCCCCGGCCCCAGGTCGTCGGAGGTGCCGGGCGCCCGCAGCACCACCCCGTGCTCGGTGGCCCGCCAGTCGACCTCGCGCACCGAGGTGACGGTGGCGTCGGCGAACTCCAGCGCCAGCTCCCAGTCGGCCAGCACGGCGGATCCGGTGTTGGTGACGGTGACGGCGCCGGTGAACCCGGTGGCGGAGGACTCCACGGTCTCGTAGGAGACCACGCTGACGGTGGAGGAGGCGCTGTCGGCGCTGCCGCCGGGTCCGGTGCCGGGCTGGGCGGCGTCGGCCTCGGCGCTGGGCGGCAGGTGCCCGCCGGCGCCGGGCGCGGGGCTGCCGGAGTCAGGAGGATCGGAGAACCGCAGGTAGATCTGCGTGGTGCTGTAGCCGAAGAGGGTGAGGGAGAGGGTGACCCCCGAGACCAGCAGGACGTTGATCAGCCGCGGCGGCTGCACGCGCTTGGGCACGGTGGAGCCGAGGAAGTAGCCCACGGCGGCGAGTCCGCCGGGGTTGGCGGGTTCGGCCCGGTGCGCGCCGCGGGAGTCGCGGGTGCGGGAGGCGCCGCGCCGGGGGCGCTCGGCGAGGGGATCGCGGCGCCCGGCGCGCATCCGCTCGGAGATGTCCTCGGGCGGTTCCGGCACTGGCGAGCCGGCAGGCCGGTGATCCGTTCCACGTGGCCGCACGGTGACCCCGATCCGGTGCTGACTCCAAGAAGCAGGAAGCAGGCCGAGCTTAGCGCGATTCGGCCTTCAAAACCGACATCCTAACCCCGCGTCCGCGAAACCTGACATAGCGTCCGAGCGGGGTTCGGGGGCCGCCGCAGGCCGGGCGGCGACCGGGTCGCGTGCGGGCGGAGGAGGGCCGGGAGGCCCGGGGTCGAGGCGGGCCGGGGTCAGCCGAAGTGGTCCCAGCCGCCCGCCCGCGCGGGGGCGCCGTCGACGGTCACCACCGCCCCCTCAGGGCCGGGTGCGGCGGCTGTGCCGATGCGGCGCCACTGCGGCGGCAGGTCGGTGCCGGGCGGGAACGCCGCGGCCAGCGCGTGGTCCTCGCCGCCGAACAGCATGTGCTCGACGGGCGCGCGCCGCGCGGCGCCCAGCTGCTCCAGCAGGGCCGCGGCCTCCACCAGGGCGGGGTCGGGCACCAGGGCGGCGGAGTCGAGGTCGACGGCCACGCCGCTGGCGCGGGCGATGTGGCCGAGGTCCTGCACCAGGCCGTCGCTGACGTCGAGCATGGCGCGGGCGCCCAGGCGCACCGCGCGCGGCCCCTCGGCGTAGGGCGGGCCGGGGCGGCGGTGCTCGCGCAGGCAGGCGGCCCACCCGGGGTCGGCGCCGCCGGCGGAGTCCCCCACCAGGCGGCGGGCGTCGTCGGGGCCGAGCACGCCGGCCTCCAGCAGGGCGTAGCCGGCGCCGGACAGGCCGAGGGGGCCGGTGACGGCGATGAGGTCGCCGGGGCGGGCGCCGTCGCGGCGCACCGGCGGGCGGCCGCCGAGGTCGCCCAGGGCGGTGATGGCCACGGTGATGGTCTCGGCGGCCACGGTGTCGCCGCCCACCACGGCGCCGCCGGCGCGGGCGCACTCGGCGCGCAGTCCCTCGGTGAGGCCGTCGGCCCAACTGAGCGGGAGGTCGGGGGGTGCGGCGAATCCCACAAGGAGCGCGGTGGGGCGCGCGCCCATGGCCGCGATGTCGGCGAAGTTCTGCGCGACGGCCTTGCGCCCGACGTCCTCGGGCGAGGACCACGCGCGGCGGAAGTGCCGGTCCTCGACCAGCAGATCCATCGTGGCGACGACCCGGTTGTCGGGTGCGGTCACGATTGCGGCATCATCGCCAGGGCCGAGGATTACGTCGCCGGTTCCGGGGAATTGGGCGGTCACGCGCGCTATCAGGCCGAATTCGCCGGCCTCCCCAATGGTGCTCCACACAGACCTCAGGGTACGGTGACGCCTCGGCGCAGTGGTCTAGACCCGCGCGGACCGGCACGGCACGTCGGTTCGGCCGCGACGGCGACGGACCGCGGGGCGCGACGGGCAGGCGGAGTTCAGGCACGACGGGTCCGGGCGGCGCGGGGCGCACCCGGGCGCGCGACGATCCAGCAGGAGGCTTCCATGGTGCAGGCATATGTGTTGATCCAGACGGATGTGGGGCGGGCCGCCGAGGTCGCGCGCGACATCAGCACGATCGAGGGGGTCACGCAGGCCGAGGACGTCACCGGTCCCTACGATGTGATCGTGCGTGCGCAGGCCGACGACGTGGACGCGCTGGGGCGGCTGGTCGTGGCGCGCATCCAGCGCCTCGACGGGATCACCCGCACGCTCACCTGTCCGATCGTGAACATCTGAGGGGACCGGCGACCTCCCATGCGACGCGCGGCGGCGACGCTGGCCGCCCTCACGGCCCTGGCGGCGGCCTCGGGCTGCGCCTCGGGCACCGTGCGGCTGCCCGCACCCAGTCCCGCCCCCGAGGCGCGCGACGTCTGCCGCGACCTGGTGGAGCGGCTGCCCGACACCCTGTTCGAGCAGCCGCGCGCCGAACTCGACCCCGCCACCCCGTATGCCGCCGCGTGGGGGGATCCGCCGATCGCGCTGCGCTGCGGGGTGGCGCGCCCGGCGGCGCTGGCGCCCGACTCCGAGCTGATGGTGGTCGAAGAGGTCGCCTGGCTGCCGGAGCCGCCGGGCGAGCCGACCCTCTACACGGCGGTGGGCCGCGAGGTCTACGTCGAGATGACCCTGCCGGCCTCCTACGGCGCCCCGGCCCAGGGGCTGGTGCGGGTCAGCGAGCTGATCGCGGAGGAGGTCCCGGCGCTGCCCTCGGGAGAGCTGTAACCAGCCGCCCGGACACGCCGGCGCCCCGGCCGCTCGGGCGAGCGGGCCGGGGCGCGGGGCGAGCAGCGGGGGCGGAGGGCTACATGCCGCCGTTGAGGGCTTCGAGGCCGCCGGCCTCCTCCAGTTCCTGGGCGGTCATGTTGAGGCCGCCCGAGCAGGCCGCGCCGGGCTCGGGGACGTTGGGGCTGCGCTCGAAGGCGCGCAGGAACTGCGAGAGCCGTTCGTCCTCGGGGGAGTCGAGGCGGATCTGGTTGCCCCAGGCGCTGGCCACGATCGGCGCGGGCATGTCGCCGTCCTCGTAGGGGCTGACCAGCACGTAGCCGCCCTGGGTGTAGAGCGAGTTGAGCTGCTCGACCTGCTCCTCGGGCAGGTCGGGCTCGTAGGTGATCCACACCGCGCCGTGCTCCAGGGAGTGCACGGCGTTGGTGGTGGAGACCGGTGCGTCGTAGACGCCGCAGTTCTGCCACACCGCGTGGTGGTCGCCGCCGGCGGGCGGGGTCTGCTCGTAGTCGACGGGCTCGGCGACGTGGTTGTTGGTCAGGCCGTCGAAGGTGCGCAGGCCCTCGATGGTGGCGGGGTCGCTCTGCCGGCCCCGGTCGTAGGCCACCCAGACGCCGAACCCGACGAGGCCGGCGAGCACCACCCCGGTGACCGAGAACGCCGAGATCCTCAGGAAGCGCCGGCGCCGCTCCTCGCGTTCCCGCTGGATGCGCCGCTCCTCGGCCTTCCGGCGGCGTTCGGCTGCGTTCTTTGCCACTGCGGTTCTCCCGGGGTGGTTCGACTGGGGTGCTGGAGCAAGGTCCCATTACGCTCAGAGAGCGCCGGTCTCCATCCGGAACGCCCGATTAGCCAGATTGGTTCCCATAAGTGGGGAAGAGCATATGACAGAGTCGGTGGACGAAGACACCCCGCGCCCGACCCCCTCCGCCCCCCGGCGGCGCGCCACGGTTCCGCTGGTCATCGCGCTTCCACTCGTGGTGGCGGCACTGATCGCGGGCTACCTCCTCGGGCGCCCGGTGCAGCCGATCGACAACTCCGCCGACGCCGGGTTCCTGCGCGACATGAGCGTGCACCACTCCCAGGCCGTGGACATGTCACTCATCGTGCTCGAAGAGGCCGACGACCGGGTGCTGCGCACCGTGGCCACCGACATCCTGCGCACCCAGCAGGAGCAGATCGGGCGCATGCAGGGCTGGCTGGTCATGTGGGACCTGCCCGCGCGCGGCGCGCGCCCGGCCATGGAGTGGATGGCGGGTCACGGGCACCACGGATCGGCCGAGGAGATGCCCGACACCATGCCCGGCATGGCCACCGAGGCCGACATGGAGGACCTGCGCGCGGCCGAGGGCGAGGACGCCGAGATCCTCTACCTGCAACTGATGATCGAGCACCACGAGGGCGGCATCGAGATGGCCGAGGCGGGCGCCGACCTCGCCGGTGAGCAGATGGTCGCCGACTTCGCGGCGGGCATGGCCGAGGCCCAGCAGAGCGAGATCGACCTCATGGAGGACATGCTCCGCGAGCGGGGCGCCTAGGAGCGAGGGCGGCGGGCGGCCCGGGCGGTCGGCCACCGGCCCGCACGCCGGTGGCCGACCCGGGCGGCGGGCTGCGACGGCGCCCGGGCTTCTGTACCTACTAGTCTGTACAGCCATGACCGCCGACACCCAGGACCTGCTCATCGAGACCACCTGCGAACTGCTGTGGGAGCGCGGCTATGTCGGTACCAGCCCCAAGGCGATCCAGCGCCGTTCCGGGGTGGGGCAGGGCAGCATGTACCACCACTTCGGCGGCAAGGCCGACCTGGCGCGGGCGGCGATCGAGCGCAGCGCGGCACAGTTGCGCGCCCGCGCCGATGCCGCCTTCGGCGCGCCGGGCGGCGCGCTGGAGCGGGTGGCCGGGTACCTGCGGCGCGAGCGCGACGCGCTGAAAGGCTGCCCGGTGGGCCGCCTGACCCAGGATCCCGACGTGATGGCCGACCCCCTCCTGCGCGCGCCCGTGGAGGAGGCGTTCGCCTGGCTGACCGGGCGGCTGACCGGCCTCCTCGCCCAGGCCCGGGACGAGGGCGCGCTGCGCCCCGGGCTCGATCCCGCCGCCACGGCCACCGCGCTGGTCGCGGTGGTCCAGGGCGGGTACGTGGTGGCCCGGGCCGCCGGGTCCGCCGAAGACTACGGCCGCGCGATCGAGGGCGCCCTCGCCCTCCTCGGAGCGGGCACCGACTGACCACGCCCGGCGCGGGCGCCCCTCCCCTGCCCCTCGTCCACCCGTCCATGGAAAGGCCCTGCCATGCCCCTTGTCCGGATCGACGCGCTGCGCGCCGACCCCGCCCGCCTCGACGCCCTCGGGCGCGCCGTGCACGAGGCCCTGGTCGAGACCATGGGGTTCCCGCCCGACGACCGGTTCCAGATCCTGACCAGCCACGACGGCAGGACCGGCGACCTGCGCTTCGACGACTACCTCGGCGTGCACCGCGACGAGGGGATCGTCTACGTGGCCATCACCCTGCGCGCGGGGCGCCCGGCCGAGCGCAAGCGGGCGCTCTACCGGCGGATCGCCGAACTCGCCCACGCCTACGCGGGAACCGAACCGCGCAACGTGTTCGTCTGCCTCACCGAGAACACCTCGGCCGACTGGTCGCTGGGCGAGGGCGTGGCGCAGTACGCCCCCGGTCCGGCGGGCGGCTGAGCCCCCGACCCGCCGAGGGGGTGACCCCCCGGCGGCCGTCGCGGCCATGAACTCGGTCACATCCACCCGCCGCCGCGACGCCCGCAGCACCTCCCGGCGGCACCCGCCCCGCGCCCGCCGCCGCCCGATCCCGCGTGTCCGCCCAGTTCACGGGCCCGAGCCTCCGCGCGCCGCGCGGGCAGCGGGCCATCGGCCCGCCGGGCGGCCGCGCCCACGGTGACGCGGGCCTCCCTCCCCCCGGTCGACGTACTACACGTCGTAGTTCTACGATTCGTAGTACTACGAGTCGTCGATGACTCTTAGGCGGTTGGAGAGGCGGGCATGGACGCTCTGGATCTCGCACGGTGGCAGTTCGGCATCACCACGATCTACCACTTCCTATTCGTGCCACTGACGATCGGCCTGTCCGTCATCGTCGCGTCGCTCCAGACGGCGTGGTACCGCACCGGGAAGCACCAGTACCTCCAGGCCACCAAGTTCTTCGGCAAGCTGTTCCTCATCAACTTCGCCATGGGCGTGGTGACCGGGATCGTGCAGGAGTTCCAGTTCGGCATGAACTGGAGCGAGTACTCGCGGTTCGTCGGCGACGTGTTCGGCGCCCCGCTGGCCATGGAGGCGCTGCTCGCGTTCTTCCTGGAGTCGACCTTCATCGGGCTGTGGATCTTCGGCTGGGACAAGCTGCCCCGCAAGGTCCACCTGGCCTGCATCTGGGCGGCGGCCATCGGCACCAACCTCTCGGCCTACTTCATCCTGGCGGCCAACGCCTGGATGCGCCACCCGGTCGGCTACACCCGCGACCCCGAGACCGGGCGCGCCCAGCTCACCGACATCTGGGCGGTGCTGAGCAACAACCAGGCGTGGTCCACCTACCTGCACGTCGTCTCGGCCGCCTTCATCACCGCCGGCATGTTCGTCGCGGCGGTGAGCGCCTACAAGCTCTGGCGCAACCGCGCCGAGGCGGGCGAAGGCGCCGAGAGCCGCCGGGCCGGGCGCGAGCGGGAGCTGTTCCGCGCCACGCTGCGCGCCGGGATGGTCGTCACCCTGCTCGCCGGGGTGCTGGCCGTCTACTCCGGCGACCACCAGGCCAAGCTCGCCGCCGCCTACGAGCCGATGAAGCTGGCGGCGGCCGAGGCCCACTGGGAGACCGAGGAGGGCGCGCCGTTCTCCACGTTCGCCGTCGGCGACACCGAGGAGCGGCTCAACGTCATCGACGTCACCGTGCCCCACGTCCTCAGCTTCCTGGCCACCGGCGACATCGACGGCACCGTGCACGGCATGAACGACCTCCAGGCCGAGTACGAGCGCCTCTACGGCGAGGGCGACTACATCCCCAACGTCTTCGTCCTGTACTGGTCCTTCCGGCTCATGATCGGCCTGGGGCTGTTCAGCGTGGCGGTGGCGGCGCTGGGGCTGTGGCTCACCCGGCGCCGGGAGCTGCCCCGCACCCGCTGGTTCTACTACGCGGCGGTGCTGTCGCTGCCCACCGCCCTGGCCGCCAACATCCTGGGCTGGGTGCTCACCGAGATGGGCCGCCAGCCCTGGACCGTCCACGGCGAACTGCTCACCGCCGCCAGCGTCTCCCCCGGGGTCAGCCTGGGCACGGTGGCGTTCTCCCTGGCCACCTTCACCGCGATCTACGGCGTGCTGGCGATCGTGGAGGCCGGGCTGCTGTGGCGCTACATCAAGGCCGGCCCCTCCCACGTGGTCCCCGACCGGGACGACGACGAGGAGGGCACCGCCGCCGACGCCCCCGTTCCGGCCTTCGTCTACTAGGAGCCGACCGTGGAACTGCTTCCCCTCATCTGGTTCGTCGCCATCGCGGTGCTGTGGGTCGGCTACCTCGTCCTCGAAGGGTTCGACTTCGGCGTCGGGATGCTGCTGCCGGTCATCGGCCGCGACAACACCGACCGCCGGGTCATGATCAACGCCATCGGCCCGGTCTGGGACGGCAACGAGGTCTGGCTGATCACGGCGGTGGGCGCGATGTTCGCCGCGTTCCCCGCCTGGTACGCCTCGGTCTTCAGCGGGTTCTACCTGCCGGTGCTGGTCATCCTGGTCGCGCTGATCCTGCGCGGCGTCGCGTTCGAGTACCGGGGCAAGGGCGACACCGCGCGGTGGCGGGCGTGGTGGGACCGCGCCATCGTCTTCGGCAGCGCGGCCCCGGCCGTGCTGTGGGGGCTGATCCTCGCCAACATCGTGCGCGGCGTGCCGATGGACGCCGACGGGATCGTCTCGGCGGGCCCGGCCGACCTGCTCAGCCCTTACGCGCTGCTGGGCGGGCTGACGACCCTGGCGCTGTTCGCGCTGCACGGCGCGGTGTTCCTCACCCTCAAGACCGCCGGACCGGTGCGGGCGCGCGCCCGGGCCGCCGCGCTGCGCTGCGCCGTGGTGGCCGTGCCGGCGGCGGCGGGGTTCCTGGCCTGGACGCAACTGGCCTACGGCGCCGCCTGGACCTGGCCGGTGGCGGCGGTGGCCGCCGCCGCGCTGGTGGCGGCGGTGCCGCTGGTGGCGGGCGGGCGCGAGGGGTGGTCGTTCACCGCGACGGCGCTGGCGATCGGCGCGAGCACCGTGGTGCTCTTCGGCTCGCTGTTCCCCGACGTGCTGCCGTCCACGACCGACCCCGCCTACAGCCTCACGGTCGCCAACGCCTCCTCGGCCGACTACGCGCTGACGGTGATGACGTGGGTGGCGGTGGTGTTCCTGCCGCTGGTCATCGCCTACCAGGCGTGGAGCTACTGGGTGTTCCGCAAGCGGGTGAGCCGGGAGCACATCGAACCGGCGCCCGCCTATGGTGGCTCTCACACGGCGCCGGGAACGGCGGCCGACGCCGGCGCCGCCGGCTGAGGACGGCCCCGCGCCGCCGCGCGACGCTTCTCCCGCACCCACCAGAACGGACCCGCCATGAAGCCCCTCGACCCCCGGCTCGTACGGACGGCGCGCGCCGTCCGGGTGTACCTCGCCGTGACCGTGGTCAGCGGGGTGGCCGTCACCGGGTTCGTACTGGCGCAGGCGTGGCTGCTGTCGCACGTGATCTCGGGCGCGGCCGAGGGCGCGGGGGCCGCCGAGCTGTCGTGGGCGATCACGGCGGTGGCGGCGGTCGCCGTGGGGCGCGCGGCGGTGGCCTACGCGGCGGAGGCGGCGGCGCTGCGCTCGGCGGCCAAGGCGAAGTCGGAGCTGCGGCGGCGGCTTGTCGCCCACGTCACGGGAACGGATGCGGGCGGCGCGGACGTTACAGACCTTGACGGGGACGAACCGCAGGGTTCGATGGGTTCAACAGACGCCCGGAGGCCCAGGGGGTCCTCGGGGGCGGAAGCGGTCTGGTTGTCAGGGCAGGCCGGTTCCGAAGAGGGGACGAGCACCCCACGCGCCGGAGAACTGGTCACACTCGCCACTCGTGGCCTCGATGCGCTGGATGATTACTTCGCCCGGTATCTCCCGCAACTGGTGCTGGCGGTGCTCGTCCCCGTCGCCGTCCTGGTGGTCGTGGCGGGGGCGGACTGGATCTCGGCCGTGGTCATCGCGGTCACGCTGCCGCTGATCCCGATCTTCATGGCGCTGGTGGGCTGGCACACCCAGGCGCGCACGCAGCGGCAGTGGCAACTCCTCAACCGGCTCGGCGGCCACTTCCTGGACGTGGTGGAGGGGCTGCCCACGCTGGCGATCTTCCGGCGGGCCAAGGCGCAGGCGGCCATCATCCGGCGGATCACCGACGAGCACCGGCGCACGACGATGTCGACGCTGCGGGTGGCGTTCCTGTCGGCGTTCGTGCTGGAACTGCTGTCGACGCTGGCGGTGGCGCTGGTGGCGGTGGAGATCGGCATCCGGCTGATGTACGGGATGCTCGACTTCCAGACCGCGCTGCTCGTGCTCATCCTCGCCCCGGAGGCGTACCTGCCGCTGCGCGAGGTCGGCGCCCGCTTCCACGCGAGCATGGAGGGGGTGGCGGCTGCGGAGCAAGTGTTCACGGAGTTGGAGAGGCGACGAGCGAGCGGAGTGGGCGACGGCGACAGCGAAGCCCTTCACCCGGCGCCCGCGCAGCGCGCGAGGAGCCGATCGCTCCAGGAAAGCACTGAGTTGGAGAGGCGACGAGCGAGCGGAGCGGGCGCTGCCGAGAGCGAAGCCGACCCGCAGCACCCGCAAAGCGGAGCGAGGAGTCGATCACTCCAGGAAAGCACCGCGTTGGAGAGGCGACGAGCGAGCGGAGCGGGCGACGGCGACAGCGAAGCCCCCCACCCGGCGCCCGTGGAAAGCCTTTCGCTCCACCAAGACAGTGAGTCGGAGCGCCACAAGGCACTCGATGAACGTTCCACTGCTCCCTGGATCCGTCTCGACCAGGTGACACTTACCTATCCCGGACGTGACATCCCCGCCCTCGACCGCGCGTCCCTCGTGATCGAACCCGGCAAGTCCGTCCTGCTCATGGGACCCAGCGGCTCCGGCAAGAGCACGCTGCTGTCCCTCCTGCTGCGGTTCCTTGAGCCCACCTCCGGCCGGGTCCTGATCCGCGAACCCGGTGCCTCCGGCACTCCCGACACCCCTGACACCGAGGACGGCTGGATCCCCTTGGACGACGTGCCGCCGGACCGGTGGCGCCGACGCATCGCGTGGGTGCCGCAGTCGCCCTACCTCTTCGCCGACACCGTCGCCGACAACATCCGCCTCGGCGACCCCGACGCCGACATGGACGCCGTGCGCCGGGCCGCCGAACTGGCCGAGGCCGACACCTTCATCCGGGCTCTGCCCCAGGGCTACGAGACCCCCCTCGGCGAGCGCGGCGCCCGCCTCTCGGCCGGCCAGCGGCAGCGGATCGCCGTCGCCCGCGCGTTCCTGCGCGACGCCCCGATCGTGCTGCTGGACGAGCCCACCGCTCACCTGGACCCCGACAACGCCGCCGCCGTCCGCGTCGCCGTGCGCCGGCTGCTGGCCGAGCGCACCGGCGTGGTCGTCGCCCACGACGCCCACTGGGCCGACGCGGTGGACGAGGTCGTGGCCGTGCGCTCCGGCCGCGTCGAACCGGGGGTGCACTCGTGACCGACTCCACCGCCCGCACCTCCCCCGCCACCCCTGCTCCTCCCCCGCCCGCTCGGGGCCGCGACCCGCTGTGGCGGATGATCGCGCTCGCGCGCCCGCGCGGCACCCGCTTCGCGCTGGGCGTCCTGCTGGGCGCGCTGGCGGCCGGGTCCGGGGTCGCCCTGCTCAGCGTGGCGGCCTGGCTGATCGCCCGCGCGGCCGAGCACCCGCCCATCACCGCGCTCAGCGTCGCCGTGGTGGCCACCCGCGCCCTCGGCGTCTCGCGCGGCGTCACCCGCTACCTGGAACGCCTGGTCACCCACGACGCCGCGTTCCGCACCCTGGCCGACGTGCGGGTGCGGGTCTACGAGCGGCTGGCGCGCACCGAGCCGGTGCGCCGGTTCCGCTCCGGCGACCTGGTGTCACGGCTGGTCAGCGACACCGACGCTACCCAGGACCTGCTGGTGCGCGGGTTGACCCCGCCGCTGGTGGCCGTGGTCACCGGTGGGGCGACCGTGGTGTTCTGCACGGTGCTGCTGGTGCCCGGCGGGCTGCTGCTGGGCCTGGGCCTCGTACTGGCCGGGCTGGCGGTCCCGCTGGTCGCGGCGGCCCTGGGGCGCGGGCCCGGGCGGCGCCAGGCGGCGGCGCGCGGTGAGCTGTCCACGGCGCTGGTCGACACGCTGTACGGCGCGCCGGACCTGGTGGCCTACGGCGCGATGGACCGCGCGGTGCGCCGGGTCACCGACGCCGACGCCGAACTGACCCGGATCGCGCGGCGCGACGCGGCCCTGCTGGGGTTCGGCGCCGGCGCCACGGCGCTGATCACGGGATTGACGGTGTGGGGGACGCTCCTGCTGGGGGTGGCCGCCGTGGAGGGGGAGTCCCTCAGCGCGATCTCGCTGGCGGTGCTCGTGCTGACCGCGCTGGCGGCGTTCGAGGTCGTGGCGCCCCTCCCGGCGGTGGCGGCGCGGCTGGGCGCCATCCGGGCGGGCGGCGAGCGGCTGTTCGACGTCCTGGACACCCCGCCCTCGATCGCCCCGCCCAGGGGCGCCGCCGACTCGGACGGCCCGGACGGATCGGGCGGACCGGGCGGGGAGCCCGCCGAGGGCGAGGCAGGTGCCGGCGCCGACACCGACACGGCGCTGGCCTCCGGCGCCGACACCGGGCTGCGGGTGCGGTCGCTGCGGGTGCGCTACGCCCCCCACGAGCCGTGGGCGCTGGACGGGGTGGACATCGACGTCCCGGCCGGGCGCACGGTCGCGGTGGTGGGGCCCAGCGGCGCGGGCAAGAGCACGCTGGCCGCCGTCCTGCTGCGCTTCCGCGACCCCGACGCGGGCACGGTGGAACTGGGCGGGGCCGACATCACCGCGCACCCGGCCGACGCCGTGCGGGCGGTGGTCACCGGGGTGCCGCAGGACCCGCACATCTTCGCGAGCACCGTGCGGGAGAACCTGCGGCTGGCGGCGCCGGGCGCCGACGACGACCGGCTGTGGGCGGCGCTGGAGCGGGCGCGGCTGGCCGACGAGGTGCGGGCGATGCCCCAGGGGCTGTCCACCGAGGTGGGCTCCCACGGGCTGCGGCTCAGCGGCGGCATGCGGCAGCGGCTGGCGCTCGCGCGGGCGCTGCTGGCGGCCCCCCGGGTGCTGGTGCTGGACGAGCCGACCGCCCACCTGGACCCCGACACCCGCGACGCGGTCGTGGCCGACCTCCTGGCGGCGGCGGAGGGGTACTCCACGCTGCTCATCACCCACGACATGGCGGGCCTGGACCGGGTGGACGACATCTACGTGGTGTCCGAGGGGCGGGTCGTCCAGCACGGCACGCACGAGGAACTGGCCGCCCAGCAGGACGGGTGGTACGCGGCCGCGCTGAAGGTGTGAGTCCGGCTGTCCACAGGGAAGAGATCGGTGTGGCGCGGCGGGTGCGCCGCTTCCAGCATGGAAGCAGACCGGCCGCCCACCCGGGGCGGCCGGCACCCTTCGCCCCCGGAGGTGCGCCATGGGTGTGCCCGCCCTGGTCCTGACCGCCGCGCTGCTCACCGTCCTCGCCCCGCCGCCGTCCGCCCCACCCGCTCAGGAGGCCGCCATGCACGACCTGTCAGGCTTCGCCGTCGCCCATCTGCCCGAGGGCACCGGTGAACAGGTCACCGACTTCCACACCGAGTGGGAGGACGTCGCGTTCGCCTCGCGGGTGTGGGAGCGCCCGCTGCCCGAGGGCGGCTACAGCGTCGACCTCAAGGTCAACGTCATGCGGGGCGAGCGGCTGACCGACCTCGCGGCGGTGCGGGCGTTCCTGACCGACTACCACGAACGCGACCCCGCCGACTGGCCGCTCACCGCGTTCCAGCACGGCGGTGATCCGGGCCTGCACGGGGGCGGGCTGGCCTTCTGGTCCGACGAACCCGGTGTGGCGGTCGAGGTCCGGCTGGATCCGCACCGCTTCCCCGAATCCGAACTGATGGCCACGGCCTTGGGCATCCAGCGCACCGACTGATCCGGCGTGCGGGCCGCCGTTCCGGCGGCACCGCGCGCCGCCACGGTCACCCGGGGGCGCCCCCGTTGGCACCACCACGCCCATCGGCGCGGCCCGCCCATGAGCCGCACCCCGCGTTCGCCGCACACCGCACCGCCGCCTGCACACCCGGCGGACGCCGCACCCGGTGAAACGCCGGCGCACCGGTCGGAGGCGCATCGCCCGCTTCGGCGGGCCGGGTTCCCCGCGCCCCGCACCGGCCGCGCTGTGCGACCGCTCTGTGCCGCCGCGCTGTGCGGCCACACGCTGCGACCGCCTCCGCTACCCCCAGTCGGCCCACGCCGTCCAGTCGTCCACCCGCCGCCGGTACCTCACCTTGACGGAGCCGCCCTTGACGTTGCCGGAGATCCGGAAGTGCGGCGCGGGCGGGGCCGGCACCTGCGGCACCTCGCTGTCGAGGCTGCCCAGCCATGACGTGTCGATCTCCGTCTGGGCGGTGGCTTCCTCAGGGAGGATGATCTTGGCCTGGCCCCACGGCGCGTGCAGGTCGATCTCGATCACGTCGCCGAGCAGGGTGGCGTGGCGGAAGTCCAGGCGGATCTGGCCGTAGGGGTTGCTCACCTCCACCCTGCGCGGCACGTACCAGTTGCCCCGGCGGGCGATGGTGCCGGCCTTGGCGCGTATGACCAGCGGGGTGTCGGCCTGGGCCGCCTCGGCGCCGCGCCGTGGGGTGATCCCCGCCGAGGGCGGCGCCACGCGTCCGCCGGGGAGGTCGGCGGTGATGGGTTCGAGTTCGGCGTAGGTACGCGCGCTGTAGGTGCGGTCGAGCCGCTCCTCAAGCTCCTCCAGGGTGATCCGCCCTTCGCCGGCGGCCGCTTGGAGGATCCGGGCGACGGCGTCGCGATCGCGGTCGGACGCCCGCATGGCGCGGGCGGGGTGGTGGTGAGGGCTTGTGCTGTCTGCGTTGGCTTCCATACGACCTCCGCTCCGCTCTCATGGTAGGGCGGGCGCGGGACCGGTTCCGGTGCCCGTTTCGGTCGCCGCCGGGCCCGCGCGTCCGAGAACCACCCCTGGGCGCTCGCGTACCGGCGGGCGCCCCGGGCCGCCCGAGGACCCTCCTCGCTCCGCACACGGCCCCTCGGACCCGCCGGGAACGCCTGCGGCGGCGCCCATGCCGCCGATCCGGCACTCCGGGCCGGGCGCACATGCCACCATGCAAGGGGCTCGCCCGCATGTGCGTTCGCGCATGCGGCGCATCCTTGAGAAGCTACGGCCGACCGCCGTGCGCATCGGCACCGGCGAGGTTGAGGAGTGGGAGCAGACGGTGGGACACCTGACCCTGGCCGAGCACGCGGCCCGCGTGATGCAGCGCGAGGCCGACCGGCGCGGCGTCACCCTCGAAACCGACGCCGAGCCCCCTGCCGAACTCCCCGAGGAGTTGCGCCCGTGGTCCTGCCGGGTGGCCGGAAAGGGCTGGTGCGTGTTCGCCGCCCTCGACTGCCCCGCCGAGATCAGCACCCCCGCCCAACGCGAGTTCCTTCCGCTGTCCCAGGTGCTCGGCTCCACATGGTGCGTCATGGGCGGCACCGGCTCGGTGCGGGTCCACACCGGCGGCATGGCGCCCGAGTCGGCGTAGCCGCCGCCCCGGTCCCGTCGCGGCCGCACCTCACCCCCCGGTTCCGCCGGTGGCGCCCGCACCTCCGCGCGCGCCGTCATCGGATGACCCCACCACGCGGCCGCTCCGCCGAGCCGCTGCCCCACCGCACCGCCGCGCCGGGCGCCGTGTGCGGAGGGTGACCGCCGCCCGGTCCGGTGGCGGCCGATCGGCCGGGGCCGGTATAACACCCGGCCGATAACGGACACACCGTTTTCCCGAACCGGTCCCTGGCGTCCGCCACGGCCCTTCCGCTGACCAGAGACGAACACGCCCCACGCGTCCCGGTTTCGGTCGCTCCCTAACCGAACTTACGGCCACCGGACTCTCCCCGCTGGAAGGGCCGCGCGGCCCCGATATCGACCGCAGGCGCCGCGCCACTCGAAAACACCGTCGAAAAATCGCTCTGACCAGCGGTAACACACCGGGGAAAACGCCACCGCAACCCGACCGGAATCGGGTTGTGCGCGGCGTTTGCCCAAATTCCGCCGCGAGCATGACTAGGAGTGAACGCACCGGCTGACCAGCCGCCGCACCGCTCTCGACCCCCGGCCAGGAACGCGAATCGGAGGAACCCCGGACGTGCCCAAGCTCGCGATCTCCCCGACCTTCCTCACCGAGTTCTCCCGCCTCGACCACGGCATCCAGGCCGCCGCTCTCTCCGCCGTGCAGGCGTACACCGCCGGCGAACACGACCGGCTCGAACCCGTCGCCGACGCGTCCGACCCCCGTATCCGCCTGCTGCCCGTCGCGCCCGAGTGGGCGGGCGTCGTCGCGCCCGGCGACCAGGACTCCGACTGGCTCGTCGCCATCCGCCCGCACGACGAGGCGGTGGCCTTCGCCCACGAGATCCCGGCGCCCGCGCCCGTTCCGGCGGTGGAGCTGGTCGAGCCCGACCCGCTGCCCCGGATGCCCCAGGTCACCGGCCCCGACGAACTCGCCGCCGACCTCGGCAAGTCCTTCGCCGACTGGCAGATCACCCTCCACCCCCGCCAGCACCGCATCGTCGACGCCCGCTTCGCCGGATCGGCCCAGATCACCGGCGGTCCCGGCACCGGCAAGACCGTGCTCGCGCTGCACCGCGCCGCCCACCTCGCCAACCGCGACGCCGCGCGCCACCCCGGCGACCACCGGCGCACCGTCCTGCTCACCACATTCAACCGGCTGCTGGCGCACACGCTCTCCCAGCAGCTCGACCGGCTGCTGCCCGACGAGGAGCCGCGCAGCCGGGTGGAGGTCGTCACCATCGACAGCCTGGCGCGCTCCATCGTGCACGAGCACACCGGGCGCAGCCCCGAGACCCTGAGCACCGATACCATCGCCGAGCGCTGGCGCGAGACCGCCCGCGCCGACGGCCTGCCCTACTCCGGGCGCTTCCTCGCCGACGAGTGGGAGCAGGTCATCCTCGCCCAGAACATCACCCGGCTGCCCGACTACATCCGCTGCGAGCGCAGCGGCCGGGTGCTGCACCTGGCGCCCGAGCACCGGGCGCACGTGTGGGAGGCGATCCAGCGCTACACCGGCGCCATGGAGGTCGCCGGCGAGTGGTCCTACCCGCAGGTGGCGCTGGAGGCCGCGCGGATCCTCGCGCGCACCGGCACCCGCTACCGCCACGTCGTCGTGGACGAGGCCCAGGACCTCCACCCGGCGCACTGGCGGATGCTGCGGGCCGCTGTTCCGCACGGCCCCGACGACCTGTTCATCGTGGGCGACCCCCACCAGCGCATCTACGAGAACCGGGTGTCGCTGGCGTCCCTGGGCGTCAACGTCCGGGGCCGCAGCCACCGGCTGCGCGTCAGCTACCGCGTCACCCAGGAGATCCTGAGCTGGGCCATGCCGGTGCTGGGGCGCCACTCCGCGATCGGCATGGACGACAACGCCGACACCCTCGCCGGCTACCGCTCGCTGCTGCACGGCCCCGAGCCGGTGGTGCGCGGCTGCTCCTCGCGGCTGGAGGAGCGCACCGCGCTGGGCGACTGGGTGCGGGTGTGGCTGGAGGCGGGCGCCGCGCCCTCCTCGATCGCGGTGGCCGGGCGCAACCAGTGGATCGTCCGCCACATCACCAAGGAACTCCAGGCGCGCGGGATCCCCACCGCCCCGCTGGACTCCACCGACGACGTCCAGGCGGTGCGGGTGGGCACCATGCACAAGCTCAAGGGCCAGGAGTTCCGCTGCGTGGGCATCGTGGGCATGAGCGAGCCCCTGCTGCCGCCCAAGGCCGCGATCGACTCCGCCGAGGGCGACCCGGTGGCCCTGGAGCAGATCTACCAGCAGGAGCGCAACCTCCTCTTCGTGGCCTGCACCCGCGCCCGCGACGCCCTGTACATCTCCTACGTCGGCACCCCCAGCCGCCTCCTCCCCCACATCGCCGACCCCGAGCACTCGGCCGCCCCCGAGCCCGCCGCACTCCCCGAACCGGCCCACTCCGCCTGACCGAAAGCCATAAAGCCCATAAACCCCATCAGGGCGGGAGCGGCCCCCCGGGCCGCTCCCGCCCCCGGTCATGACATCGGCGGCCGAAGGTCCACACAGGCCCCGTCGCCGCCGACCCGCTCGACATTGTCGGCGAACCACCCCGCGCTCAGCAGCGACGCCCGGCCAGGCCGACACGCCCGCGCGGGCGGCTCCTCCAGTTCGCGCACGAAGGTCTCCACGTCGGGCTGCACCAGCGTCGGAGCGTGGTCGCAGTCGGGATCCAGGGCTGTGGCGATCCACAGGTGCGCCGTCCGCCGGATCGACCAGGTCTGCCCGTAGCGCCGCCGCAGGAGGGCCAGCAGCGGGTCTTCACCTGCACCACGGCCCGGGCGGTCGCCGGGGTCGTGCGCGGCGGTCATCGCCCGATCACCGCCGCCATCCGGAGGACCATCCGCACCAGATGCACCAACCGGTCGACGTCCGTTACGGCCATACGCGGCGCGATCGGAGAAATGTAACCTCGCACCCGATTCGCCCGCCGACGCGGCGGGCGGATAATGTCGTTCACGTCATCAGCTCCTGTTTAGCTGGTGGCCACGCCCCGGGGGTGTTCGCGCACTCGCCGGGGTCTTCGACGTCCACTGTCCTTTTCCCCGCGTATTTATGGAGCTGCCTTCCTGTAGGCCGCTCTGTAGGCCACCATTGGTTTATGGCGGAGACGTTGCCCGCGCTGCTGAAGCGCCAGAGGGCCGAGTTCGGGTGGACGCAGGCACGTTTGGCGGAGGAACTGTGTGCCGCGTCCGGACGACCGACGGTCACGCGCCAGGAGGTGTACCGGTGGGAGTCTGGACGCCGGATCCCCAAGTTCTGGCTGCCGCACCTGGCCACCGTGTTGCAGCTCCCCCGGACCGAACTCGAACGGTCCATCGCCTCTGCCAAGGAGAAGTCGGCCGCACTCGACGACTTCTTTCCCCGTGACAAGGCGCGGCAACGGCAACTGTGCCCTCCGCGCGGTCGCCTTGGCGGCGGTGACGCCGATGACCTCAGCAGCAGGGTGCACGCGCTGCGGTTGGCCGATGACGTGCTTCCTGGAAAGGACCTGATACGGCCCGCGCTGCGGGAGTTGAAAACCGCGGTGCGACGCGCCGAGAACGGCTTTTCGAGCGAAACGGCCGAAAGGTCTTTTCTCGTTCCGTTGGGCGAACTCGCACAGATTGCCGGGTGGATCGCCTCGGACGCCGGGCGGCAGGGGGTAGCCGAACGCGTCTACCGGCTGGGGATCGCGGCCGCGCGTCAGGCCGGTGACGCGACTCTGGCCGCGCAGATCGCCGGGTGCCTCGCCTACCAGTGGAGCAACAACGGACGCGAGTCCGAGGGAGTGGCGCTCGCCGAAGCCGCACTCGCCGAGGCCGGACCGGCGGCGCCGCCCCGGGCGCGGGCGCTCTTCTGGGACCGCGTCGCCTGGGCGCGGACCATGACCGGCGACGCCCAGGGCGCCATGCGCGCGCTCGGCGAGGCCGAGTCAGCCCTGGCCCGGCACCGCGACGAGGACGAACCCGCCTGGCTGTACTGGGTGGACGAGGGCGAACTCCAGATCATGGCGGCCCGCGTCCACACCGAACTCCGCCGCCCCCTGCGGGCGGTGCCGCTGCTCACCGAGGTGCTGGCCCGCTATGACACCACCCACACCCGCGAGCACGCCCTGTACCTGTCCTGGCTGGCCGTGGCCTACGCCGACGCCAACGAACCCGAGCAGGCCGCCGCCGTGGCCCGCCGGATGCTCTCGATGTCGGCGAACCTCGGCAGCCACCGCACGTCCCGACGCGGCCGCGCCGTCCTCGCCGCCCTCCACCCCTTCCGCGACGTCCCCGAGGTCGCCGACGTCTTGGAGGCGGCCCGCACGTAGATAACCGCTCCGGTCTACGCCTCGATGGTTTCCGACAGGTCGCCGATCGAGATTTCCTGGGCCTGGGCCAGGGGCTGGTCGACCTCCAGGTCGGTGACGGTCATGGTGGGCAGGAGCAGGGGCGGGGGGAAGTCGGGGGTGAAGGTCAGGGGGATGCCGAGGATGCTGGCCTTCATGCGGGTGACGTGCATGACGACCTCGCCTGACATCGTCATCTCGGGGATCTCCAGCGACCCGTCGCCGCCGTCGAACGCGAACCACTGGCGGGCGCCGGTGAACTCCGCGACGTCCATCGACAGCTTGAGGTAGCGCACGGTCCCGTTGCGGGAGGGGTACTCCACGACCCCGTCGAAGGACGCGCCCTCCATGTGGAGGCGGTCGGCGCTCAGCCCCGACTCGGCGGTGTGCGCCGGCCACGGCGCCTCATCACCCCTGCTGACCTGGACCTCCGGCGGCTCGTCGGACTCCTGGGCCCGGCGGCACGCCTCCAGCAGCGCGCGGTACTCCTCCTCGGGCATCGCCGCCGCGCCCTCCTGGACGGTGCACTCGGCGGCGGGCTCGGGCCGGTCGCGGTCCTCCTCCCGCTGCGCGTCCTCGTCGGCATCCTCGTCGGTGTCGGCGCCGTCCGCACCGTCCTCGGCCGTGCCGCCGTCGCCGGAGCCCTCCTCGGCTCCGCCGCCCGCGCCGCCGCCGTCCGCGCCGCCTTCATCGCCGCCGCCGGGCGGGTCCGACGGGGTGGCGCCGGACTCGCTGGGCGAGGGCGAGGGGGACGGGTCGGAGGTCTCGCCGCCGCCTCCGCCGAACCAGTCGTCCCAGGGCCAGGTGATCGCGGCCGGTCCCGGCACGGCCAGGGCGAGGGCCAGGACGGCCGCCGACAGCGCGTGCAGACTGCCGGGCGGTTCGGCAGCACGGGGCTCGACGGGCGCCGCCCCCCGAGTGTCGATGCGCGTGGTGGGCGACTCCCCACGAGGCTCGAAGCGCGTGGGGGGCGGCTCCTCCCCGCGTGCGTCGGCTTCCGCTTTCCTCGGCGCCTCCGGCGCCGCTCCCGGGGCCTCCTCGTCGGCCGGCCCCGGCGCCTCGCCGGTCGCCCGCTCGGTCCCTACCTCCGGCTCCTCCCGCGCGGCCGCCCGCCGGGCGGCCTTCCGGCGCGCGGGGCGGTCGGGCACCCAGGCGATGGTCAGCGCGCCGCCGACCAGGCCGAACAGCATCCCGAACACGAAACCGCCGAAGTTGGAGGTCACGAACGACACCAGCGCGAGCAGGATCGCCACGATGCCGTAGAAGAACCGCTGCGGCGGCTGGAGCCACACCAGGACCCCGATGGCCATCAGCAGCACCCCGGCGAAGTACCCCGACACCCCGGCGATGCCCTGCTGGATGATCAGCTCCAGCGGGTTGAGGACGGGGGCGGCGATGATGACCACCCCGGAGAGCACGGTGAGCAGCCCGCCCCAGAAGGGCCGGCTCCCGCGCCAGCGGCCAAACGCCGCCCGCGTGCCGCCCCGAGGGCGGGGTGCGCCGCGCGTGCCCCGCGCCCGCCGGGCGCCGAAGGGGCGGTCCACTCCGTGCGAACCGTTGGCTGCCATGGGATCAGTAGCACTCGTGGTCGCCGGGCTCCACGCTCAGGCGCAGCCCGGTGAGACTGAACGTTCCGGCGTTGACCGACCACGCCGTCTGCCGCAGCCCGTCGATGGTGATGGTGTCGGCCTGCTGGCCGAACCCGCCGACCTCGCCGGTCTGGCCGCTGGCGTTCTCCAGGGTGGAGGCGTCGCGCCCGATCTCGAAGTTGGTGAAGTGGGCGTCGCCGGAGAGCTGCTCGACGTCGATCACCATGTTCTCGGCGCTGGCGGGTTCGTCGCCCTGCCCCGCCTTGACCAGCAGGGTGACCTTGCCGACCGGGGTGTCCATCAGCACCGACTGGCACAGGTTCTCCAGCTCGACCTCGTCGATCACCGACACCCCGACCGGGTGCTCGGAGCCGTCGCCCGAGGTGGCGATGTCGCCGTACTGGGTGAATCCCGTGCCGCGCAACTGGTCGGCCGAAACCTTGAAGCTCTGCCCCGACACCGCGAACGACGCGGCGATCGACCCCTGCGCCGTCATGGCGACGAGGATCCCCGCCGCGCCGAGGGCCGGGATGAGGGCCAGCCCGAACCGCTTCCAGCGGGTGCCGCCCGACGCGGGGGCGGCCTCGGCCGGCGTCTCCTCTTCCTCTGCCATGGATTCCTCCTCATACCGGGCATCCGCCGGACGCCGCGATGGGGGTGTGGGAGTGTGGGGAGTGTGAGATCGGCACTGCTCGGTGTTAAGCGGGTCACCTTACCCGCTGGTAGGTGAGGAACATTACAATAGCCGATGTCACATTTCCAAGTGCTTGACCGAACCCCCGTCGAGTGCTGGGAGTGCTGACTTCAGGCGCGAGTCCCCAGCCGAAGCAGCACAGGAAGGCGAGGCCGTGGCAACGGAGAACGCATCAGCGCAGTCCCGACCGGCTCAGCACCGCTCCGCGGACCAGGCGGACCACAACTACCACGACCAGGAGCGCCCCGCCCGGGATTCGGCCGGATCCCCGCCCGGCGCGCCCGACTACGACGTGGTCGTCATCGGCTCGGGCTTCGGCGGCGCCGTGAGCGCGCTGCGCCTGACGGAGAAGGGCTACCGGGTCGGCGTGCTGGAGGCCGGCCGCCGCTTCACCCCCGAGACCCTGCCCGAGACCTCCTGGGACCTGCGCAACTTCCTGTGGGCGCCCGCGCTGGGCATGTTCGGCCTCCAGCGCATCCACCTGCTGCGCGACGTGATGATCCTGGCGGGCGCGGGCGTGGGCGGCGGCTCGCTCAACTACGCCAACACGCTCTACACCCCGCTGGACGACTTCTACACCGACCCCCAGTGGCGCGACATCACCGACTGGCGCAGCGAACTCGCCCCCTACTACGACCAGGCCCAGCGCATGCTCGGCGCCCGCACCAACCCCACCATGACCCCCGCCGACGTGCACCTGAAGAAGGTCGCCGAGGACATGGGCGTGGGCGACACCTTCCGGCTGGCCCCCGTGGGCGTGTACTTCGGCGACGGCGAGGACGCCGACGGCTCCTGCCGCGCCGAGCCCGGGGAGTCGGCCGGCGATCCCTACTTCGGCGGCGCCGGCCCCGCGCGCCGCGCCTGCGTGCAGTGCGGCAACTGCATGACGGGCTGCCGCCACGGCGCCAAGAACGCGCTGACCGAGAACTACCTGTACTTCGCCGAGCGCGGCGGCGCGGTCATCCACCCCATGACCACCGCCGAGCGCCTGCGCGAACTCCCCGGCGGGCGCGGCTACGCGGTCGACACCCTGGCCACCGGGGCCCGGCGCACCCGCGCCAACGCCCGCACCTTCACCGCCCGCCAGGTGGTGGTGGCCGCCGGCACCTACGGCACCCAGACCCTGCTGCACCGCATGCGCGACTCCGGCCTGCTGCCGCGCATCTCCGCGCGGCTGGGGTCGCTGACCCGCACCAACTCCGAATCGCTGGCCGGCGCCATGACCCGGCACATCGACCCGCCCGAGGACTTCTCGCGGGGCGTGGCGATCACCTCGTCCATGCACCCCGACCCCCACACCCACGTCGAGCCGGTCCGCTACGGCAAGGGCTCCAACGCCATGGGCCTGCTGGCCACCATCCAGGTGCCCGGCGGCGGCCGGATCCCGCGCTGGCTGCGCTTCCTCCTGCTGGCCGCGCGCCACCCCTACGTCTTCACCCGCAGCATGTCGGTGCGCCGGTTCTCCGAGCGCACCATCATCGGCCTGGTCATGCAGTCGCTGGACAACTCCCTGACCACCTACACCCGGCGCGGCCTGCTGGGGCGGCGCGTGCTGACCTCCCGGCAGGGCCACGGCCAGCCCAACCCGAGCTGGATCCCGCAGGGCCAGGAGGTCATGACCCGCCTGGCCGCCGAGATCGACGGCTTCCCCGGGGGCACGGTCGGCGACATCTTCAACGTCCCGCTGACCGCGCACTTCCTGGGCGGCTGCCCCATCGGCGACTCCCCCGAGACCGGCGTGATCGACCCCTACCACCGGCTCTACGGCCACCCCGGCGTGCACGTGGTCGACGGCTCGGCCGTCAGCGCCAACCTCGGCGTCAACCCGTCGCTGACCATCACCGCCCAGGCCGAGCGGGCGATGTCGTTCTGGCCCAACAAGGGCGAGCCCGACCCGCGCCCCGCGCCGGGGGCGGCCTATGAGCGCGTGCGGCCGGTGCACCCCCGCTCCCCCGCCGTGCCGGCCGGCGCGCCCGCCGAACTGCGCTTCACCCGGCCGCTGCCGGTGACGGTGGTGCGCGGCGGGTCCGACCCCTCCGACACCGCCGACGCGGCGGGCGCGGCGGGCGCCCCCGCCTGATCCCGGCCGCCCGCGCGCGGGCGGCACCGCGGCGAGGCGGGCGCGGCCGGGGCGACTGGCCGCGCCCGTAGCGGGCACACACAGGAAGACCCCCGGCCCCCGACCCGCCAGGAGCCGCCCCGTGATCCCCCTGCGGCAGGCCGCCGACCACACCCGCACCGTGCGCACCCCCGACGGCGCCGAACTCCGCGTCCACCTGCGCGGCCCCGCCGACGCCCCGGTCACCGTGGCGCTGGCCCACGACTGGGCCCTGACCTCCGACATCTGGCGCCCGATCCTGGCCCCTCTGGTCGCCGACCCCGACCGCCCGGTGCGGGTGGTCCGGTTCGACCAGCGCGGCCACGGCGGCTCCACCCTGGGCACCCGCCCCTTCAGCGCGGCGGTGCTGGGCGACGACCTGCTGCGCGTGCTGGCGGACTGCGCACCGCACGGCCCGGTCGTGCTGGGCGGGCACTCCATGGGCGGCCGGGCGGTGATGGCGCTGGCCGCGGCCCGCCCGGCGTTCGTGGGGGCGCGCGTGGCCGGGGTGCTGCTGGCGGCCACCGCCGCCGGGCGGCTCGATCCCGCCGACCCCGGCCTGCCGCCGCTGCGCCGCGCGGCCGGCGCCCTGCGGCGGGCGGCGGCGCGCGGGCTGGCGCGCGCCCCGGGCGCGGTGGACCGGCTGCGGGCGCTGCTGCCGCCGCACTCGGGCGCCTACCGCGCGGCGGTGCGGCGGGCCGCCTTCGGCTCCCGCGCCGACCCGGTGCTGGTGCGCGAGTGCGCCGAACTCCTGCACAGCACGCCCACGCGCGTGGCGGTGGGGTTCTACGAGCCGCTGGTGCGCCACGACCTGTCGGGCCGGCTCGGCGCGCTGCGCGCGGTGCCGGTGCGGATCCTGGCGGGCGGGCGCGACCGCCTGGTGCCGCTGCGCCACACCCGCGCGCTGGCGCGGGCGCTGCCGCAGGCGGCGGTGGCGGTGCTGCCCGACTGCGGGCACATGCTGCCGCTGGAGGCGCCTGAGGCGGTGGGCGCCCACCTGGCGGCGCTGGTGGAGGAGGCCGCGACGGCGGCCTGACCGGGGGCCGGGCCGGGAGCCGACCCGGCGCGGCCGGCGGACGCGCGTCCGGGCACGCGGGCCGACCGCATGCCGCCGGCGGGCGTCAGCCGGTGGAGGGCGCGCCCTGCCCGGCCGGCTGGTCCACGGCGTGCCGGTGCTCGTTGATGTGCTCCAGCACCTCGGCGAAGTGCTCGGCCAGGACCTCGTGCAGGTGGCGCGACATGGAGTTGGCGAGCATGGCGTCCACGGCGGTCTGGGCCAGCGGCCGCAGCCGCCGCACCAGCGAGGCGGTCTCGGCGATCTCCTCGCCCTTGAGCATGCCCTCGGGGGCGTGCTGGGCGAGGATGTGGTCGGCGACGGTGCGCACCAGCTCCTCGGCCAGGGTGTCGACACGCTCCTTGAGCCGCTCGGAGATGTCGAGCACGGTGCTCAGCCGCATGCCGGCGGCCACGAGCTCGGCCCCGGCGTTGAGCAGCCGGGGGCTGGGCACCCGGAAGCGCAGCCCTTCGCGTTCGAGCAGGCCCAGGCGCAGCGTGCGGGTGAGGTTGGGCGCGGTGACCTGCCCGGGGAACATCCGGCGCAGCTCGGCCATGGTGACGTAGCCGGGGATCTCGTCGGTCCAGGGGTCGCCGATGGCGGACTCGAAGCCGAGGATGTCGTTGAGGTCGCCGCCGCGCTCCCACACGCTGACCAGCTCGCCGATGTTGGCGAAGGTGTAGCCGCGCTTGAGCAGTTGGCCGATGAGCCGCAGGCGCGCCAGGTGCGCCTCGGTGTAGATACCGACGCGGCCCTCGCGGCGCGGCGGGGACAGCAGCCCCCGGTCCTGGTAGACGCGGACGTTGCGGACGGTGGTCTCCGCCAGCCGCGCCAACTCGTCAATGCGGTATTCGGCCATGGTTCCAGCCTAGGGAGTCCCGCGCGCCGCGCGCCTCCGGTCCGCCGCCCCAACCATCCCCTCTTGCATCGTGACAATGGTCATTGTAATGTTTCGCCACACACGGTGTGGAGGAGATCACACTCGCCCCCCGAGCGGGCCGCGGCCCACCCCCTCCGGGCCGCGGCCCGCCGCCGGCGGACAAGGAGGACCGGCGTGACCCCCAAAACGCAGACCCGCACCACCGACCGCGAGGACATCGCCAAACGCCTGCTGCGCTCCTCGGCCAAGGCGTCCTACGACCCCCTGGTCGAGATCGACTGGGACGCCCCGGTCGACCGCGACCGCTACGCCATCCGCCCCGAGCGGATCAGCCTCTACGGCACCGAGCTGTGGGACCGGCTCACCGAGGACCAGCGCCGGGAGCTGAGCCGCCAGGAGATCGCCAGCGTCGCCAGCATCGGGATCTGGTTCGAGACGATCCTGATGCAGATGCTCGTGCGCCACGCCTACGACCGCGACCCCACCACCAACCACGTCCAGTACGCCTACACCGAGATCGCCGACGAGTGCCGCCACTCCGTCATGTTCGCCAGGATGCTCGGCAAGCTGGACGCCCCCTTCTACCGCCTCGACCCCGTGGCGCAGTTCCTCGGCCGGGTCTTCAAGACCCTGTCCAACGGCCCGCTCACCTTCAGCGGCGCGCTCTTCGTGGAGGAGATCCTCGACCAGCTCCAGCGCGAGATCATGGTGGACGAGGAACTGGAGCCGCTGACCAGGGCGGTCTCGCGCATCCACGTCGTGGAGGAGGCCCGCCACATGCGCTACGCCCGCGAGGAGTTCGCCCGCGACTGGCACCGGCGCCACCCCCTCATCCAGCACTACAGCCGGTTCGTGCTGGGGCTGGTCGTCTACTACGCCACCACCCGGCTGATCAACCCCAAGGTCTACGCCCGCGTCGGCCTGGACCCGCGCGAGGCGCGCAGGGCCGCCCGGCGCAACCCGCACTGGATCGACACCAAGACCTGGGCCGCCCGCAAGGTCGTGGCGACCCTCAGCGCGGCCGGCGCGATCTCGGGACCGGGCCGCCACCTGTGGCGCAAGGCGGGGCTGCTGGGCCGACCCGGCGCGCCCGCCGAAACCGCCGCCCCCAACGCCGGCCCGGGGACTCAACGCGCCTGATCCCCGGGCCGGCCCCGCACCCGGCCCACCGCGCCCACCGCTGGAAAGGACGCCTCGCGTGCGCGACGACCAGGAGACCCCGACCACCCCCGTCCACCACCGGGTGGCCATCATCGGCACCGGGTTCGCCGGAATCGGGATGGCGGTCCGCCTCAAGCGGGCCGGACTGCACGACCTCGTGCTGCTGGAGCGCGCCCACGAGGTCGGCGGCACCTGGCGCGACAACACCTACCCCGGCGCCGCCTGCGACGTGCCCTCCCACCTGTACTCCTTCTCCTTCGCGCCCAACCCCGACTGGTCGCGCAGCTTCTCGCCGCAGCCCGAGATCTGGGACTACCTGCGCCGGGTCGCCAAGGACCACGACGTGGTGCGGCACGTGCGCTTCGGCCACGACGTCACCGACGCCCAGTGGGAGCCCGCCGCCAACCGGTGGCGCATCACCACCACCGGCGGCGTGTTCACGGCGCAGTTCCTCATCAGCGGGTGCGGGCCGCTGGCCGACCCCGCGATCCCCGACATCCCCGGTCTGGAGTCCTTCCAGGGCACGGTGTTCCACTCGGCCGCCTGGAGGCACGACCACGACCTCACCGGCCGCCGGGTGGCCGTGGTGGGCACGGGCGCCTCGGCCGTGCAGTTCGTGCCCGAGATCCAGCCGGTGGTGGGCGAACTGAAGCTGTTCCAGCGCACCCCGCCCTGGGTGCTGCCCCGCCACGACCGCGACATCACCCGGCCCGAGACCTGGGTCTACCGCAACGTCCCTCTGGCCCAGCGCGCCGCGCGGACGGCGATCTACTGGGGGCGGGAGAGCTACGTCCTGGGGTTCGTGCACAACCCCCGGCTGATGAAGGCGGTGGAGGGGCTCGCGCGGTTCAACCTGCGGCGCGGGGTGCGCGACCCCGGACTGCGCGCCAAGCTGCTGCCCGACTACACCATCGGCTGCAAGCGGATGCTGCTGTCCAACGACTACTATCCGGCGCTGGACCGGCCCAACGTCGACGTGGTCACCGAGGGCATCGCCGAGTTCCAGCCCGACGCGGTCGTCACCCGCGACGGCGTCCGCCACGAGGTCGACACCGTCATCTTCGGCACCGGGTTCCACGTGACCGACAGCCCCATCGCCCAGCGGCTGCGCGACGCCGAGGGCGTGGCGCTGGCCGACCGGTGGGGCGACAACATGACGGCGCTGCGCGGCACCACCGTGGCGGGCTACCCCAACCTGTTCATGCTGGCCGGACCCAACACCGGGCTGGGCCACACCTCGCAGGTGTTCATGATCGAGGCGCAGATCGCCTACACCATGGCCGCGCTGCGCCACGCCGCCCGCAACCGGATCGACCGCGTCGAGCCGCGCGCCGACGCCCAGGCCGACTACACCGCCTGGGTGCATCGCAAGATGCGCGGCACGGTGTGGGTGTCGGGCGGCTGCGACAGTTGGTACCTCAACGACAAGGGCCGCAACACCACCCTGTGGCCCGGGTTCACCTGGGAGTACGCCCTGCGCACCCGGCGGTTCGACCCGCAGCGCTACCACCTGCGGCCCGAGGTCCCGCCGGCCGGCCTGCCCCCCGCGGCCCAGAGCGGCACGGGCGGGCGGTGGGCCGGCGGTGCGGGCGCGCCGCCGGGCGAGGGGCGGACAGGCGAAGGGCACACGCGGCAGAAGGAGGCGGTGCGATGAGCGGCATGGGCGACGACGAGGAGGAGTACCACGGCCCCGCCGAACTCGACTTTGGCGACTCGGCCGCGACCGTCGAGGCGCACGTGGCCGGGCACTTCGACCCGCTGGTGGGCGCCTACCGCTGGGTGGGCCGGGTGTCGGCCTCGCCCCGCGTGGCCGAGGCGGTCGCGGCCGGCGCCACGGCGGTGCTGGTGCGCACGCCCGAGGGCCACGAGGGGCGCGGCACGCTGTCGGGCCCCGACGTGTGGGGCGGCTACCGGGTGGAGGGCACCGGCGCCCCGCCCTTCGCCGTGCCGGAGGTCGACCCCGCGCGGGACTGACCCGGCGGCGGGCACCGAAGGCGCGCACTCGCCGGCCGCCGGGGGCCGGCCGGGTACACCGGGCATCCCGGGCGGCTCAGGCCGCCCCGACCAGGCGTTCCGGGGGAGGTCGCACAAGCGAAGGGGACCGGCCACTCCCCCGGTGCGGACCGCGTGCCCCGCTCTCAGCCGGAGGGCGGGGCACCGCGGCGTTCCCGGTGTCGGTGCGCCGCCCGCTTGCCCTCCCCTGCGCGCTTGCCCGTCCGGTCAGGCCGGGCGCGCCCCGCCCCACGCCGCGCCCTGGGGCGCGCGGTGGGCCGGGGGCAGCACGTGCTCGGAGACCTCGGAGTGCACCTGCTGGAGCCGGGCGCGGGCCGCGCGGCGCAGCCGGGCCAGGCACTCGACGGCGGCCGCGGAGTCCCCGACCAGGCCGCCCTTGACCACGGCGGGCACACCGTCCAGCGGCCCGCCGCTGAGGGCGCCGTGCACCGCCAGCGGCAGCACCTCGCCGGCGACCTCGAAGGCGTGCACGTCCAGGGCCTCCAGCACGCTGGCCGCGACGTCGCCGCCGGTGAGGTAGACCCCGCTGGGCAGGGCGTGGCTGCCGGCCTCGTCGCCCACGGCCGCCACCACCTCGGCCACCAGGTCGGCCAGCCGGCCGGGCAGCGCGCGGGCCGCCACCGGGGAGTCGCCGGCGGGCGCCAGCGCCCGCAGCACCACGACCTCGGGGAACACCGCCGAGGTGAGCTGGTCGGCGAGGCGGCGGCAGACCTCGTCGGCGTGGTCGCCGGCGCCGCCCAGCCGCTCGGGGTCGACGTCCACGAACCGGGCCGGGCCGGTGCGCGCCAGCGCCGCGAACTGCTCGCGGGTGAGGTCGGTGGTGCTGCCGGCCACCGCCAGCAGCGGGCCGGGCGCCCGCGCCTGGCCGCGCAGCCGCAGCGCGTAGGCCAGCAGCGCGCCGCCGGGGCCGGGGTCGGCGGCCACCCACACGGTGCCGTCGGTGCGGTGCACCTCGGCGGCCGCGCCCGCCAGGTCCTCGATCCGGCGCTCGTCGGCGGCGTCGCACAGCAGCACCGGTTCGTCGCCGGCCCGCAGGTCGGCGGCGAGCATGTCCTGGGTGACCTGCCGGTCGGGCACCCGGCGCACCGCCAGGTCGGTCTGGCGGGCCAGGATCGCGGCGACGTCGCCGGTGTCCATGGGCCAGAACGGGTCGCGGGCGAGTTCGGTGGCCTCCAGCGGGCGGCCGTCGAGCAGTTGCACGCCCTCGACCGTGGTCCGGCCCGAGGCGGGGAAGGCCGGCACCAGCAGCGCGCGCACGGGCACCTGGGCGGGCACGCGCTCGCGCACCGCGTGCCAGGCGGCCTCCAGTTCGGCGCCGACGTTGCCGCGCAGGGTGCTGTCGGTCCGCTTGACGACCAGGCCCACCGGCCAGAGGGCCTCCACGACGTCGGTGACCAGGTCGGCCGCCTGCTCGGCCGAGGCGTGCCGGGTGTCGAGGTTGGCCACGACCACGTCGTACTCCTCGGCCACCGCCGCGACGTGCTCGGGGGTCACGGTGGCCACGCGCATGCCCGAGCGCGCGAACCGCGCGCCGGTGGCGTTGGCGCCGGTGAGGTCGTCGGCGACGACGAGAACCTGGGCCACTGCTTCCTCCCTGTCGTGCGGCGGCGCCGGCGGCGGCGCGGGCCGCGCCGAGCGGCCTGACCCCTATGACTCTCTCATCCCCGCCGGGTGCGCAGCGCCGTCCCGGCCAGGGCCGCCGCAGCGCACAGCGCCCCGACGTAGCCGACCACCCCGCCCCAGCCGAGGTGGTCGTAGGCCACGCCGCCGAGCCAGCCGAAGGCGCTGGAGCCGAGGTAGTAGGCGAGGGTGTAGAGGGCGGCGGCCTGGGCGCGGGCGGTGGTGGCGCGCTGGCCCACCCAGGCCGAGGCGGTGGCGTGGGCCGAGAAGAACGCGAAGGTGAACAGCAGCAGCGCGGCGATCACGGCGGCCAGCGCGGGCAGCAGCAGGGCGGCGGCGGCCAGGGCCATGGCACCGACCCCGGCCAGCAGCACGGCGTGCCGGCCGGCGCGCTCCACCACCCGGCCGACGAACGCGGAGCTGGCGGTGCCGGCGAGGTAGGCGGTGAACAGCAGCGCGACGGGCGCCGGCGGGAGGTCGAAGGGCGGGCCGGTCATGCGGAAGCCCAGGTAGTTGTAGACGCTGACGAACGCGCCCATGAGGAACAGGCCCTGGGCGTAGAGGGCGAGCAGCCCGGGGTCGGCGACCGCCGAGCGGACCCGCGCCACCAGGCCGGGGCCGCTCCCGCTGCGCCGCTTGGGGGTGAACCCCCGGCTGCGGGGCACGGTGACCGCGAAGACGGCGAGCGCGGCCAGGGTGAGCAGCGATCCGGCGCCCACGCCCCAGCGCCACCCGCCGAGCCCGGCGGCGGCGCCGGCCACCAGCCGCCCGCTCATGCCGCCCACGGTGGTGCCGGCGATGTAGATCCCGGCGGCGCGCGAGACGTGGGCGCGGTGCACCTCCTCGGCGAGGTAGGCCATGGCCACGGCGGGCACCCCGCCCAGGGCGGCGCCCTGGAGGCCGCGCAGGAGCAGCAGCGAGGCCATGCCGGGGGCGAACGGCGCGGCCAGGCCCAGGGCGGTGGACAGGGTGAGGGACACCGCCATCACGCGGACGCGCCCGAACCGGTCGGCGATCCCGCTCCAGACCAGGACGAACGCGGCCAGGCCGCCGGTGGCGAAGGACACCGTGAGCGCCACCTGGGAGGCGGAGGCGGAGAAGTCGCCGGCCAGGCCCGGCAGGACCGCCTGCACGGCGTAGAGCTGGGCGAAGGTGGCGATGCCGGCGGCTGTCATGGCGGCGGTGATCCGCCGGTAGGCGGGGGTGCCCGCCCGGTGGCCCTCGAATCCGCCGCTCCCGGCCGTCCTGTCGTCCACCCCTCCGACGGTAGACAGGTGATCCGCCGCACAGGGCACCCGGGGGTGGCTCCGGCGTGGCGCCGGGGGGATCGGGGCGCTGGTGGCGGGGGTGCCGGGGGTTGGGGCGAGGGCGGAGGCGCGTCGCGGCGCCGGCCGCCGGGGGCGACGAGGCGTCCGCCCCGGCGCCCCGGCGGGTCGCGGCGCCCGGTCCCGGCTACCGGGCGGCGCGCCGCCCCAGGAACACCGCCCCCAGGGCGGCGGCCGATCCGGCGAGCAGCACGGCGGCGAACATCGCGCCCAGGCCGGTGAACCCCAGCCCCACGGTGCCGGCGACCACCGGCGCCGCCGCGCTGGAGCCGATGTAGAGCCAGAAGCCGTACATCGCGCTGGCCCCGGCCAGGTGGTCGCCGGCGGCGGCGGTGGTGGCCTGCATCGCCGCCGGCAGTGCGACGGCGGTGGCGAACACGAACCCGCCCAGGAGCAGGGTGAACAGCGCGACCGAGCCGGCCAGCGGCACCGATGCGGCCGCCGCCCCGATCAGCAGCGCCGCCGCGGCGGCGCTCGCGGCCAGCCGGTGCGGCGGCGCCAGGCGCGCCAGCAGCGGCATGGCCAGGGGCGCGAGCAGGATGGCGGGCAGCCCGGTGGCGCGCAGGGTGAGCAGGGCCGCCGCGTCGCCGGCCACGCCCAGCGGGTCGGTGGGCCGCACGGCGGCGTAGACGCCGACGAACCCGAACAGCAGGGTCAGCGCCACCAGGTAGAAGGGCAGCAGCCGGGGCAGCAGCGCCGCCGTGAGCAGGCCCCGGTAGGCGGCGGCGAGCGGTGTGGCGCGGTCGCGCCCGTCGGGCACCAGCACCAGGCGCGCCAGCACGGCGACCCCGGCGGTGACCGCTCCCGAGGCGAGGAACGCGGCCGGCCATCCCCAGCGGTCGGCGATGACCTGCGCGGCCACCTGCGCCACCACCGCCGAGGCAAGGAACGCGCTGGTCAGCGCGGTGAACGCGTGCGCCCGGCGGGACGCGGGGATGGTGCGGGTGAGGTAGCCGATGGCGGTCGGCGCGAACGTGGCCGCCGCGCAGCCCTGGAGCGCGCGGGCGGCGATGACGGTCTCGGCGGTGGGCATGAGCGCGGTGACCACGGCGAACAGCGCCGTGGCGGCCAGGCCGGCGGCGATCAGCCGGCGGTGGCCGATGCGCGGGACCAGCGGCCCGAAGACGAGGAAGCCCAGGGCGTAGGCGGCGCCGAAGGCGGTGACGGTCCAACTGACGGTGGCGGTGCTCGCGCCGGTGTCGGCGGCGATGGGCGCCAGGAGGGGCAGGGCCAGGTAGAGCTGGCCGGTGATGACCAGGGCGGCCGCCGCGATCACCAGGATCTGCGGCAGCGGGCGCACGGCGGCCGGCGCGGCGGCCGGGGTCGCCTGCGTGCCGCCGGCGGGAGGGGCCGGCGGGCGTGTCTGGTTGAGCATGGCTCACATCTAAACCAACCAAACAGTTGGATGTCAATTGGCGGCGCGGGGCCTATGATGGGCGCCATGATGGCACCACGGGACAGCGCGGCCACCCGCCGCAAGCTGCTGGAGGCGGGGCGCGCGGAGTTCGCCGAGCACGGGATCGCCGGCGGGCGCATCGACCGCATCGCCGAGAGCGCGGGCGTGAACAAGGAGCGCGTCTACGGCCACTTCGGCAGCAAGGAGAAGCTGTTCCAGGCGGTGCTGGAGGCGGTCAAGGCCGAGCACGCCGCCACCCTGCCCGCGCCCGACGAGGACATCGGCGAGTGGGTGGGCCGGCTGTTCGACTCCCACGCGGCCAACCGCACGATGGTGCGGCTGATGATGTGGGAGGCGCTGTACTTCGAGGACCGCCCGCTGCCCGACGACACCGCGCGGGCCGACGTCTACGCCACCAAGGTCCTGGCGCTGGCGCGCAGCGCGGGCGTTGAGCCCGACAGCACGGCGGCCATGATGCTGCTGTGCCTGCTGGGCCTGGGCACCTGGCCGTTCGCGATGCCGCAGATGGCGCGGCTGATCATCGGCCCCCGCGCGCTCACCCCGGCCGGCCGGGCGGAGCTGCGCGCCCACGTGGTGGCCATGGCGAGTGCGGCGGTGGCGGGCACGGTGGGCGGCGCCGCGGGCGCCGGCGCCGCCCCGGCCGCCGCCGAGGAGGCCGAGGGGGTCGGGACGGCACCCGCGAGCGCGCCTGGTTCCAACGAATCAGTTGGCGGGTGAGGCGGGGGCCGACCCCACCCGCGCCACCCGGCCGGTGCGGGCGCTGTCCCGCGCCGCCTCGATGACCTCCAGGCCGTGCACCACCTCGTGCGGTTCCACCGGCACCGGCTCGCCCTCGCCCACCGCGTCGCGCACGGCGGCGTAGAAGGCGGGGTAGGCCCCGCGCTCGCTGGGCACGGCGCGCAGGTCGCCGTCAGTGCCCAGGCGGCCCCACGCCGTCTCTGGCTCCACGCCCCAGTCGGGGGCGTCGGGCCGCTCGCCGCGCCCCAGGCGGTCCTCCTGCCCGTCGAGCCCGTGGACGGTGAACGCCGCCCGGTCGCCCAGCACCCGGAAGCGCGGGCCCAACTGGGCGGCGACCGCGCTCATCCACAGGTGGGAGCGCACACCCCCGGCGTGGGTGAGGGCCAGGAAGGAGTCGTCGTCGGCGGGCGCGCCCCGGCGGGCGTCCAGTTCGGCGTAGACGGCCTCGACCGGCCCGAACAGGTTGACGGCCTGGTCGATGAGGTGGGGGCCGAGGTCGTAGAGGATCCCGGCGCCGGTGTCGGGGTCGCCGCTGTCGCGCCAGGTGCCCTTGGCGGCGGGCCGCCACCGCTCGAACCGCGACTCGAACCGGTGCACCCGGCCCAGCGCGCCCTCGTCGATGAGCTTCCACAGGGTCAGGAAGTCGGAGTCCCAGCGCCGGTTCTGGTAGACGGTCAGCACCTGCCCCAGCCCCTCGGCCAGGGCCACCAGCTCGCGCGCCTCGGCGGCCCGCAGCGCGAACGGCTTGTCCACGACCACCGCGAACCCGGCCTCCAGCGCGGCCCGCGCCAGCGGCGCGTGCGTCTCGTTGGGCGTGGTGACCACCGCGATGTCGATGTCGCCGCCGCGCTTCCACAGCTCCTCGGCCGACCCGACCACCTCGGTGTGCGGGTAGCGCGACCGCACCGCCGCCGCCCGCTCGGGGTTGCGGGTGACCACGGCCGACAGCCGCAGCCCGGGGGTGGTGTCGATCAGCGGGGCGTGGAACACCTCGCCGCCCTTGCCGTAGCCGATGACGGCGACGTGCAGTTCTCGTTCAGCGTCGTGCGCAGAGGTCATGCCTCCACCGTAGCCAGCGGCCGGGGTGCCCCCCGCGCCGCGGCACGCGGCGAGGGCGGCGCCGGGCTAGTTCGGGTTCACCCCGGTGGCGTCCACGGTCCACATCTGGAACACGCCGTCGCCGCCGGCGGCCAGGGCGGTGCCGTCGGGGTGGAACGCCACCGACCGCATGGAGTAGGAGTGGTAGGGCAGCAGCTCCTCGATCCGCTCCTGGCTCCCGGTGTCCCACACCGCGACACCGGGTCCGGCCGTGGCCAGCATCTCGCCGTTGGGGCTGTAGGCGACCGACCGGACCCCGCCGTCGTGGTGGAGTTCGGCGGTCTCCTCACCGGCCTCGACGTCCCACAGGCGCACCGCGCCGGCGTGCTCGGTCTCGGTTCCCACGGCGAGCGTGGCGCCGTCAGGGCTGAACGCCAGCGACATGACCTGGTCCTCGTGCTCGAAGGCGGCGGTCTCCTCGCCGCTTTCGACGTCCCACAGGCGGACGACGTCGTCGTTTCCTGCGGTGGCGATGAGGCCCCCGGCCGGGCTGAACGCCAGTGTGGTCACGTCGACGCCGTTGCCGCGCTCCTCCAGGGTGGCGGTCTCCTCACCGGTCTCGGCGTCCCACAGCTTCGAGGCGCCGTTGGCGGTGGCCACCAGGGCGCCGTCCGGGCTGTAGGCGATGGCCGTCGCCGAGGTGTCCAGCGTCGCGGCGTCCTCCTCGGATCCGGTGTCCCACAGCGCGACGTCCTCGAAGGAGTCGGCCAGGGCGAGCAGGCCGCCGTCCGGGCTGAACGCCACCCCGTTCACCATGCCTTCGCGCTCGACGGTGGTGACGAGTTCCCCGCTCCGGGCGTCCATCACGTGGAAGCCGGAGTCGCCGTTGACGACCGCCACCGTGCTCCCGTCGGGGTTGTAGGCCACCGAGAGCACTTCGACCGAGGGGTCGGGGAGCACGGCCTCGGGCCCCGGCGGGAACGGGACCGGCGTGCCGGCCGCGCCCTCGTCGGGCTCCTCGGTGCCGGACTCGCCGGTGGCGCCGGGGCCGTCCCCGGTGACCCCTGTTTCACCGAGCAGCAGGGTGGTGCCCCACACCACCGCTGTCGCGACGACGAGCAGCACCGCCATGGCGGCGCCGCCCAGGATCAGCCACAGCGGCGGGCGCCGGGAGGGTTTGGCGGCCGGGCGCGGCGGCGGGGCGCCGCCGAAGCCCGGGGGCGGGGGCACGGGGTGGTGCGGCCCCGCCGGGGGCGGGTCGCCGCCTTCGGGCGGACGCGCGGCGGGCGCGCCCTCGGCCGGACCGGCGCCGGAGTCCCGGAGGGCGCCGGGCTCGCCGCCGGCGGGAGCACGCGCCGCCGCGGCGGCGGCACCGGCGGCAGCGGCGGCCGCGCCGGCCTTCGGCACTTCGCCGGGGGCGTGCAGGACGCCCTCGGCGAACCGGGCGAGGATCGCGTCGGGGGTGGGCCGCGCGCCGGAGTCGCGGTTCCAGCAGTCGGCGATCAGCCCGCGCGTGAGCGGGTCGACGTCGCCGGGGTCGGGCGGCGGACCGGAGAGGCGCTGGACGGTCTCGGCCATGGTCTCGGCCTTGAAGGGGTTGGCCCCGGTGGCGGCGAAGGCGAGCACGGTCCCCAGCGAGAACACGTCGGAGGCCGGACCCACGCCGGAGCCGTCGACCTGCTCGGGCGACATGTAGGTCAGGGTGCCCACCACGGCGTCGTGGCCGGTCAGGGTCTCGGCGCCCAGCGACCGGGCGATGCCGAAGTCGATGATGCGCGGCCCGTCGTGGGTCATGATGACGTTGCCCGGCTTGAGGTCGCGGTGCACCAGCCCGCAGGCGTGGATCGCCTTGAGCCCTTCGGCCAGCCCGACCGCCAGGACGTGCAGCGCGGGCGCGGTGAGGGGGCCGTCGTCGCGGACGGCCTGGAACAGGCTGGGGCCGGGGATGTAGGCGGTGGCGACCCAGGGCGGGTCGGCCTCGACGTCGGCGTCCACGACCGGCGCGGTGTGGAACCCGCCCACCCGGCGGGCGGCGTCGACCTCGCGGGCGAACCGGGCGCGTGCCTGGCCCTGCTGGAGAAGGTCGGGCCGGATCACCTTGACGGCGAGGTGGCGCCCGGACAGGGTGGCGGCGAGGTAGACCTGGCCCATGCCGCCCGCGCCCAGGCGGCCCTGTAGCCGGTAGCCGCCGATGCTCGCGGGGTCGGTGGGCTCCAGGGGGAGCACGCGTCAGGCTCCTTCCGAGACGCTCGGGGACGGCCCGCGCCCGGCACTTGGAAACAAGGAACCTCAGCGCGGCCGGTCTCAGCCGCCCCTCACCCTAGCCACCCCCCGCCCACCCCGCACCGCATGTCACCGAACCGCAACAAACCGCGCCGAACCACCCACAGGGCCGGGGCAGCCGACGGCCCGGGTTGGCTTTGGGGGGCGCTGGTACCTCCGCCGGGGAGGGGCTACTGTCGGTCCGTTGGCGACAATGGCGACGCTGAGGAGTACCCCATGACCGAAGAACGCAGGCGCGACCCGAAGGCATCGACCAGGCCCGGCGAGGTGGGCTCCCCCACGGAGTTCGACGGCGCGCGCATCAGCCCCGAGAAGATGAGCGCCGCCCGCGACGCCATCGCGCTGGCCAAGAGCGCCGACCCGGCGGGGCGCGCTGCGGGCGAGGCGGCGGTGGCCCACCTCAACGACCGGCACCGCCAAGAGCAGGGCGTCGACCGGCAGAACCGGCGGCGCGGTACGACCGCCTGACCGCCTCCGGGTGGGGCGTCGCGGCGCGGTGGGGCGCGGCGCTCAGCCGATCTCCCACAGGCGGGCGGTGCCGTCCGCGTGGCCGGTGGCCAGGAGGGTGCCGTCCGGGCTGAAGGCCACCTGGTCGATCCGGCCCTCGGCCGGGAACGCGGCGGTCTCCTCCCAGGTCTGGGTGTCCCACAGGCGCGTGGTGCCGTCGTCGTCGCCGGTGGCCAGGAGGGTGCCGTCGGGGCTGAAGGCCGCCGCCGCCACCGATTGCCCCTCCGGGAGCGAGGCGGTCTCCGCGCCGGTGTCGGTGTCCCACAGTTGCAAGCCCCCGGTGACCGCGCCGGACCACCCACAGCGCCGGGGCGGTCGGCCCCAAGCCACTCGCCCCGAAGACGCTCCCGAGCTGTGTCACAGGGCACCTCCGCCCAGGATCACCGAAAGCCCGGACACCCTGGGCAATGCATCGCTACTTTCAGTGGGGATGCATCCCTCGATCAGTTAAGGAGCGGAATGTCTCTCCTTCAAGCGGCCGACCCGTGCGGCTACCGTGGACACATGGACAAGCACCTGGGCTACGGCAGCCTGTCTTCGCCCGAAGGACAGTTGACGGTACCTGACGCGGTGCGCCGGAAGCTTCGCCTGGACGATCCGCAGACCGTGGTGGAGTTCGTCGAGCGCGACGGTGAGATCGTCGCGCTTCCCCGGGTCGCCGTCCATCCCAATGACGTGTGGTTCTGGACCCCTGAGAGCCAGGCCGCCGAGAGGGAGGCGGACGAGGACATCGCCGCCGGGCGCACCACGTCCTTCGACAGCGAGGACGCTTTTCTGCACCACCTCGACAAGCTCGCGGGCCGCAAGCTGGGCGAGGATCGGTGAAGTTCGAGACCACCAGCACGTTCGACCGCCAGTTCTCCCGCTTGCCGGAACACCATCAGGATCAGTTCCACCACGCTCTCCGCGACTTCTTCCTGCCCGCGCTGAAAGCGGGCGCCCTGTCGGGCGAGGCACCATGGCCGACCCGGCTCCGCATCCATCGCCTCCAGGGCCGTGAGGTCTACTCCCTGACGTGGAGTTTCAAGCGTCCGGACGGCCGGGCCACGTTCCACTTCCGCAAGAACGAGGCAGGCGAACTAATACTCGTCTGGCGGCGAATCGGCGATCACACGATCTACAACGACCCGTGGCCCGCTTCTAGGCCGCCGTGGTTCATCTCAACGACTCCTGGTTTTGGGAGGAGGACCAGCAGGAGGCGGAGCGGGCAACGGATGCGGAGATCGCGGCCAGAGAGGCGGAGCCGGTGTCGCCGGTGGCGATCAGGCCGCTGTCGGGGCTGAACGCGATCGAGTTCACCGTGTCGTCGTGGCCGGTGAGGGTGGCGACGGGTTGGGGCGGAGTGGGGGATGGCGGCGGGCGCGGGACGCCGGCTCGGGTCGTGGTTCCAGCAGTCGGTGATCAGCGCGCGCGTGAGCGGGTCGGCGTCGCCGGGGTCGGGCGGCGGGCCGACGAGGCGGTGCACGGTCTCGGCCATGGTTGCGCCGTTGAACGGGTTGGCGCCGGTGGCGGCGAAGGCGAGCACGGTCCCCAGCGAGAACACGTCCGAGGCCGGCCCCACCCGCGAACCGTCGGTCTGCTCGGGCGACATGTAGGGCAGGGTGCCGAACACCGCCTCGCGGGTGGTCAGGCTCTCGGCGTCCAGCGGCCGGGCGATGCCGAAGTCGATGATGCGCGGGCCGTCGTCGCTGAGGATCACGTTGCCCGGCTTGAGGTCGCGGTGCACCAGCCCGCTGGCGTGCACCGCCTGGAGCCCTTCGGCCAGACCGACGACCAGGGTGTGCAGGTCGGGCGGGGTGATGGGGCCGTGGGCGCGGACCCGCTGGTGGAGCGTCGGGCCGGGGATGTAGGCGGTGGCGATCCAGGGCGGCGCGGACTCCAGGTCGGCGTCCACGACCGAGGCCGTGTGGAACCCGCCCACCAGGCGCGCGGCATCGACCTCGCGGGCGAAGCGGGCGCGGAAGCCCCGGTCCTGGACCAGGCCGGAGCGGATGACCTTGACGGCGACCTGGCGCCCGGAGGCGGTGCGGCCGAGGTAGACCCGGCCCATCCCGCCCTCGCCCAGGCGGTGGGTACAGGCGGAAGGGGCCGATGCGCGCGGGGTCGGACGGCTCCAGCGGCTCCACGCCGGCACCCTCCCTTCCAGGGCGCCCGCGGCGGCCCGGAGCCCAGCCCGTCCCGCCGCGGCGCGGCGGAGCGCCCTCATCGTAGCCGCGCCGGGTCCGGGCGCCCACCCCGCGTCACCGGATCGCAACCACCCGCGCGGGCGCCGGAAGCCCCGGCCCCGCAGGGATCCCCCGGCCTCCGGCGCCCCCTGGCGGCTCCCGGACGCACGCGCGGGGCCGCCGGCCCCCCGGACCGGCGGCCCCGCGCTTGTTATGCGGGCTGCGGCGCCGCTCAGGCGGCCAGCCGCTCGCGCGCCTCGGCCGGGCTCAGCGCCAGGTCCAGCACCTCGCGGACGTCGCTCACCGCGTGCACGGTCAGTTGGTCCAGGACGTCCTGGGGGACGTCGTCGAGGTCGGGCTCGTTGCGCGAGGGGATCAGCACCGTGGTGATCCCCGCCCGGTGGGCGGCGAGCAGCTTCTGCTTGACCCCGCCGATGGGCAGGACGCGGCCGGTGAGCGAGACCTCGCCGGTCATGGCGACGTCGGCGCGCGCCGGGCGGCCCGACAGCAGCGACGCCAGGGCGGTGGTCATGGTGACACCGGCGCTGGGGCCGTCCTTGGGGATCGCGCCCGCCGGGACGTGCAGGTGCACGCCGCGCTCCTTGAGGTCGCCCACCGGCAGTTCCAGTTCGGCGCCGCGCGACCGCAGGTAGGACAGCGCGATCTGCGCGGACTCCTTCATGACGTCGCCGAGCTGGCCGGTGAGGGTGAGCCCGCCGGCGCCCGACTCGGGGTCGGCCAGGGACGCCTCCACGAACAGCACGTCGCCGCCGGTGCCGGTGACCGCCAGCCCCGTGGCCACGCCCGGCACCGAGGTGCGCTCGGCGGTCTCGGGGGTGTGCTTGGGCCGGCCGATGAAGTCCCGCAGGCCCTCGGCGCCCACGCGCAGCGGCAGCTCCCGCTCGCCCAGGGCCACGCCCGCCGCGACCTTGCGCAGCACGCGCGCCACGGTGCGCTCCAGACCGCGCACGCCGGCCTCGCGGGTGTACTCGGCCGCGATGGAGCGCAGCGCGTCCTCGCCGAACTCCACCTCGCCGGGCTCCAGGCCCGCCCGCTCAAGCTGCCGGGGCAGCAGGTGGTCGCGGGCGATCACGACCTTCTCGTCCTCGGTGTAGCCGTCGAGCTGCACCAGCTCCATGCGGTCCAGCAGCGGCCCGGGGATGGTCTCCAGCGCGTTGGCGGTGGCCAGGAAGACGACGTCGGAGAGGTCGAGGTCGACCTCCAGGTAGTGGTCGCGGAACGTGTGGTTCTGCGCGGGGTCCAGCACCTCCAGCAGCGCGGCCGTGGGGTCGCCCCGGAAGTCGGTGCCGACCTTGTCGATCTCGTCCAGGAGCACGACCGGGTTCATGGAGCCGGACTCCTTGATCGCCCGCACGATGCGGCCCGGCAGCGCGCCGACGTAGGTGCGCCGGTGGCCGCGGATCTCGGCCTCGTCGCGCACGCCGCCCAGCGCCACGCGGGTGAAGTTGCGGCCCATGGCGCGGGCCACGGACTCCCCCAGCGAGGTCTTGCCCACGCCGGGCGGGCCGACCAGGGCGAGCACGGCGCCGCTGCGCCGCCCTCCGACCACGCCCAGGCCCCGCTCCTCGCGGCGCTTGCGCACGGCCAGGTACTCAACGATGCGCTCCTTGACGTCATCGAGGCCGGCGTGGTCGGCGTCGAGGACCTCCCGCGCGCCCACGATGTCGTAGGAGTCGTCGGTGCGGGTGTTCCACGGCATGTCCAGGACGGTGTCGAGCCAGGTGCGGATCCAGCCGGACTCCGGCGAGGAGTCGCCGGCCCGCTCCAGCTTGTCGACCTCGGCCAGCGCCGCCTTGCGGACGTGGTCGGGCAGGTCGGCGGCCTCGACGCGCTCGCGGTAGTCGTCCTCCTCGCTGTCGGGCTTGCCGTCGAGCTGGTTCAGCTCCTTGCGGATGGCCTCCATCTGGCGGCGCAGCAGGAACTCGCGCTGCTGCTTCTCGACGCCCTCCTGGACGTCCTGGTCGATGGTCTCGGCGACGTCCAGCTCGGCCAGGTACTCGCGGGTCCACTCGCTCAGCAGCCGCAGCCGCTCGGCGACGTCGTAGGTCTCCAGCAACTGGAGCTTCTGCGCGGTCTTGAGGAACGGGGAGTAGCCGCCGCGGTCGGCGAGGCGGCCCGGGTCGTCGAGCTGCTGGATGCCGTCGAGGATCTGCCACGCTCCGCGCTTTTGCAGGTAGGTGGTGAGCAGGGTCTTGTACTCGCGGGCCTGCTCCAGGACCTTGCCGGGGTAGCCGCCCTCGGGGGCGACGTCGGTGTGGACCTCGGCGGAGACCCACAGGGCCGCGCCGGGGCCGGTGGTGCCGCTGCCGACCCGCGCGCGGGCGGTGCCGCGCAGCACGGCGGCCGGTTCGCCCTCGGGGGTGCGGCCGACCTGCTCCACGACGGCGACGGTGCCGATGGCGGCGTAGTTGCCGTCGACGCGGGGCACGATGAGCACGCGCGGCTTGCCCGTGGACCGGATCCCGGGAACCCGCGCGGCGCCTTCGCCTCCGGCCCGGGCGGCGTCGATGGCGGCGCGCACCTCGGAGTCGGAGATGTCCACCGGCACGACCATGCCGGGGAGGACGACGTCCTCGTCGAGGGGAAGCACCGGGAACGTCGCACTGGACTGCGCTTCAGTCATCAGACCCTCCTTGTTGAGTCACTAACACTCAATAAACGAGAGTCCGGGTTTGTTCCCCGCATCGTGTTCGCCGTGAGCGATGCGGGCGTCGGCCCCGGTCGGCGGCCCCCGTGGTCGGCCCCGCGCGGCCCGCGCGGCTCAGCGCACAAGGCCGGCCCGGTAGGCGATCACCACCAACTGGGCGCGGTCGCGGGCGTGCAGCTTGACCATGGCGCGGCTGACGTGGGTGCGGGCGGTGGCCGGGCTGACCACCAGCCGCTCGGCGATCTCGGCGTTGGAGAGCCCCTCGCCGACCAGCGCCAGCACCTCCCGCTCCCGCTCGGTCAGCTCGCGCAGCTCCGGGCGCGGGGTGTCGCGGGGCACGCGCGAGACGAACGTGGAGATCACGCTGCGGGTCACCGAGGGCGACAGCAGCGACTCCCCGGCGGCGGCCAGCCGGATGGCGCGCAGCAGCTCGGTGGGCTCGCTGTCCTTGATGAGGAACCCGGCGGCGCCGGCGCGCAGCGCGTCGAAGACGTACTCGTCCAGCTCGAAGGTCGTCAGCACCACCACGCGCGTGGCGGCCAGCCGGTCGTCGGCGGCGATCTCGCGCAGCGCGGCGATGCCGTCCATCACCGGCATGCGCACGTCCATCAGCAGCACGTCGGGGTGCTCGCGGCGCACCAGCTCGACCGCCTCGCGGCCGTCGGCGGCCTCGCCGACCGCCTCCAGGTCGTCCTCGGCCTCGATCAGCACGCGCAGGCCCATGCGCACGAGCGCCTGGTCGTCCACGATCCCCACCCGCACGGCCGTCACCTCTCACCTCGCGGCAGCTCGGCGCGTACGGCGAACCCGCCCTCGGGGCGCGGCCCCGCCGCCAGCCGCCCGCCGACGGCGCGGGCGCGTTCGCGCATCCCGGCGATCCCGCCGCCCTCGGCGGGCGGCGACCCCGGGCGGGCCGGGCCGGTGTCGGTGATCTCCACGGTGACCTCCTTGGGCCGGTAGGCGACGGCGACGGTGGCGCCGGCGCCGCCGGCGTGGCGCACCACGTTGGTCAGCGCCTCCTGGACGATGCGGTAGGCGGCGTGGTCGACCGCCGCCGGGAGGGCGGCGCGCTCGCCCTCGACGCGGACCTCGACGGTCCGACCGGCCGAGGCGATGCCCGCGACCAGGTCGTCCAGCCGGTCCAGGCCGGGCGGCGGCTCGCGGGTGTCGGCGGGCGCGCCGCCCTCGGGGGTGCGGAACACCGCGAGCGTGCCGCGCAGCTCCTCCAGGGCGTCCTTGCTGGTCTGGCGGATGGCCTCCAGCGCCGGCTGGGCGCGCTCGGGCCGCTTGTCCAGCACGTGCAGGGCCACCCCGGCCTGCATGTTGATGACCGACAGGCTGTGCCCGACGACGTCGTGCACCTCGCGGGCGATGCGCAGCCGCTCCTCGTAGACAGAGCGGCTCAGCTCCTGGGCGCGCTCGCGGCGCAGGTTCTCGCGGCGGGACCGCACGATGACGCCCAGCGCCGCCGGCCCCAGCAGCAGCGCCAGCGAGACGACCAGGTCGGCCACCGCCTGGACGGTCGCCAGCCCGAGGTAGGGCTGGTCCAGGCGCAGGGCGAGGAAGACGGGGACGCCCAGGACCGTCAGCGGCAGCCACCGCCGGGGCGGCAGGCGCACCGCGAGGGTGTAGGCGCACAGCATGGGCGCCAGCACGATCGGGCCGCCCGAACCCAGGACGCCGAAGGCCACCGCCACGGCCGCCATCGCGGCGGTGAAGGCGGAGCGGGGGTACAGGCGGCGCACGGCAAGCGCGGCGACGACCACCGCGACGCAGACGTAGACGACGGCGGGCGCAGGCTCCAGGTCGGGCGGCGGCCCGGTCCAGGGCGGCCCGGCGGGGTCGGGCCCGCGCCCGCCGCGCTCGGCCCAGGCGCCCTGGGCGTGCACGCCAGCCAAAGACACTGCGCCGACGGCCAGCGCCACGGGGACGTCGAGCAGCAGCGGCCGCGCGGCGCGCCGCCGCCGGGGCGCGGGGTGCCCGCTGTCTCCGTGGCCGTTCACACGCCCGACACTAGCCCGCGCCGGGGCGCGTGGGCGTCCCCCGCGCTGCGTATCCGCCGTGGTGCGCGGGGCGTAGCAGGGGTGCGCGCGAAGGCGCGCGGACACGCGCGGTCCCCGGCGCGGCGCGGGGCCGCGCCGGGGGCCGGCGGGGACGGGGGTCGGAAGGGCTCGGGAAGGAGCGGGAGAGGGCGGCGGCAGGGGCCGGTCAGCGGACCCCGGCCTCGGGCGCCACCGCGTCGTCCAGGTCGCGGCCCCGGGTCTCGCGGGAGGCCAGCACCGCCACCAGGGTGAGGACGCAGGCCCCGGCCACGTACACCGACACCGGGAAGCCCGAGCCGAACCGCGCCAGCAGCCAGGTCGCGATCAGCGGCGCCAGGCCGCCGGCGGCGATGGAGGCCAACTGGTAGCCGATGGAGGCACCGGAGTAGCGCGTGCGGGTGCCGAACAGCTCGGAGAAGAACGCCGCCTGCGGTCCGTACATCGCGGCGTGCAGGACCAGGCCGACGCCGGCGGCGGCCAGCACCATGCCGAAGCTCCCGCCGTCGATGATCGGGAAGAACGCGAACGCCCACAGCCCGGTGCTGACGGCGCCGAACGCGATGACGGGTCGGCGCCCGAACCTGTCGGACAGGGCACCCCAGACGGGCACCACCACGAGCTGCACCGCCGAGGCCACCAGCAGCGCGTTGAGCACGGTGCCGCGCTCCACCCCGGCCTCCTCCACGGCGTAGACCAGGATGAACGCGGTGATGACGTAGTAGGAGATGTTCTCCGCCAGGCGCACGCCCATGGCCACCAGCACCTCGCGCCAGTGGCGGCGCAGCACGTCCACGATGGGCGCGCGCTCGGTGACGCCGGCGCGCGACCGCGCCTCCTCGGCGCGGCGGGCCGCCGCCTGGAAGACCGGGGACTCCTCGACCGCCAGGCGCACATAAAGACCGATGAGCACCAGCACGCCCGAGAGCAGGAACGGGATGCGCCAGCCCCACGACTCGAACGTCGAGTCGGCCATGGTGGCGGCCAGCACGGCGAGGACGGCGGTGGCCAGCAGGTTGCCGCAGGGCACCCCGGCCTGCGGCCAGGAGGCCCAGAACCCGCGCCGCCGGGGGTCGCCGTGTTCGGAGACCAGCAGCACCGCGCCACCCCACTCGCCGCCCAGCGCGAAGCCCTGGACCAGCCGCAGTGCGATCAGCAGCAGGGGCGCGGCCACGCCGAGGGTGGCGTAGCCGGGCAGCAGGCCGATGGCGAAGGTGGAGGCGCCCATCAGCAGCAGGCTGATGACCAGCAGCCGCTTGCGGCCGACGCGGTCGCCGTAGTGGCCGAAGACCAGGCCGCCGAGCGGGCGCGCCACGAAACCGATGGCGTAGGTGCCGAAGGCGAGCAGGATGCCGGTCAGCGGATCGGACTCCGGGAAGAACACGGCCCCGAAGACGAGCGCCGCCGCCGATCCGTAGAGGAAGAAGTCGTACCACTCGACGGTGGTGCCGATGAGGCTGGAGACGACGACCTTCGCGAACGACCCGCGAGGCGGCGCCGGAGGTTCGGTGGGCGGTGGAACGGGGGAACCGGGTACAGACATGGGCTCGACTTCCGTGCGACGGGGAACTGCGGAAGCAGCAGGGGCAAGCATCGTAAAAGCCCCAATGTGAGCCAGACCATGGCGAGAGGACACCCATGGCGGTACCGGTTCATGTGCCCCCGCCACACCCGACGGCGGCCGCTGAGGGCCGGGGACCGGCCCGCGCGCGAGGAGCACGGCGTGCCCCGGCCCCCGTACGGTCAGGCAGGTGTGGAAGCCTCTGCCTCGCAGTGGAAGCACATCACCGAGTGCTCCACCACCTCGCCGTTCTCGAACCGCTGACCCACCCTGACGGCGTACTCGTCGCACTCAGGGCACGAAAAAGGACCGGACTCGTCGTCCTCCTTCACGCGGCGGAGGATGTCATTCCACTCATCGTCATTCATGCCGGGACCCTACCGCTCGCCGGGGACATCGACTGAGGCTGCGATTCCAAGGATCCTCCCCGCATGCGCGGGGAGCACGGGTTCGAGGCGGAGGCGTCGTCAATCTCGACGGGACCATCCCCGCGTGCGCGGGGAGCACCGCCGGTCGGCCCTTCCGCGTCAGCGGAAGTAGGGACCATCCCCGCGTGCGCGGGGAGCACCCGGATCCGCGCCAGCTCCGTCTGGTGCTCGGCGGACCATCCCCGCGTGGGAGGGGACCGGGTTTGGGGCGGCATCCGGTCGGGGTGCCGCCCCTTCGCACGTCGGGAGTGGTGCCGCTGACCTGGGCCGATGTCTGCGCGATGAACGCGCGGCGGCGGGCGTGTCGCATCGGTGAGCGTCGATACGCACCGGTGCTCGTCCTTCCCGGGCCATACACGGGCCACCAAGGCGACGCGCCACGGCGGGTCCGCCCTGGTGAGACGAGGGGGATGGGCCGGTGGCGACCCAGAGCGGGGCAAGGCCCATCGCTCTGGGGAGTAGCCGGCGCATCCCCCGGCGCCACCGTCCGGCGGCGCGGCGTGGCTCGATGCCGCGCCGTGCCGCGTCCCGCCGGGTGTGAGGGCGTACGGATGTGGTCACGGCGCGGCTCGGGGTGGGAGGCGCGGGGGCCGCACGCTGGCCCGGCGGGGCGGGCTGGCGTGCCTGCCCCCGTGGTGCCCGCCTGGCCCCCGCGCCGTCGGGTCCCGCCGCGAGCTGTGCGCCGTGGCGACATCCGGCCGCCCGACCCTTGCGGCGCACGCCGCGCCCCCGCGTACTCCTATTACCTGAGCACACGAGAACGGGGGACCGACCCTTGCGGGCCGGTCCCCCGTGGGGCCGTGTTAGGCGTCGGTGTCCTCCTGGTCCTCGGGCATGAACTCGGCGACGGCCTCCAGGATCAGGGGGCGGGCCTCGGGGGGGCACGCCCATGCCAGCCGCAGCCCGGCTTGTACGTCCTCGGGCTCGGGGCTGGCCAGGAGCCAGGCCGTACGATCGGCGATGCGGTGAAGAGCGGTTGTGGTCGTGGCGGTCGTGGTGTCGGCGGCCATGGTGCCTCCCGGGGGGTCGGTGGTGGGTGACGGGGGCCGTCTCCGATCGGCCCGGGGGCCGGGGGGCCAACAGTGGAGCACCCTACTGTCTGACCGACTGTTGGCCCCCCGGTGTCCGGGCTGATAGGCCCGGTGAGTCAGCCGCCTCCGGCCCCCGAGAGCGCCGCCGCCACCACGGTCGGGACGGCTGCGCGCCGGTCACTGTGGCGCCGGGCGGTCTCCATACGCGTGCCGACCGCGGCGTGCGGCAAAGGGCGGATGGGTGCGGCCCCGGTCTGGGTGACCGGGGCCGTCTGGTGGTGTGCCCCTGCGGGGCGGGCGTCCGCTGCGGTGAGCGGCGCTGTGACCAGGGTGGCGCGTCCGGCGGGTGTGCGTCGATCGGTGCTGCGCGCCTGTGGATAACCCCGCGCGGGCTGGTCGGCGGCGGCTCTGCCGGCCGAAGCGGAGCGCAGGCCGGAGCCGCTGACCTGCGGGATGGTCCGGGCTGGTGGTGTGGGGCTTCGCGCGGGCGGGCCGTCGTCTTGATCGTGTAGGGAAAGTTCTCACACAAACGCCCGCCCGAGCGTGTCCCTGTCGGGGTGGCTCGGGCGGGCGCTTAGCGGTCGGGGTCGGGCGCTAGGCGGCTACCGGCATGGGTCGCCTAGCGGTGACCTCGGCTCGCTGGGGTCCGGGGCGGACCGGGCTGGTCCATGTGGCGCCGCCGCCGGTGCTGGAAGCGGTGACCCGGCGCGGGCCGGAGCGGGGGTGCTGGCGCCTGGTGGGCGCGGGGGTAGGGCTGTACGGTGCTGTCAACGCAACTCTCCTTTGGGTTGTACGGCGGCCCGGTGTGTCCTGGCAGGGAGTCCGGGCCGTGGGACGGGCCGCCTCGCCGTGTGACGGGGCGGCCCTGTTTGTGTGCGCGGCGGCTGTCGCCCCCTCCGACGTCAGCCGCCGCGCTGGGATGCCTCGCCGCGAAGCAAGGCGGTGATCTGGTCGGCGTCATAGCGCCGGTGTCCGCCGACTGTGAAGACCACGCGTAGGTGGCCGCGCTTCGCCCATCGCGTGACGGTCTTGGGGTCCACGCGGAGAATCTCGGCGACCTCGTTGCGGGTGTACAGGCGGCGCTGCTGGCGGTCCGCTTGATCCCAGGCGTCAACGTCCTCAGCGACGAATAGCAGCCGCCCCCCGGGGGTCTTGACCGTGCGAAACTGGCCGTTGTGTGCCCAGTCCCGGACGGTTCTTGGGGTGACCCCAAAGCGGCTCTGAATTTCGGCGGAGGTGTAGAAGCGGGTAGAGGGGGTGTCCATGGTCTCCGTGGGGGTGTGTGACACCCCCGCCCGCTGGGGGTCTTGCCGTGGTCACGGGCGGGGGTGGTCTGTGTGCGGTCGGGTGTCATTGGCCGTGCGGCTGCGCTTCCCGGCCGCGTCGGAACGGTTAGCTTTCGGGGTCGCAGTCGGCTAGTTCCATCTGGTCCGCGAGGTAACCCCAATTGCCCGCCGTGACTTTGACGTCGGGGTTGTCCCTGCGTGCGGCCACGCACTGGAACTCCTCGAAGGAGATGCGCCAACGCTGGCCGAACTCCGCGAGCATCCATTGCGGTGGGCGTGGGGCGTTCACTGGTCTGCCTCCTCGGTCTGCTCTGCGGCGACGATGACTCGGCGCAGCGTGGCGAGATCGGCCACGGCGAAGTATCCGAAGTCGGTGCAATGGGCGTGGAAAAGCACTTCGCCGCGCTCGTCGGCGTCGTAGGTGATAGCCCATCGCGGGTGCCTGACGGTGAGGTCGGCAAGGACCGCGTAGGTGTCTGGGTCGATGGGCGGCGGCGTATAGCGGCGCGTGGCTTCCATGGCGATCACCGGGCCGTGGCCGTGTTGCGCTCCATCCAAGCGCGCACGAGAGGGCCGAGGTCGGCCCTCAGATCGTCAAGGCCATCTCCGCGAACAATGGTCTGGCGCTTTTCGTGGGCGACTAGCCACGGACCGATGCGGGGTTCGACCACTCGGGCGCTCAGCGACCACAGCGTTTCCAACGCCCTTGCGGTGTCGGCGGGGCGCTTGGAGCGGCGTGGACGCCGATGCCGTCCGGCGCGCGTAGGCGAAGCGGGCGTCTCCGGCGTAAGGGGTCGTATAGGGTGCGGCATGGGTTTCCACCTGGCTTCTCAGGTTGGGGCTCACGGCCCTGTCGGCGGCTGCACGCTGACAGGGCTTCTCTATGTCCGCCTGCCGCCTCCCCCGCAGGTCGGCGGCAGACTAGGATGCTATATATACCGTATATATACATGAGCCGAAAGGGGCTCCCCCAAACTCAGGAGAGAATGTGACGATGGACAGACCCGACCCGCCATACCGCGTCATCGCCGACTCGCTGCGTGATCAAATCTCCTCCGGGGAACTCGCCCCCGGTGCGCGTCTGCCGTCGATGGCTGCACTCGCTGAGCACCATGGGGTCAGCCCTCGGACAGCACAGAAGGCGCTTCAGCAACTGCGTGGGGAAGGGCTGGTACACATCACGCAGAAGGGCGCGACAGTCCGTACCGCACCCCGCGCTCTCCCGCTCGCCCCGGAACGCACAGGCACACTTGACGTGCCTGACCGCGACCACATCGCGGTGACGGGTGCCGGGGTGGTACCGATGCTGCCGTCTGTGGGCGCCGCGCTCGGCGTCAATGCGGATGGATTGAACCGCACCGTGGTGCGCAGAGAGAGCATTACGCGTCGTGAGGGTGTGCCGTACAGGTTGGCGGTGAGTTGGACTCACCCGTCCTTCACAGCGGCAGCGCCCGAATTGCTTCAAGGGACGCCGATACCGAATCTCTTGGCAGTGATCGCGACCCGGTGCGGCCGTAGGGCAGACCACGGACGCGACTACTGGGAGTCTCGGACGTGCGATCGCCGCGAAGCTGGCGCGTTGGAAGTGCCTGTGGGATCAGCCGTCCTGGCTGGAGCGTCGGTCTACAGCGACAGCACCGGACCGATCCTCTACTACGAGTGGGTAGCTCCACCGCATCGCGCAGTAACGATGGACTACTCCTTGAGCGTGCCCTAGCAACACTCCCTCTTCTCCCCCCTTCGGCTTGCGGGCTGGAGGGGGCTTCTTATGCCTTCAGCCCTAGGGCCTGGTGCCGGTCGCTGTGGGAGGGGGCCGCTGCGCCGCGCCTTGGCCGTGGTGGGCCTGGGGGCGGTGCTGCGGCGCCCGGTGCGTGCGGAGTCCTCGCGTGAGCCCCCAAGGACGTATCGGGAAGCCGTGGGCCGGCGGCCCCCCGGCCCCTGAACTGGCCGTTTGGCTCGGCCGCCGGCGCATGGCGACCGGGCAGGCGGCGTGCACCACGGGGTCAGGCGTCGGTGCGGTAGAAGTCGGCAAGGCGGACTCGGTCGCCTCGCCACACGGTGCGCACGGCGCGGGTCGGCGCTGCGGCGGTGTGGGTCTCGTCGTGGCACAACACCACGGCTCCGGGGCCGAGGTGGCGGGCTTCCCCGGGGGTGGCGGTGCGGGCGGTGGTGTGGGTCAGCACACTGTCGGCCTCGTCTGGGCGGCCGGTGTCGTAGACGGTGCGCAAGCCGATCACGGCGTCGGCGTCTCCCTCGCACAAGAGATAACGGGTCACGGCGGCGGCCTCGGCGTCGATGCGGAGGGCGATGTCGGCGGGGGGCTCCTCGGTGCTGGGGCCGCTGAGGTGGCGCATGGTGAGGTCGGCGTCTCCGGGGCCGGGTGCTTCGGCGGGGGCCAGGCGCCGCGCCGAATGGGTCCGCCGCCGCGCCCGCGCGGCCTCGGGCGGGACCTGTGTGACGTAGGTGCCGTGGCCTTGGCGAGCTTCAGCGATCCCCTCGTGTACGAGCTGGCGCAGCACTGCGCGTCCGGTCCGGTCCCCGACGCGGTAGCGCCGCGCGATGTCTAGGGAGCTGGGGAGCTGCGCGCCGGGAGGGTAGGTGCCCGCGCGGATGGCCTGGCGCAGCTCGTCGGCGATGGGGACATGGCGATAGGGGCGCTTGGGCGGGGTCTCTTCCACGGCGGGTTCCTCCCGGGGCGAAAAATTCGCGTTGACGATCAGAGGTCCGTCCATCCAGCATCTCAAGGGACGGACAGACATCCGTCGATCTCCTGAGAGTAAGGACCTGGCCATGCGTTTTCCAGTGGATTCCGCCCGCCTGCGCTTCCGCATCGCTGTCCCGGCACGGCCGGATGTGGATTTCACCTCCGGTGAGGTCAAGCGCCGCGACAACCGCTCGGTCTGGGTGCTGAGCCTGACCGTGATGGATGGCTCGGACGTGGAAGTGATTCGCGTTCGCACCACTGACGCGGGGGTGGAAGCTCTTCAGCAGGACGATGCGGTGGCGGTGGCTGGGCTGTCGGTCCTGCACTGGGCGATGGGCGACAGGTCGGGCATGTCGTTCCAGGCGGAGTCCGTCACGCCCACCGCCGCTACCGTGGGCAAGGGCGCGGCCACGGGTGGTGCCGCTTCGTCGGCGGGTGCGAAGTGAGTACGGCAACGGTGACGGTGAGTCTGGCGGGTCCGGTGGCGGCGGTGGCGCACGTGGCCGATGGGGCGCGGGTGCTGGTGGTCGATGACGGCGCGGTGTCGCTGCGCCTGGACCTGTCGCAGGTGGCCGAGGGCGACGCGGCGACGCTGGTCCACGGGCTGATGCGGGCCGCTGGCGAGATCGGCGACGCGGTCGGGGCGCTGGTGCACCCCACGCTTCCCCCGCCGCCCTACGCGGTGGACACCGACTGGGAGTCGCGATGACCCGCGATGCCGAACGCCGTCCGGTGGGGCTGGGGCCTCTGGTGGACACCCCCGAACCCGTCACCCGCACGCGTGAGACCGCCGCGTCGTGGCTGGGTGCGCACGTGGTGCGGAGGGCCTGGCTGTGGCGCCGGGAACTGCTGCTGCTGGGGGCTGTGGCCGCCGCCGCGCTGGGGCCGGTGGCCATCGCAGGCCACAGCGGTGCGTGGGTGCGCGGCGCGGTGGCGGGCGCGGCTGCGGTCGTGGTGGCGGCGGCGGTGGCCGTGGGGGTCCCGGTGCTGCGGCGCGGCCTTCGCGCCTGGCTGTGGGCGGGGCGTATCCGCCGCCGGTGGGATGCCGCGTGCCGGTGGGCGGGCCTGGCCACAGCCTCGGCCCGCATCCCGCGCGTGCGGTCGGCGCGGGCCTGCCCGGCGGGTGAGCGCCTGATGGTGCGCCTGCCCGCCGGGTCCTCCACGGCGGATCTGGAGAAGGCGGCCGATCGGGTGGCGGTGGCGCTGGATGTAAGGGAGGTGAAGGTACGCCGTAACCCGTCTTCGGCACGCTTCCCCGAAGTGGACGTAGTCCGCTCCGACCCCTACCGCGACTCCCAGGGAAATCCGGTGAGCATCGTCTCTCCCCTGGCGGATGCGGCGCGGTGGGATCTGTGGTCGGGTGTCCCGGTGGGTCGTGATGACCTGGGGCAGATGGTGACGGTGCGGCTCATGGGGAGAAACGCCATTGTCGGCGGTGAACCTGAAGCCGGAAAATCAGTGGCCATGTCCAGCTTCCTTGCCGCCGCGTGCCTTGACCCCGCCGCCGACATTTTCGCGATCGACGCCAAACGCGTGGAGCTTTCGCTGTGGCGGCACCGCCTGAGCGCATTCGTGACCACGTCGATTGATGACGCTATCGCGCTCGTGGAAACACTCATATCCGACATGGATGACCGGTACGAGAAACTGGAGTCGGACGGCCTGCGCAATGTGACCCCGGACATGGGGTGGCGCACAAAAATCCTCGCTATTGACGAACTCAGGTTTTTCACCGCCTATCCCGAGAAGCGGTCGAGGGACAAATTCAACCTGCTGCTGATCGATCTGGTCGCGCGGTGCCGCGCGGTGGGCATGGCGGTCCTGGCGGGAACCCAGCGACCCAGTTCAGACGTGGTGCCCACGTCGCTGCGCGACATCATGGGCCTGCGGTGGGCGATGCGGTGCGCCACGCGCGATGCCTCCGACACCATTCTCGGAGCGGGCTGGGCGACGGAAGGATACTCGGCGGCGAACATCGACGCCGCCGACCGGGGAATAGGACTGCTGCTAGCGGAAGGCGGAGTACCGATGCGGCTGAAAAGCGCATGGCTATCGGATCAGGAAATCGCGCGCATTGTGGCGCGGGGGATCGAGTGCAAGGGAGGCGCGATGACGTAGGGAACCAACTTTAGGGCCGCCCCTCGGCCCGGACACCGGGAATGGAAAAAAACAATGAACCCCCCAGATATCATCCGCGCGTACAGCGTAGCCGACGATTTCGCTTCCTTTGACATCCCTACCGACCGCATGGCGTCCGCCGTTCTCCACGCGCTGTTCCGGGAGGATTCGCCGCTGGCGGCTGGCGTGGTGGCGGCCTACCTGCGGCTGCCGCGCGACCGGGGCGGGTACGGGGCGATCGCGCTGAGCGAAGGTGACGTTGAGGCGCTACGAGCCGAGGTGGTGCGGCAGGGGCGCGTGATCCTGGCGGCAGAACAGTAGATGACCCTGCGGGCCGGATGGCTTGGCGGTCCCCGGCCCGCAGGTCCCTATCCCTGAGCAAGGAAGGTGCATCCAGCATGCCCGAAAACACGGCGTATCACATGGGCGGGTGGTCGTGATGCCGACCCCCATCGGACGGCGCATCGATGACGCGGAGCGGGTGCGGCGCGAACTGGGCGAGACGCCGCCCGGCGCGGCCTACCCCGTGCGGGGAGACCTGCCGCCGCTGGCACGGGAGACCGTCGCGGAGATCGCACGCATCCTGGAGCGGGCGGGCTGGCCACCGATCCGCCACCAGGACGACTATGTGCGCCTCATCCTGGCGCTGCGGTGGGTCGCCTCCGATGTGGCGCCGCGCGTGCGGAGTTCCCGGTGAGCGGGGGGTTCCCGCCGCCGGAGAGCGGGCGCTACCGCCAGGAGCGGCGGCCGGTGGTGCCGGGCCGGCTGCCCGAGGTGCCGCGCCCGGCCGGGGCCTCCTACCCCATCCCCATGCCGGATCTCAGGGAGCGCGACCTTGAGTTCGAGCGGCTTCTCGAAGACATCATGCGGGCGGTAGGGCGGCGGCGGTTCCCGCCGATCGTGTCGGACCGCGACAGGGTCAGGCTGTCGGTGTTCCTGTGGCGCTTCCTCTACCACCCGGGCTGGCCTGATCTGCGCTCCACACGTGAGCGCGAGGCACAGGAAGGGCGGCGCCGTGGGTGATGCTCCGGGGCTGGCCGCGCTGCTGGCGCGGGTGAGCGCCGCCGACTACGACGCCTGGCGCCGCCAGGTGGTGCGCGCCGGACACTGCGTGGCGCCGGTGCGGGTACGTGGCCACGCCTCGGCGGTGGACACGGCCACGGGAGAGGTGCAGGCGTCCTTCGCCACGGCGGATCAGCCGGACGGGCTGCTGCTGCTGGCCTGCGGGGACCGGCGGGCAGCCGTCTGCCCGCCGTGCGCGGCCGTCTACCGCCGCGACATGGTCCACCTGGTCGGGTCTGGTCTGGTGGGGCGGGGCGGTGAGGCGGCGGTCCCCGCTGAAGTGGCAGACCACCCGCGTGTGTTCATGACCCTAACCGCGCCGTCGTTTGGTCCTGTTCACCGGGCGTCGGCCGGTCCCTGTCGGCTGCCGCCCGGCCCACGGCGACGGTGCCGCCATGGGGTGCCAGCAGATTGCGGGCTGGTCCACGAAGCGGACCATCCGGTGGTCGGGACGCCGCTTTGCGCTGCCTGCTACGACTACACCACTAATGTGCTGTGGCACCTGATGGCGCCGGAGCTGTGGCGGCGGACGACGATCGCTGTGGGCCGGGAGCTGGCGCGCGCGGCCTCGACGCGGCTGGGGCGGCGGGTGAGCGTGACCGCCCTGCGCGACGTGCTCCGCGTCAGTTACGTCAAGATCGCGGAGTTCCAGAAGCGGGGCGCGGTGCACTTCCACGCGATCCTTCGCCTTGACGGCGTGGATCCGGCTGACCGCTCCCGGATCGTGGCGCCCCCGGCCTGGGCCACGTCCGGGCTGCTGCGCGAAGCGGTGGCGGGGGCGGTCGGCCGTGCCTCGGTGGCGATGCCGTCACCGGATGGGCGGATGCGGGTGGCCGCTTGGGGCCGCCAGGTCGATATCCGCGACATCACCGGCGGCGACGCTAAGCGCCTGGCGGGCTACCTGGCGAAGTACACCACCAAGACCGCCTCGGACGCGGTGGGCGCGGATGCGGCGCTGGCGCGGCGGCTCCACGTGCTGCATCCGACAGCGCTTCGCCGCCAGGTCGGCCCGCACCTGGCGCAAATGGTGGCCACGGCGTGGAAGCTGGGTGGGCAACCGGGGCTGGAAGCCCTGCGCCGGTGGGCGCACCAGTTGGGATATCGCGGTCACTTCGCCACGAAAAGCCGGGTGTACGCCATGACTCTAGGCGCGCTGCGGGAGGCGCGGCGGGCCTGGCGGCGCCGGGAGCGCGCCCGGTCGGGAACGTCCGACGTGTGGGGCTCGGCCGGGGCGGTGGTGGTGGGCGACTGGGCCTATGCGGGGCGGGGCTATGTCGGCATAGCCGACGCCGCGAAGGTCGCGCTGATGGCCGAGGAAGCTGATATCGCACGGGCGGACATCCGCCATCTGAAACGCGTAGAAAAGGAGATGCGTTTCTGGGGTGCGTCCCCTGTCTTAGCCGCCGCCTGACCATTCCTCCCGCACACAGAAAAGGTGCCTCACCCATGCCGAAAATCAGGAGAATAGTCGGCTTTCTACTGCTCATCGCGGCGGTTTTCGCGGTGCCGTCCTCGGCTTCTGCCATGTCGCGCATTCCGGGGTGCGAGGGGGAGCCGACCCCCGTCGTGGAGTCCACGGCCGATGGAATGCAGGGCTATTTCGACGCGCCCCTGGGGTGGACTCCCCAGCCGGTGTCGGTTGGCCGTGGCGGTAATTCCGACACCACGCGCTACGAACTGGTTACCGCGTCCTACTGGCAAGAAATCGGAATCGCTGGCATGGGGTGGCACACCATCCGCGATTCGTGCATCGACCACATGGCGGACGCACCCATTTCGGGGATCGCTAACCTGATGTGGCTGTGCGCTCGGGGAATATCGCTGGTGTCGATCACCCTTTATGAATGGGCAGCCAGCGGGGACGCTCTATCGGGTCTGGAAACGCTGGTGGTCGCTGGTGTGGAAGGGCTCCGCCGCGCGGTGTGGGGGCCTTTCCTGGCGGTGGTCGTGGTGCTGGGTGCGGTGTGGATGGGGTGGTGGGGGCTGGTCCGCCAGCGGCCTTCGGTGACCGTGGAAGGGGCGGCGTGGATGGTGGCCGCGACGGTGCTGGGGGTGTGGGTGGTCTCCTCACCTGGCACGATCGTGGATACAGCAGGGCGGGCAACCCTGCTCGGCGCCGACATCGCACACATCGCGCTGGGGCCGGTGCGGGCGGCGGCCACGGGCGCGCCGGAGTGTCCTGCTGACCGTGGCGGGGTCCTGGCACAGGGCGCGGACTCCGGGTGGTCGGGGCGCGAGATCACCGTTCAGACCCACGCGGAGAATCTGTGGTCGGGGCTGGTGTGCCGACCGTGGATCGCTGGCCAATTCGGTAATTCCGAGGCGGGCCGCGTGGTTGAGGTCGAATTTGCGAGCGACCTGATTGCCGCGCAATCGGTGGGGCGTTCAACGACGCACCACATAGCCGATGGTCGCCTTAACGCGACGGCGGTATATGAGTCCAAGGCGGCCGGTTTCGAGGACCTTTCAGAACGCCTTGAAGAGGACCACCCGCAGGTTTATCCGCTTTATGCGGGGGATCGTCCGTGGGACCGTGTCGGTGTCGCGGGAATGGCGCTGGTCGCCTCTATATGCGCGGGCGGGCTGCTGTTCATAGTGGCTCTGAGTTCGCTGGTGGCGCAGATGGCGTTCTTTCTCCTGCTGCTCCTGGCCCCGGTGTTCTGCGTGCTTGGCGTTCACCCCGGGCGGGGCCGGACGCTCCTGATCCGGTGGGTCGAAACAACACTGGGGATTCTGCTTCGACAAATAGTGCTCCACCTGCTGCTGATGCTGCTGGTTGAGGTCTACATCACCATTCTCGGATGGGAAATGTCGTGGGGTGGTCAAATGGTGGTGCTCACGCTGGCGACGCTCGCCCTGCTGCTGTACCGGCGACGGCTGACCGACATCGTGTCCTCGGTGACGGCGCAGACCGCACCGCACCGTGCGGGGGCTCAGGTGGTCCGGGCGGGGGTGGCGGGTGCGGTCGGGGGTGCGGGCGCGGCCGGGCTCATGGGGGCGCGCGGCGCACGGGGCGCGCCAGGGCGTGAGGGCGCCTCGGGAAGTGTGCGCCGTGGTCGGGTGTCGTGGCGGAAGTCCGGTGGACAGGGGCAGCGGCGGCCTGGGCGCGGTGCCGGGGCGGGGCAGCCTCAGCAGCGCGCGGATCGGCCTACCGGTTCGGCTGGCCAGCAGCGCCCGGCGGACCCGCCGCCGGACCGGGCGTCCGGCCCGGGGCGCGGGCACACCGGCCGTGGCGACTCAGCGGATCCGGGTGGGTCGGGGCGGCGGCGCTCGACGTGGGCGGCGCCGCGCCTGCCGGGGCGCGATCCCTCTCCCCCGGCGCACCGTGACCCTTCGCCCCGGCCTCGGGATGGCGGGGAGGGGCGGTGAGGGGCCGCTGCGCCGCCGCCCCTGGTCCTGTGGGCCTGGGGTGGTGGTGCCGCGGCGCCCGCCGGGGTGGTGTGCTCGCGGTAAGCCGGGGGGTGTGTGGTGGTGACGGCCTGGGCCGGCTGCCCCCCGCCCCTGGGTGCTTCGCCCGGCGCGGCGGCCGGCGCGGGCCGGACCGCGCCCGCCCCCTCAGCCACAGCGGCGCACCGCCGGAAATGGGCGCGCGAAGCGCGGCGATAAAGCCGTAACCGCACTTTTCCCACCCTCATTCGGCAGTGGAACAGAAAATGCTGCGCGCGAAGCGCGTCGATTGCACCTCGGCTTCGCCGGGTGAAGGGGTGGGTGGTCGGGGGACGGACGGTGGCACGCCCCCCGCGTTTCCTGTCAAGCGTTACAAAGAAATTTCCTGAGAAAGTCGTTGGCCAGCATCGGACAAAAATTCATGTGCGTTTTCCCGTGCGCGCTCTTTGGCCCGTGACTGGCCCGTGGAAAGGCAGTCGATGTGAGACAAGAAAAGGCACTGACCGTAGCTGAGATGGCGTCTGAGCTGGGGTTTCATCGCTCTACCCTTTATCGCTGGATCTACCTAGGGTGCGGTCCTAAATGCTTTCAGTCGCCTGGTGGACACCTCCGCGTGTGGAGATCGGATTTCCTAGAATGGTGTGAGCATCACAACCTATCCCCCGAGGGGTGATTCTGTGAAGACCGACATCGGCCAGGACTTCGAGCTTTGGAAGATGCGCGAGAGACACGACCGGCCTAAGCCCTACGAAGTGCGGTGGCGCGTGGGCACTATGGAAAAGAGCAAATCTTATAAAACGAAAGCGCTGGCTCAGCAGCGCGAGAGAGCTTTGATGGCGGCAGCCCGCGCGGGGGAGCATTTCAGTGAGGAGACCGGGGAGCCGGTGTCCTGGGCGCGGTCGTCGGAGACGGTGTACGCGGCGGCGGTGGCCTACGCCCGGCACGCGTGGGGGTCCACCGACTCGGGCAACACCCGCAGGACGGTGCGCGACAACGCGGTGAGGCTCATCCTGGCCAGCATCGATGACAAGGCGGCGCGCAAGCACCCGGCGCCCGCCGACATGGCCCGGGTGCGCTCCGCCGTGGGCGACTACGGGTGTGAGTTCACCATCGATTCTGACGCTTCCAGCCTCGCTGAGCGCGTGGTCCCCCGCCCGGCGCCTGCCGACGCGGCGGCGTGCCTGGCCTGGGTCGCTAAGGTGTCGCGCCCCCTGGCCGAGGTCGCCAAAAGCGCCGACGCCGCTCTGGAACTGCTGGAGCGCTCGTGCGTCCGGCTGCACCAGCGGCGCGGGGCCTCGGCCACGGTGGCGCCCGACACCAAGCGGCGGCGGCGCGGGGTGCTCTCCTCGATCCTGGGCCACGCGGTGCAGCGGGGCGTGCTGGCCAGCAACCCCCTGCATGGCCTGACGATGCGTCGGCCGCGATCCTCCGATGCGGTCTCCCCCCGCCACGTACCCGACTGGGATCAGGCACGGCGGCTGCTGGCCGCTGTGGAGACCAGCCGCAACAAGAACGACCGGTTCCTGTGGGCCTTCTTCGTGACCGCCTACATGGCGGGAACGCGCCCCGGTGAGACGCGCGCGATCCGAGCCCAGGACATCATCTGGCCCGAAGACGTGACCGACTCCGACGCGGCGCCGGGGTGGGGTGTGCTGGTGGCGTCGGGGTCGCGTACCGAGGTCGCCTCCCGCTACACCGACGGGGGAGAGCGGGGCGAGGTGCGGGGCCTCAAAGGCAGAAGCTCCAAGGATCTGCGCATGGTCCCGCTGGCGCCCGAAGCGGTGGCGGCCCTGCGCTGGCACCTGGACGCCTATGGAACGGCGCCCGATGGAAGGCTGTTCTGGCACGCTACGGGCGGTGACCCGTGGGGCGTGGTGTCGGGCAAGGTCTACCGCCGCACCTGGGCGCGGGCGCGCAAAACCGCGCTGACCCCCGCAGAGCGGGAGCTAGGCGTTGCTCAGCGGCCGTACGACCTGCGGCACGGCTGCGCAAGCTACCTGATCGCCGATGGCGTGCCGACCCCCGAGATCGCGCGGCGCCTCGGCCACTCGGTGGAAGTCCTCCTCACGGTGTACGTCCACTGGTTCCGCCAGCAGGAGCACGACGCGAACAAGCTCCTGAGCAGGGCGTTTGCCGAACGCGGGCCTCTCACGGGCCAAGGCGCCCAAGCGCCCGCGTCGGTGACGCGTATTCCCAGGTCAGCGGCATAGATGGGACGAATGGTCCCCTCCCCGCGTGCGCGGGGAGCACCCTTCTTGAACTGCGAGGCTGCGGTCCGGGTAGGGCGTTTTTCATTACTTCTACTCTTCTCGGAGCCTCGGCGGTAGGGGCTCGGGCGCGGCATGGGGTGATACGGCGCTTATGGATCCTCTCAACACATACGCGACCACTCGTATGGGTTGGGGAGCTATGCGCCCCTTCGTTCCGGGAACCTACATTGGCACCATGACGACCCGTGAACCCGCCGGGGCCTCCTCCTTCGCGCCTTCGGCGATCGACTCCCCCACCGACCCCGCCGCCGTCGTCTCCGCCTCCCCCGGGCCTGACCTGCGCGGGCGGGTGGCCGTCGTCACCGGGGCCGCCGGCGGCATCGGGCGGGCCTGTGCCGAGCGGTTCCACGCCGCCGGAGCCGAGGTGCGGCTGGTGGACCGCGACGCCGACGGCGTGGCGGCGCTGGCCGCCGCCGGTGTGGGCACGGCCTTCCCCGTCGACCTCACCGACCTCGACGCCGCCGCCGAGGTCGCGCGCGGGGCCGACATCGTCGTCAACAACGCGGGCGTGCAGACGGTCGCGCCCATCGAGGAGTTCCCGCCCGACCGGTTCTCCCTCATCCTGCGCCTCATGGTCGAAGCCCCCTTCCGCCTCGTCCAGGCCGCCCTCCCGCATATGTACGCGCGCGGCTGGGGCCGGATCGTCAACATCTCCTCCGTCCACGGCCTGCGCGCCTCCGCCTACAAGTCCGCCTACGTCACCGCCAAGCACGGGCTTGAGGGCTTCTCCAAGGTCGCGGCCGTCGAGGGCGCCCCCCACGGCGTCACCTCCAACTGCATCAACCCCGGTTACGTCCGCACGCCCCTGGTCGAGCACCAGATCGCCGAGCAGGCGCGCGCCCACGGCATCGGCGAGGACGAGGTGGTGGAGTCCGTGCTGCTGGCCCGCACCCCGCTCAAGCGGCTGATCGAGCCCGCCGAGGTCGCCGCCATGGCCCTCTACCTGTGCGGACCCGACGCGTCCTTCGTCAACGGGGCCTCCCTGACCATCGACGGAGCCTGGAGCGCGAACTGAACGGACCCACCGGCCGCGGCCCCGACGGCGGCGGCCCCGCCGCCGACGCCGCCAACGCCGCCGACGCGTCCGGCGGCGCCGAGGCGCAGTTCCTACGGCTGCTGCTGCGCGACGCCCCGGCCGTGGAGTACGAGCGCCCCCTGCTCCAGGCGCGCGCCCGGGGCGCCTCCCCCGCCGAACTCGCCGACCTGGAGGACGCCAAGGTCCTGGCCCTGCGCGTGCGCACCGTGCTCTCCGACCGGCGCCGCCGCGAGTCCGAGCTGACCGCCCTGTTCGAGACCGCCAACGACCTCGCCGGCATGCGCGACCTGGACCGGGTGCTGCGCGCCATCGTCGACCGCGCCCGCAACCTGCTGGGCACCGACACCGCCTACCTCACCCTGCGCGACACCGTCCTGGAGAACGGCGACACCGTCATGCGCGTGACCTCGGGCTCGGTCTCGGCCCGGTTCCAGCAGCTCCGCCTCGGCCCCGGCGAGGGCCTGGGCGGGCTCGTCGCCCAGACCGCGCTGCCCTACGTCACCGCCAACTACTTCACCGACACCCGCTTCCAGCACACCGCGACCATCGACGCCGGCGTCCTGGACGAGGGCCTGGTCGCCATCCTCGGCGTCCCCCTCCAGCTCAACGGCCGCGTCATCGGCGTGCTCTTCGCCGCCAACCGCCGCGAGCGGCCCTTCTCCCACGCCGAGGTCGCGCTGCTCGGCTCCCTGGCCACCCACGCCTCCATCGCCATCGACAGCGCCAACCTCATCGAGGGCACCCGCGCGGCCCTGGAGGAGCTGAACGCCGTCAACCAGCGCCTCACCGACCACAGCGGCGCCGTCGAGCGGGCCGCCGAGGCGCACGACCGCCTCACCGACCTGGTCCTGCGCGGCGGCGGCGTGGAGGAGGTCGAGGCGGCGGTCAGCGCCGTCCTCGGCGGCGCGGCCACCGTCCACGACGCCTCCGTCCACGGCGCGCTGCCCGCCGACCCGGCCGTGGCCGAGGCCGTGCGCGCCTCCCAGGCCAGCGGCCGCGCCGCGCCCACCGGCACCGGCTGGGCGGCGGCGGTCATGGCCGGCGGGGAGCCGCTGGGCGCGGTCGTCCTGGAGGGCGTGGACCTCGACCCCGCCGACCAGCGCATCCTGGAGCGCGCGGCCATGGTGATCGCGCTGCTGCTGGTGATGCGGCGCTCGGCCAGCGAGGCGGAGAACCGGGTGCGCGGCGACCTGCTCGACGCGGTCCTGGACACCCCCGCCCGCGACCCCGACGGCCTGCGCCGGCGCGCCGAGCGCCTGGGCGCCGACCTCGACGCCGAGCACGTGGTCGTCGTGGCCGAGGCCCCCGGCGCCCGCCCGGGGCGGCTGCGCGCGGCCGCGATGCACCTGGCAGAGACCTCCGGCGGCCTGGCCGGGACCCGCGCCGGCGCGACCGTGCTGGTGCTGCCCGGCCCTGAGCCCGCCGCGACCGCGCGCCGGGCGGTGGCCGCGCTCGCGGCGGCGGTCAACACGGAGGTCACGGCAGGTGCGGGCGGCCCCACCGCCGGCCTGGCGACGTTCGCGGCGCGCTTCGCCGAGGCGCGGCGCTGCCTGCGCGCCCTGGTGGCGCTGGGCCGCATCGGCGAGGTGGCCACCTCCGCCGACCTCGGCTTCCTCGGCCTGCTGCTGGGCGGCGACCGCGACGTCGCCGGGTTCGTGGACGCCGCCCTCGGCCCGCTCATCGACTACGACGCCCGCCGCGACACCGCCCTGGTCGAGACGCTGCGCGCCTACTTCGACAGCGGCGGCAGCCTGGCCAAGGCCAAGGACGTCCTGCACGTCCACGTCAACACCGTGGCCCAGCGCCTGGAGCGCGTCGGCCGCCTCATCGGCCCCGACTGGCAGGAGCCCGCCCGCGCCCTGGAACTCCAGCTCGCGCTGCGCCTGCACACCCTGCTGGCCGGCGGCGTCACCGAGGACGGCGGCACCGGCCGCGCCCGGCCCTGACCCGCGCGCCCGCACCCCTCCCCCGACCCGCCGCACCCGCACCGCGCCGCGCCCCATGCCCGGCACCGCCCCCGGGCGTAGGCGGCCTCGGCTCCGGCGCGTAGCCGCGAAGCCGCCGCAGGGGCGACGACCGGCGTAGGCGCCGGCGGCGAGGGTGGGCGCATGAACACCACAGCACTCCTGGTGGCGGGCGCCGGGTTCGGCGGCCCCGCCTTCCGCGACCACCCCGGACCGCCGCCGTTCCACCCGATGATCGGAGTCTCCATGCTGCTCCTGCTGCTCGCCCTGGGCGTCATCGCCTACCTGCTCGTCTCGCGCGCCAAGGGCGGCCCGCCCTGGGCGCACCACGCCCGCCGGGCGCACCACCAGCCGCCCGAGGCCGCCGCCCGCCAGGTGCTCGCCGAGCGCTTCGCCCGTGGCGACATCTCCGTCGAGGAGTTCCTGGAGCGCGCCAGCGTGCTCAACTGGACCCCCGGCGCCGGTGAGGGGAAGCGGCGGTGAGACTCCCGCCCGCCGCGCGCAAGGCGGTCCTGACCGTTCACGTGCTCGTCTCGGTGGGGTGGGTGGGCCTGCACGCCGGCGTCCTGACTTTGGTGGCGGCGGGCGCGGCCGCCGCCGACCCGGAGCGCACCACCATGCTCTACGGCGCCGCCGCCGCTCTGGTGGAGCTGCTCGTCATGCCGGTCAGCACGCTGGCGCTGGTGTCGGGCCTGGTCCTGGCCCTGGCCACCCCGTGGGGCCTGTTCCGCCACTGGTGGGTGGCGGCCAAGCTCGGCCTGACCGCGCTGCTGGTGGCCGGGAGCAACCTCAGCCTGGGGCCGGGCGTGGTGGAGCTGGCGCGGGCCGCCGAAAGCGGCGCGGTGCCCGACCCGGTGGAGGGCGTCCGCATGGCGACCGCGCTCTCGGTGGCGCTGACGGTGCTGGTCACCACCACGCTGCTGTCCACCGTCAAGCCCTTCGGCCGGATCCGGCGCCCCGGCCGCGCCGGGCGTCCCCGCGCCGCCGCGCCGGCCGCCCGATCCGGGGCCGCCCGATGACCCGTGGCCCGACCGGCCCGCCGGAGGACTCCGGCGGGCCGCCGCCGTGCCCGGCGTACCCGTTGTGTCCGCCGCGCGGCTGAGACCCGGCACGAATCCCCGGGCGCGCCGCCCGCCGAAGCGACAGGGCGCCCGCACCGTGACATCCTCGACCCGGGACGGACGAACCGTGAGAGGAACCATGGCCGGCATGTGGCACGGGGAGCTGTACACCGACTTCACCGGCGGCGGCGGCACCGACGGACCCGGCGGCGACGACCTCGACGCGCTCGTGCGCGCCGCCTTCGCCCCGCACGACGGCCGCGGCGGGGCGCCCGCCGCCGGCGCGACCCCGGCGGGCGGCGGCGCGCCGACCAGCCGCTCCATTCCCTACGACGTGGTCACCGGCGCCGCCGAGACCCCCGTGGGGTTCCTGTTCCTGGCGATGACCGAGGAGGGCCTGGCGGCCTGCACGTTCGCGTCCGAGGAGACCGTGGTGGACCGGCTGCGCCGCGCCGTCTCGGCCGACATCGGCCCCCACGACGCCCACCTGGACCCGGTGCGCCGCGAGATCGACGCCTACTTCTCCGGCCGCCCCGCCCGCACCCGGATCCACCTGGACCTGCGGCTGGTCGGCGACTTCGGCCGGGTGGTGCTGCGCTCGCTGCTGGACGTGCCCTACGGCGGCACCGTCACCGTCGGCGACCTGGCCCGGCGCATCGGCCGCCCCAACGCCCGCCGCGCGGTGGCCAGCACGCTGGCGGCCAACCCGCTCTGCCTGTTCCTGCCCTGCCACCGGGTGGTCGCCGACGACTACCCCGAGTCGGTGGGACCCTACGTCGGCGGCCCCGAGGCCAAGCGCCGCCTGCTGGAGCTGGAGGCCGCCGGCGCGGCCTGAGCGCGCCCGCGCCCCGGCGCTCCGCGCCCCCGGCGCCCTGGTGCCCTCAGCGCGGCCCGCGCGGCCCTAGCAGCGCCGCCAGTTCGGCGGTGAGCCCCTTGGACGCGGCCTCGACCATGGTCAGCACCGTGCTGAACCCGTCGTCGCCGCCGTAGTAGGGGTCGGGGACCTCCGGGTTGGGGCCGACCTCGCCGGGGGCGAAGCCGCGGAACAGCCGCAGCCGGTCGCGCACGGTGTCGGGGTCGGGGGCGCGGCGCACCAGCTCGTCCATGTTGTCCAGGTCCATGGCCAGGACCAGGTCGCGCTGCTCGAACCACGCGGGGTCGAACTGGCGGGCCACGTGGTCGGTGGGGTAGCCGTGCACGCGCAGCGCGGCGGCGGCGCGGGGGTCCATGCCCCAGCCCAGGTGCCAGTCGCCGGTGCCGGCGCTGTCCACCGCCACCGCCTCGGCCAGCCCCGCGCGGGCGAGGTCGGCGGTCAGCACCTTCTCGGCCATGGGCGAGCGGCAGATGTTGCCCAGGCACACCACACAGATCCGGTAGGGACCGGAGGGGTCGCGGGGTTCGGGCAGGCTCATCGGGCGCGCGGCGCGCGCTCGGGCGGCCCAGGTCGGGCCGATCGGCGCGGGCCGCTCCCCCCTTTCCCAAAGAGGCGTGCTGGCGGCGGACCGCCCGCCCCCGCCGGGCGGGCGGGGGCGGGCGGCGCAGTCGTGGGGACCGGGCGGCCGCGGGTCGCGGCGCGCGGTCGTGCATACCGTAATCGAGGAACGCGCTTACCGCAGGCGGGCGCGTGTTTTCGGCTCCGCCGGTCAGCCCTTGGGCAGCCGGACGACGGTCACGAAGAAGTCGTCGATCTGGCGGACCACCCGGATGAACGACTCGAAGTCCACCGGCTTGGCCACATAGGCGTTGGCGTGCAGGCGGTAGCTGCGCAGGATGTCCTCCTCGGCCTCGGAGGTGGTCAGCACGACGATGGGGATGTGCGAGAGGGCCTCGTCCTTCTTGACCTCCTCCAGCACCTCGCGGCCGTCCTTGCGGGGCAGGTTGAGGTCGAGCAGGATGAGGTGCGGTGCGGGCGCGTCGGCGAACTCGCCCTCGCGGCGCAGGAAGCGCAGGGCCTCGACCCCGTCGGAGACCACGTGCAGGCGGTTGCCCACCTTGTGCTCCTCGAACGCCTCCTTGGTCATCAGGACGTCGCCGGGGTCGTCCTCGACCAGCAGCACCTCAATGGGTTGCACCAAGTTGTCCTCGCTCACTGTCGTCCGACCCGCTCAGGCTCGTCTCCGGTCGTGCGCCCGCCCGGCCCGCCGTCCTCGGCCGGGCCGCTGGACTCGGCGGCGCGGACCGGGGTGTCGGCGGTGGGGCCGGCCACTGCGCCGGCGGCCGCGGGCTCCCCCTCGGGGGTGTCGGGGCCGCCCTCGTCGGCGGTGCCCCCGGTGTCCGTGGTGCCCGCGGCGTCCTCGCCGCCCGCCGCCGGGAGCGCGCTCCCGGCGTCCTGCGCCGCCTCGGCCTCGCCGCCGGCGCCGCCGTCGTCGGCGGGCAGCGACCAGCATATGCGGGTTCCGCGCTGCTCGTTCTCGGTGTCGAGCCAGATGCGCCCGCCGTGGAACTCCACGATCTTCTTGCACATGGCCAGGCCGATCCCGGTGCCGCCGTACTTGTCGCGGGTGTGCAGCCGCTGGAAGATGACGAACACCCGGTCGGCGTACTGGGGCTCGATGCCGATGCCGTTGTCGGCGCAGCAGAACACCCACTCCTCGCCCCGGCGGCGGACGCTGATGTGCACCCGGGGGCGCTCCTCGGCGCGGAACTTCACCGCGTTGCCGACCAGGTTGAAGAACACCTGCGTGAGCAGGGTGCGGTCGCCGCGCACGGTGGGCAGGTCGTCGCCGGTGATCTCGGCGTCGGCCTCCTCAAGGCGGGTCTCCAGGGCGTTGAGCGCGTCGTCCAGTGCCTCGTTGAGGTCGACCGGCTCGTCGTCCTTGGTGCGCCCGACCCGGCTGAACGCCAGCAGGTCGTTGATCAGCGTCTGCATGCGCTTGGCGCCCTCGACCGCGAAGTCGATGTAGGAGTCGGCGCGCTCGTCGAGCTGCCCCTGGTAGCGCCGCTGGAGCAACTGGCAGAAGCTGGCCACCTTGCGCAGCGGCTCCTGGAGGTCGTGGGAGGCGACGTAGGCGAACTGCTCCAGCTCGGTGTTGGAGCGCTGCAACTCCGCGGTCTGGCGCTCCAGCAGCTCCGACTGCTCCTGGAGCTTGCGCCGCGCGGCGCCGACCTCGTCCAGGTCGCGCACGATGCGCTCGCGCATGGCGTCGACGTCGCGGCCCACCCGCTCGATCTCGGGCGGCCCCTGGAGTTCGATGCGGTGGCCGTAGTAGCCGCCCGACACCTGCGCCAGGTGGCTGGCCAGCTCGTCCAGCGGGCGCAGCACCCAGTTCTGGAGCATGATCCACAGGAAGCAGCACAGCACGACCACGACCACGCCGACCAGCACGAGCAGCGCGACCACCTGCTGGGTGGCCGAGGCCAGGCCGTCGCGGGCCTGCGACAGCTCCTCGTCGATGCCGGTCTCCGCCGCCGTGCCGGCGGCGCGCAGGTCGTCGAAGAGGGCGCGGCCCTCCTGGAGGTCGGCGGCGCTGACCCGCTCCCCCGCCTGGACGGCCTCCAGCGCGGGCTCGGCGAAGTCCTCCTGCCAGGTCTCCCCGGCGTCCAGCAACTGCTGGATGCCGGCGTTGACGTCGCTGTCGGCCCGGGCCAGCGCGCGCAACTGCGGCAGGCTCTCCTCCAGCGTCTGGCGGCCCTGCTGGTAGGGGTCGAGGAACTCGATGTCGCCGGTGAGGGCGTAGCCGCGGATCCCGTAGTCCAGGTTGAAGTAGGCCGACATGGTCTGGCGCACGGCGCTCTGCGCCGGGGTCAGCTCGTTGACCTGGCGGTCCAGGGAGTCGCGCGCGCTGAAGGCCGCGACGGTGATGGTGGACACCGAGGCCACCAGGACCACCGCCACCGACGCCAGCAGGATGGTCACCCGGCGGCGCAGGGGGAGCTTCCTCAAGGCCGGTCCCCGTGGGTGATCAGCAGCATCGCGACGTCGTCCTGCAAGGGGCCGCCGTTGGAGCGCTCGGCCTCGTCGATGACGTGCTCGGGCAGGTCCACCACCGACACCCCGCGCCCCAGCAGGTCGGTGACCAGCCGGCGCAGGCCGTCGACCTCCAGGCGCGCGGGCGGCGCGCCGTCGTAGGCGTCGACCAGGCCGTCGGTGTAGAGCATGAGGGTGGCGCCGCGCGGCAGCCGGAACTCGTCCACCTCGGTCTCGCCCTCGGGGAACACGCCCAGCGGCGGGCTGGGGGTGACCGCGACCTCCTCGACCTTGCCGCCGTTGAGCACCAGCGGCGGCGGGTGGCCGAACAGCCGCACCCGGGCCTCCTCGCGGCCGGTGTCGATGCTGGTCTGGCACAGGGTGGCGTACATCTCGTCCTGCGCGCGCTCGCTGACCAGGATCTCGGCCAGCGCGGGCAGCAGGTCGGCCTCGGCCACCCCGCCCATGACCAGGGCGCGCCAGGCGATGCGCAGGCTGACGCCCAGGGCGGCCTCGTCGGGGCCGTGGCCGCTGACGTCGCCGACGATGACGTGGGTGGTGCCGTCCTTGTGGACGGCGTCGTAGAAGTCGCCGCCGACCAGGGCGCGCTTGCGGCCGGGCCGGTAGAAGGCGCGCGGGACCAGCGGGGTGCTGTCGAGCAGCACCTGCGGCAGCAGGCCGCGCTCCAGGCGCATGTTCTCGCGGGCGTACAGCTCGGCCTCGCGCAACTGGCGGGCGTTCTCGTCGGCGCGCTGGCGCTCGACGGAGTAGCGCAGGCTGCGCGCCAGCAGGGAGCCGTCGACCTGGCCCTTGACGAGGTAGTCCTGGGCGCCGGCGGCCACGGCCGCCACGCCCTCGTGCTCGTCGTTGAGGCCGGTCAGCACCACGACGGCGGCGGAGGGCGCGCTGGTCAGCACCTCGCGCAGCAGCTCCATGCCCGCGGCGTCGGGCAGGTTGAGGTCCAGCAGGACGCAGCCGCGGAATCCGGCGAAGTGCTCGCGGGCCTCGGCCAGGGTGCGCACCCAGGTGATGTGGGCGCTCAGCGCGGTGTCGGCGAGCAGCTCCTCGACCAGGAACGCGTCCTGGGTGTCGTCTTCGATGAGGAGGATGTCGACCGCTTCGACGGTGGCGGAGGGGCGCCGCTCCATGACGGCCTCAGCGGCGCGGCCGGTGTCGCCCAGCCGCGCGAGTTCGGTATCGGTCATGGTCACGGGCTGGTGTCCTGGTTTCCTGATATCCACACATCGCCTCTACGTCGACCGGTGCGCGGGAGCGTCGTCAGCCGTTGCGGCAGTCAAACGATAATCGCCCGGCACGGAGTGTCGCTAGCGGGATTGCACGAGAGACATCAAACGGCGGTAGGGGGTGTCCCGCTTCCTGGGGCGCCTGGTTCGCACCCGTGTGCCTTCCCAGGCTACCCGCCTTCCTCCGACCGTTTTCTGACACGTCGTCGTATCGACCTTGAAGGCCGCTCCCGTTGCTGACATCATGTCGGAAAAATCCGAGCGGCAAAGGCGACAAAGGAGGGCGTGTGCCCGCAAATCCCCTCGACGCCGATCCCACCCCCGACACCGAGCCCACCGAACCCGCCCCCTTCTCCGCGGAGCTGCGCCAGGCCACCTGGAGCGACCACGGCGACGCCGAGCAGCACGGATTCGTCCAGGCGCTGCTGGAGGGCGCCCTGCCGCGCGCGGCCTACGCCGCGATGCTCGCCCAGCACTACTTCGTGTACGCGGCCCTGGAGGAGGTCGGCGACGCGCTGGCCGCCGACCCCGTCGCCGGGCGGATCCACTTCCCGGCCCTGCGCCGGGTTCCCGCGCTGCACCGCGACCTCACCGCGCTCTACGGCCCCGACTGGCGCGACCGCATCGCCCCCACCGCGCCCACGCGCGCCTACACCGCCCGCGTCGAGGCGGCCGCCGCCGACCCCGCCCGCTACGTGGCCCACCACTACACCCGCTACATGGGCGACCTCTCCGGCGGGCGGTTCTTCCGCAAGGCCGCCGAGCGCGCCTACGGCATCGACGCCGGCTCCGGCACCGCGTTCTTCGACTTCCCCGGCCTGGGCAGCCTGCCCCGCTTCAAGGAGGGCTACCGCCGCCGGCTGGACGGAATGGACCTCGACGCCGCCGCGCGGCGGCGGGTCGTGGCCGAGACCCGCCTGGCCTACCGGCTCAACGCCGACGTGCTGGCCGACCTCGGCCGCGCCCACGCCCGACGCGCCGCCTGAGCAGGGCCGCGCCGGGCGGCGGCGGGTGCGAACCCCCGCCCGGCGCGGCCGGCGCGTGCCACCATGGGTGCCATGCCCAAGATCTCCGCGCCCACCATCGCGGCGCACCGCGCGCAGACCCGCGAGCGCATCCTCGACGCCGTCGCCGCGCTCACCCGCGTGCAGGGCATCGACGAGATCTCCATGACCGAGGTCGCCGCCGAGGCGGGCATCACCCGCACCGCGCTCTACAACTACTTCCCTGACAAGCCCGCGCTGCTGCTCGCCTTCACCGAGCGGGTGACCAGCGGGTTCGTCGACCGCTACCACCGCGAGCTGGCCGGCGACGCCTCCGCCGCCGAGCGCCTGGACGCCTTCATCCGCTTCCAGCTCGACGGCCTGGCCGAGCACCCCCACCCGGCGGCCGGCGAACTCGGCGCCAGCCTGGGCCCCGACGCCTACCAGGCCCTGGCCGACCACGTGGCGCCCATGCACGCGCTGCTGGACGAGATCCTGCGCGCCGGGGTGGCGGCCGGGGAGTTCGCGCCGGTCCCCGTCGAGCCGGTGGCCCGCCTGGTCCTGGCCATGGTCGGCGCCCAGCGGGTGCCCCTCCAGCGCGGCGAGACCACCCCGGCCGACGCCCACCGCCTGGTGGCCGGGTTCACCCTGCGCGCCCTGCGCCAGGGCGACCCCGCCTCGCCGCCGCTGGCGTGAGGCGGGGTGCGGCCGGGGGCCGGCGCGCCCCCGCCGGGTTTCGGCGCGTCCACCGGCGGCTTCAGGCCCCGTCCCCACGTGCGGCAACGCCCGCGGTGCGGCAGAATCGGGCACCGTAGCAGCCTGTTCTCCCCGGAAGGGCCGCCCCGGTGTCCATACTGCTGATCCTCCTCGGCGCCGCGCTGGTCGCCGTCGCCGTGTTCAACCGCGTCCCCCGGTTCCAGCCGGCGTGGTCGCCCCACCTGGTGCCCGCGCGCCTCACCGAGGCCGGGCGCGCCACGCTGACCACGGTCGGCGGCAGCGCCCTGATCATCGCGTTCTTCCTGGCGCTGTCGGGGGTGTGAGCCCGGCGGCGCGGGGCCGGCCGCTCAGCCGCGCCGCGCGATCCGGCGCAGCCCGCGCTCGGCCTGGCGCACCGCGCCGGCCGCCGCCAGCACCCCGGTGAGCACCGCCGCGCCCGCCAGCGCGTCGCGGGCCAGGGCGCGCTGCCCGGCCGCGCGCTCGGCGGCCGCGCGCTGGTCGGCGTCGAACCGGCCGCCGCAGGACCGGAAGTCCAGCTCCAGCTCGCGCCAGCGCGGCGGCCAGGACGCCGGCGGCCGCTCGGGGTTCGCCCGGGCCGCGCGCACGCCCTCGGGCCCGCTCCAGGGCGTGCGGGTCTTGCCGACCGCGCGCTGCCGGCGCGGGAACTCCAGCGGGCGGGGCTCGGGGCCGGTGTAGTGCAGCGGACCCGGCGCGTTGGCCAGCAGCTCGGCCAGCAGTTGGGCGCAGGCGCGGGCGTCGCCCAGCGCGGTGTGCTGGGCGGTGGGCCAGTGCCCGCCCAGGGCGTGGCTGGCGCGGGGCAGGGAGTAGCGCGGCAGGTCCACCTGGGCGCGCAGCGCCCGCAGGGTGCACAGGCCCGGCAGCTCGCCGGGCAGGCCCGCCGGGTGCAGCTCGGCCGCCAGGAACCTGCCCTCGAAGTCGAGGTTGTGCCCGGTCACCACCGCGCCGCTGAACAGCTCGGCGAGCACGTCGACCAGTTCGGCGGCCTTGGGGGCGCCCACCACGTCGCTGGCGCCGATGCCGTGGAACTCCTGCCCGCCCAGCGGCACGCCGGGGTCCACCAGCGTGCTGAACTCGCTCAGCACCGCGCCGTCGCCGCGCATGCGCACCACGGCGATCTCGCAGACCCGCGCGCCCTCGCGCGGGTCCAGGCCGGTGGTCTCGACGTCGACGACCGCGTACTCCAGGTCGCGGGCCGCCGCCGGCCCGCGCCGATGGCGGGTCAGCCCGCCCATGTGGAGCACCCGCCCGGTGTCCGGTTCGGTCTCCAGCACGTCGCCCATCCCCCGTCTGCCTCGCTCGCGGCGGTGGTGTCCCACCGGGCCGACCCTATGCCAGGAGGCGGCGGGCGCGGTCCGCGCGGCATGCGCCACCATGGCTGCGACGGCCGCGACGATCCAGTGGGACACCGGTGCCGCAGCGGCCCGGCCCCGGTCCGGCGCCCGCGCGCCCGACCCGTCCCGGCCCCGATTTTTCCGTTCCGACCTGTGAGGAGACCCCATGCCCGAGACCGCGCCGCCGCCCTACGCCCCCCTGGTCGAGGTGGTCCGCTCGGGCTTTCGCGAGGGCGTCCACTACGGGGCCGTCGTGGGGCTCACCGCCTCCGGTGAGATCGGCTACTCCCGGGGCGACGTCGCCGCGCCCATGCTGCCGCGCTCGGCGGCCAAGCCCTTCCAGGCGTCGGCGGTGCTGCGGGCCGGCGCTCCGCTGCACGGCCCCCAGGTGGCCGTCGCGGCGGGCAGCCACAGCGGCGAGCCGCGCCACGCCGAACTGGTCCGCGCCACGCTGGCGGCCTCGGGGCTGAGCGAGGACGACCTGGGCTGCCCCGCCGAGTGGCCGCTGGACCGCCACGAGCGCGACGCCCTGCTGCGTGCGGGCGGCTCCCCCGCCCGCGTGCTGATGAACTGCTCGGGCAAGCACGCCGCCATGCTGGCCGCCTGCGTGGCCCGGGGCTGGGACACCGCCGGCTACCTGGCGCCCGACCACCCCGTGCAGGCGGCGGTGCGCGCGGAGATCGAGCGGCTGTGCGGCGAGCCGGTGGCCCACACCGCCGTGGACGGCTGCGGCGCGCCGCAACTGGCCGTGTCGCTGCTGGGGCTGGCGCGCGGCCTGCGCGCCATGGTCGGCGCCGCCGCCGACAGCCCCGAGGGCCGGGTCCTGGCCGCCATGCGCGCCCACCCCGAGTACGTGGCCGGCGAGCGCCGCGACGACACCCGGCTGATGCGCGCCCTGCCCGGCCTGGTGTCCAAGATCGGCGCCGAGGGCGTCATCGCGATCGCCGCGCCCACCGGCGAGGCGGTGGCGGTCAAGATGAGCGACGGCGACCCGCTGGGCCGCGCGCGCACCGCCGCCGGGCTCACCGCGCTGGCCGCGCTGGGGGTGGACGTGGAACCCGTGCGCGCCATGCTGGAGACCGAGGTGCTGGGCGGCGGCGCCCCCGTGGGCGCGGTCCGGCCGCTGCCCGAGGCCGGCCCCCGCGGCTGAAACCGGCCGCCCGCGCGGGGGAATCGGCGCGCGGGCGGCGCTGTTGGCGCCATCGACACCGCCCCGCGCACGCGGGGCCGGCCACCCCACCGGCCGCCCGAACGCGGCCGGGATCCGACCGGAAAGGGCAGGGCATGCGCGACATCGTCATCGCCGGTGCGGGAATGGCGGGTCTGCACGCCGCCGAGGCCCTGCGCGAGGCCGGGTTCGACGGCCGCATCACCCTCATCGGTGACGAGCCGCGCCGCCCCTACTCCCGGCCGCCGCTGTCCAAGGAGTTCCTGACCGGCAAGGGCGCGCCCGCCACCCTGGACCTGCGCCAGGACGCGGAGTTCGACGCGCTCGCGCTGGAGTGGCGGCTGGGCCGCGCCGCAGTGCGCCTGCGCCCGGCCGAGCGGGCCGTGGACCTGGACGACGGCACCTCGGTGCGCGCCGACGGCGTCGTCATCGCCACCGGCTCGCGCGCCCGCCGCCCCGACACCCGCCTGGCCGGGGTGCACGTGCTGCGCACCGCCGAGGACGCCGAGGCGCTGCGGGCCGGCTTCGCCGAGCACGAGCGGATCGTGGTGGTGGGCGCCGGGTTCGTCGGCGCCGAGGTCGCGGCCAGCGCCCGCGCGGCCGGGCTGGCGGTCACCCTGGTGGAGGCCGCGCCCACGCCGCTGACCCGGGTGGTCGACCCCCGCGTCGGCGGGGTGTTCACCGAACTGCACCGCGACAACAAGGTCGATCTGCGCCTGGGGGTGGGCGTGGCCGGGTTCGAGGGCGACGACCGCGTCCGCCGCGTCCGGCTCGCCGACGGCACCGCGATCGATGCGCCGCTGGTGGTGGCCGGCCTGGGCGCGCTGCCCAACACCGAGTGGCTGGCGGGGTCGGGGGTGGCGCTGGCCGGCGGCGCGGGCGGCGTGCTCTGCGACGCCTACTGCGCCACTTCGGTGCCCGGGGTCTACGCCGCCGGCGACCTCGCCAACTGGCCGCACCCGCGCTACGGCGGCCGGATCCGCCTGGAGCACTGGACCAACGCCGGCGAGCAGGCGGCCGTGGCCGCGCGCAACCTGCTCGCGGGCGAGGGCACCCGCCAGGCGTTCACACCGGTGCCCTACTTCTGGTCCGACCAGTACGGCATGAAGGTGCAACTGCTGGGCCAGGCCGCGCCGGCCGACACCGTGGAGGTCGTGCACGGCTCGCCCGAGGACCGAAAGTTCGTGGCGTTCCTGGGCCGCGAGGGCATGCTGGTGGGCGTGCTGGGCCTGCGCTCCACACCCAAGGTGATGCGCTACCGGCGGCTGCTGGCCGAGCCCACCACCTGGGCCGACGCGCTGGCCGAGGTCAGCGGTCCAGCCTGATCGCCTGCTTGGGGCACATGCGGGCGGCCTCCTCGACCCGGGGGCGCAGGTCCTCGGCGGGCTCCTCCTGGAGCACGTAGAGGTAGTCGTCGTCGCGCACCTCGAACACCTCGGGGGCGATCCCCATGCAGACGGCGTTGCTCTCGCACAGGTCGTAGTCGACGGTGACGCGCATGTGCGCTCCTCCTCGCTCGGCGCGGCGGGTCCGCGTGCCCGGACCCGAGCCTAGACCGGGGCGGCCGGCCCCGGCGGGGGCCGGCCCTCAGCGGGCGAAGGCGTCGGTGGCCTCGATCAGGTGGTGCAGGATCCCGGGCTCGGAGAACGCGTGGCCGGCGTCGTCGACCAGGTGGAACCGCGCCTCGGGCCAGGCCCGGTGCAGGTCGAAGGCGGTCTTGGCCGGGGTGCAGACGTCGTAGCGGCCCTGGACGATCACGCCGGGGATCCCGCGCAGCCGGTCGGCGTTGGCGATCAACTGCCCGGGCGAGAAGAACCCGCCGTGCTCGAAGTAGTGGTTCTCGATGCGGGCGAAGGCCAGCGCGTAGTCGGCCTCGGCGTGCTGGGCGCGGATGGCCTCGTTGGGCAGCAGGGTGATGGTGGAGCCCTCCCACACGCTCCACGCCCGCGCGGCCTGGAGCCGGACGTCGCGGTCGGGCGAGGACAGCCGCCGCGCGTAGGCGCCGATGAGGTCGTCGCGCTCGTCCTCGGGGATGGGCGCCAGGTAGCGCTCCCACACCTCGGGGAACAGGAACGACGCCCCGCTCTGGTAGAACCAGCGCAGTTCCTCGTTGCGCAGGGTGAACACCCCCCGCACCACCAGCTCGCTCACCCGGTGGGGGTGCTCCTCGGCGTAGGCCAGCGCCAGCGCGCTGCCCCACGACCCGCCGAACACCTGCCAGCGCTCGACCCCGAGCATGGCGCGCAGCCGCTCGATGTCCTCGACCAGCGCCCAGGTGGTGTTGGTCTTGAGGTCGACGTCCATGCCGCTGGCGTGGGGGGTGCTGCGCCCGCAGTTGCGCTGGTCGAACAGCAGGACCCGGTAGCGCTCGGGGTCGAAGAGGCGCCGGTGGTCGGCGGAGCAGCCGGCGCCGGGGCCGCCGTGCAGGAACACCGCGGGCTTTCCGGCCGGGTTCCCGCACAGCTCCCAGTAGATGCGGTGCCCATCGCCGACGTCGAGCATCCCGGAGTCATACGGTTCGATGGGCGGATACAGCGTGCGCATGGGTAGGGCGTTCCTTCGTCGCAGGTGTGGCCGGGGCCATCCTAGAACCGGCGCCACCGGGCGTATTCCGCGCCGGAGGGGGTGGCGCCGGGGGCGGCCGGGCGCCGCGGCGGGCGCCCCCGGCACCGGCCGCCGCCCGCCCGGCACGGGGGCGGCGGGCGGGGCTCGGGGGGCCGACCGGGGCGGTGTGACCATCGCCGCAGCGCACAGCCTCGCGGGCGGTTCCGGAGGCCCGCCGCGCCCGGGTCCGGGCGGGTGCGCGGGCGCCGCCCGGACCGGCGGAAACGCCCGTCCGGCCCGGCCCGGCGGCCTTCCCCCGCCACACAATGTGTCTGAGGTCACACGCAACGCTGCGGCCTGCGGTGTCACCCGGCCGCCGACCGGGCCGCCCGGACCGGCGTGGGCGCGGCATCGACGCGGCCACGCGGGCGCCCGAAGCGGGCCACCGGGTCGGGGCGCCGGGGAAGCCGCCGGGGCATGATCACGTTAGGGTTTCCAGTGGGTCCGCAGGGCAGAGGGAAGAGGAACTCAGAACGCATGGCCAACACCAATGACACCCGGGTCGTCAGCTACCAGCCGCTGATCGCCCCCCAGGACCTGCTCGCCGAACTCCCCATGGGCCCCGAGCGCGCCGCTCTGGTCGAGGACGCGCGCACCGAGGTCAAGCGCGTGCTCGACGGCTCCGACGACCGCCTCCTGGTGATCGTCGGCCCCTGCTCGGTGCACGACCCCGACGCCGCCCTCGACTACGCCCAGCGCCTCAAGGCGCTCGCCCCCGCGCTCAGCGAGGACCTGTGCCTGGTCATGCGCGTCTACTTCGAGAAGCCGCGCACCACGCTGGGCTGGAAGGGGCTCATCAACGACCCCGGCCTCGACGAGAGTCACGACGTCCACCGCGGCCTGCGCACCGCGCGCAAGCTGCTGCTGGACATCGGCTCCATCGGCGTCCCGGCCGGCACCGAGTTCCTCGACCCCATCACCCCGCAGTACATCGCCGACGCCGTGGCCTGGGGCGCCATCGGCGCCCGCACCACCGAGAGCCAGGTGCACCGCCAGCTCGGCAGCGGCCTGAGCATGCCGGTGGGCTTCAAGAACGGCACCGACGGCGACGTCCAGGTGGCGGTGGACGCCTGCGGGGCCGCGGCCGCCTCCCACACCTTCTTCGGCGTCGACCCCGCCGGCCAGGGCTCGGTCGTGGTCACCGAGGGCAACCCCGACTGCCACGTCATCCTGCGCGGCGGGCGCAGCGGCCCCAACCACGGCCCCGACAGCGTCGCCGAGGCCCTCGGCGTCATCGACGGCTCCGGGCTGCCGCGCCGCGTCATGATCGACGCCAGCCACGCCAACAGCGGCAAGGACCACACCCGCCAGCCCGGCGTGGCCGAGTCCATCGCCGCCCAGGTCGCCCGCGGCGAGCGCGGGATCGTCGGCGTGATGCTGGAGAGCTTCATCGAGGAGGGCGCGCAGAAGCTCGGCGACCCCGCCCAACTCGTCTACGGCCGCTCCATCACCGACAAGTGCATGGGCTGGTCCACCACCGAGGACGTTTTGGGCGTGCTGGCCGAGGCGGTCCGCAAGCGCCGCGCGGCCTGAGCCCCGCGCCGGGCGGGGCGGGCGCCGCACACCGCGTGCCCGCCCCGCGCGGCGACCTGACACGCCCCCGCCCTGGCATTGGTCCTGGCCGGCGGGGGCTTTCGCGTGCCCGGACCCGCCGCCTCCTGTTCGCGGCGGGGCCGCGCTGCTAGGCTGGGCGCGGTCGTTGAAGCCGTGCGGGAGAGAGTCCGTGCAGCCGGCACGGGCCGCCGAAGGAGCAATTCCTCCCCAGAGAACCTCTCAGGCGCGCCGGACCGCGCGGTCAAGACCACTCTGGAAAGCAGGGGCGCGTGCGCCCCTCGCCGAAGGTGCAAGCCGCCTCGCGCGCGGCGAAGCTCTCAGGCTCCGATGACAGAGGGGGAGGATGGCAGCGCCATGTCGAATCGACGTCCATCCTCTCGGGAGCGACCATGACTGCGCCCAACCAGGGGCCCGCCCTCCGCACCACACCGCTGCACGCGGTCCACCGGCGCGCCGGGGCCGCCCTGGTCGACTTCGCCGGCTGGGAGATGCCGCTGCGCTACACCGGCGAGCGCGCCGAGCACACCGCCGTACGCGAACGCGCCGGCCTGTTCGACCTCTCCCACATGGGCGAGATTCACGTCACCGGCCCCCAGGCCGCCGACCTGCTCGACTACGCGCTGGTGGGCCACCTCTCGCAGGTCGCGGTGGGCCGCGCCCGCTACACCATGATCACCGCGGCCGACGGCGGCGTGCTGGACGACCTCATCGTCTACCGGCTGGCCGACCACGACTACCTGGTGGTGGCCAACGCCGCCAACGCCGCCGCCGTGCTGGCCGCGCTGACCGAGCGCGCCGCCGGGTTCGACGCCCGCGTCGAGGACCGCTCCGCCGACTACGCGCTGATCGCCGTGCAGGGCCCGGCCGCCGCCGCGATCCTGGCGCCGCTCACCGACGCCGACCTCGACACCATCAAGTACTACGCCGGCTACCGCCACACCGTCGCCGGGCGCCCGGCGCTGCTGGCCCGCACCGGCTACACCGGCGAGGACGGCTTCGAGATCTTCCTCACCCCCGGCACCGAGGCGCCGGCGGTGTGGGCGGCCCTGCTGGAGGCCGGCGAGCCGCACGGCCTGGTGCCCGCCGGGCTGTCGGCGCGCGACACCCTGCGCCTGGAGGCCGGCATGCCGCTCTACGGCAACGAACTCGACCCCGGCACCACCCCCTACGACGCCGGCCTGGGCCGCGTGGTCAAGCTCGACAAGCCCGGCGACTTCGTCGGCCGCGCGGCGCTGGAGGCCGCCGCGAAGGCCGGTCCCGCCCGCCGCCTGGTGGGCCTGGTGGCGCGCGGCCGCCGCCCGCTGCGCCGGGGCAACCCGGTGCTGTGCGACGGCCGCGAGGTCGGCTCGGTCACCAGCGGCGCCCCCTCGCCGACCCTGGGCAAGCCGATCGCCATGGCCTACGTCGAGGCCGGCCTGGACTCCGGCTCGGGCGCCTTCAGCGTCGACGTGCGCGGCCGCGCCGAAGAGGTCGACCTGGTCGACCTGCCCTTCTACAAGCGCGGCCGCTGACCCGCGCGCCCCGCCGCGACCGGGCGGGGCACGTGCGGACCGCACCCGTCACCCGGCAGAATCTATTGCGTCCCCGCGGAACCGGCTCCGGTCCGCACCCGGACCCGCCCGCACCGCGCGCCGAGGCCGCGCGGCCGCCGGCCCGCCCACGGACCACCACGACCTCCTGGAGAGTTGAATTGAGCGTTCCCGCGGAGTTGCACTACACGAGCGAGCACGAGTGGGTGGCCGTCGCCGACGGTGTCGCCACGGTCGGGATCACCGCCTACGCCGCCGAGGCGCTCGGCGACATCGTCTACGTCGACCTTCCCGAGGTCGGCGGCACGGTCTCGGCCGGTGACACCTGCGGTGAGGTGGAGTCCACCAAGTCCGTCAGCGACCTCTACTCCCCCGTCAACGGCGAGGTCGTGGCGGTCAACGAGGCGGCCGTGGCCGATCCCGAGGTGATCGGCACCGACCCCTACGGGCAGGGGTGGCTGTTCAAGGTGGAGGTCTCCGAGGAGCCCGCCGACCTCCTCTCGCCGGAGCAGTACACGCAGTTGACCGAAGGAGAGGGGTAACCCGATGACCTCCCAGCCCAGCCCGTTCGACCAGTCCCTCGCCCAGGTCGACCCCGAGGTCGCCGACGCCGTCGCCGCCGAACTGGCCCGCCAGCGCGGCACCCTGGAGATGATCGCCTCGGAGAACTTCGCCCCCCGGGCGGTTCTGGAGGCCCAGGGCACCGTCCTGACCAACAAGTACGCCGAGGGCTACCCCGGCAAGCGCTACTACGGCGGCTGCGAGCACGTCGACGTGGTGGAGCAGTTGGCCATCGACCGCGCCAAGGCGCTGTTCGGCGCCGAGCACGCCAACGTGCAGCCGCACTCGGGCGCCCAGGCCAACACGGCGGTGTACTTCTCGCTGCTCCAGCCCGGCGACACCATCCTGGGCCTCGACCTGGCCCACGGCGGGCACCTCACCCACGGCATGCGGCTCAACTACTCCGGCAAGATCCTCAACGCGGTGGCCTACCACGTGCGGCCCGAGGACGGCACCGTCGACTACGACGAGGTCGAGGCGCTGGCCAAGGAGCACCGGCCGCGCATGATCGTCGCCGGGTGGTCGGCCTACCCGCGCCAACTCGACTTCGCGCGGTTCCGCCAGATCGCCGACAGCGTCGACGCGCTGCTGCTGGTGGACATGGCGCACTTCGCCGGCCTGGTGGCCGCCGGCCTGCACCCCAGCCCGGTGCCGCACGCCGACATCGTCACCACCACCACCCACAAGACGCTGGGCGGTCCGCGCGGCGGGCTCATCCTGAGCAAGGAGGAGTTCGGCAAGAAGATCAACTCCGCGGTGTTCCCCGGCATGCAGGGCGGACCGCTGGAGCACGTGATCGCGGGCAAGGCCGTGTGCCTGAAGATCGCGGCGGGCGAGGAGTTCGCCGAGCGGCAGCGCCGCACCCTGGCGGGCGCCCGGATCCTGGCCGAGCGGCTGCTGCGGCCCGACGCGGTCGAGGCCGGCGTCAAGGTCCTCAGCGGCGGCACCGACGTCCACCTGGTGCTGGTGGACCTGGTGGAGTCCCAGCTCAACGGGCGCGAGGCCGAGGACCGGCTGCACGGGATCGGCATCACCGTCAACCGCAACGCGGTGCCCAACGACCCCCGCCCGCCCATGGTGACCTCCGGCCTGCGCATCGGCACCCCGGCGCTGGCCACCCGCGGGTTCACCGAGGAGGACTTCACCGAGGTCGCCGACGTCGTGGCCGAGGCGCTCAAGCCGGAGTACGACGCGGAGTCCCTGCGCGGCCGCGTGGCCGCGCTCGTGCGCAGGCGCCCGCTCTACGCGGACCTGTAAGGGCGTTCCGCCCTCCTCGGCGGGGGGGGGGGGCGCCCCCCCGGCCCCCCCCCGCCGGCGGCCCCCCCCCCCCCCCCCCCCCCCCCCCCCCCGGGGGGCCC
>NZ_JAJAQC010000002.1 GCF_027604915.1 Streptomonospora mangrovi
AACGGGCGTACCGCCCTCCTCGGCGCGCCCGGCGGCCCGCAACCGCCCCCCGGGCCGCCGGCCGCGCCGCACCCGTCCCGCACCCGCCCGCAGGAGGGCAACATGGCCATCAGCGCCTTCGACCTGTTCACCATCGGCATCGGCCCCTCCAGTTCGCACACCGTGGGCCCGATGCGCGCCGCCCGCACGTTCGTGTCGGGGCTGGCCGCCGACGGCCTGCTGGAGCGCACCGCCGCCGTGCGCGCCGAGCTGTACGGCTCGCTGGCCCTGACCGGCAAGGGCCACGGCAGCGACCGCGCGGTGGTGCTGGGCCTGATGGGCGAGACCCCCGAGGGCGTCGACGTCGACGCGGTCCCCGCCCTGCTGGAGTCGGTCGCCGAGCGCGGCCGGCTGGCCCTGGGCGGCGGGCGCGAGGTCCCGTTCGACCCGGCCACCGCGATCGACTTCCGCCGCCGCGAGAGCCTGCCGGGCCACCCCAACGGCATGCGCTTCCTCGCCTTCGACGCCGAGGGCGCGGAGCTTCGGACGCGCACCTACTTCTCGGTGGGCGGCGGGTTCGTGGTGGACGAGGCCGCCGTGGGCGCCGACCGCATCACCCCCGACGACACCCGGCTGCCCTACCCGTTCGCCTCGGCCGCCGAACTGCTGGAGCGCTGCCGCGAGACGGGCATGTCCATCAGCGCGATCATGCTCGCCAACGAGCAGGCGTTCGGCCGCTCGGCCGCCGAGGTGCGCGCCGGGCTGCTGGAGATCTGGCGGGCCATGCGCGCGTGCGTGCGCCGGGGCGTCACCACCGAGGGCACCCTGCCCGGCGGCCTGAAGGTGCCGCGCCGCGCGCCCCGGCTCTACCACCAACTGGGCGGCTCCTGCGACGACTCCGGCCTGGCCCGCCCCGCGCACAGCGACCCGGCCGACCCCATGCGCGGCACCGACTGGATCTCGCTGTACGCGCTGGCGGTCAACGAGGAGAACGCGGCCGGGGGCCGGGTGGTGACCGCCCCGACCAACGGCGCCGCCGGGATCGTGCCGGCGGTCCTGCACTACTACACCCACTTCACCCAGGGCGCGGGCGACGACGGCGCGGTCCGCTTCCTGCTCACCGCCGCCGCGATCGGCATCCTCTACAAGCAGAACGCGTCGATCTCGGGCGCGGAGGTCGGCTGCCAGGGCGAGGTCGGCTCGGCGTCGTCCATGGCCGCCGCCGGCCTGGCGGAGGCGTGGGGAGCCACCCCCGCCCAGGTGGAGAACGCCGCCGAGATCGCGATGGAGCACAACCTCGGCCTCACCTGCGACCCGATCGGCGGCCTGGTGCAGGTCCCGTGCATCGAACGCAACGCTTTGGCGGCGGTGAAGGCGGTCAGCGCCACCCGCATGGCCCTGCGCGGCGACGGCAGCCACTTCGTCAGCCTCGACAAGGTCATCAAGACCATGCGCGACACCGGCCGCGACATGATGGACAAGTACAAGGAGACCTCCCGCGGCGGTCTCGCGGTCAACGTCATCGAGTGCTGATCCGGGAGTCCGCAACCACGGCCCGCCCCACCACGTCAGACCGACAGGGAACCCCCACCATCGGTACGGAAGTGGGTCACATGGACGTGCGAAAGAGCTACGCCCAACTCCACAGCGGAGTCCGATTCGTCATCGACACCATCGAGAACGGCTACCGCCTCCCACAACCGCTGGAGGGGGAACTCCACCACTGGGTGATCTCGCAGTGGGAGCGCATGCGCGACAACATCGAGTGGTGCGACGACGATCAGGACCTGGTCGCGGTGACCACCGACCTCACGCACCTGGCCGAGTCATACCGGGACCTGCGCAAGGCGCTCTTCTCCGACCTGCTTCACTTCGGCCCCGAACCGCCGTGGCGGCGAATCAACGCCGACCTCGCCGTCAGACTCCCCCTGCAAGTCCACCTCAACAGCAGTGAGTACTACATGCTGCGCGCTCGGGGCGGGAACCGCTGGACCTTCTCCGTATACGGTTCGGCGAGGCCCGAACAGGGCGGGTCCGCCACCAGCTCGGAGTTCGAAGTCGAGCTGACGGAAAACACCTGCGTGATCCCCGCAGAGTTCGAGGGGCATCGGCTTCTGAGCCAGCTCTTCTACGGTCTCAGGCTGATGAAGGACGAGCATTACTTCATGCGAACGCCCCAGGACCACGTCCTGATGGAGGCGGAACGGATCGTCCACACGGAGGCCGACGACAGCGGCTGGGAGTGAGCCGGACGCGGCACCCGCGCCGTGGTCGAGTGCTGACCCCGGGGATCAGCGTGAGCGGTACGCGTCGAAGCGGTGCTCGACGGCGACGACCGTGGCGGTGCGGGCGTCCTCGTCGATCTCGTAGAGGACGCGGTAGGAGCCGCGCCGCGCCGACCAGGTGTTCTCGAACGGGGGGTTGAGCAGCCGCTTTCCCACCCGGTGGGGGTTGTCCGCCAGCGGGCTGACGGCGAACTCGTGGACGGCCGAGGCGATCTTCTCGGGAAGGCGGGAGTGCAGGCTGCGGACGGCCGCGACGTGCGGGTTGCGGTGCCACAATGAGCGGATGCGGAGGCGCGTGGTGATGGCGGTCGAGGCGGGTGCGACCTCCCCGGGAGTGGTGGCCGCCGGGCTTGGGCGGTTCGTCGCGGAGGGCGGGAGTCGCCGTGGCTGCTGAATCTGAGGGGCGCTCGGCGGCGGGTCCCAGTGTCGAGGACGGCATCCGGGCGCTGCTGCTGTTGATGCCGCGGCTGGTGGGGCGGGCCAAGCGGCTGCCGGTGCCCGAGGAGCTGCGGTCGTTCTCGCTGGCGCCCCGGCACCTGTCGCTGCTGGCCTACCTGCTGTTCGACGGGCCGATGAGTGTGAACGAGCTGGCCGGGCGGCTGGAGGTGGCGCCCTCCACCGCGAGTCTGATGGTGGGCGACCTGAGCCGCCAGGGGGTGCTGGACCGGCGCGAGGACCAGGCGGACCGGCGGCGGATGATCGTGAGCATCGCCGAGGAGCACCGGCCGGCCATCACGGCGTGGCTGGCGCAGGGCGCCCAGGCGTGGCGGGTTGCGCTGGAGCCGCTGAGCCCGGCCGAGCGGCGGATGTTCGTGGACACGCTCGCCGTCTACGAGCGCGAGGTCGCCCGGCGCACCGACGGCGGCGGGGGCGGTCCCGAGCGCACGGACGGCGCGGCGGGGGCAACGGGTACGGCGGGCAAGGACGATGGCGACACGGCGGACACGGGAGATGCCGGGGGCGGGTAGCGGCTCCCCGCGCGGCCGGGCGCGGGCCGGCTGCCCCGCGATGCGCTGACAGCGACCCCAGCGGTTCCCCGCGCGATCGCGCCCCGGCCTCAGGCCGGCTGGGTCGGGGCCTCGTAGTGGCCGCGCAGGGCGCGTTCGCGGTCCTCGTCGCTGGAGAGCGGGCAACTGGCGCACTTGGCGTCGCCGAACCGGTAGTAGAAGCAGCAGCCGCCCGACACCAGGAACATCCGCTCGGGCCGGTGCCGCGGCCGTCCCCGCAGGGCCAGCGGGAACGGGCGCTGGCGCGGGGCCACGCGGTCGCGGTCGTGGTTGAGGCAGGCCACCATGCGCCTGGCGCGCTCCCAGGCGTCCGCCTGGTCGGCGCCGACCTCCTCGGAGGCCAGCAGCAGGGCCTCGTGCAGGGCGTCGGCGACCATGCTCCACTGCGGGCGCGCGCCGAACCGGGTGGTGGCCCGCACCGCCGCGATCGCGGGCTCCAGCGCGGCCGCCGCCGAGGACACGAACCAGCGGTCCAGTTCGGCCTCGGACTCCAGGACGCGCACGCCGGGGGCGTGGGCCAGCGGGTCGCCGGGCAGGACGGCGGCGTCGGACAGGCGCAGTGTGAGCCGGTCCAGCCGGCCGGTCTCGGTGCGGCGCACCCACAGCAGGTGCGCGGCCAGCAGCGGCGCCCGGCCGGTGAGGTAGGCGGCCATGGCCGCCAGCGTCATCACCTGGCGGCCCATGTCGGCGGCGAGGAACGCCGACGACGCGGTGCGGTGCCCCTGGCAGGAGTGCTCGGTGAGGGTGTCGATCAGCTCGGGGACGCGCTCGGGCAGCCGGTCCACGCGGATCCACTCGGGGCCGGCGGGCGCGGGCGCGCCGGGGGCCAGCAGGTCGGTCTTGTAGTACAGGTCGCGCTCGTTGACCCACTCCACGATCCCGGCGAGCGGATGGCTGCTGGCTCCCACCATGCGGCTCCCTTCACGGCGCACGGAAGACGCACCCGGACGCGGCGCGCGCGGCGCCGGCCGGGTGTCCGTAGGTAAGCCTAGCCTCAGAAGGACGAACCGTACATACCGCGCCCGGGGTCGCGAACGGTGCCACACGCCGCACGCCCGCCCGGGGCGACCCGCCGCCGACGATCCGATGGCGAATGAGCGAAACCGGTGGTTGCGGTGCCAATCAGTGGGTTAACGTGGCAGAACACGCGCTGACAAGGGGGACCCGGGTGGGCAAGCGGCTGGTGCTGTGGGACATCGACAAGACCCTGATCGACGTCGACGGCCTCGGATCCGAGATCTTCTCGGCGGCGTTCGCGGAGTTCAGCGGATTAGACCGGCACCGACCCACCCACGGCCCCGGCCGCACCGAGTGGCAGTGGTTCCAGGACACCCAGCTCGCCAACGACCTCGTGCCCACCGACGACTGCTTCCCCCGCTTCCTCGGCATCCAGGACGCCATGTTCGAGGCGCGGGCGGCGGAGTTCGCCGAGCGCGGCGAGGTCCTGCCCGGCGCGCGCGAGGCGCTGGAGCGCTGCGCGGCCAACCCCGACATCATCTCCTCGCTGCTGACCGGCAACACCCGCCGCAACGCCGAGCGCAAGCTCGCCGCGTTCGGTCTGGACCACCTCGTGGAGATCCCCATAGGCGGGTACGGCGACGACCACCGCGACCGCCCCGAACTGGTGCGCATCGCGCGCGAGCGGGTGCAGCGGGCCACCGGGATCGCGTTCACCGCCGACACCACCGTGCTGGTGGGCGACAGCCCCAACGATGTCATGGCCGCGCTGCACGGCGGCGCGCGGATCGTGGCGGTGGCCACCGGGATCGTCTCGGCCGCCGAACTCCGCGCCGCCGGCGCCGAGGTCGTGCTCGACGACCTCTCCGACACCGACGCCGTGCTGGACCTGCTGCTGGGCTGAGCGCCGCCGGCACGAGGTGAGCGGCGCCGGAGGTTCCCCCCGATGTCCTCCAGCGCCGCTCTTCCGGGATGGTCTGTGTGCGCGCCCCTCAGGCGAGGGCGCGCCGGGGGTTGCGGGGCGGGGCCGCCATCGACACCCGCACCACCGCCGGCACCCGCTCCAGGTCCAGGGCGGTGCGCAGGTCGGCGAGCGCCTCGGCGCGCACCCGGCGCCACACGGCGGTGACATCGGCGTCGTCGTCCAGGGTGAGGTCGAGCCGCATGTGCGGCGCCGTGGTGGACTCGGTCAGGTGCGCCCGCGCCCGGCGCACCCCGGGGTACTCCCGCACCGCGTCCTCGAACGCGCCGCGCGCGGCGCGGGCGGGCAGGTCGGTGGTGCCGCCGCTGGGGTCGGGCTCCACCGCGACCTGGTCGACGGTGTCGCCGCGCCCCTGGACCGCCAGCCAGCGCAGCGCCAGCACCGCGACCACGACGGCCGCGACCGCCGCCGCGTAGGGCACCCACGCGCCGCCGATCCCCAGCGCGCCGGGGGCCTCGGCGAGGGCGGCGCGGGGGCCGGCCACCGGCAGCAGCCCGCGCCCGGCGGCCAGCGCCGCCGCGCCCAGCACGGTCACCACCAGCCCCACGAGCGCCAGCCCCCACCGGTTGCCGCGCGCCGACCTGCGCGCCCTGCGGCCAAGCGAGGTGGTCATGGCGGGGATCACGCCTTCGCGCAACGGACGTGGGTGATCACCTTGAAGTCGCCCAGCGGGGCGATCTCGGTGAGCCGCCGCTCCACCGCCGCCGCGACCTGCCCGCGCAGCTCGGGCGCCTCGATGAGGTCGGTGTGCACCCGCACGCCGATGCGGTGCCGCCCCACGGTGACGCGGGCGCCCCGCACCCCGCCGACGCTGCGGGCGGCCAGGGCCAGGGTGCGCCGCAGCGCCGACCGCGACAGCCCCACCACCAGGTCGGGGTCGTCGGTGCGCAGCGGCGCGAACCGGCCCCGGCCGGGAAGGAGCGCGATCGCGATCAGGGCCAGCCCGATCAGGGCCAGGAGCAGGGACGCGGCCTGCACGGCGGGGTCGCCCCACTGCGCGCCCACCGCGTACTCCTCGGCGGTGGTGGTGACGGCGGTGCGCATGGGGCTGCCCACCAGCGCCGAGACGACCTCGGCGGCGGCGAAGGCGGCGACCAGCAGCACCAGCGCCCCCACGATCAGCGCCGGCCAGGACCGGCGCGGGCGGAAGGTGTGCACGGCAACGCGGCGCGCCCGCCGCGCCGTCGCGGGATCCGGGCGCATGAGCGCGTCTTCAACGGTTGTCATGCCAGTCGTCCCTCCCCGAAGTAGTGGTCCGGGCCGCCGAGGGGGCGGCCAATCAGTCGGCGCGGCCGCCGCGCACCAGATCGGCGATCTCGATGTCGACGCGGCGCACCGCCATGCCTGTCAGGTCCTGCACGGTCCGGGCGGTGTGCGCCCGTACCTCACGTGTCACCTCGCGCACCGAGCGCGGGTAGCGCACGGCGATCCGCAGCCGCAGGGTGGCGGTGTCGCCGTTGCCGCTGATGCCGGCGCGGGCCCGCACGCCCGCGACCGAGCGGGTGCGGCCGGTGCCCGGTGCCGCGCCCGCTCCCCCGCCGGCGCGGCCGACCCCCGCCACGCGGGAGGCGGCGCGGGCCGCGATCGCGGCGACCACGTCGGCGCCGATGACGGTGCGGCCGCGCTGGTCGGCGGGTGCGGGGTCCGCCGGCCGCTCCGGCGGCGGCGCGGGGTCCGCGGCGGTCGTGGCCGTCATGGTCGCCTCCTCACGCGTTCACGCTGTCCGTGCGCCGGGCCGCCGGCCCGGGGTGCTGGCCGGCGCGCTCCCGCGCGCCGCCCGCGGGTCATTCGCGGCGGCCCGCGAAGAGCTGCCGGAGGTCGAGGTCGCCCTCGAACGCGCGCCCGGCCAGGAAGCCGATGGCGCCCAGCACGAGGACGAGCACGAAGGCGCCGAAGCCGCCGAAGGCCCCCGCGAGTCCCAGCACGGACCCGAAGGCCAGCCCAACGATGGGCCACATGTGCGTTCCCCTCTCAGTCGGCGGGTTCACCTGCGTGTCCCCGCCTCGGCGAGGTCGATGTCGGCCACCCACACCCGCACGCCGTCCCCGGAGTCCGGCACCCCGCCGCGCGCGGCCAGCACGGCGGCGCGGACGTCGGCGGCGATGTCGGGGATGGGGCGGCCGTAGCGCACCACCACGCCGACCTCGACGCCCTCGGGTCGCACGGCGACGCCCTCGACCCGGCCGCCGGGGCCGGGGGTGGCGGTGGTGCCGAACTCCCCGGCCGACAGCCCCGCGATGTCGGGCAGCGCCCGCACCCGCGCGGCGATGCGCTCGGCCTCGGCCGTGGCGGGGTCGCGGACGCCGCCCGCCGGCTCTGCGCCGCCGGCCGCCACGGTCAGCGCACCCGGGGCTCGGAGTCGTCGCCGGACTCGGAGTCGTCGGAGTCGTCGGGCAGGTGGATGTCGTCGACGGTGATGTTGACCTCGGTGACCTCCAGGCCGGTCATGCGCTCCACGCCGTGGATGACGTTGCGGCGCACCGCGCCGGCGAGGTCGGGGATGGCCACCCCGTACTCCACCACCAGGTCGATGTCGATGGCGGCCTGGCGTTCACCGACCTCGACGGCCACGCCGCGCGCGGCCGAGGAGGTGGAGCCGCCGCCGGAGACGCGGTCGCGCACCGCGCCGAAGGCGCGGGCCGAGCCGCCGCCCATGCGGTGGACGCCGTCGACCTCGCGCGCGGCCATGCCGGCGATCTTGGCGACGACGTGGTCGGCGATGGTGGTGCGGCCGTTGGCGGTGACCAGTTCGCGTCCGGCGCCGCCCCGGGCGCCGCCGGGCGTGCCGCTGTCGCGGGCGCCGGGCACGGTGGGCTCCGCACTGGTGTTCGTCACTGTCGTTCCCCCTGGTCGAGTCGGACCGTCCGCCGTGGGCACGCGGCCTGCGGGCCTGCGGCGGTCTGAGCGCCGGCCCGCGGCCGGTGCGCCCCCTGGCGGCGGCCGCCGGCCGTCGATGTCACGCACTTAAGGACACGGGGAATCCCCTGGGCTCACGCCACCACGGGCGTGACGTGCGCCACAGAAATCCCTGTCCGAGTAGGATTTCACTGTAGCGCTACCGAGGGTAATCAACAATGGTCATGCCGTAATTGCACCTGATGAAGTGGGGTGGCCGCCGACCATGTTCGAGTCGCCCCCGCCATCGGAGGCCCACCCGCCGCCCCGCCCGCCCGATCCGCCCGACTCCGCGCTGGTGACCCGCGCCCAGGACGGCGACCCCGACGCGTTCGAGGTCCTGGTGCGGCGCCACCAGGACACCGTCTACCGGATCGCGCTGCGCGTCCTGGGCGACGAGGGCGACGCGGCCGACGCCGCGCAGGAGGCGCTGGTCGCCGCCTGGCACCGGCTGCCCGACCTCGCCGATCCCGTCAGCTTCCGGGCGTGGCTCTACCGCATCGCCGGCCGGCGCGCCCTCAACCTGGCGCGCGCCCGCACGCCCGAGGCCCCCGCCGACAACGTCGAGGCGGCGGCCACGCCGGCCGGTCCCGAGCAGCACACCGTGGCCGGCGACCTGCGCCACGCGCTCGCGCGGGCGCTGGCGGGGCTCCCGCCGGGCCAGCGGACCTGCTGGGTCTTGCGGGAACTGGAGGGCATGGGCTATGAGGAGATCGCCGACGTCGTCGGAGCCGGCCCGGACGCGGTGCGCGGACGCATCCACCGCGCCCGCGCCCGGCTCGTGGAGGAGCTTGCGCCATGGCGGTAGACCCCGTGTCCGGCGGCATGCTGCCGTGCGGCACCGACCCACAGGAGTTGGCCGAGCACCTGGCGGCGGGCGAGCCCACCGACCACGAACGCGCCTGCCCGCACTGCCGCGCCGCCGCGGCGGAAACGGCGCCGCTGCTGGCGGCCCGCGACCGCCTGGCCGGCGAGCGGGTGACCGCGCCGCCCCGCCTGCTGGACGACGTCATGGCCGCCGTCCGGGCCGATCCCCGCTCCCGCCGCGCCTACCGGCTGCCCGGTGAGGAGGCAGGCACCACGCGGGTGCGCCGGCGGGTGGCGGCGGCCCTGCTGCGCACCGCCGCCGAGCGGGTGCCCGGGGTGCGGCACGTGCGCGTGCGCGACCTGCGCGAGGAGGCCGACGGCATGGCCGTGGAGGTGGCCGCGGCGCTGGACGCGGGCGCGCCCATCCCCGAGACGGCGCGCGCGCTGCGCGAGGCGGTGCGCCGGGCCGGCCGCGAGGGGCTGGGCTGGGAGGTGGCGGTGGTGGACATCGAGGTGGCCGATGTGCGCGGCGGCCCGGCGGGGTGAGGCCGGGCGCCGGCGCGCGGGGCACCCGCGACACCCGGACCTCGGGCCGTCCGCGCCGCCGGTAGCGCCGGCACCGTCCGGGCCGCCGGACGGTGCCGGGCGGAGCCCGGCGATGCCCCGGCGGGTCGGCGCGGACTCAGCGGAAGACGACGGTGCGCTGCCCGTTGAGCAGCACGCGGCGCTGGGCGTGCCAGTTGACGGCCCGCGCCAGGGCCACGGACTCCAGATCGCGGCCGATCGCGGTGAGCTGCTCGGGGCTGTGGGTGTGGTCGACCCGCGCGACCTCCTGCTCGATGATGGGGCCTTCGTCGAGGTCGGCGGTGACGTAGTGCGCGGTGGCCCCGATCAGCTTGACCCCGCGCGCGTGGGCCTGGTGGTAGGGCCGCGCGCCCTTGAAGCTGGGCAGGAAGGAGTGGTGGATGTTGATGACGCGCCCCGACATCTTGGCGCACAGCCGCTCCGACAGCACCTGCATGTAGCGCGCCAGCACCACCAGGTCGATGTCGTAGGAGTCGACCAGTTCCAGCAGCCGCAGCTCCTGCTCGGCCTTGGTGTCGGGGGTGACCGGCAGGTGGTGGAAGTCCAGGCCGTAGGAGCGCGCCAGGAACTCCAGGTCGGGGTGGTTGGAGACCACCGCCGCGATGTCGGCGTCGAGCAGCCCGCTGCGCTGGCGGTAGAGCAGGTCGTTCAGGCAGTGCCCGAACTTGGAGACCATGACGAGCACGCGCGGCCGGACGTCGCGGGCGCGGAGGTCCCACTCCATGTCGAACTCGGCGGCCAGCGAGGCGAACGCGGCGCGCAAGGAGTCCTCGCCGGTGGCGCCGGGGTCGCCGTCCGGCGCGGCGGCGGCGGTGAACTGCGTGCGCAGGAAGAAGCGGTGGGCGTAGGGGTCGCCGTACTGCTGGCTCTCGGTAATGTTGCAGCCGTGCTGGTACAGCAGGTCGGCCACGCCCGCCACGATGCCCCGGGTGTCGGGGCAGGACAGGGTCAGCACGTATTCGCGCTCGTTGGCACCGGCGCTCATGGGTGGGCACTCCCAGGGGTCCGCGGTCGGCATCGAGGTTGCCGGGAACTTCAGCCTAGCGGCGCGCGGGGGCGCGCGCGGCCCGTCCGGCCGGCCTGTGGACAACCGCGCGCGGACGGATACGCCCATGTCAGGCGGTGTCCCACCAAGGGCCGCCGAACCGGACATGAACGGTTTTCACCTTGGTGTGCGATCCTCGGGAGATGCCGAGCGACCGCGAGTACTACGACGGGGCCACCAGCCGGCTGAGCGCCCCCTTCGCCATCGTCGACATGGCCGCGTTCCGCGCCAACGCCGCCGACCTCGTGCGGCGCGCCGGCGGCGTGCCGGTGCGCGTCGTCACCAAGTCCCTGCGCTGCCGCCGCCTCATCCGCGAGGCCCTGGCCCTGCCCGGGTTCGCCGGAGTGATGGCCTTCACCCTGCCCGAGGCGCTGTGGCTGGCCGCCGGCGACTCCGCCGGCCCCCTCAGCGACGACATCCTGGTCGCCTACCCAACCGCCGACACCCAGGCGATCGCCGCGCTGGCCGCCGACCCCCGGGCAGCCGCGCGCATCACGCTCATGGTCGACCACACCGACCACCTCGACATGATCGCCGCCGCCGCGCCCGACCCCGCCCACCCGGTCAAGGTGTGCCTGGACATGGACACCAGTTGGCAGCCGCTGGGGCCGCGCACCCACATCGGCGCCCGCCGCTCCCCCGTGCGCACCCCGGCCCAGGCCGCCGCGCTGGCGCGCGCCGTCGCCGCCCGCCCCGGCCTGCGGCTGGAGGGCGTGATGGCCTACGAGGCCCAGATCGCCGGCGTGGGCGACGCACCGCCGGGGCGCCCGCTCTACGGCGCCGCGCTGCGCTGGGTCCAGGGCCGCTCCCGGCTGGAGCTGGCGCGCCGCCGCGCCGCGCTGGTGCGGGCGGTGCGCGGGGTCGCCGACATCCGGTTCGTCAACGGCGGCGGGACCGGCAGCGTGCACACCACCCGCCGCGAGCGCGCGGTGACCGAGGTCGCGGCCGGCTCCGGGCTGTACCACCCGGTGCTGTTCGACCACTTCACCGGGTTCACCGGCCGGCCCGCCGCGCTGTTCGCGCTGCCCGTGGTGCGCCGCCCCGGCCCCGGGGTGGCGACCGTGCTGGGCGGCGGCTACCTCGCCTCGGGGCCGCCCGACCGGGCGCGCCTGCCCCAGCCCTACCTGCCGGCGGGGCTGTCCTACAGCCCCACCGAGGGGGCGGGCGAGGTGCAGACGCCGCTGCTGGGGGCCGCCGCCGACGGGCTGCGGGTCGGCGACCGCGTGTGGCTGCGCCACGCCAAGGCGGGCGAGCTGTGCGAACGGTTCAACGAACTGCACCTCGTGGAAGGGCCGGACCCCGACGACGTCACGGCCGTGCCCACCTACCGGGGCGAGGGACAGGCGTTCCTGTAGCGCGTCGTCTCGCGGCGGGGCGGTCGGCGACGGCGGCGGAGGTATCAAGGGCACGAGACTGCGAAGGGGAGGGCGGGCGCCCTCCCCTTCGCCGGTACCGCTCGCTCGCGGATCAGCGGCCGCGGCGCGCCTTGCGCACCATGGCGATCAGGCCGACCGTGACGGCCAGCCCCACACCCGCGCCGAGGATGAGGACCTCGGGCGAGAGCCGGGCGCGCGCGGTGTAGGTGGACACGACCTCGTCGTCGCCCTGGACGAGCACGCTGCCCTCCGGGGGTTCCACGACGTGGCTGTCCAGCCGCACAGTGCCGCCGCCCACGACCAGCGCGCGGGCCTCCTCGGCCAGGTGGGAGCCCGCGCCGCGGACCCGCTGCCAGCCGCGCCGCGCGACGTTGGCCGGCTTGGTGCGGTCGGCGATCTCGTCGACCGTCTGGGCCAGGCGGCGCTGCACGCGTTCGATCTCGGCCTGCACAGTCGCGGGGTCGCGCGGTGCCGCCGCGGGGTCGCGTTCCTCCATAAAGCGCTTCCTTCCGCTACCGCAGGGTGGTCGCCTGAGAGGAGCCGGGGGTGGCCTCCCGCTCTGAGGCACCCGCTCCGGGGTCGTCGGAGCGCGTGAAGCCCAGGGCGCCTTCGATTCCGTCCACGACACGGAAGAAGTCCAGCGTGGACAACCACAGTTTATAGACGATGGCTACCTCGAAGGCGAGGAGCAAAACACCCGCGATCACGGCGATCGCGACAATCGCGGCCGGAGCGGCGGCACCGGCCAGGGGCGCCAGCACGAACACCGCCATCTGGAACTCGATGCCGCTGACCAGGTGGGTGCGCACCCGGTGGGCGCGCAGGAACTCCCAGAACCGCTGGTACCAGGGGAAACGCGACCGGAACTCCTGGTGCAGGTCGACCTTGGGCAGCCGCACGTCGGGCTGCTTGCCGGCGTCGCGGTCGTAGCGCGACTCCTTCTCGGTCTGGGTGCGCAGGATGTGCTCCAGCACCGAGATCCCGTGCCGCAGCACCGCCTGCTCGCCCTGGTCGCTCAGCGGGCGCCGGGCGCCGGTGTCGTCGGGCTCCAGCATGGACAGCTCGGCGCGGGCGCGCTCCAAAGCCCCGGCGATGCGCGAGCGCATCTCGCGCCGCACCTTGTAGACCTGGAGCGCGTTGAGGTAGCGCAGCATGTCCACGAACACCACGGCCAGCGCCATCCAGACGAACACCACCTGCCCGGTGAGCACGTACTGGCCGCCCATCAGGGCGATGGCGCACACCAGCACCCGCAGCCGGTCGAAGAGGTAGTCCATCCACGACCCGAACAGCGTCTCGCGGTCGGTGAGCCGGGCGAGCTTGCCGTCCATGCAGTCGACCACGAAGCACAGGTAGTACAGCAGGGCGCCCAGCAGCAGGAACGGCCACCAGGCCACCGCGAAGGCCGCCGCCGCGCCCAGGCCCAGGAACAGCGCGCTGACGGTGAGCTGGTTGGGGGTGATGCGCGTCCGGTTGGCGATCACGCGGACGAGGCGCACGGCGAGGGGATCGGCGAACGCGACGGTCCACCAGGAGTCACGCGTCCGCAGCGTGCGCTCCTTGACCTCCTCCAGCGTGAAACCAGACATCGTCGAATGAACTCCAGACGCGAAGCGGATGAGCTTCCACCCTGCGCGGCCCGCCGGGCGCGATCGGCGGCCGGGGGACGCCGCCCGAGTCTACGCAGCCCACGGCCGCTGTCGCGGGCACCGAGCGCGCAGGTGCCGACCACCCTAGGGGATGTCCGCGCGTGGCGCCCCACCCCCGGGGCAACCGAGTTCTGTTCGCAACCGAACGCGCGCCGTGTTCACCGCTGCGCAACACAGGACACCGGAGGGATGGGGGAAGGCAGGGTGGGGTGGGGCAGGCAGGAGAGCGCGCGGGTATCGGTGCCTCGTACAACGTGGGCTGCGGCGGCACATAAGTGGCCCCATGCGGGCCGGAATGTCCACCTGACGAGACACCCTTGCCGCCCCGTCGGCCGCCCAAGCCACCCACCCCGCGGCCCGGTGACCGCCCGCCTCCGCCACCGCGGCCTCCGCAGGGCCACCGCCCCCGCCACCACCCCCCTCAACGATCTAGGGTGGACGTGGACGTGCGAAACCCATGACCAGCGGTTCAAGGAGACCAGTGAGCGAGACCACCGTCCGGCTTGAGCCCGGCGACACCGCGCCCGACTTCACCCTCACCGCGGACGACGGCGGCAAGGTCAGCCTCAGCGAGGTGCTGGCCGGCGGCAAGCGCGTGGTGCTGTACTTCTACCCCGCCGCGATGACCCCCGGCTGCACCACCGAGGCGTGCGACTTCCGCGACAGCCTCGGCGACTTCTCCGGCGCCGACGTGGCGGTGCTGGGCGTCTCCCCCGACGCCCCCGAGCGCCTGGCCCGGTTCCGCGAACAGGAGGGGCTGACCTTCCCCCTGCTCAGCGACCCCGACAAGACGGTCCTGCGCGCCTACGGGGCCTTCGGCGAGAAGAAGAACTACGGCCGCGTGGTGCAGGGCGTCATCCGCTCCACGTTCGTCATCGACCCCGACGGCACCGTGGCCAAGGCTTTCTACAACGTGAAGGCCACCGGCCACGTCGCGCGCATCAAGCGCGAACTCGGCCTGGGCTGACGCGGGTCGGCGGGCCGGACGGCCGGGCGCCCGGGGGCACCCCGGCAGGCCGGGCCGCCCGGTGGGCGCCGCCCACCGCCCCGCCCGCCGTCTCACCAACCGCCCGCCGACCGCCACCCGCGCTGACCAGCGGATCGGACCGGCCGCACCCGCACCCGGTGCGCCCCGGCCGCGTCCGTACCGACTTGCGCATCGGCGGTGGCGGTGCCACTCTCGGACGGACGACCCGGCGCCGCCGCCCGGCCCGCACCGGCCCGCGCCGCCGGTCGATCGGGGGCCGTAGCCCAACGGCAGGAGGCACCAGGTTTAGGTCCTGTTCAGTGCGGGTTCGAATCCCGCCGGCCCCACCGGCGGCAGCCGTGGTCCGCCGGGTGCCGCCGCGCCGACGCGCGGCGGCACCCGCCCGTACAGCTCAGCCCCACCTCAGGGTCCACACCGCGTTCCAGCCCGCCGCCCGCCGCTGCCCGGGCCAGGTCGCAGCCCAGTTCCCAGTCCGGGCGCCCGCCGCTCAGGGCGATGCGACCGGCTTCTTGCTCAGCGGGTCGGCGATGTTCTCCAGCGAGCGGCGGGCCACCTCGATGCCCAGCAGCCACTGCACCGCGCCCGCACCGATCATCAGGGCCGCGCCCAGGTAGTAGCCGTAGGCCACCATCGACACCTCTCCGGTGGCCACCAGCGCGCCGAACAGGCCCGGTCCGACCACGCCGCCCAGCCCCGTGCCCACCGCGTAGAACAGGGCGATGGCCTGCGGGCGCGTCTCCATCGGGAACACCTCGCTGACCGTCAGGTAGGCCGAACTCGCCCCGGCCGACGCGAAGAAGAACACCACGCACCAGCAGGCGGTCACCGTCACCGCCGTGAGCGCGCCGGCCTGGAACAGCAGCCCGGTGCCCACCAGCAGCAGCCCCGATCCCACGTAGGTCCCCGCGATCATCGGCCGGCGCCCCACCGAGTCGAACAGCGGCCCCAGCAGCACCGGCCCCAGGAAGTTGCCCAGCGCCAGCGGGATGATGAACAGCGGCGCCACGTCGGAGGTGACGTCGAAGAACGCCGTCAGCACCAGCGCCTGGGTGAAGAACACCGCGTTGTAGAGGAACGCCTGCCCGGCGAACAGCGCCAGCCCCACCACCGTGCGGCGCGGGTAGGTCCGCGCGAAGGTGCGCGCCAGCTCGGCGAAGGACGTGCGCTCGCGCTGCTCCAGCGTGATGTCCTCCCCCGCCGGCGGCAGCCGGTCGCGGTGCGTCTCGCGCTCGACCTCCTCCTCGATGCCGCGCACCACCCGCTCGGCCTCCTCCTCACGCCCGTGGATGACCAGCCAGCGCGGGCTCTCCGGGACGACCCGGCGCACCACCAGGATGATCAGCCCCAGCACGCCGCCCACCGCGAACAGCAGCCGCCAGCCCCAGAACTCCGGCAGCAGGTCGGGGTTGAGCAGCGGGTAGGCCATGGCCGCGCCCACCGCCGCGCCCAGCCAGTAGGAGCCGTTGACCATGAGCGACACCCGCCCGCGCAGCCGCGCCGGCACCATCTCGTCGATCGCGGAGTTGATGGCGGCGTACTCGCCGCCGATCCCGAACCCGGTGAAGAACCGGCAGGCGTAGAACCACCACACGTTGCCCGAGAACGCGGTGAGCACGGTCGCCGCCAGGTACACCCCCAGCGTGACCAGGAAGATCTTGCGCCGGCCCAGCCGCTCGGTGAGGTGGCCGAAGAACAGGGCGCCCAGGCAGGCGCCCACCACGTACACCGACGCCGCCGTGCCGACCTGGCCCTCGGAGATCCCCAGGCCGCTGGCGTCCTCGGTGATGCGCGAACCGATCGACCCGACGATGGTCACCTCGAGCCCGTCGAGGATCCACACGCTGCCCAGGCCCAGCAGGATGAGCCAGTGCCAGCGCGCCCAGGGGAGTCGGTCGAGTCGGGCGGGGATGTCGGTCGTGACGCTCATGGAGCCCCACTTACCTCCGCTGTGGCGGGTTTAACTCCGCCGCAACCCGCACCGCGCGGCGGCGGGCCGCCCACCTGGGCCGATGCCCCGCGCCGCCCCCGCCCGGCTCAGGGGCGGAACAGCAGCGCCCACAGCACGACCGCCAGCAGCGCCAGCACGCCCAGGACCACGGCCGCCACCACCGGCAGCGGGCTGCCGGTGCGGTGCCGGCCCGAACTGGTCAATCCGAGGGTGTCGGTGGAGTCGCGGATGGAGGTCAGCAGGTGGCCCACCGACTCCGGCCGGTGGCGCTGGAGGCGCTCCTGGATGTGCGAGACCGAGTCCGAGACGGAGTCCTGGAATTCGCTCACCGACTCCTGGAGGGAGGTGCGCAGCACCTGCGCGCCCTGCCGGAAGTGCTCGCGGGCGGCCTCCATGCCCTTCTCGGTGTCGGCCGCGGCCGGGTCGCCGGGGTCGGGGTCGCCGTCCTCGCCGCCGGAGTCGGAGTCCTCGGCGCCCTGCCCGTGGCGCCCGCCGGGGTGCGCGGCGGCGGTCGAGGCGCCGCGTCGCTCGTGGCGGCCCTCGCGCGCCGGCGGCGGCACGACCGGGCGCGGCCCGGACTGCTCGGCCGACTTGGCGGCGGTCTCGGGGCTGGTCTCGGGCGCCCACGGCGCCAGGGCCGCGATCCGCAGCATCTTGGTGGCGTTCTCGGCGGTGAGCCGGTCGCCCGGCTGGACGTGCAGCAGCCCCGCGAGCACCGGCGCCAGCGGCCCGGCGTTCTGCGCGATGGCGGGCTCCTCCAGGTCGGCGCCCTTGAGGATGCGGATGTAGCCCTTGCGGTCGTAGGGCGGGTGGCCCTCGACGGCGGCGTAGAGCGTGGCGCCCAGCGACCACAGGTCGGACTCCGGACCCACGGGGCCGGCCTTGGCGCGCTCGGGCGGGATGTAGGACGGCGAGCCGATGATGCGCCCCGAGGCGGTCAGCGCGGACTCCCCGGTCCAGGCGGCCAGCCCGAAGTCGGTGAGCACGACGCGCCCGGACTCGCTGATCATGACGTTCTCGGGCTTGACGTCGCGGTGCACGATGCCCTCGTCGTGGGCGACCTTGAGCGCGTCGATCAACTGGAGGCCGATCTCGGCGACGCGCTGGTAGGGCAGCGGGCCGGCGACCTGCACGATGTCGGCCAGGGTGCGCGCCTCGACGTACTCCATGACGATCCAGGGGCGGTCGTCCTCGTCCACCACGTCGAGCACGGTGACCACGCCGGGGTGGGTGAGCCGGGCGGCCACCCGGGCCTCGCGGGTGGTGCGCTGGAGCAGGGACTCGCGCTCGGCCGAGCTGACGTCGCTGGGCAGCCGCAGCTCCTTGACCGCGACCTGGCGGTCGAGGACGAGGTCGGTGGCCAGCCAGACGGTGCCGACACCGCCGCGCGCGATCTCGCCGCGGAGTTCGTAGCGGCCCGCGAGCACGCGGCCCGCCGCCGTGGCGGCGGGGTCCGCCGGGAGCACGGAGTCGGACCGCCGCACCGGCCGGTCCGTTTCGGGCTTCTCGATGGAGGACACGGTCAGTCAGCGGGTCTCGTCACGGGCCACGGCGGCCTCCTGCGGGCTCTTGCGGTCGCTGCGCGTGCCGCGCTGCACATGCACGGATCATCGTTTATACCAGGCGGAACCGGCGTTGAAGCAGGTGGTTGCCGGATCACAGTCGATTAGGTTCGGTTTCGTTATGTGCCCGCCGGCGGGCGGCGCGCCCGGCGCCGCCCGCCCTCCGGGGTCAGCTCCAGAGGGACTCGGGGTCGCGCACCGTGACGGGGCCGATCCCCAGCTCGCCCAGCGGGCCCTCCAGGCGCTTGGCGTCGCCGGCCACGATGGTCACCAGCTCCTCGGGCCGCAGGTACTCCCGCGCGCCCTCGGCGAGGTCGTCGGCGGTGATCGCCTCGAAGCCCGCGCGCAGCCGGTCGACGTGGTCGTCGGGCAGGTCGTGCACGACGATGTCGACCAGGGCGGCGGCCAGGCTGCGCGGCGTGGAGTAGGTGACCGGCAGGCCCACGGTGTTGGACTCGCGCACCGCCGACAGCTCGGCCTCGGTGACGCCGTCGCGGCGCAGCTTGTCGATCTCGCCGAGCGTGGCGGTGATGGAGTGCGCGGTGGTGTCGCGCTCGACCTGGGTGCTCACCAGGAACACCCCGCTGTCGCGGCGCAGGTCGAACCGGCAGCCGGCGCCGTAGGTGTAGCCCAGGCGCTCGCGCAGCTCCAGGTTGAGCCGCGAGGTGAACATGCCGCCCAGGACGTCGCCGACCCCGTCGGCCCGAGGCAGGTCGATGTCGGCGCGGGAGGGCGCGCGGTGCGCCATGATCAGCGCCGACTGCACGGAGTCGGGGCGGTCGACGATCAGCACGCGGGGCAGCTCGCCCGGCGCGGAGTCGGGCGCGGTGCGCGGGAGGTCGGGGGTCGCCGCGGCGCCGCCGAAGACGAGCGCGCCCAACTGCTCCAGGTCCACGCCCGACAGGTCGCCCACCACCACCAGGGTGCCCGCCACCGCCGCGACCGAGGCGGCGTGGAACTCCCGCACCGCCTCAGGGGTGATGTCCTTGAGGCGGACCGGCGCGCCGCTGAGCGGGGTGGCGTAGCGGCCGGTGAACAACTGCCCGCCGATGGCGCGGGTGGCCAGGGTGGAGGGCACCGAGGCGTCCAGCCAGAACCGCTCCAGGATCTGGTCGCGGCGGCGCACCACGTCGTCGTCGCGCAGCGCCGGGGTGCGCACGGCCTCGGCCAGCAGCGCGGTGGCGTCGGCCAGCCGGTTGGTTGGCGCGTCGACGCCGGTGACGAAGCTGTCCCAGGTCACCCGCGAGACCCACTCGGCGCCGTGCCGCTCCAGCGCGGGCGCCAGCGAGCTGTTGCCCTGGACGCCGTCCTCCAGCGCCTCGTTGGTGAGCGCGGCGACCCCCATGCGGTCCAGCGGCTCGCTCCCGCCGCCGGCCGGGTGCACCAGGCGGACCGAGGCGAACAACTGGCCGGGGGCGTCGATGGCCACCACGGTGCCGTTGTTCACGCGCAGGCGGCGCGGCTTGGGGAACGCGTAGGACTTCGGGTCGCCGAGCACGGGGCGGGTCTGGAGCATGCGGGTCGGACTCTCTCTTCGCGATGAGGGCACCGGGCGCGGCCCGGCGGCGGACTCGGGGTGCGGGGCGCGGCGCCGGCGGTGTCAGGCGGCCGGCCGCTCGCCGGCCTCGGTGTCGTCGGGGTCGAAGCGCACCGAGAGCATGTTCTCGGGCACCAGCGCCCGCTTGGCCTGGTCCACGATGTCGTCGGTGGTGACCTCGGCCCAGCGCCGCGGCCAGGTGTAGGCGAGTTCGGGGTCGCCGAAGAGCTGGGTGCAGGCGCTGATGCTGTCGGCCAGCCCGCTGGGGTGGGACAGGGTCTGGAGGTGGTCGCGTTCCAGCACGGCGCGGGCGCGCTCCAGTTCCTCGTCGGTGACGCCCTCGGCCAGCTTCTCGGTCTCCTCGATCATGGCGGCCTCAAGGTCGTCGCCGCTGACGCCCTCGCGGGCGATCATGTTCACCAGCATGAGGCTGGGGGTGTAGCGGAACGGCAGGAGGTCGGCCGCGGCGCCGCCGTCGTCGGCGGCCAGGCCGCGCTCCAGCACCAGGCGGCGGTACAGGCGGCTGCCCTGGCCCTGGCCCAGCACGGCCGAGGCCAGGTGCAGGACGTCGAAGTCGCGCTCGCCGTAGGGCGCGGTGCGGTAGCCCAGGAACACGCCGGGGGCGGGCACGGCCTCCACGACGTGGTCGCGCACCGGGCCGCCGATGGGGCCGGTGAGGGCGGCGTCGGGGGCCTCGGCCGCCGAGGGCCGCGCCGGGATGGCGCCGAAGTAGCGCTCGACGCGGTCGCGGACGTCCGCGGGGTCGAGGTTGCTGACCACGGTCAGCACGGCGTTGTCGGGGCCGTAGTGGCGCCCGTGGAAGGACAGCACGTAGTCGAGGTCGGCGGCGTCGAGGTCGGCCATGGACCCGATCGTGGAGTGGTGGTAGGGGTGGCCCTCGGGGTAGCCCAGCCGCAGGATGCGCTCCAGCGCGGTGCCGTAGGGCTGGTTGTCGTAGCGCTGGCGGCGCTCGTTCTTCACGACGTCGCGCTGGTTGTCGAGGACCTCCTGGGACATGCCCTCGCGCAGGGTGGCCAGGCGGTCGGCCTCCAGCCACAGCACCAGGTCGAGGGCGTGCTCGGGCACGGTCTCGTAGTAGTTGGTGCGGTCGGTGGAGGTGGAGGCGTTGATGTCGCCGCCCAGGCGCTCGACGGCGTCGAAGTGCTCGCCCTTGGCGACGTTGCCGCTGCCCTGGAACATCAGGTGCTCGAAGAGGTGGGCGAACCCGGTGCGGCCGGGGCGCTCGTGGCGGGAGCCGACGCCGTACCAGAGGTTCACGGCGGCCACCTGGGGGGTCGCCGCCGGCGCGGACACCAGGCGTAGTCCGTTGTCCAGCGTGAATTGGCTGACCCGTCGCGCCGCACCGTTGGTGGTCACCTGTTCTCGCACCCCTTGCCCACTGGTCGTCCGGCAGTCGTCGTTGTGCCCCGAGCCTATGTCCTCGCGCGCCCGCGCGGGTACGGGACGCACACGGAAATCGCGCTGTGCGACCGAGGGCCGGCGGGCGGCGGCGCGGGCGCGGGCCTCACGAGCGCCGCCACACCTCGTCGCCGGAGGGCGCGGTGAGGTCGACCTCGGCGCCCCAGTCGCTGAACTCCATCTCGACGTGGCCGGGGCCGTCGTCGGTGTCCATGTCGGCCAGCACCGCGCGCGGCAGGTAGTGGTCGTCGATCCACACGGTGAAGCTGATCTCGCGCACGCCCTGGGCGTAAAGGTCCTGGAGCACCCGCCAGGCGCCGCCGGTGCCGCCGACGTGGGCCATGCCGTCGACCACCGCGAAGGTGGCGCGGTAGCCGCTGGTGCGCACGCCGTCGACGGTGCGCCCGCCGGCGGGCACCAAATCGCCGGCCCCGGCGATCATGCTCCAGTCGCGGATGCCGGCGATGGCGCGGATGGCCTCGCTGTAGAGGGCGCGCGGCTCGGGCGGGTCCTCGAAGTCGGCGCGGGAGCGCCGGATCCAGGTGGTGCCCTCGGGCATGCCCTCGGTGGTGGGCGGGCGCAGGAAGAACGCGTCGCCCACGGCCACGGCGCGGGCGGAGTAGTCGTCGCCGTCGCGGCTGGTCATGTCCAGGCGCGCGGTGAAGTCGAAGTCCTCGGCGGAGTGGAAGGCGTAGCCGCCCTCGGCGCCGGCGCGGCGCACCCCGCCGAGCGAGGCGGTGGCGGTGTAGCGGGCGGTGCCGCGGGTGAGCACGGCCTCCTCGACGGCGTCGACCAGGGCCTGGGGGTCCTCGGGGGTGGCCTCGGGGGTGGGGATGGGGGTGTCGGGGTCGCCGGCGGTGGGGCCCGACTCCGGCGGGGCCGGGGGGTCGCCGGAAGGGCGCGGGGAGCCCTCGGCGGAGGGGGAGGCCGAACCCGAGGGGTCCGCGGCGCCGCCCTCGGGCGCGCTGACGCAGCCGCCCACGGCGACGGCGAGGGCGCCCGCGGCGAGCGCCATCGGGAGGGAGCGTCTACCCATGGTGCCCATGGCCGCCATTGTCCCCGAAGCGCCCGCGCGGGGATACGGGATCGCGGCACCGGATCGGCCGGCGGGGGCGCCAATCCGGGCGCGTGCGCCCCAGCCGGCGCACCGGTCCCCGGCGCACCGCGCGCGGCGGCCGGGCCGCCCGGTCGGAGCCGTCGGGCGGCCGGAGCGGTCGGGGCGGCGGGGCAGTCGAGACGCCGGAGGAGGGCGGGCCGGCCCGCCGGGGCGGCTCCGCCGGTGCGGCGGGCGGGTCCGCGCCCGGCGGGCCTCGGCCCCGTGCGGCGCGGCCTCAGCCGGTGCGGCGCAGCAGCCGCAGCGACCCGTGGGCGCCGATCTCGGTGAAGGCCCCGCCCTCCAGGGCGCGGCGGTAGATGTTGTAGGGCGGCCGGCCGCCGTCGGCGGGGTCGGGGAACACGTCGTGGATGGCCAGCACCCCGCCGGGCGCCACGTGCGGGCTCCAGCCGGCCAGGTCGGCCTGGGCGGCCTCCTCGGTGTGCCCGCCGTCGATGAACAGCATGCCCAGCGGCACCGACCACAGCCGGGCGGCGGCGGCCGAGCGCGCCACCACGGCCACGACGTGCTCCTCCAGGCCGGCCGCCGCCATGGTGCGGCGGAACTCGCGCAGGGTGTCGATGCGGCCGGTGCGCGGGTCGACCAGCTCGGGGTCGTGGTACTCCCAGCCCTCCTGGTGCTCCTCGGAGCCGTGGTGGTGGTCGACGGTCACGACCGTGCCGCCGGCCGCGCGCGCCGCGGCGCCCAGGAACACGGTGGACTTCCCGCAGTAGGTGCCGATCTCCAGCACGGGCCCCAGGGCGGCGTGCTCCCGGGCCGCCCGGTACAGGACCAGCCCCTCGTCGGTGGGCATGAATCCCTTGGCCGCCTCGGCCACCCGCACCAGATCGGCGGGCATCCCGGCGGCGGCCTCCTCGGTCGCGGCGGTGCTCACGCGTTCTCCCCCTTTTCGCCGTCGGGCTTCAGGGCGGCCACCAGCCGCTCGGCGGCGGCGTCCAGCACCTCGTCGCGCTTGCAGAACGCGAAGCGCACCAGGTGGCGGCCCTCCTCGACGTTGTCGTATAGCACCTGGGCGGGCACGGCGGCCACCCCGGCGCGGTGCGGCAGCGAGCGGGCCAGCTCGATGCCGTCGGTCAGCCCCAGCGGGCGGATGTCGGCCAGCACGAAGTAGGTGCCCTGGGGGCGCAGCACGCCCAGCCCGGCGGCGGCCAGGCCCGCGCACAGCCGGTCGCGCTTGGCCTGGAGCGCGTCGCGCTGGGCGCGCACCCACGCGGACTCGCCCTCCAGCGCCTCGGCCACCGCCAACTGGAGGGCGCCGTTGGCCGTGAAGGTGAGGAACTGGTTGACGGTGCGGGCCGCGCGCACCAGCGGCTCGGGGCCCATCACCCAGCCGGTCTTCCACGCGGTGACGGAGAACGTCTTGCCCACCGAGGACACCGACAGGGTGCGCTCGGCCATGCCGGGCAGGGTGGCCAGGGGCACGTGCTCGGCGCCGTCGAAGACCAGGTGCTCGTAGACCTCGTCGGTGAGGGCGATGAGGTCGTGCTCGCGGCAGACCGCCGCGATCTCGGCCAGCTCGGCGCGGGTGAACACGGTGCCGGTGGGGTTGTGCGGGGTGTTGACCACGATCATCCGGGTGCGCGGCCCCACGGCGGCGCGCAGCTCGGCGGGGTCGAAGGTGAACCGGCCGCCGCCGGCGGGGTCGGGGCGCAGGGTGACCGGCCGCCGCACGCCGCCGGCCAGCGCCACCACCGCGGCGTAGGAGTCGTACATCGGCTCGAACAGGACGACCTCGTCGCCGGGCTCCACCAGCCCCAGCACACCGGCCGCGATCCCTGCGGTGGCGCCCACGGTGACGTAGACCTCGGAGTCGGGGTCCAGCTCGATGCCGTGGCGGCGCCGCCGGTCGGCGGCCACGGCCGCGCGCAGCTCGGGCCGGCCGGGGCCGGGCGGGTACTGGTTGACGCCCTCACGGATGTGGCGGGCGGCGGCGTCCAGCAGGGAGCGGGGGCCGTCGGTGTCGGGGAAGCCCTGGCCGAGGTTGATGGCGCCGGTCTCGGCGGCCAGCCGGCTCATCTCGGCGAAGATGGTCTCGCCGAACGGGCGCATGCGCGCAACTAGGGGTTCGTCCACACCGGGCAGCATAGACGTCCGGGTCCCGGCTTCACGGGGCGGCGCGGGCACCGGGCGGCGCGCCGCCGACGCCGGGAGGTGTCAGCAGGCGCGGGCGCGCTGGGCCCGGACCTGGCTGAGCGCGGCGCCCAGCCGGGCCATGTCCTCGTCGCTGCAACTCTCCACGAACCGCAGCATGGTGGTGTGGGGGTCGCCGCAGCCGCTGAAGACCTCGCTCATGACCCGGGCGGTGTGCTCCTCGCGGGACTCCCGGGGCCAGTACTGCCAGGCCCGCCCGCACTTGCGGCGGTCCAGCAGGCCCTTGTGGAAGAGGATGTTGGTCACGGTCATGACCGTGGTGTAGGCGACGTCGCGGTCGTAGTCCATGGACTCGCGGACCTCGCGCACCGACAGCGGGCGGTCGGCCCGCCACAGCGCGTCCATGATGGCCGACTCCAGCTCCCCGAACTCCCGGATCGCCACCCGCCCCTCCCCCTTCGCACCCCACCGGACCGCCTGCGTCTGGGCGTCATGCTAGAAGCGCCGGGGGCGGCCGGGGGGTGGAACGCGCAGCGGCGCGCAGATCCGGCGGCGGGCGGGGCCGCGAGGTTGCGTTCCGCTGTGCACGGGTGCACCTCTACCGAGTATTCGCGCGCGCGGGCGCCGGGCGGGCCGCCGGGCGGGCCGCCGGGCGGCCCCAGGGCCTCAGACCGGGCGGCCGGTGATCTCGGACAGGTAGGCGCGGGTCTGCTCGCCGAGGTCGCGCGGCACCACGTAGGGGCGTTCGGCGTTGACGTCGGGCCACAGGTCGCGCAGGTCCTCGGCGCTGCCCTCGCCCAGCGCCGCGCCGGGGCCCTCGGCGACGAACACCCGCGCCACCCGGCCGCCGCCCACGGAGTAGACCTCGCCGGTGGTCTCGCAGTCCTCGTGGACCAGCCAGACCACGGCCGGGCTGACGCGCTCGGGGCTGAGCAGGGTCTCGGCGCCGGCCGGGTACAGCCCCTTGGCCTCGGGGCTGTAGGCGACGGGCGCGATGGCGTTGGCGGTGATGTCGTACTTGGCGCCCTCGATGGCCAGGGTCTTGGTGAGCCCGATGACGCCCATCTTGGCGGCGGCGTAGTTGCTCTGCCCGAAGTTGCCGAACAGGCCCGAGGGCGAGGTGGTGTTGACGATGCGGCCGTAGCCGTTGCCGCGCATGTGGCCGAAGGCGGCGCGGGTCACCAGGAAGGTGCCGCGCAGGTGCACGCCCACCACGGAGTCCCAGTCGGCGGTGCCGATGTTGACGAACGCGCGGTCGCGCAGCATGCCGGCGCTGTTGACGAGGATGTCGACCCGGCCGTAGGCGTCCAGCGCGGTCTCCACGAGCGCCTGGGCGCCGTCCTCGGTGGTGATGTCGTCGGTGCTCACCGCCACGGCGCCGCCCTTGGCGCGGATGCGCTCGGCGGTGGTCTCGACGGACTCGGCGGCGGTGTCGGCGGTGCCGGGGTCGGGCGAGGCGCCGCCGGACTCGTTGGCGACCACCTTGGCGCCCCGTCGCGCCAGCTCGGCGGCGTGCGCGCGGCCCAGGCCCCGCCCCGCGCCGGTGACGATCGCGACACGCCCGTCGAAGCGCAGCTCCGGCATTTGTCTTCCTCCACGAGTGTGCGTTGGGCGCCGTAGTTCAGGGTGAGGGGGGTTTGGGGGGTCGGGGGTGGTTGGTCCGGCGGACCGGGGGCTGTGGCGGGATCCCGCCCCGCCGCCGCGGGCTCTAGGGGTTTTCTACCCCGTTGCGCCGCGGTGTCCCAACAGGGGTGGTGCGGTGGTCCCGGCCGTCACCCTACGTCGCCCAGCGTGGCGGACGTCCCCGGCGGCGCCGGCGGCGCCACGCCGGGCGGCCCCCGGGGTTCCGCCCGTCCTGGGTGTTCGCCGGTGTTCGCCGGTGTTCGCCGCTCTCACCGTGCCCGCGCGGGGGAAAGCGGGTGAACACCGGACGCGGCCCGGACCTGCCCCCTCGCCCGGCGGAACCCCCGTGTTCCGCCGGACTCGGGACCAGCCGTCCTGTCCGGGCCGCGCACATGACGTGAGACGCGGGCGGCGCCGGACCGGTTCCGGCGCGATCGGCGGCCGCCGGGAGGGTTGAGCGGGCCGGGGAGCGGGCATGGTGTGCGGCACGCACCCCCGGTCACCGCCGCGGGCACAGCGCCGACTTGCCGCCGCGGACCCCGTCCTGACCTGGTCTTCCGCCGTCGCCCCGGCGCCCGCCAGGTCACGCGGAGGTCCGCCGGCGGTCAAGCCGGGTTCACCGGCGTGTGAAGGATTGTTAGGTATCTCCCAGTCCGGTACCGGTCTCGGTTCCCCATTGCCCTGCCTGGACAAGTAGCCTGTTACCCGAGATTGCTGACCCGGGCGCGTGTCCCGGCGGCCTTGTGGAGCCGTCACGCCTTGAGCCCGCCCTGAGTAGCGGCCATCTCGGTATACACACATTCACAAGCGAGCTGCGGAAGAGGGCGATCTCCGCCGTGTCGTCTGAGGCGTCTCAACAACCCCTGACAGATTTCGGCCCAAACGAGTGGCTGGTCGAGGAGCTCTACGAGAAGTACCTGAACGACCCCAACTCCGTTGACAAGGCATGGTGGAACTTCTTCGCCGACTACAAGTCCGGCGTTCCCCAGAAGCAGAAGAGCAACGGAGCAGGCAAGGGTGCTTCGGCCACGGGCACCCAGGCCGCCAAGGGCGCCGACGGCGCCGCCAAGGGAGCACCGAGCGGTGACCCCGGCTCCCCGGCCAAGTCCGGCGGATCCGCCAACGGCAAGGCCGCCAAGGCCGCGCCCGCCGCGGAGTCCGACAAGCCGGTCGACGAAGCGCTGAAGGTGACCGAGGAGCGCCTGCGCGGCGCCGCGGCCCGCACCGCGACCAACATGGAGTCCAGCCTCACCCTGCCCACCGCCACGAGCGTGCGCGCGGTGCCGGTGAAGCTGCTGTTCGACAACCGCATCGTCATCAACAACCACCTGCGGCGCGGCCGCGGCGGCAAGGTGTCCTTCACCCACATCATCGGCTACGCCATGGTGAAGGCCCTGGAGTCGATGCCGGAGATGAACCACTCCTACACCGAGATCGACGGCAAGCCGGGCGTGGCAAAGCCCGAGCACGTCAACTTCGGGCTGGCCATCGACCTCCAGAAGCCCGACGGTTCGCGGCAACTGGTCGTGCCCAGCATCAAGGCCGCCGACACCATGGACTTCAAGGAGTTCTGGAACGGCTACGAGGACCTCGTCCGCAAGGCGCGCGGGAACAAGCTGACGGTCGCCGACTTCCAGGGCACCACCATCAGCCTGACCAACCCCGGCGGCATCGGCACGGTGCACTCGGTGCCCCGCCTGATGCCCGGCCAGGGCGCCATCCTGGGCGTGGGCGCCATGGAGTACCCCGCCGAGTTCCAGGGCGCCGCGCCGGAGACCCTGAACAACCTGGCGGTCAGCAAGGTCATGACGCTGACCTCCACCTACGACCACCGGATCATCCAGGGCGCCCAGTCGGGCGAGTTCCTGCGCCGCATCCACCAGCTACTGCTGGGCGAGGACGGCTTCTACGACGAGATCTTCCGGTCGCTGCGGCTCCCCTACGAGCCGGTGCGCTGGGTCCAGGACATCGCGGTCACCGGCCACAACCAGCTCGACAAGGCCAGCCGGGTCCAGGAGCTGATCCACGCCTACCGGGTCCGCGGCCACCTCATGGCCGACACCGACCCGCTGGAGTACCACCAGCGCCGCCACCCCGACCTCGACATCCTCCAGCACGGGCTGACCCTGTGGGACCTGGAGCGCGAGTTCCCCACCGGCGGGTTCGGCGGCAAGCCGGTCATGAAGCTGCGCGACGTGCTCGGCGTGCTGCGCGACACCTACTGCCGCACCGTCGGCATCGAGTACATGCACATCCAGAGCCCCGAAGAGCGGGAGTGGATCCAGGCGCATGTCGAGCGCGAGCACGAGAAGGTCAGCCGCGACGAGCAGTTGCACATCCTGCGGCGGCTGAACAACGCCGAGGCGTTCGAGACCTTCCTCCAGACCAAGTACGTCGGCCAGAAGCGGTTCTCGCTTGAGGGCGGGGAGTCCCTGATCCCGCTGCTCGACGGCGTGATCACCCGCGCGGCAAAGGCCGACCTCGACGAGGTCGTCATCGGCATGGCCCACCGCGGCCGCCTCAACGTGCTGGCCAACATCTGCGGCAAGTCCTACGCGCAGATCTTCGGCGAGTTCGAGGGCAACCTCGACCCCCGCAGCGCGCACGGCTCGGGCGACGTCAAGTACCACCTGGGCACCGAGGGCACGTTCGAGACCCCCGACGGCGAGAAGATCGCGATCTCGCTGGCGGCCAACCCCAGCCACCTGGAGACCGTCGACCCGGTCGCCGAGGGCATCGTCCGCGCCAAGCAGGACGTGCTGGACAAGGGCCCGCACGGGTTCACCGTCCTGCCGCTGCTGGTGCACGGCGACGCCGCGTTCGCCGGGCAGGGCGTGGTGGCCGAGACCCTCAACCTGTCGCAGCTACGCGGCTACCGCACCGGCGGCACGGTGCACGTCATCGTGAACAACCAGGTGGGCTTCACCACCTCGCCGGCCGACAGCCGCTCCAGCGTCTACGCCACCGACGTCGCCCGCATGGTGCAGGCGCCGATCTTCCACGTCAACGGCGACGACCCCGAGGCGGTCGTCCGGGTGGCCCAGCTCGCGTTCGAGTACCGGCAGACGTTCAACAAGGACGTCGTGATCGACCTCGTGTGCTACCGCCGCCGCGGCCACAACGAGAGCGACAACCCGGCGTTCACCCAGCCGCTGATGTACGACGTCATCGACGCCAAGCGGTCCACCCGCAAGCTCTACACCGAGGCGCTGATCGGGCGGGGCGACATCACCCTGGAGGAGGCCGAACAGGCGCTGCGCGACTACCAGCAGCAGCTCGAGCGCGCCTTCACCGAGACCCGCGAGGCCGTGCGCAAGCCGGTCGAGCCGGGCGCGGTGATCAAGCCCGAGGTCTTCGACGAGGTCCGCATCGACCACGCGTCGGTGGGCACCGCCATCAGCGCCGAGGTCGTCAAGCAGGTCATCGACACCCAGGTGAGCCTGCCCGAGGGCTTCACGGTGCACCCGCGCCTCAAGCCGCAACTGGACCGGCGCGCGCAGATGGTCGAGGACGACGCCCTGGACTGGGCCACCGGCGAGATGCTGGCCATGGGCTCCCTGCTGATCGAGGAGCACCCGGTGCGCCTGGTCGGCCAGGACACCCGGCGCGGCACGTTCGGCCAGCGCCACGCCGCGCTGGTCGACCGCAAGACCGGCGAGGTCCACACCCCGCTGAAGAAGTTCGACAAGGGCACCTCGAAGTTCTACGTGCACGACTCCCTGCTGAGCGAGTACGCGGCGCTGGGCTTCGAGTACGGCTACTCCGTGGTGCGGCCCGAGGCCCTGGTGGCCTGGGAGGCCCAGTTCGGCGACTTCGTCAACGGCGCCCAGACCGTCATCGACGAGTACATCAGCGCCGGCGAGCAGAAGTGGGGCCAGCGCTCCAGCGTCGTGCTGCTGCTGCCGCACGGGTACGAGGGCCAGGGTCCCGACCACTCCTCGGCCCGCATCGAGCGGTTCCTCCAACTGTGCGCGCAGGAGAACATGACCGTCGCGCTGCCGACCACGCCGGCCAACTACTTCCACCTGCTGCGCTGGCAGGTGAAGTCGCAGTACCGCCGGCCGCTGATCGTCTTCACGACCAAGGTCATGCTGCGCCTCAAGGCCGCCACCTCGCCCGTCAGCGACTTCACCTCGGGCGCGTTCCAGCCGGTCATCCCCGACACCTCGGGGATCGACCCCAAGGCCGTGCGCCGCGTGGTGCTGTGCTCGGGCAAGGTCTACTACGAACTGGCCGCCGCGCGGAAGCGCACCGGCGACACCAGCACCGCCCTGGTGCGGGTGGAGCGGCTGTACCCGCTGCCGATCGACGAGATCCGCCAGATCCTCGCGGCCTACCCCAACGCCGGCGAGGTGCTGTGGGTCCAGGAGGAGCCCGCCAACATGGGCGCCTGGCCGTTCGTGGCCCTGGTGTTCTCCGAGCAGTTGGACCGCCCGTTCACGCGGGTCTCGCGCCCGGCCGGCTCGGCGCCCGCCGCGGGCTCCGGCAAGCGCCACGACGCCGAGCAGCAGGCCCTCATCAACACGGTGTTCCCGCCGGCGGACTGACCTCCGCACCGGGGCGGGCCGGGCGCCATACCGGCGCCCGGCCCGCCCCGCGCGGGCGTCGCCGCGCCGGCCGGGGCCACCGGCGACAGGACAGCGCGATGTACTACACCGACCGTGGAATCGAGGAGCTGGAGCAGCGCCGCGGCGAGGAGGAGGTCACCCTCGCCTGGCTCGCGGAGCAACTGCGGATCTTCACCGACCTCCACCCCGAGTTCGAGACCCCCGTGGAACGGCTGGCCACCTGGCTGGCCCGCCTCGACGACGACCCCGACGACGCCGAGGACTGAGGGGCCCACCACCTGAGCACGGGCCCCGGGCACCCGCCCGGGGCCCGTTCGGCGTGTCGGGGGGCGGTCCGGGGGAACCCTGGTCCTGCCCCTGATAATCGCGACATATCTTGAAAGCGCGGCACTCGCGACATAACGTGAGTTGCATCAGCACTTCAAGGCGAGAGGTATCGCGATGGCGCGTTGGACCATCGACCAGCCGACGACACGGACCCTGGACGGGATCGTGGCGCTGCGCGTCCGTATCATCGGCGGTCACGTCAACATCCTGCCCACGGAGGATCCGGTCACCGTGGAGGTCTCCGACATCGTCGGGGAGCCGGTGCTCCTCACCCAGGAGGCGGGCATCCTCACCGTCACCTACGACGACCTCACCGGCAGCGGGCTGCTGGACCGGCTGCGGCCGGTGCAGCTCTCGGGGTACCTGGGGGTGAACCGGCGCTCGGCCACCGTGAACCTGCGGGTGCCGCGCGACTGCCCGGTCGAGGTGACCACGCTCTCGGCGCCCGTGGTGGTGGCCGGGCTGACCGCCCGGACCCAGTTGCGCACCGCCTCGGCCGACATCACCGCCGACGGCCTGGGCGGCGAGGTCGAGGTCAACACCGTCTCCGGCAGCGTGTCAGCCCGCGACCTGCACGGCAACCTGCGGTTCAACACCGTCAGCGGCCAGGTCGCGGTCGCCGGCGGGCGGCTGTCCGACCTCACCGGCAAGACCGCCTCGGGCATGTTCCTGGCCGACGTGGAGGTCGCGCCGTCGGGGCGGGTCCGCCTGGGCTCGGTCTCCGGCGAGATCGCCCTGCGGGTGCCCGCCGACACCTCGGCCACCGTGGAGCTGCGCTCGGCCAGCGGCAAGCTGTCCTCGGACTTCACCCTGGACCGGCGCGACCGGCCCGGGCGCGGCGGCCTCAGCGGCAAGATCGGCAGCGGCGTCGACCCCGCCGCCATCTCCACCACCACCGTCTCGGGCACGGTCTCGCTGCTGCGCCGCGAGCCCGACGCCCCCGCCGCCATCCCGAGGGGGACCGACGCATGAGCACCATCTTCGGCCACGGCCGCCTGCGGCTCTACCTGCTCAAACTGCTGGACGAGAGCCCCCGGCACGGCTACGAGATCATCAGCCTGCTGCGCGACCGCTTCCTGGGCGTGTACTCCCCCTCCCCCGGCACCATCTACCCGCGCCTGGCGCGCCTGGAGGAGGAGGGACTGGTCACCCACGAGGAGGTCAACGGCCGCAAGGTCTACCGCCTCACCGACAAGGGCCGCGAGGAGTTGCGCACCCGCAGCTCCGACCTGGACGACCTCGAGCGCGAGATCACCGACTCGGTGCGCGACGTCGCCCAGGCGGTCAAGGAGGACGTCCGGCACACCATCAGCTCGCTGCGCCAGGAGCTGAAGTCCGCCGGGCGGCGCCCGCGCGGTGAGGACCGGCGCGCCACGGGCGGTGCCGGCTCCGGAGCCGGCACCGGTGCCGGTGCCGCGGGCGCGGCGGCCGGTTCCGCCGGCGCCGAAGGCGCTGAGGGCGCCTCGGCGCCGGGCGCGGACTCCGGCGCCGGCGAGGGTGCGGGCGGATCGCGGTCGGGGTCCTGGTGGGGCCGCGACTGGGAGAAGTTCGCCACCGGGTTCGGACCTTGGGGCAAGCGCTCCTCGGGCGAGCGCCCCGAGTTCGACGACGCCCTGCGGGACTTCACCGACCGGGTGCGCACCGTGGTCCGCGAGGCCGGCCACGTGGGCGAGTCGGCGGCGCACGACCTGCGGCGCATCCTCGACGACACCATCGAGGTCATCCGCCGCGACGTCGCGCAGTGGGGGCCGCGCGAGTCCGGCGCCGACACCGGGGCGCAGGCCCCCGGCACGGCCGCCGGGCCGGGCGCCGGTGACGCCACCGGTCCGGCCGGCGGCGCGGAGCGGCCCGGACCGGACGCGCCCGCCGGCGGCGGCGCCGCCGGTGCGCAGGCGCCGCCGAGCGACCCGTGGGGCGCCGCCGTCGGCGAGGACGCCGCACGGCCGGGCACCGAGCGCGTGCGGGACCCGGGCGAGGGCTCCGGCGGAGCCGCGGGCACCGGCGGCGCCACGGGCTCCGGGGCGGCCCAGGGCGACCCCTGGGGCACCGCCGTGAGCGAGGACCCCCAGGACCGGCCCGCCGGTGGCGGCCCGGACGCCGCGCCGCCGACCGGCGGACCCGCCGAGGGCACCGGCACGGCCGGCTCCCCGGGGGACCCGTGGGGCACGGCCGTCGGTGAGGACGCCGACAAGGACCGGCGCGACGGGCGCGGGGACGGCGGCGCGGCCGGCTGACCGGCCGAGCCGACGCCCCGGGCGCCGCAGGGCGGCCCTGAGCGGCCCAACACGGCACCGCGCGCGGCGGGCGCCGTCTCCGGACGGCGCCCGTCGGCGTGTGCGGCGGCGCGCCGCACGGGAGGCCGCCGCGCGGCGGCCAGGTCGGCTACTTCAACGACCGGCCGCACCGGCGGCCCCGGGCACCGCGGGGCGGCCCGGAACCATCCGGAACGCCCCGGAGCGGCCCCGAAACGATCCAGCGGAGCACCCCACGCGGCGGGCGCCGTCCCCGGCCGGCGCCCGCCAGTGCGTGCGGCCGGAGGCGGCCCCGGATCAGTCCCCGACCCGGAACACGACCTTGCCGAACAGCTCGCCCGCCTCCATCGCGGCGAAGCCCTCGGCCGCGCGCTCCAGCGGGAGCACGCGGTCGATCTCGGGGCGCACCCCGGTGCGGGCGCAGAACTCCGCCAGGCGGCGCAGCTCGTCGCGGGTGCCCATGGTCGAGCCGATGACCGACAGTTGCAGGAAGAACGTCCGCGTCAGCTCGGCCGGCGGGGCGTCGCCGCTGGTGGCGCCGCAGACGATGATCGAGCCGCCGGGCCGCAGGGCGCGCACCGAGTGCGCCCACGTGGCCGCGCCGACGCTCTCGAAGACCGCGTCGACCTTCTCGGGCAGCCGCTCGCCGGCGGGCACCGCCTGGTAGGCGCCCAGGCGCAGCGCGCGGTCGCGCTTGGCGGCGTCGCGGCTGGTGGCGTAGACCCGGTGGCCCGTCGCGCTCGCGAGCCGGATGAGGGCGCTGCTGACGCCGCCCCCCGCGCCCTGGACGAGCACGGTGGCGCCCGGTCCCAGCCCGGCCTTGGTGAAGAGCATGCGGTAGGCCGTGAGCCAGGCGGTGGGCAGGCAGGCCGCCTCCTCGAACGACAGCTCCGGCGGCTTGGGCACGAGGTTGCGGCGCGGCACGGCGACCTTTTCGGCCAGGGTGCCGGGGTGGACCTCCGACAGCAGCGAGCGGCGGGGGTCGCGGGTCTCGTCGCCGCCCCCCGCGTCGGGGTCGCCGATGACGGCGTGCACGATCACCTCGTTGCCGTCCTCGTCCACGCCGGCGGCGTCACACCCCAGGACCATGGGCAGCCGGTCCGGCGACAGCCCCACGCCGCGCAGGCTCCACAGGTCGTGGTGGTTGAGGGCGGCGGCCTTCACGGTGACCGTGGTCCAGCCCTCCGGCGGCGCGGGATCGGGGCGCTCCCCCGCCTCAAGACCGGACAGGGGGTTCGTGTCGTCGATGCGTGCGGCGGTGATAGCGAACATGGCCCCGACCCTAACCACTGCCGCCCCGGCCGGGCACGGCGGCCCGCGTGGGCATTCGCGCCCCGGACGTCCCCGCTTCCCCATCTCGGACACCTGGTCGGGGTATCGGATACTCATAGAATGTCCACCAAGAGACATTCCCGGGTGGAAATCGACGGCTCGGGGCACGACGGCATTGGGACCCGGCGGCGCGGCCGGCACCGTCCCGCTCCCCCTGACCACAATCGGCGTTTCGGCCGGACCGTGTGGGCTCTCCCCGTCGAGTAGCCTTCCCCCATCCCGCTTCGGCCTCTCCCCCCGAATAGGAGGCTCCCGTGGCACCCGCCCACAACCCCACGGCCCGCCGACGCCGCCTTGGTGTCGAATTGCGCCGTCTTCGGGAAAACGCCGGAATGACCGGTGAAGAGGCCGCCGAGCGCATGGCGTGGTCGGGCAGCAAGCTGTCCCGCATCGAGCGCGGCCAAGTCGCCACGAATTCCGACGACGTCCGCGACCTGCTCGAACTCTACGGCGTGGAGGACGCCGGACTGCGCCAGACGCTGGTGATGCTCGCGCGGGAGTCCCGCCGCCGCGGCTGGTGGCACGTCTACGGCGACGTGATGCCCGAGCGGTTCGAGGTGTATTTGGGCCTCGAACCCGAGGCGACCGCGCTGCGGTTCTTCCAGTCCCAGATCGTCCCGGGCCTTTTCCAGACCGCGGAATACGCCGAGGCGCTGATGCAGGCGCACCCGGCCCCGGTTTCCGACGACGAGGTCAAGCGCCGCACCGAGCTGCGCATCCGGCGCCAGGAACTGCTCTTCAGCGAGACACCGCCGCACATATGGGCTCTTCTGGACGAGTCAGTGCTGTACCGACCAATCGGCGGTCCGCAGGTCATGGCCGCCCAACTGCGACATCTGCTGGAAATCCACGAAAAAGCCCACGTAACCCTACAGATCGTGCCGTTCAGTGCCGGTGCTCATTCAGGTCTTAACGGATCTTTCGACATCCTTGAGTTCCCAGAGTCCGACATCCACGCGCCGCGCCTCGTACATGTGGAGAATCTGACAAGCAGCCTCTACATCGAAAAGGCCAAAGAAGTGCGCTTCTACACAGTCGCGTTCGAGTACCTGCGCACCGCGGCGCTGAATCCCGAGCGCACCCGCGAGGTCATCAGCGACGTGGAGCGGCGTCTTCAGGCGGAGATGGAGAGGGGGAACGATGTTGAGACATGAGAGGAGCGCGGCATGTCCGCGACTGAATCCGGTGAACCGGCGGATGGGGCACGACCCTCCGCACAACCTGCCCGCCGCGTTCGCGCAGCGAGCGAGGCGCGGTGAGCGAGGTTGCCGGACCGAAGGAAGCGGCGGGGGCGCGGTGGCGCCGAAGCACCTACAGCGGAACGGGAGGTGGGCAGTGCGTCGAGGTGACCGAGCGGCACGCCGGTGTCTGGGTGCGCGATTCCCGGGTGCCCGAAGGGGCGGTGCTGAGCTTCCCCGCTGACGCGTGGGCGGCCTTCATCGAGGCCGCCGTACGCGAGGACCTCTAGCACCCCGACGGCTGGGAGTCCGAAAACCCCCTGGTCCCCCCGGGGGTCGGTGATCCGGAGCGGGAGAACCCCGCTCCGGATCGGCTACTCAAAACGACCGTTCCACTACGAACGGGCAACGCCGTCGCGGCGCGCCTGCTCGGCGACCGCGGCGGCCACGGCCGGCACCACGCGCTCGTCGAAGGTGCTGGGGATGATGTAGTCGGCCGACAGGTCGTCGCCCACCAGGTCGGCGATCGCGTCGGCCGCGGCCAGCTTCATGGCCTCGGTGATGTCGGTGGCCCGCGCGTCCAGCGCACCGCGGAACACCCCGGGGAACGCCAGCACGTTGTTGATCTGGTTGGGGAAGTCGCTGCGCCCGGTGGCCACGACACTGGCGTGGCGGCGCGCGACCTCGGGGTGGACCTCGGGGTTGGGGTTGGCCATCGCGAACACGATCGCCTCGGGCGCCATGGTGGCCACCACCGACTCCGGGACCTCGCCCGCCGAGAGCCCGATGAAGACGTCGGCGCCCTCCAGCGCGGTCTCGATCGAGCCCTGGAGCCCCGCCCGGTTGCTGATGGCGGCCAACTCCTCCTTGACGGGGGTCAGGCCCTCGCGCCCGGCGTAGATGACGCCCTTGCTGTCGGCCACGGCGATGTCGCCGACCCCGCCGTCGACCAGCATCTTGGTGACCGCGACCCCGGCCGCGCCCGCGCCCGAGACCACCACCCGCAGGTCGGCCAGCGTGCGCCCGGTCAGCCGGGCGGCGTTGCGCAGGGCGGCCACGGTGACGATGGCGGTGCCGTGCTGGTCGTCGTGGAACACCGGGATGTCCAGGCGCTCGCGCAGCCGCCGCTCGATCTCGAAGCAGCGCGGCGCGGAGATGTCCTCCAGGTTGATGCCGCCGAAGGAGGGGGCCATGCGCGCCACGGTCTCGACGATGTCGTCCACCCCGCCGCAGGAGAGCGCGATGGGCACCGCGTCGACGCCGGCGAACTGGCGGAAGAGCAGCGCCTTGCCCTCCATCACCGGCAGGGACGCCTCGGGGCCGATGTCGCCCAGGCCCAGCACCGCCGAGCCGTCGGTGACCACGGCCACGACCGAGCTCTTCCAGGTGTAGGTGTTGACGAGGTCGGGGGTGTCGGCGATCGCGGTGCACACCCGGGCGACGCCGGGGGTGTAGGCGAGGGCGAGCCCTTCGTGGTCGGTGACCTCCACGGACGGCTCCACGTGCAGCTTGCCGCCCCGGTGCAGCGCGAACGCCGGATCGTCGTCCAGCCGGGAATGGGAATCAGTGATCGACATTACTGTGCAAACCCCTCAAGGTCAGTGCGCCCGCGCCGGCCATGACGGGGCGCCTGGGATGCCTGGCAGGTGGCGGGGCGGCGCGCGGAGGACACCGGTGCTAGGGGGCTCTCGCGAAACAAGCGGCCGACCTGGGCAGATACGGTAGAAGGAGCCGGGCTCCGCGGCTCGTATGCGAGCGCGTCGCCGCCGTGTGTAACCGGGGGTGACCCGTTATCCAATCCTCTCACAACGGTAACCGCACGCACATGCCGGGTCGGCGACCATAAAGTTTTCACGTTCGCACGAACGTCCGTGCGGTGCGCCCAAGAGCCGGGAACCGCGGACGGCGGGTAGCCTTCCGCCGTCCGCCCAGAAGAAGGAGATCTCGTGGCCATGCTGAAGCACCTGACCGTGCCGGCAGTCCACCTCAGACGCGCCCCGTACCTGGCGGGCGCGGTGGCCGCCGTCCTGGCGCTGTCCGCCTGCGGCGGCGGCGACGGCGGGTCGGGCGGTGGCGGCGGAGTCGAGGAGGACCCCACGGCCATCCCGACCGAGACCCCCTCCGTCGAGGCCGACCCCGAACTCGCCGAGATGGTCCCCCAGGACCTCCGCGACGCCGGCACGATCAAGATCGGCACCGACCCCAGCTACGCCCCCTCGCAGTTCCTCGCCGCCGACGGCTCCACCATCGTCGGCTTCGACGTGCAACTGTTCAACGCGGTGGCGGCCAAGCTCGACCTCCAGCCGCAGTGGGAGAGCTCCTCCTTCGGCACGATCGTGGAGGGCGTGGACACCGGCAAGTACGACGTCGGCGTCTCGTCGTTCACCATCAACGAGGAGCGCCTGGAGCAGGTCAACATGACCAGCTACTACACCGTGGGCACCCAGTGGTTCACCGCCGCGGGCAACCCCTCCGGTGTCGACCCCGACAACGCCTGCGGCCTCAACGTCGCCGTGCAGGCCGACACCGTCCAGGTCGAGGACATCCAGGCGCGCAGCCAGCAGTGCGAGGACGACGGCGAGGAGCCGATCCAGATCAACCAGTTCGAGGGCCAGGACCAGGCCACCGAGTCGATCATCTCCGGCCGCAACGACGCCGGCCTGGCCGACATGCCGGTGGCGGTCTACGCGGTGCAGCAGACCGGCGGCCAACTGGAGACCCTGGGCGAGCAGTACGAGGCCGCCCCCTACGGCGCGGTGGTCGCCAAGGACAACACCGAACTGGCCGAGGCCATCGCCGCCGGCTACCAGAGCATCATGGACGACGGCACCTACACCGAGATCCTCGCCAACTGGGAGCTGGACGAGCAGGGCACCCTGGACGAGGCCGAGGTCAACCCGGAGCTTGAGGGTTAGTCGCGCGTGAGCACTCCAGACGACCACTCTGCCAACCCCGCAGGCCCCGCCGGCTCCCGGCCGGCGGGCGGCGCGGCGGCCGGGCAGTCCCCTCCCGAGGCCATCAAGGCGGTCCCGGTGCGCCACCCGGGGCGCTGGGTGGCGGCGGCCGTGCTGCTGCTGTTCGCCGCGATGTTCGTAAACATGCTGGTCACGAACGACGCCTTCGACTGGCCCTTCCTGTTCGAGAACATGTTCTCCCCGCCGGTGCTGGTGGGCGTGCGCACCACGCTGATCCTGGCGGCGGTGTCGCTGCTGATCGGCATCGTCATCGGGATCGTCGTGGCCATCATGCGGCTGTCGGACAACCCGATCCTGGTGGGCCTGGGCTGGCTCTACACCTGGTTCTTCCGGGCGGTGCCCCGGATCGTGCTGTGCGTGCTGTTCGGCAACATCGCGATCCTGTACCAGACCCTGGAGCTGGGGATCCCCTTCGACAACTACTGGCTGCCGCTGCTGGGGATCGAGGGCGACGCCCGCTTCTACTCGGTGCCGATGGCCACCCTGCTCAGCCCGTTCGTGGCGGCCGTGATCGCGCTGTCGCTCTCGCAGGGCGGCTACATGGCCGAGATCGTGCGCGCGGGCCTGCTGTCGGTCGACAAGGGCCAGAGCGAGGCCGCCCAGGCGCTGGGCATGAGCCGCGGCCAGGTGCTGCGCCGCATCACGCTGCCCCAGGCGCTGCGGGTGATCGTCCCGCCCACGGGCAACGAGGCGTCGGCCATCCTGAAGGACACCTCGCTGGTGTCGGCCATCCCGCTCACCACGGAGCTGTTCTTCCAGCTCCAGCAGGTGGGCGCGCGCACCTTCAACCTGTTCCCGATGCTGGTGGCGGCCTGCCTGTGGTACCTGATGATCACCAGCGTGCTGATGGTGGGCCAGCACTACCTGGAGCGCAGCTTCACCCGCGGCGACCGGGGCGCCCAGGAGCAGGTGCGGCGGATCAAGAGTAGGGCGGCGAGTTGACGCGAGACACGGGTGCCGGCGCGGGCGCGGAGGGCACCGAGAACACCCAGAGCACGGAGAACCCGGAGAACGCTGTCGTGACCGGTCCGGGCGACGACCGCATGGTGGTCGCCGAGAACGTGCACAAGAGCTTCGGGCGCCTGGAGGTGCTGCGCGGCATCGACCTGGAGGTGCGGCGCGGCGAGGTGATGTGCGTGGTGGGGCCGTCGGGCTCGGGCAAGTCCACGTTCCTGCGCTGCGTCAACCACCTGGAGAAGATCACCGCCGGGCGGCTGTGGGTCAACGGCCACCTCATGGGCTACCGCCAGCGCGGCGGGCGGCTGTATGAGCTGCACGACACCCAGGTGGCCCGCCAGCGGCGCGGGATCGGGATGGTGTTCCAGAACTTCAACCTGTTCCCGCACATGACCGTCCTGGGCAACGTGATGGAGGCGCCGGTCCAGGTCAACCGCGAGCCCCGCGCCGAGGCGCGTGAGAACGCGCTGCGGCTGCTGGCCCGCGTGGGCCTGGAGGAGAAGGCCGGGGCCTACCCCCGCCAGCTCTCGGGCGGCCAGCAGCAGCGGGTGGCCATCGCGCGGGCGCTGGCCATGCGCCCCGACCTGATGCTGTTCGACGAGCCCACCAGCGCGCTGGACCCCGAACTCGTCGGCGAGGTGCTGGACGTCATGAAGAACCTGGCCGAGGAGGGCATGACCATGGTCGTGGTCACCCACGAGATGGGCTTCGCCCGCGAGGTCGGCGACAGCCTGGTCTTCATGGACGGCGGCGTGGTGGTGGAGTCGGGCGCCCCCCGCGAGGTGCTGACCAACCCCCGCCAGGAGCGCACCCAGGCGTTCCTCTCCAAGGTCCTCTGAGGGCCGCGCGGGTGGGGCGCCCGGCCCGCGGGAGCGGCCGGACGCCCCACCCGCGTCCGGATTGGCCGATAATCCACTACTATTTCCTGGTTTTCAGGTGATCGTTCCGTGCCGGCCCCGCCGCGCCCACCGAGGAGTGCCGTGATCCGCCCCGCCCGCCCCGACGACGTCCCCGAGATCCACCGGCTCGTCCGCGAACTCGCCGAGTACGAGAAGTCGCTGGATGAGGCCGTGGCGACCGAGGAGCAGTTGCGCGCGGCGCTCTTCGGCGACGACCCCGCCGCCTGGGTGCACATCGCCGAGCACGTGCCCGACGACGGCGGCCCGGCCGTGGTCGCCGGGTTCGCGCTGTGGTTCCGCAACTTCTCCACCTGGACCGGCAACCCCGGCGTCTACCTGGAGGACCTCTACGTCCGCCCCGAGTACCGGGGCCGGGGCTACGGCAAGGCGCTGCTGGTGGAGCTGGCCCGCGTCTGCGTCGAGCGCGGCTACGACCGCCTCCAGTGGTGGGTGCTGGACTGGAACACCCCCTCGATCGAGTTCTACCGCTCCCTGGGCGCCCGCCCCATGGACGAGTGGACGGTGTTCCGCGTCGACGGCCCGGCGCTGCGCTCGCTGGCCGGTTAGCCCCCGCCCGCGCGGCTGTCCGAGACTAGTCGGGGACGGTGCGATGACACGGGCGCAGGCGTGTGCACCGGCGCCGGACCGAAACAAGATAGATTGCTTTCAAGCGGCAAACCCGCTGCCCGAAGGAGGGACGTGACCGAAGAAACCGCCGCACCGTCGTCCGCCGGTGCCACCGAGGTGCGCGACGCTGTCACCGTCAGGATGCCGGCCGACAGCGCCTACCTCAGCGTGCTGCGCACGGCCACGGCGGGCCTGGCGGCCCGACTCGACTTCACCCTCGACGAGATCGAGGACCTGCGCATCGGGGTCGACGAAGCCTGCGCGATGCTGCTCACCCAGGCGCTTCCGGGCACCGACCTCACCACCGACTTCGAACTCACCGGCGACGGCATGCGCATCTCCGTCTCGGTGCTGACCGCCGACGGCCGGCTCCCCGCGCGCGACACGTTCGCCTGGACCGTCCTCTCGGCGCTTGCCGGAGAGGTCGACGCCGGCGTCGGCCCTGACGACCGCGTCTCCATCGTCCTGCACAAACGCCGCGGCATGGTGGAGTCGGCGTGAGCGAAAGGGGGCCCGCTCTGACGGCGAAGACTGAGCACGCGGTACCCGACCGTGCCCGTGCGCGCGAGCTGTTCGAGCGCCTGAGCGAGCTTCCCGAGGACGCTCCCGAACGGCAGCGCATCCGCGACGAGCTTGTCGAACTGCACCTTCCCCTCGTGGAGTACCTCGCCCGGCGCTTCCGCAACCGCGGCGAGTGGCTCGACGACCTCACCCAGGTCGCCACGATCGGCCTGATCAAGTCGATCGACCGCTTCGACCTCGAACGCGGCGTGGAGTTCTCCACCTACGCCACCCCCACCATCGTGGGCGAGATCAAGCGGCACTTCCGCGACAAGGGCTGGGCGGTGCGGGTGCCGCGCCGCCTCCAGGAGCTGAAGCTGTCGCTGACCAAGGCCGTCAGCGACCTCTCCCAGCGCGAGGGGCGCGCCCCGACCGTCCACGAGCTGGCCGAGCACCTGGGCATGACCGAGGAGGAGGTGCTGGAGGGCCTGGAGTCCGCCAACGCCTACTCCACGGTGTCGCTGGACGCCCCCGACAGCGGCGACGAGGACGCCCCGGCGGTCGCCGACTCCCTGGGCATCATCGACGACTCCCTCGAAGGCGTGGAGTACCGCGAGTCCCTCAAGCCGCTGCTGGAGCAGCTACCCCCGCGCGAGAAGCGCATCCTGCTGCTGCGGTTCTTCGGCAACATGACCCAGTCGCAGATCGCGCAGGAGCTGGGGATCTCCCAGATGCACGTGTCGCGGCTGCTGGCCCGCACCCTGGCCCAGCTTCGCCAGGCGCTCACCACCGACGACTGACGCCGCGTGCGGCCGTGCGGCGCCCGCCGCGCGGCCACGCGGGTCCCGGCCCCGGGTCCGCCCTGCTTCCTACCGGGCGCTCGGCCCGCCCCGCCCGCCGTCGTGCCCCTCGGCCGGGAACAGGGTGGCGGTGGTGGCCGGCGCCAGCACCAGCGCGATCCCGGCCGCCGCGGCCGCCGCCAGCACCGCCGCGATCGCGTACTGCTCGCTGGTCACCATGTAGTAGGCCACCACCAGCACGAACACGTGGGTCAGCACCACCGGCGTGCGCGCCCAGTTGTGCAGGGTCCACAAGCCCCAGGCGGTGTAGCCCACGGCCGCGGCGGCGCCGAACGCCAGCACGGCCAGCGGGAGCGCCGAGCCCGCGTCGGCGGCCTCGCCGAGCAGCGTGCCGATCAGGACGTAGCCGCCGCCCACGGCGAGCGCGGCCGCCACCAGGGCCTGGACGGCGGCGGCGAGGGTGATGGTGATGGGGCGTGAAGACACGTTCCAGCCTAGCGGCACCGGCGGCGCGGCCCGCCCCGCCTCCCGCGCGGCACCGCCCGGCCCCCCGCCGTCCCCCACGGCACGGGAACGCCGGTGCCGCCGGGGCCGCCGCGCGGCGGGCCACTCCCCGGTGATCACTACACTGGGTCCCGTGCGCGCCCTCTTCATCGTCAACCCGCAGGCGACCACGACCACCCCGCGCTCGCGCGACGTGCTGGTCGGCGCCATCGCCCGCGAGATGGAGCTGGACGTCGCCCAGACCGAGTACCGCGACCACGCCCGCGAACTCGCCCAGCAGGCCGCCGGCGAGGGCTATGAGCTGGTCATCAGCCTCGGCGGCGACGGCACCGTGAACGAGGTCGTCAACGGCCTGCTCACCACCCCCGCCGACCTCCCCCGGCCGAGCTTCGCGGCGCTGCCCGGCGGCAGCGCCAACGTGTTCATCCGGGCGCTGGGCCTGCCCGCCGACCCCATCGAGGCCACCGGCGCGATGCTGGAGGCGGTGCGCTCGGGCGAGCGCCGCACCGTGGGCCTGGGCCGGGTCCTCACCGACCAGGACGACCGCTACTTCACCTTCTGCGCCGGGTTCGGCTGGGACGCCGACGTGGTGCACGAGGTCGAGCGGCAGCGCCGCCAGGGCCGCCGCGCCTCGCCGGCGCTCTACATGGCCCTGGCGCTCAAGAAGTTCCTGCGCGGCGAGGTCGCGGTGCGCTCGCTGCGGATCGAGGCGCCCGGCCGCGACCCCGTGCGCGACCTGTACTTCGCGCTGGTCACCAACACCACGCCCTGGACCTACGCCGGCGCGGTGCCGGTGCAGCCCACCCCCCGCTCGCGCTTCGAGCTGGGGCTGGACCTGTTCGCGCTCACCCAGATGAACACCGCGCGCACCGCGCAACTGCTGCGCCAGATGCTGTCGCACAAGGGCGTGCCGCCCTACGGTCCGGGCTTTGTGACCTGGCACGACCAGTCCGAGGTGACCATTACCTCACGCTCGCCGCGCGCGTTCCAGATCGACGGCGAGTACCTCGGCCACCGGCGGCGGGTCAATCTCCAAGCCGTTCCAAAGGCATTACGAATCGTCGGTTAATCCGCGGGAAATATCGCGTCGATAACACCTGTGACGCACACGACACGCCGAAGCCCAGGTTGGCTCAGCGGCACTCTTGCATGCGCCGATCAACCCTGTCACGCTCAAAGTGTCGCCGCACGTTACGGGCGAGTAAAAGAGTGTTACCAGGTCACAGAGCGCGGCGCGGCTTTGTGCGGCCCTGCCGACTCTCCCTGCACGCCCGTCTGACCGGGTATGCCGGACCAGGCGTCAACGACGACAGCGACCCGTCGGTCGTCCATGACTTAGTGAATCCGTTCACAATTCGTTCACAAGCGCACGCTTCCCTCACTGTGAGGAGTGATCCGCATGGACTGGCGCCACCACGCCGCCTGCCGTGACGAGGACCCCGAGCTGTTCTTCCCCATCGGCAACTCCGGTCCGGCCGTACTCCAGATCGAAGAGGCCAAGGCCGTGTGCCGCGCCTGTCCGGTGAGCGCCGCGTGTCTGCGCTGGGCTCTGGAGACCGGCCAGGACGGCGGGGTCTGGGGCGGTATGAGCGAGGACGAGCGCCGCGCGCTGAAGCGCCGCCGCACCCCCGTGGGGGCCATGCTCCGCGCCTGATCCGGCGCCGCCGGGCACCGGCCCGGCGCCGCGCGCCGCCCGCGCGGTGACCCTGCCTCTGTTATCACGTCCGCCCGCACACCGGCCCGGACGTGGCCACAGAAGCGGGATCGCCGGGAGAACCGCGGCACGCGGACCCCTCGGCCGGTCCCGGCCCGCGCCGCCCGCGCCCGCCCTAGGGCAGGACGGCGGTGTGGTGCTCCACCGGCAGCTCGATGGCCACCCGGGTGCCGCCGTCCTCGCGCGGCTTGACCTCCAGCGACCCGCCCAGCTCGCCGACCACCAGCGTGCGCACGATCTGGAGGCCCAGGCTGGCCGTGCTCTCCATGTCGAAGTCGTCGGGCAGCCCTCCCCCGTTGTCGGTGACCTCGATCAGCAGCCGGCCGCCCTTCTCCTCGGCGCCGAGCGGCGGGTCCACGCGCTGGGCGCGCACCTCGATCCGCCCGGGACCGTAGGACAGCCCGTGCTCCACGGCATTCTGCACCAGCTCGGTTAGCACCATCGACAGCGGGGTGGCCACCAGCGCCGACAGCAGCCCGAAGTGGCCCGAGCGGCGCGGCACCACGGCGGCCTCGGTCGATGACACCTCGGCCGCCATCTCGATCACCCGGTCGGCGATGTCGTCGAAGTCCACGATCTCGTCGGGGGTGTGCGACAGCATCTCGTGGACGATGGCGATGGAGCCCACCCGGCGCACCGCCTCGTCCAGGGCGGCCCGGCCCTCGGGCACGTGCAGCCGCCGCGACTGGAGCCGCAGCAGCGCCGCCACCGTCTGGAGGTTGTTCTTCACCCGGTGGTGGATCTCGCGGATGGTGGCGTCCTTGGTCATCAGCTCGCGTTCGCGCCGGCGCAGCTCGGTGACGTCGCGGACCATGACCAGCGCGCCGATCCGCACCCCGCCCACCACCAGCGGGATGGAGCGAAGCTGGATGGTGGACCCGCGCGCCTCGACCTCGGCCTCCTGGGGCACGCGGCCCCCGGCCGTCCAGGTCAGCGACTCGTCGCGGGCGTCGCCGGCCGCCGCCAGCTCCAGCGTGGTCTGGGCCAGCCGGGTGCCCACCAGGTCGGCGGTCAGGCCCAGGCGCCGGTAGGCCGACAGCGCGTTGGGGCTGGCGTAGACCACCTCGCCGTCCTGGTCCAGCCGCAGCAGGCCGTCGCCCACGCGGGGCGAGCGCACCATCAGCGGCCCCTGGTCGCTGAAGGGGAACGCGCCCTCGGCGATCATCTGCGCGAGGTCGCTGGCGCTCTGGAGGTAGGTCAGCTCCAGCCGGCTGGGCGTGCGCGCCGAACTGAGGTTGGTGCTGCGCTGGATCACCCCGATCAGCTTGCCGTCGCGGCGCACCGGAATGGTCTCCTCGCGCACCGGCACCCCGCCCGACCAGTCGGGGTCGCCCTCGCGGCAGATGCGGCCCTCGGTCCAGGCGCGGTCGATCAGCCCGCGCCGGCCCGACACCCGCGCGGGCTCGGGCACCGGCGCGATCTCGGTCACGTCGCCGTCGCGCAGCACGGTCTCGACCAGGTCGTCCTGGAAGGCCGTGGGACCCGTGGTCGGGCGCATCTGCGAGACCGCCACCCACCCGGTGTCGTCGCGCAGCCGCACCCAGAGCACCAGGTCGGCGAAGGAGAGGTCGGCCAGGAGTTGCCAGTCCGACACCAGGGAGTGGAACCACTCCAGATCGGCGGTCTTGAGCGCCGTATAGCGTCGGATGAGATCACTGAGGTGAGGCACTAACAAATCATCCCACGGTTGCGGGCATACTCATAGGAATGCACTCGACCAGTGGTCCAAACCAATAGTGTCCGGGGAAGCGGTGGAGGGGTCCGACGTGACGGGTCAGCGAACGCTCGAAGACGGTCACCGAGTTCCAAAGTACTACCAGGTCAAGAAGCTGCTCCTGGAACTCATCGAGGCCATGCCGGCCGGCAACCCGGTCCCGCCCGAGCGCGCGCTCGCGGCCCAGTTCGGCACCTCGCGCACGACCGTGCGCCAGGCCCTGACCGAGATGGTGGTCGAGGGCCGGCTGCTGCGCATCCAGGGCAAGGGCACGTTCGTGGCCAAGCCCAAGGTCGCCCAGGTGCTCCAGCTCACCAGCTACACCCAGGAGATGCGCTCCCACGGGCTGCACCCGGCCACCCGGATCCTGGACGTCAGCTACATCAACGCCGACGACCAACTCGCCGAGCTGCTGGCGATCCGCTCGGGCGGGCGGGTGCTGCGCATCGAGCGGCTGCGGCTGGCCAACGGCGAGCCCATGGCGGTGGAGACCGCGCACCTGGCCGCGCGCCGGTTCCCCGGCCTGCGCCGTCAGCTCGACCGCTACGCCTCGCTGTACGAGGCGCTGGCCAGCGCCTACGAGGTCCGCCTGGTCGAGGCCGAGGCCACCATCGAGACCGTGCTGGCCACCCCCAACGAGGCGCGGCTGCTGGGCGTGGACGTCGGCCTGCCGCTGGTCCTGCACTGCCAGCGCAGCTTCGACGGCGAGGGCCACCCGGTGGAGTGGGTGCGCTCGCTCTACCGGGGCGACCGGTACAAGTTCGTCACCCGCCTGCGCCCACCCGAGGCGGAGTGACGGGCCGGTTCGCCTCCTCGGCCCGGCCCCCCGCCCGCGTGCCCGGGTACGGGCGGGTGACCGGCGGCTTCACCCCCTCCCCCCGCGCCGCCGCCCCCTTGCCCGGGTGTGGGCGGGGTCACTAGGCTCGGGGCGACCTACCCGCCGGTAGCATCGGCGGTCCGCCCGCACCGGCCCCACCGCGCTCGAAGGAGTGTGCCGCCCAGCATGCCCACGCCGCCGCCCTCTCCGCCGACCCCCTTCCACGGCCGCCTCACCGGACACGGCGGCGCCCACGCCGTCGAGGTCGCCCGCCACCACGGCATCGACACGATGTTCACACTCAGCGGCGGCCACGTCTTCCCGCTCTACGACGGCGCGGTCAAGCCCGAGCCCACCATGCGGCTGCTGGACGTCCGCCACGAGCAGACGGCGGTGTTCGCGGCCGAGGCCGTCGGCAAGCTCACCCGCCGCGCCGGGCTGGCCGTGGTCACCGCCGGTCCGGGGGTCACCAACGCCGTCAGCGGCGTGGCCACCGCCCACTTCAACGGCTCGCCGCTGGTGGTGGTCGGCGGCCGGGCGCCCGACGGCCGGTGGGGCCAGGGGCTGCTCCAGGAACTGGACCAGCCGCCGCTGCTGGAGACCATCACCAAGCGCGCCTGGACCGTGCACGCCACCGACGGCATCGGCGCCGCCGTGGACGAGGCCGCGCTGCTGGCCAACTCCGCGCACCGGGGTCCGGTCTTCCTCGACATCCCCATGGACCGGCTCTACGACCAGGCCGAGACCGACCTGCCCGGCGCGGCCGCGCCCGCCGACCGCACCCCCGACCCCGAGGCCGTCGCCGAGGTCGCCCGACTGCTCAGCGAGGCCGACCGCCCGGTGCTGGTCTACGGCTCCGACGTCTGGCTCGACGGCGCCGAGCGCGCCGCCCTGGAGGCCGCCGAGGAGCTGGGCGTTCCGGTGATCACCAACGGCCAGGGGCGCGGCGTGCTCCCCGGCGGCCACCCGCTGCTGGCCACCCGGGCGCGCGGCGCCGCGCTGGGCCGCGCCGACCTCGTGGTGGTCGTGGGCACCCCGCTGGACTTCCGCCTGAGCCACGGCCTGTTCGGCGGCAAGGACGGCGCCCCGCTGGCCAAGGTGGTGCACATCGCCGACTCCCCCGCGCAGCTCACCCGGCACATGACCCCGGTGGCCGCCGTCTCCGGCGACCTGTCGGCGGCGCTGCGCGGGATCGCCGAGGCCGCCAAGCCCGGCGCCGCCGCGGCCCGCTGGCGCACTGAGATCGCCGAGGCGGCGGCCGCGGCCGTCGCCGCCGACGCCGAGGCCCTGGCCAGCGACGCCGACCCCATCCACCCGGCGCGCGTCTACGGCGAGCTGAACCGGGTGCTCGACGACGACGCGGTGGTCATCGGCGACGGCGGCGACTTCGTCTCCTACGCGGGCAAGTACATCGAGCCCCGGCACCCGGGCCAGTGGCTGGACCCCGGCCCCTTCGGCTGCCTGGGCACCGGCATGGGCTACTCCATCGCCGCCCGCCTGTCGCGGCCCTCCTCGCAGGTGGTGACCCTGCTGGGCGACGGCGCCGCCGGGTTCTCGCTGATGGACGTGGACACGCTGGTGCGCCACCGGCTGCCGGTGGTGATGGTGTGCGGCAACAACGGCATCTGGGGTCTGGAGAAGGCACCCATGCAGATGATCTACGGCTACGACGTGATCGCGGAACTGACCCCCCAGACCCGCTACGACGAGGTCGTCCGCGCCCTGGGCGGCGGCGGCGAACTGGTCACCGACCCCGCCGAGATCGGCCCCGCCCTGCGCCGCGCCTTCGACTCCGGGGTGCCCTACATGGTCAACATCGCCACGGACCCCGGCAACGTCTACCCGCGCAAGACCATGGGTGTGTAGACGGGGGCAAGCGTCGAGGCAGCCGGCTGACCGGCAGACCGTTGACGGGAATCGGGTGACCCGGGGCCGGCGGACAGCGGGCCGCCCGGCGGTGGCCGGGGTTGGCGACGGGGCGGCGAGCGCGGCCGGACCGATCCAGGTGCGGTCCGGGTGGCGGGAGAGGCCGGGGCGGGCCGGGCCTCAGGGGCGGGCGTTCGCGGTGAAGCGGGCGCGGTCGACCGCCACCCGCTCAACCGTGCCGCGCGCCACCACGCGGCCGTCGGCGTGGGCCAGCGTGACGTCGAAGACCAGGCGGCGGCCGTCGACCTGGCGCAGCCGCGCCTCGGCGCGGACCTCGGCGCCCACGGGCGAGGCGGCCAGGTGCGACAGCGCGACCTCGGTGCCCACCGTGGTCTGGCCCTCGGCCAGGTGCGCGGCCACGGTGTCCACGGTGGCGGCCTCGGCCAGCGCCAGTGCGCGCGGTGTGCCCAGCACGTCGACGTCGCCGCTGCCCAGGGCCGCGGCGGTGTCCTCGGCGCCCACCCGCAGTTCGGCGGCGCCCCGGAGTCCTTCGGTGATGGCCATGGCGCACGAACCTACCCCAGCCGCGCACCGCCCGTGTCCCGCCCGGGGACTACGGCCCAACGGCCCCCGGCCCGCCCTCCCGGGACGCGCCCCGGCCGCACCGCGCGTCAGGTCTCCACGACCGCCAGCAGGTCGCCCTCCTGCACGACGTCGCCCTCGTCCACCTCGATGCTGATCACGCGCCCCGGGTCCTCGACCTGGACGGGGATCTCCATCTTCATGGACTCCAGCACGAACAGGGTGTCGCCCTCGTCCACGCGGTCGCCCTCGGCGGCGGCCACCCGGTAGACGTTCGCCACCATCTCGGCGCGGATCTCGGCCATCGCGTCCTCCTCCACCCGGTCTCGTCGGCTTCGCCCCTAGGGACTACCCCCTCGGGCCCCGGGCACGCGGAGCACGGCTTCAGGCACGACTCCCAGGCAGGGCCCAGCGCCGGGGACAACGCCCGGCACGCCGGCGAACTCGGCCCGGCTCAGCGGCGCTCGCTGGAGCGGGCGATCACGCGGGCGGCGGCCTCGACCACCTCGGGGTCGTACTCCGTCCCGGCGTCCATGCGCAGCCGCTCCAGCGCCGACTGCACGCGCTCGGAGTCCGTGGAGTCGCTCACCAGGTCGTCGATGGCGTTGGCGACCTTGATGATCCGGCTGCCCAGCGGCGGCGGGTCGCTCTCGCCGTCGCCCGTGCACGGCTCGCACTGGCGCCGCACCAGCTCCGCCACGGTGTCGAGCACCCCGGTCTCGCGGATGACCGCCGAGCCCAGCTCGGCGATGCGGCGCTGCTCGCGCGGCAGGGCGTAGACGGTGGCGCCGTTGGCGATGGGATCGCGCAGCGAGAGCTGGCCGATGTCGTGCATCAGCGCCGCGTACTCCAGCTCCAGCAGCTCCGACTCGCGCATGCCCAGCTCGGTGCCGATGGTCTTGGCCAGCCGGCTGACCCGCCGGGAGTGGCCGGTGGCCACGTACCCGCCGACCTCGGTGACGCGCGACAGCGCGCGCACGGTCTGGAGGTAGGTGAGCCGGATCTCGGCGAAGCGGCGGAACGCCACCTGGGTGACCAGCAGCGGCGCCGTGAACACCAGCAGCCCGGCCAGCCCGGTGACCGAGCTGGCCAGCGCGATGAGGATGCCCGAGGAGCCGATGGCCATGCCCAGGCCGAAGTGGGCGTGCAGTTCGTCGCGCAGCGCCACGGCGAACCGGCCGCGCAGCGGCTCGGCGCGGATGGCGGCCGCGATCACGGCGTCGGTGAGCCACCCGGCGAGCACCAGGCCCGCCATGATCACCAGCACCAGCCACCAGTCGATCTTCTGCGGCGTGGGCGCCAGCTCCGAGACGTAGGGCCGGAACGGCAGCGTGATCACCACGATGATCATCACCCGGCGGGCGAGGTCGCCCCAGTCGGGGGTGCGCCCGGCGGCGATGTGCGGGAGTTCGCCCAGGGCGAACCCCATGGTGACCACCGCCAGCACCTGCCAGGAGGAGTGGTGGACGGCGTGGCCGCCGATGCTGAGCAGGAAGCTGTAGCCGATGGCGCCGGCCGAGGCCACGGGCGCGACCTCGCGGTGGCCCGGCAGCGTGATGCGGGCCAGCTCGCCCACGGCGATCAGCACGCCGAACGCCAGCGCGGTGCGGGGGTCCACGAACCCGGTGACCAGGGTCCACAGCAGCGACCCGCCGGAGAACGCCGCCGCCACCACGATGACCAGCGAGCGCACCGGTTCGCGCACCCCCCAGCGGTGCGCGGTGCGCGGCGGGTGGGTGCCCTGCGCGTCGCGGGTCATCATCACTCTGCCTCCCCGGCGACGCGCAGCGGCACACTGGGGTCGTCGTGGTCCTGGCTGGCGACCTCGGCGGTGTCGTCGTCGGTGGGCGGCTCCACGATGTCGGGCGACTCCCAGCCCTGCTCGTCCACGGCCGCGATCAGCGCGTCGACCATGGTGGGGTCGAACTGGGGGCCGGCGCCGCGCCGCAGCTCGTCTATGGCCTCCTCGATCGAGCGGGCCTTGCGGTAGGACCGGGTGGAGGTCATGCAGTCGAAGGCGTCGGCCACCGAGATGATCCGCGCGAACTCGGGGATGTCGTGGCCGGCCAGCCCCATGGGGTAGCCGCGCCCGTCCATGCGCTCGTGGTGGTGCATGATCCCGGCCAGCGCCTCGTCCAGGAACCCGATCTCGCGGACGATCTCGTAGCCGCGCATCGGGTGGAGCTGGATGGCGGCGTACTCCTCCTCGGTGAGCTTGCCGGGCTTCTGCAACACCTTGGTGGGCACGCCGAGCTTGCCGACGTCGTGCAGCATGCCGGCGTAGCGGATCGTCTGCACGCGCTCGGCGTGCATGCCCAGCTCCTGGGCGATCATGGCCGACGCCTTGGCCACGCGCATGCAGTGGCCGCGCGTGTAGTAGTCCTTGGTCTCGACCGCCTGGCACAGGGTGGCCAGGGTGGCCTCGTGCGCGCGCTGCTCGGCCACGCACTGGTCGAAGGCCCACCGCGCGATGAACAGCGGCAGCATCACCAGCAGGATGGCCAGGGCGCCGACCACCCCCCAGATGGCGGCGATGAACAGGCCGAGCATGCCGTAGCCCAGCGAGGCCAGCTCCAGGGTGGCCAGGGTGCGCCAGCGGATGCGGTGCGGGCGGCGCAGGTGCACCACGCCGAGGTACCACATCAGGCCGCCCATCAGCGCGCCGTTGATGGCCGAGTGGACCAGCAGCGCGGCGCAGAAGGGCACCAGCGCCCACGGGAAGTCGTCGTGCTGGGGCGGGCCCAGCTCACCCCCCAGCGCGAGGTAGACGTGCCCGGCGGCGTAGCCGGCCAGCGCGTACTGGCCGCCGTTGAACAGCCGCTTGACGAAGTTCTGCCGGCGCAGGATGAACGGGGTGGAGAAGAAGGTCGCCACCGCCACGCCCACCGGTCCCACCAGCACGATGGCGGCCAGGGACACGGAGACGCTGGGCGAGATTCCGGCTCGGCCGGTGTCGATGGTGGTGCCGATGGTCTCGGCGACCACCATCAGGATGATGAGCAGCACCAGGGTGGCGGGATCGATGCCCTCGTACGGCCCGAGCGCCATGACGGCGATGGCGCCGAGAACGACGAGGCCGACGTACAACCGCGCCGCTCCAGGAAGCGAACGCAATTTCTGGTACCTCCCACCCCAAAGCCGACCGAACCGTCATCGTTTCATCGATTCCGTTCTACCACCAGGTCCAGCCGTTCACGGTCGTCGCCAACCCGCTCGCGATGAAAGCCATCCGGACCATTTCGGCGTTGAGTGCGGCCATGGTCGTCCCCCCTCTTAGCGATCCGCGCGGCCGCGGCCGTCGCGCTCCCCCATGGGCGCGGCGCGCGAATTGCCCCATACGGTGAATATGTTGGCCAGTTTAACGGGCGGCGCGGGCACCCCGATTTCCCCGGACCGGCCCGGCGGCCGGGATCGGGAAACGCCCCGCCCCGATTCAGCGGAATGGGGAAATCCGAATCGGCATCGTAGATATGCTGATCACGCTCCGCCACGGGCCTCGGACCCGCCTCCCCGCGCTTTCCGCCGCCCATTCCGCGAAGAACGCCCCCTTACCGCGACCCTCTCAACCTCGGATTATGACGCTGTGTAGTCACATGCGCCACAGGGGGCGGAGTAGCGCACGCACACCGACTCGTCCAACTTTTGACCAAAACCGGGAGCACGCCCGGGCGTGTCGCGGCCACTTCCCGAGGCGCCCGGCGACCAAAAACCGGATGCCCGGTCCCGATGAACAGCAATCGGCGCATTGTCCGTGAAAGCACCAGAAAATAGGCGGACGGAACGCGCGCCGAACACGCCGCGAAGTAGCGGTGGAATGGCCGCCCGAGGACCGGCGGCGCCCCGCACCGCCATTCCGGAGGGTCCGGGCGGTTCCCCGGCCCGGCGGCGCGCGGGCACCCCGGCACAACGCGAGCGGCCGGCCGCGGTGGGCGGCCGGCCGCTCGCGCGTGAAACCGGTGGGCCGGTCCGTCCGGGCGCGCGGGCGCACCTGGAGGTCGGCCGAAAAGGGGCCGAAACGCGGCCCGGCCGCGCCGGAGCCGATCGCGGCCGGTCACCGCCGGCCGAAGGCGGGTCGGACCGGTCGGACTAGTCGACGCCCTCGCGCACCTGGAGGTCGGCGCGGGCGGCCGCCAACCGGTGCAGGACCTTGCCCCGCAGGTCGGCGGGCACGGGGTCGGAGCCGCAGTGCTTGGCCACGAGCTTCTTCACGACCTCCTCCAGGCCGTACTCCGCCAGGCACGGCGAGCACTCGTCCAGGTGCTCGCGGATGTCGGAGCAGTTGTGATCGTCGAGCTCCCCGTCGATGTAGGCGTAGACCTTCGCCAGCACCTCCGAGCACGGGGTAGCGTGCTCTCCACCGCAGCTCATCGCTGGTCCCCCCGATTCGCCCCGCCGTTGCCCGAACCGTCGATCGCCATGCCCTGGCCCTCGGACGCCTGGAGGATCCCGCGGTCCAGCGCGTACTCCTCCAGCATCGAGCGAAGCTGGCGTCTACCGCGGTGCAGCCGCGACATGACCGTGCCGATCGGGGTCTCCATGATCTCGGCGACCTCCTTGTAGGCGAACCCTTCGACGTCGGCGAGGTACACGGCGATCCGGAAGTCCTCGGGCAGCTCCTGGAGGGCCCGCTTGACGTCGGTGTCGGGCAGGTGCTCCAGCGCCTCGGCCTCGGCGGACTTCAGCCCGGAGGAGGAGTGCGAGGCCGCCTGGGCGAGCTGCCAGTCCTCGACGTCCTCGGTGCCGGCCTGCCGGGGCTCGCGCTGCTTCTTGCGGTAGGAGTTGATGAAGGTGTTGGTGAGGATCCGATACAGCCACGCCTTGAGGTTCGTCCCCTCCTTGAACTGGTGGAACGAACCGAACGCCTTGGCGAACGTCTCCTGGACGAGGTCCTCGGCGTCGGAGGGGTTGCGGGTCATCCGCAGTGCCGCCGAATAGAGCTGGTCCAAGTACGGGAGCACGTCCCGCTCGAACCGAGCCCCCTGCTCGTCGAGTGTCTCCTGGCCCTGATTCAAGCCCGCCTGCCTCCTTGTGCTGGCCTCCCGTGGGGCAACCGTAGCCTCACGATACGACGCCGCGGAAGCGGAGGGCACATTTGCGCCGGGCGGGGCCTGGCCCGGGTGGACGGCAGCGAAGTCAGCGGTAGCCGTAGGCATTGACCTGCCTTTACTCTCCTGGTCTGGCCGTCGGGCGACGCGGCGGGGCAGCACCGCGGCACGCCTCCGGCGGCCCGCCGGATGGTGATGTGCATGCCAACAACGTGCCGAGCGCACTGATTCCGCCTAAGGTGCGGTTAGGTGCGGCACAGATCTTTCGGTTTCCGCCCGACCGCGAAGGTGACCCCCGCGGGAGTCCGGGTAAAACCCTCTGCAAAGACGTGGGAGAGGAGCATGCGTGCGACCGTCCTCCAGTTCCGCGTCGGGCCCTGCGGCCGCGCCGGCCGGCGCCGATCCGGTGGCTGAGGCCCACCAGGCGCGCTCGGCCGCCGCGCACTTCGCCTCGGGCGACTCCCTGTCCGCCTACTGGCGGTTCTACTGGGCGGTGGCCGACGCCCAGCTCGCCCGGTGGCTGCCCGCCGAGCCCGGCCGCATCCTGGACCTGTCCGGCCCCGACTTCCGGGGCGCGCCCCGCGCCGTGGCCGCCGGCCACGACGTGGTCACCCTGCTGCCCTCGGCCGACTCCCGGCCGCGCCGCCCCCTCACCCTGGTCAACGGCCACGCGCGCACCGCGCGCCGCACCGCGCCGGGGCGCCTGCGGGCGGTGGTGGGCGACACCACCTTCCTGTCGGGGTTCGCGTCCGACGCCTTCGACGGCGTGGTCGCCGACAACCGGGTGCTCTCCCGGCACCTGGCCACCGAGGCGTCCCTGGTCGAGATCGCGCGCGTGCTGCGGCCGGGCGGCCGGGTGCTGCTGTGCGTGGACTCCGTGGTGCTGGGCATGGCGCTGCTGGCCGAGCAGGACTGCTGGCCCGAGCTGAGCTTCGCCCCCAGCGCCGACGTGCTGCTGGTGCCCTGGCCCGACGGCTCGATCACCCGCTGCTTCACCGGCGAGCAGTTGTGCGAGGTGCTGACCGACTGCGGGTTGGAACCGGAGTGGGTGCGCCCGCGCACCGTGCTGTCGGCGTCCACGGTCGAGGGGATGCTGGCGCGCGACCCCCACGCCATGGGCCGCCTGGTCGAGATGGAGCTGCGGGCCGCGGAGTCCGACGACTACGTGGGCGTGCACCTGCTGGCCGGCGCCCGCAAACCGGGCTGACACCCGCCGGCGGCGACCCGCCGCCCGCCCCCGCTACGGGGACGGGGGCGGGCCGCCGTCGCGGGCGCGCGCCCGCGACGGCCGCCGATGCGGCTCCTCCGGCTACTCCGGCTGCTCCGCCCGCCCCGGCGCCGTCCCCTCGGCCATGGGCAGGTACACCCGCTTGCCGCGGTCGGCGAACTCCGCCGACTTGTCGCGCATGCCCCGGTCGATGGCCTCCACCGTGGACAGGCCGTTCTCCTCGGCGTAGCGGCGCACGTCCTGCGTGATCTTCATCGAGCAGAACTTGGGGCCGCACATCGAGCAGAAGTGCGCGGTCTTGGCCGGTTCGGCGGGCAGCGTCTCATCGTGGTACGCCTGCGCCGTCTCGGGGTCCAGGGCCAGGTGGAACTGGTCCTGCCAGCGGAACTCGAAGCGGGCCGCCGACAGCGCGTCGTCCCACTCCTGGGCCCGGGGGTGGCCCTTGGCGAGGTCGGCCGAGTGCGCAGCCAGCTTGTAGGTGATGACCCCGGTCTTGACGTCGTCGCGGTCGGGCAGCCCCAGGTGCTCCTTGGGGGTGACGTAGCAGAGCATGGCCGTGCCGTGCCAGGCGATCTGCGCCGCGCCGATGGCCGAGGTGATGTGGTCGTAGCCGGGCGCGATGTCGGTGGCCAGCGGCCCCAGGGTGTAGAACGGGGCCTCGCCGCACAGCTCCTCCTCCAGCCGCACGTTCTCGGCGATCTTGTGCAGCGGCACGTGGCCGGGCCCCTCGATCATCACCTGCACGTCGTGGGAGCGGGCCACGTGGGTCAGCTCCCCCAGGGTGCGCAGCTCGGCGAACTGCGCCTCGTCGTTGGCGTCGGCGATGGAGCCGGGCCGCAGGCCGTCGCCCAGCGAGAAGGTGATGTCGTAGGCCCGGAAGATCTCGCACAGCTCCTCGAAGTGGGTGTAGAGGAAGCTCTCGCGGTGGTGGGCCAGGCACCAGGCCGCCATGATCGAGCCGCCCCGCGAGACGATCCCGGTGACCCGGCGGGCGGTCAGCGGGACGTAGCGCAGCAGCACGCCGGCGTGCACGGTCATGTAGTCCACGCCCTGCTCGGCCTGCTCCACGACGGTGTCGCGGTAGACCTCCCAGCTCAGCGCGGCGGGGTCGCCGTTCACCTTCTCCAGCGCCTGGTAGATCGGGACGGTGCCCACGGGCACCGGGGAGTTGCGCAGGATCCACTCGCGGGTCTCGTGGATGCGCCGGCCGGTGGACAGGTCCATGATCGTGTCGGCGCCCCAGCGGGTGGCCCACACCATCTTCTCGACCTCCTCGGCGACCGAGGAGGTGACGGCGGAGTTGCCGATGTTGGCGTTGACCTTCACCAGGAAGTTCTTGCCGATGACCATCGGCTCGGACTCCGGGTGGCACCGGTTGGCCGGGATGACCGCCCGGCCCACGGCCACCTCGGCGCGCACGAACTCGGGGTCGACGCCCTCGCGGGCGGCGGCGAAGCGCATCTCGGGGGTGATGGTGCCGGCCCTGGCGTGGGCCAGTTGGGTGACCGCCCCGCCCACGGGCGCGCGGTCGCCGATCCAGTCGGCGCGCAGCCGGGGCAGGCCCGCGTGCACGTCGATGCCGCTCGCGGCGGCGGAGTCGGTGTAGGGGCCGGAGGTGTCGTACAGGTCGATGTGGCTGCCGTTGGCCAGTGCCACCCGCCGGTGGGGGACCCGGAGCGCCCGGCCGCCGTCGGCGGGTGCGGGGACCTCCAGGTAGACCTTTTCCGAGCCCATGATGGGGCCGGTGGTCACGGTGGGCTGGACACTGCGGTCGTCGAGCGCCGTCAAGGCACGCCTCCCTACGTCGGAATTACCCGAACAGGTTCTGCGGTCGGCGGCGCCGGCCCCGTTCTCGGGGCAGCCGCCCTCTCAGCCCGCCAAGGCGCGAGCTCCCGCGGTGGTCGCTATGCGCCGCGCGCCGCCGTCGGCCGCCGGCGGGCGCGGGGTTGTACCGGTCCTGCGGAGCGGAGCACCGTGGCCACGGTGCGTGATCGCCCACAGGACCGGGGCCACCATACCCACGCCGGGCGCGCGGGTTAAAGCCCCGGGCCGGGATCGGGGACGGAAGTGACCGCTGGGACGGGTGGGGCGGAGGCGGGGGCCGGGGGCGCCCTCGGGGCGCGGTGTGCCGGTCAGAACAGGGTGGCGGTCTCGGGTGCGGGCGGCTCGGCGGCGGGGGCCAGCAGTTCGGGGCCGTTGTTGCGGACGCTGTTGACGGCGGTGCTCACCGGCCGGACCTCGAAGTCGGCGGCGGGGGTGGCCGACAGCGCGCGCTGGAGGTCCTCAGGCCCGGAGGTGGGGTCGAGCCAGGTGGCCCACAGGTCGGGCGGCACCACCACGGGCATGCGCTCGTGGATGGCGGCGAGTTCGGGCGCGGCCTCGGTGGTGACCACGGTGCAGCTCCACAGCCACGCCCGGGGGTCGTCGTCGGCGCGGGTGGGGTCGCGCCAGCGCTCGAACAGCCCGGCCAGCGCCAGCGGGGCGCCGTCGGCGTAGCCGATGGCGAAGGGCCGCTTGCGGGACTTGGCCTTGCGCCGCTGGTGGGCGGGGTCGGTGGCCGGGGAGGTGCCGGCCTCGGCGGTGCCGGGGGCGTCCTGGGGCAGCAACTGCCACTCGTAGTAGGCGTCGGCGGGGATCAGGCAGCGGCGGCGGGCGAACGCGGCGCGGTAGGCCGGCTTCTCGGCGACGGTCTCGCTGCGGGCGTTGATCATCTTGTAGCCGACGTTGGGGTCCTTGGCCCAGGAGGGCACCAGGCCCCAGCGCAGGGTGCCCAGCGAGCGCGGCCCCCGGTGGGCGGGCGCGGCGCCCGCGGCGGCCTCGCCGGGCGGGGTGCCCAGGACCGCGTAGACGGTCTTGCCGGGGGCGACGTTGTAGTCGGGCGCCAGTTCCTCCAGCGGCGGCCAGGCGCGGGTGCCGGCCGCGCCCGTCTCCTGCCCCGCCTCGGCCGCGGGGGCGTCGGACTCGGGGAAGTCGAACGCCAACTGGAGTTCGTGGGCGTTGCGGGATTGGGCGTAGCGTCCGCACATGGCGATCAGCCTAGCCGCGCGCGCGGACCGTTCCGGGCGCACCCCGTACCACCTGGGCGGATGCCCCCGTGCGGCCTGAGCCGGCCTCCGGGGCGCGGCTGCGCCCCGGTCCGGCGCCCCGGCGGCGCCGGGCGCCTCAGGCCGCGCCCGCCACCCGGATCTGGGCCTCGTGGCGCACCGGGAAGTTCACCGAGCGGGCGATGAAGCACGCCCGGTGCGCCCGCTCGTGCAGCTCGGTGGCGGCCGCCACCATGCCCTCCTCGGCGACGGTGACCACCGGGTGCAGCGTGACCTCGGTGAACTCCCCGGAGGAGTCGCGGTGGGTCACCATGGTCCCGGTCGCGGTGTCGGTGTAGTCCACCACGTTGACCCCCGCCGCCACCGACAGCGCCAGGTAGGACAGCATGTGGCACTCGCTGAGGGCGGCCACGAGCAGGTCCTCGGGGTTCCACCGCCGCGGGTCGCCCCTGAACGCGGCGTCGGCCGATCCGTGGATCACCGGCCGGCCCTCGGCGGTGACGTCGTGGGCGCGCTCGTAGGCGCGGTAGCCGGCGGTGCCCGACCCGGTGTTGCCGGTCCAGCGCACCGCGACCTCGTAGTGGTGGCTCTTGTCTCCCATGGCCCCGCCCTCCTGGTTCGCGCCCGCGCGGCGGCGGCCCGCGCCGCCGCCCGCTGCCATCCCGCGCTCTTGTCCCTCTGTCCTCCAGCCTGCCCGGCCGCGCCGCCGCGACCCACAGCGGGGTCCACGTGCGGCCGTTAACCTTGAGGCATGCCCGACTCCGCGCCGCACTGGCCCGCCCCCGTCGCCCGCACGCCCGTGGACGCCACGGTCACGCTGCCCGGCTCCAAGTCGATGACCAACCGCGCGCTGATCATCGCGGCGCTGTCGGAGACCCCCAGTATCGTGCGCCGCCCGCTGCGCAGCCGCGACACCGACCTCATGGCCGCCGCGCTGCGGGCCATGGGCATCGGTATCACCCCCGAGGGCGGGGACTGGGCCGTGGTGCCGGCCCCGCCGCGCGGCCCGGCCCGGGTCGACGTCGGCAACGCCGGAACGGTGATGCGCTTCGCCCCGCCGCTCGCCGCCCTGGCGGACGGCCCCGTGGAGTTCGACGGCGACCCCCGGGCGCGCGAACGCCCGGTCGGCCCGCTGCTGGCGGCGCTGCGCGCGCTGGGCGTTGACCTCGACGACGGCGGGCGCGGCGCGCTGCCGGTGACCGTGCGCGGCACCGGGTCGGTGCGCGGCGGCGCGGTCACCCTGGACGCCTCCGGGTCCTCCCAGTTCGTCTCGGCGCTGCTGCTGTCGGGCGCGCGCTTCGCGCAGGGTGTCGAGGTCCGCCACGACGGCCCGCCGGTGCCCTCACGCCCGCACCTGGACATGACCGTGGAGATGCTGCGCGCGGCGGGCGTGGCGGTCGACACCGCCGTCCCCGACGTCTGGCGGGTGGCGCCGGGCCCGGTGAAGGCCGCCGAGGTGGTGGTCGAGCCCGACCTCTCCAACGCCGCGCCGTTCCTGGCCGCCGCGCTGGTCACCGGCGGCCGCGTCACGGTGGCCGGGTGGCCCGAGCGCACCACCCAGCCCGGCGACGCGCTGCGCGACCTGTTCGCCCGCATGGGCGGCGAGGTCACCCGCACCGCCGAGGGCCTGACCCTGCGCGGCACCGGCGAGGTGCGCGGCATCACCGCCGACCTGCGCGAGGTCGGCGAACTCACCCCCACCGTGGCGGCCGTGGCGGCGCTGGCCTCCTCCCCCTCCCGGCTGACCGGGATCGCGCACCTGCGCCGGCACGAGACCGACCGCATCGCGGCCCTGGTCCGCGAGATCAACGCCCTGGGCGGCGACGCCGAGGAACTGCCCGACGGCCTGGTGGTGCGGCCGCGCCCGCTTCGCGGCGGGGTCTTCCACAGCTACGACGACCACCGGATGGCCACCTCCGGCGCGGTGATCGGCCTGGCGGTGCCCGGGGTGGAGGTGGAGAACATCGCCACGACCGCCAAGACCTTGCCCGACTTCCCCGGACTGTGGGCCGAGGTGGCGCGGTGAGCGGCGGGCGGCGCCCCCTGGACGAGGACGACGTCCGGATCCGGGCGCGCGGCGGCTCCCGCCCGCGCACCCGCACCCGCCCCAAGCACGAGGACGCCCGCGAGGGGTTCGTCACCGCCGTCGACCGGGGCCGCTACCGCTGCCTGGTCGCGGACCGCCCCGTCGTCGCGATGAAGGCGCGCGAACTGGGGCGCGGCAGCATCGTCGTGGGCGACCGCGTGGCCCTGGTGGGCGACCTGTCGGGCCGCCCCGACACCCTGGCCCGCGTGGTGCGGGTCGAGGAGCGCCGCTCGGTGCTGCGCCGCACCGCCGACGACACCGACCCCGTCGAGCGGGTGATCGTGGCCAACGCCGACCAACTGGTGATCGTGGCGGCGCTGGCCGACCCCGACCCCCAGCCGCGCTTCATCGACCGCTGCCTGGTGGCGGCCTTCGACGCCGGGCTGGCGCCCCTGCTGTGCCTGACCAAGGCCGACCTCGCCGGGCCTGAGGACCTGCTGCGCACCTACGCCGGCCTGGACGTCGCCCACGTGGTGACGCGCCGCGACCGCGGCCTCGACTCCCTCGCCGCCCGCCTGGCCGGGCGCACCAGCGTGCTCGTGGGGTCGTCGGGCGTGGGCAAGTCCACCCTGGTCAACCTGCTGGTGCCGGCCGCCGCGCGGGCCGTGGGCGACGTCAACCCGGTCACCGGGCGCGGCCGGCACACCTCCACCTCGGCGGTGGCGCTGCCCTTCGACGGCGGCTGGATCATCGACACCCCGGGCGTGCGCAGCTTCGGGCTGGCCCACATCAGCCCCGACGACGTGGTCGCCGGGTTCTCCGACCTCGCCGACGCGGTGGCCGCCTGCCCGCCGGGCTGCCCGCACACGGCGGGCGCGCCCGGCTGCGCGCTGGACGCCGGCGTGGCCGAAGGCGCCCTCGACCCCGACCGGGTGGCGTCGCTGCGCCGGCTGCTCAGCAGCCGCGAGTCCGGCGACGACCGCGCCTGACCCCCTCCGACCTGGCCGAATGCGGTCACGGGTGGATCACGGGGCGCGTGCGGCCGCTGGGGTACGTATATATTCCTGTGCCGCTGTTTCCGTTTTCCACCCCTTTGGACTTATTTCATGATCATCTGGCGCGGATGGGGCATTCTCGTCCTCCTGATCACCGGACTGTGCTGCGTGCCGGGCGGGCTCGTCACCGAGGCCGTGCTGGGCGCCGACCTGGCGCTCTTCGGCGTCTCGGGCGGCCTGGTGGTCGCAGGCGTGGCCGTCTTCTTCATCGGCCAGCGGCTCAACGCCCCCCGGCAGGGGTTCCACCCCCAGACCGGCCAGCCGGTCCTCTACCGCAACCAGCACACGTTCTTCTTCGTGCCCATGCAGTACTTCGCCTTCGTGCTGCTGGCGGTGAGCGTGGTCCTGCTCATCTCGACCCTGCTGGGCCTGGTCGTCTGATCCCCAGCTCGTCCAGGCGGTCCAGCATGTCGCCGGTGTCGCGGTAGACCCGGTAGGCGCCGGTGCGCTCCAGCTCGTCGCGGCCGTAGCCGCCCGAGAGCACGCCCACGCCCAGCGCGCCGGCGCGGCGGGCCGCCAGCAGGTCCCACACACTGTCGCCGACCACCATGGCGCCGCGCGGGTCCACGCCCAGGTGGGCGGCCGCGGCCAGGAACAGGTCGGGGTCGGGCTTGGCGTGGCGCACCTGGTCGCGCGTCACCATGGGGGTGTCCTCGGGCAGGCCCAGGATGCCCAGCGCGGTCCGCGCGGTCTCGGCCCGCCCGCTGGTGGCGATGGCCCACTTCACGCCCCGCTCGGTCAGCGCGGCCAGCAGCTCGGGCGCGCCGGGCAGCGGGCGCACCGACTCGTGCTGGCGCAGGTACTCCTCGGCGTGCAGCCGCTGGATGTCCTCGACCTCCTCGGGCGACAGCTCCAGCCCGGTCTCGCGCATGAGCGCCGACACGAACAGGCCGCCGCTCATGCCGATGCGGCGGTGGATGCGCCACACCGCGAGGTCGATGCCCATGGCCGCCAGGGCGGCGCGCCAGGCGATCACGTGCTGGTAGACGCTGTCCACCAGGGTGCCGTCGAGGTCGAACAGGAACGCGGGCGGCTCCGGGGCCGGGTACTGGATGGCGGTCGTCTCACTCACGCACCCACCCTCTCATCCGGTGCCCGCCGGCACCCGCGCGGGCGCACGGGGCGCCCGGCGCGCCCCGGGGACCGCCGGCGGGCCGGCCGCTCAGCCGCGGACGTGGCCGCAGACCGCCCCGATCATGCTGTGCACCGCCAACTCCACCCGCCGCGCCGCCTGGTCGGGGTCGGTGGGCAGCAGCACGTAGGACAGGATCAGCCGCAGCGCGACCTCGGCCACCGCCTCGGCGTCGGCGCGCCCGATCTGCGGCAGCCGCTCCAGCAGGCAGTCGGTCATGCGCGAGCCCAGCTCCACGTGCAGCGGCTCGGCGCGGGTGGTCAGCACCGGCAGCAGCTCGGAGTCGCCGGTGATGACCGCGCCCAGCAGCGGGTTCTCCGCCGAGGCGGTCAGCGCCCACCGCGCCGACTCCGCCACCGCGTGCGCGGGGTGCTCGCCGCTGCCGGTGAGGATGCGCTCGACGGTGTCGAGGAACTGCCCGGCCTCGCGCACCACCACCGCCTGGAGCAGGCCCTCCTTGCTGCCGAACTCGTTGTAGAGGGTCTGGCGGGACACCCCCGCGGCGGCGGCGATGTCGGCCATGCGCATCCGCGCCCACCGCCCGGCGACGACCTCGACGTAGGCGGCGTCCAGCAGCCGGGTCCGCGTGGCGGAGCCCTCCGGCGGCGGAGTCGGCCGCCCCTTCGCGTGGGTCATGCGGTCATACTGTCACGGTAGGCGCGCCGGCTCGCGCCCTTCCCGCCCGTTGACCGGGCGGACCGGCGGGGGGCGCCCCCGCCCGCACCGGCCCTTGGAAAGGTAGCGTTAGCCGCCATGGCGTCCTATGACGATGATCTGCGTCTGGCCCACGTCCTCGCCGACGCGGCCGACGACATCTCCCTCCGGCACTTCCGCGCGCTCGACCTCAAGGTCGACACCAAACCCGACCTCACGCCCGTCACCGAGGCCGACCGGTCGGTCGAGGAGACGCTGCGCGGCGTGCTCTCCCGCGCCCGGCCGCGCGACGCCGTGATCGGCGAGGAGTACGGCAAGACCGGCGTCAGCCACCGGGTGTGGGTCCTGGATCCCATCGACGGCACCAAGAACTACGTGCGGGGCGTGCCGGTGTGGGCGACCCTGATCGCGCTGCTCGAAGGCGACCGCCCCGTCATGGGCGTGGTGTCGGCGCCGGCGCTGACGCGCCGCTGGTGGGCGTCGCTGGGCGGGGGCACCTGGACCGGCCGCAGCCTGACCAAGGCCACGCGCTGCCGGGTCTCGGGCGTCTCGGCGCTGGAGGACGCCTCCCTGTCGTTCTCCGAGCTGTCGGAGTGGGAGGCCCAGCAGCGGCTGGACACCTTCCTCAACCTCACCCGGTCGGTGTGGCGCACCCGAGCCTACGGCGACTTCTGGTCGCACGTGATGGTGGCCGAGGGCGCGGTCGACATCTCCGCCGAGCCCGAACTGTCGCTGTGGGACGCCGCGCCGCTGTCGGTGATCCTGGAGGAGGCCGGCGGGCGCGCCACCGACCTGCGCGGGCAGGCGTTCGCCGACGGCGGTGCGCTGGTGTGCACCAACGGCGTCCTGCACGACCAGGTGCTGACCTGGCTCAACGGCGGCCCCACCCCCGGCGGCGGCCCGGCTCCGCTGCGCCTGACCTAGCCCCTCCGGGCAGCCCGATCCCGGCCCGCGCCCGGCCTGGTGGACGGGCCGGCGGGGTGGGCGATACCGGCCCGAACGGGCGCGAACGCGTAGTAGTCTGCCGCTCGTGCCCCAACACCTCCCTCCTGTGTTCTCCCGTCGTGTCCTGCTTCCCGTGGCCCTGGCCGGCTGCCTGGCGCTCAGCGCGTGCGGCTCCGAGCCGGGTCCCAGCATGGAGGAGCTGGAGACGATGATCGCCCCCAGCAGCGGCTCCTCCGGCCCGGCCGCCGACCCCTCGGCACTGGCCGAGCTGCGCTTCAACGCCGAGACCATGGCCTGCGAGCCGCGGCTGAGCGGCGACGCCCCCGGCGCGTGGGAGACCTCGGCGCCGCGCGAGAAGGCCGACACGGGCGCCGAGATCGGCGTGCGCGACACCGAGGGCGGCGGCGAGGTCGCCGTGACCGCCCGGGTCACCGGCCCCGACGACCAGGCGTACGAGGCCCCCGCCACCGCCTCGGGCACCGACTGGGTGCGGATCACCTTCCCCGGCGACTTCCCGGAGCCGCCGGAGTCGGCGCCCGGCGGCGTGTACACGGTCGTGTGGACCACCGAGGACGGCGCGTTCATCGCCTGCGACGGGTTCCGGCTGAAGTAGCGGCCGGCGCCGCCGCGCCCGCGCGGCGCGGCGGCGCGCCCGGCCCCCGCCGATCCCCGCGAACCGCCGGGCGCGGCGAAAGGAGTGGGCTGCGGACGGGCCGCGCAAAGGCGGGCGGAAAACGCGCGGCGGCCACGGGGGAATACGCGGCCGGGGCGCGGGAAACATGGGAAGCACCGCACCGGGTGTGGGCCAGAACACGGCGCGAATAAACACGTGCCCGACAAAACAAGTGGCCCGGCGCTCAGATGAGCGCCGGGCCACTTTTCGCTGGTAGCGGGGACAGGATTTGAACCTGCGACCTCTGGGTTATGAGCCCAGCGAGCTACCGAACTGCTCCACCCCGCGTCGGTGTGTCTTTACTTTATCGCTTTCGCGCCGCACCACCAAATCGATTACCGATGGCCCCGCCGCGCGACGTGAAGCGGCCCGGACCGAGTGATCCGGGCCGCTTCGACGTGGTAGCGGGGACAGGATTTGAACCTGCGACCTCTGGGTTATGAGCCCAGCGAGCTACCGAACTGCTCCACCCCGCGTTGCGATGTCTTCACACTATCGTTTCCGCACGCCAACGCCAAATCGAAAACCCGGCGGCCGGACGGGGAAGGACTCCCCGTCCGGCCGCCGGGCCGCGTCCGGCGCCGGTCACTCCTGGTTGGCGGCGTCCTCGGCTCGCTCCAGCGCCTCGGCGAGGCGGTCGTTGGCCTCGTCGTAGGCGGTGAAGTCGCCGTCCTGGAGCGCCTCCTGGCCTTCCTCGTACGCCTGCGAGGCGTCCTCCAGGGCCGCGGCGAGGTCGCCGCCGCCTCCCCCGCCGTCGCCCTCGCCGGTGTCGCCGTCGCCGGGCGGCGGCTCCTCCTCCAGCGGGCCGCCCTCCTCGAAGAGGTTGTTCAGCGCCTCCTGGAGGTTGTTGCCGATGGCCACCTGCTCGCCGAAGCCCACCATGACCTTCTGGAGCAGCGGGTAGGAGGTCTGGCTGCCCTCGGCCTGGACGTACAGCGGCTCGACGTAGAGCAGGCCGTCGGCGAAGGGCAGGGTGAGCAGGTTGCCGTAGATGATCCGCGACTGGTCGCTCTGCTGGAGCGGCAGCAGCTCGTCGCGGATCGCGTCGTCGGCGGCGAACTGCGCCTGCACCTGCCCCGGACCCATGACCACGGTGTCCTGCGGCAGGCTCAGGATGCGCAGCGACCCGTAGTCCTCGGAGGTGGCGTCGCTGTTGACCGACAGGAATCCGGCGAGGTTCTCGCGGCCCCGGGGCACGAACGTCGAGGTCACCGAGAACGCGGGCTCCTCCTGGCCGGGGAACCCGATGGTCTGCCGGTAGGGCGGCTCGGGGCTGGCGCTCTCGCCCTCGGCAGTGGGGTCGGAGGGGACGTTCCAGAAGTCCTGGCCGCCGTAGAAGGCGTCGGGGTCGGTGACGTGGTAGCGCCGCAGCATCTCGCGCTGCACCTTGACGAGGTCGTCGGGGTAGCGCAGGTGCGACATCAGCTCGTCGTCGATCTCGTCGCGGTCGGTGATGACCCCCGGGAACGCGTTGGACCAGGTCTGGAGGACGGGGTCCTCCTCGTCCCAGCCGTAGAGGGTCACCGTGCCGTCGTAGGCGTCGACCGTGGCCTTGACCGAGTTGCGGATGTAGTTCACCTGGTGGCCCGGCAGCGCGTTGACGGTGTCGGTGCTCTGGGTGAACGTGTCCTCGGTGGCGTCGGCGAGGTCGATCCGCTCGGAGTAGGGGTACATGTTGGAGGTGGTGTAGGCGTCCACGATCCACAGCACCCGGCCGTCGACGATCGCCGGGTAGGGCTTGCCGTCGGCGGTCAGGAACGGCGCCACCTGCTCCACGCGGTCGGCGGGGTCGCGCTCGTAGATGATCTGCGACTCCGAGGTGATGGCGTTGTTCAGCAGGATGTCGGGCTCCTGGTAGCGCAGCGCGTACAGGATCCGCACGAAGAAGTTGCTGAGCTGGACGCCGCCCTCGCCGTCGTAGCGGTTGGTGGCCTGGCTGCTCTCGGGGTCGCCGGCTCCGCCGCCGCCCTCCTGCTCGGCCGCCGGGGACTCCTCGGCGCCCTCGGTGGCGCCGCCCTCGGGCGACTCCTGCGGGGACTCCTCGGCTCCGCCGCCCTGGTCGCCCTCGGTGTCGGCCTGGGCCGGGGCGTTGGCGTTGTCGGGCGAGGGGTCGCCCTCGGGGGTGCCGGCGTCCTCGGTGGTGGGGACGTCCTCACCGCCGCCGCCCAGCGGGTAGTCGTACTCGGGCTCGGCGTTGACGATCACGTACTCGGCGCCCTCGCGGCCGAAGTAGATGCGCGGCTCGTATTCGCCGACGACGTCGCTCAGCTCGCCCTCGGGCGGGATGTTGTACTCGGTGAAGACCGGGCGGCCCTGGTCGTCGACCTGGTTGCCGGCCGCCGCCACGATGCCGAACCCGTGGGTGTAGACGGTGTGGCGGGTCAGCCAGTTGTCCTGGTCGGAGGGCGGGCCCTCCAGCTCGCGGGCGGCGATGATGGTGTCGACGCTGTTGCCCTCGGAGTCGGTGTAGCGGTCGACGTCCAGCACCTCGGGGAACCGGTAGAAGCCGCGGACCTGCTGCATCTGCTGGAAGGTCTGGGAGACCACCGAGGGGTCGATCAGCCGCACGCTGGGGATGGTCGCGGCCTCGGCCGACAGCTCCTCGGGCGTCAGCTCGGTCTGGGCGTCGTAGTCGATGACCTCGGCGTTGTCGATGCCGTAGGCGGCGCGGGTGGCCTCGATGGTGCGCTCGATGAACGGCCGCTCGGCGCGCTGCTCGTTCGGGCTGACCTGGAACTGCTGGACGATGGCGGGGTAGATGCCGCCGATCAGGATGGCCGACAGCACCAGGAGGCCCAGGCTGGCCACCGGCATCATCACGTTGCGCACGTAGATGTTGGCGAAGAACAGCAGGGCGCAGACGACCGAGATCACCGCCAGGATGACCACGGCGTAGAGCACCGCGTTGACGTCGGTGTAGGAGGCGCCGAAGGTGTAGCCGCGGTCGGAGAACACCAGGCCGTACTGGTCCAGCCAGTAGGCGGCGGCCCGCAGCAGCACGAAGACGCCCAGCAGCACCGACAGGTGCACCCGCGCGGCCGGGGTGGCGCGCTGGCCCTGGCTCTGGAGCCGCACCCCGCCGTAGAGGTAGTGCACGACCACCGCGGCGATGAACGCCAGCACCACGGCGGCGAAGGCGTAGGCCAGCAGCACCCGCAGGAACGGGTAGACGAAGGTGTAGAACGAGATGTCGCGCTCGAACTGGGGGTCGGCGACCCCGAACTGCTGGCTGTTGGCGAACTGGAGGTAGGTGCCCCACTCACCGCTGGCCGAGGCCCCGGTCAGCAGCGCCAGGCCCGCCACGATCACCCAGAAGAACACCTTGCGGCGCGGGTCGACGGACATCCGGTAGCGGGCCAGGCCCTGCTGCTCGGGGCTCAGCGGCGGCGCCAGGGGGCGCGTGCGGTAGGCGACGTACATGCTCACGCCCACGGCCACGCCCATGAGCACCGCGCCGACGGCGAACAGCAGCGCGCGGGTGCGCAGTTCGGTGAGGTAGACGGACGTGTACCCGACGGAGTCGAACCACAGGTAGTCGGTCCAGAAGTTCGCGGCGGTCAGCAGTCCCGCGGCGATGACGACCACGGCCACCGCGACAGGCGCGAGCAACCGAGATCGTCGAGGCATACGCGCAGACGGTGCGCCGGGCGATCGGAAGGTCACGCCTCCCCCTCTTGATTGGCACGTTGAGTGGCACTGCGTTCGGACACCGCGTCCGCACGCGGACGAGATGTCCCTGGTATCGGCAACTTATTGGGCGGGTCCGGGGTTCCCGAAGCCGCCCGCCGAAGCGATGACAACATGACATCAACCGGGATTCGGCCCCGCATCGGACGCGCTGGTGTCCGACTTTACTCCTGGGGAACCGCTGGTTCCGGTCGGTTCCGCTTCGGCGCTGCGCCACCATGGAGGGGTGCCTTTCAACATTCGCGACGCCGTCATGGAGCTGGAGCGCCACGCCGCCGGGCAGGGCTGGGACCAGCCGATCCGCGTCTACGCGCTGGTGGCCACCACCGTCCTGCTGGAGCGCGAGCCCGCGCTGGCCGAGATGCTGGGGCTGAGCGGGGCGGTCGACGCCGACGACCTCACCCCGGTGGAGCAGGAGCCGCTGCCGCCCGACATCCCGCTGGAGGAGGCGCTGGGCCGCATGGCCTGGCCCGAGGCGGTCACCGGGTGCGCGCTGGTGATGGAGCGCCTGGTGCTGAAGGGCTCCGACGTCACCCTGGAGCCGCCGCGCGGCGCCGACGCCGCGCAGTGGGCGGGCGCGCAGGAGGGCGCCGAGGAGATCCGCATGGTCGCGGGGGTGCTGCGCGACGGCAGCCGCCACTCGGCGCTGCGGATGCGCAGCCACGACTCCGACGACCAGGTGCTCAACGGCCAGGACCTGGTGCCGGCGCTGACGTCGGCGCTGGCGCTGACCCTGGAGGACGACGAGTAGAGGACGAGTAGCCGCCGAGGCGGGCGTTCGGCGCGCACCGGGCGCGTTCGCCGCGCCGGCGCCGTCCGCGCCCGCCTCGTGCGGGGCGCCGGCCGCCGTCCGCACATTTCTCGCCTGGGCGCCGGCCCGCCCGCGCGGCGCCGCCGGGCCTACTGCGGTGTGCAGCGCGGCAGGTCGTCCAGGTTCTCGCCGGAGCGGATGGTCTCCAGCGCCGCGACCGCCTCGCCCAGGTCGGCCACCCGCACGACCTCGATGTCGCCGGTGGCGGCGGAGTCGAAGGTCTGGGCGCAACTGTCCTCGGCCACCAGGAAGTACTCCGCGCCCAGCCGCTCGGCGCTGACCATCTTCTGCGCCACGCCGCTGACGCCGCCGACCTCGCCCTCGGGGGTGATGGTGCCGGTGCCGGCGATGTCGTGGCCGCCGGTCAGGCCCTCCCGGCTGAGGCGGTCCATGATCCCCAGGGCGAACATCATGCCCGCGCTGGGTCCGCCGATCTCGCCGACGCTGATGTCGACGTCGATGGGGAAGTCCATCCGGTCGGCGATGAGCACCCCGATGACGGGGTCGCCCTCCTCGTTCTCGGTGGTCTCCAGCTCGGTGCGCACCGTCTCGCCGTCGCGCCGCAGGACCAGCCGCACGGGGTCGCCGGGCTCGCGGTCGCCGACCAGCTCCACGGCCTCGTCCTTGTCGCCGACCGGCTCGCCGTCGACCTCGGTGATGACGTCGCCCTCGCGCAGCTCGCCGTGGGCCGGCATGTCCTCTACCACCCGCGCCACGTAGGCGCGGGTCTCGTAGTCCACGCCGAGTTCGTTGAGCGCCGCCGCCGTGGCGTTCATCTGGGAGTCGTTCATCTCCAGGGTCTGGGACTCCGAGATCTCCTCGACGGTCTGGTCCGGCGGGAACAGCGCCTCCTGGGGCAGCACGGCCTGGCTGGGCGACAGCCAGGCGCCCAGCACCGTGAACAGGTCCATGCGGGTGCCCGGTCCGCCGGCGTACTGCACGGTGACCATGGACAGCTCGCCCTCGTGCTCGTAGCTGCGGGTGCCGTCGATCTGGATGACCTGCTCGCCGCCGTCGGACTCCCCCAGGGTGTCCAGCGCGACGCCCGGGGAGGCCACGAGGTAGGGCACGGGGAGGAAGGCCCCCGCGACACCGAAGCCGACCAGCAGCACGACCGCGGCGATCAGGGTCATAGCACGACGGAACATGCTGCACAGCCTAAAGGTGCCCGGTGGGGACCGGCCTCACCACCCGCCCGCGGCCGGCCGGCCGCGGGCGGCATCGGCCGACACCGCCCGGCACCGCCCGGCCCCGCCCTGGTGCGGCTACTCGGCGCCCACCCACTCGGCGCCGCCGTCGGAGAACTCCTGGTGCTTCCAAATGGGGACCTCGGCCTTGATGTCGTCGATGAGGCGGCGGCAGGCCGCGAACGCCTCGTCGCGGTGGCCGGCCGCGGCGGCGACCACCACCGCGGTGTCGCCGATGCGGAGTTCGCCGACGCGGTGCAGCGCCGCGACCCGGCACACCGGGCGGCTGTGGCCGGCGGTGTCGGCGACGACCTTCTCCATCACGCGCCGCATCTCCGACTCGGCGCTGGGATGGGCGGAGTAGGACAGCCGCACCACGTCGCGGCCGTGGTCGTGGTCGCGGACGGTCCCGACGAAGAACGCCGTGCCGCCCGCGCGGGGGTCGCCCACCGCCGAGACGACCTCGTCGATGGAGAGGGGGGTTTCGCGCAGTCCTACCAGGGTGATTGCATCCACGGTTTCGACCGTATCAACCCGGCTCGTCCCCGCGAGGGCCGTGCGGGGCCGGTGTCGGCCGCACCCGCGCGGCCCGGCGGGCGGGCCGACCCGCCCGCCGGGCCGGGCGGCGGTGCCGGGCCCGGTCAGCGGGAGCGGCGTTTGCGCAGGTGGTGGACTGCGGCGGCGGTGCCGATGGCGGCGGCCGCCGCCCCGGCCGCGCCGGCGGCGGTGATGGTGACCTCCTTGCGGCCCACGTGGCGCCCCACGAGCGCGGCCTTGCCGCCGCGCGCCTCCAGCAGCGCCCGCAGCGCCGCCTCGTTGTCGTAGGAGGGCCGCCAGCCGGCCTCGCGCAGGGTGGTGCAGTCGACCACGCACGGGTAGACCAGGAACTTCATCTCCTGGGCCGTGGCCGGGGTGAACCCGACCTGGTGCAGCCGGTGCGTGGCGCCGAAGACCACGTTGGCGGGCAGCTCGAACCGGCGCAGCCCGGCGATCTCCTCGGCCGCGCGCTGGGGCAGGGCGCCCTCGCAGCCCACCGCCAGCGCGCCGCCCTTGCCCTCCACGCCGTTGACGACGACGAACGCCAGCGCGTCGGCGAGGTCCTCGACGTGGCAGAACTGCCAGCTCTGCTCGTGGCCGCGCACCGTCAGCAGCCGGGGCGCGGCGAAGTGCCGGGTGAGCGCGGTGTCCAGGTCGGGGCCCACCAGGGGCGCCGGGCGCACCACGGTGACCGACAGGCCGGGGTGGGCGCGGCGGGCGCGCTGGGCGAGGTCCTCGATCTCCACGAGGTCGCCGACCAGCCCGGCGCCGGTCTCGGTGCCGACCTCGGAGTCCTCGGGCATGGGCACCGGGTTGGCGGGGCCGGCGCCGTGGACGGCGGTGCCGGTGACCAGCACCGCGCGGGGCACGCGCAGCGCGGCGGCGGCGGTGAGCACGGTCTGGGCGGCGCGGATGTTGCCGGCCCGCCGCTTCGTGCCGGGGACCTCCAGGGAGCGGTCCACGTCGGTGTGCACCAGCACGTCGACGCCGGCCAGGCACTGCGCGAGCGCGGGGCTGCGGACGTCGGCGGTGCGCCAGGTGAGGCCCGGTGCCGCCGGGGCGCCGCCGCCGTCCTCGGCCGCCGGCCGCCCGGTGATGGCGACGATTTCCCGGACCCGCCCGGAACCCATTGCCGTGACCAGGCGTTCCACCAGCAAGCGGCCGACGCCCCAGTCAGCGCCGGTGACCGCCACCACGGGTGCGCCGTGACTGGTGGTGTGCTGTGGGCGAACCTGGCTGTTTTCGGTATTCACTCCGGGCGGCTCCCAGCTAACGTGACAGTGGAGACAAACCTAATCCTGCCTGAGGTCTAATCGTGAGCGACCTTCCCTTTGGTTTCAGCATGCCGAACGATCCCGACGACGAGTCCGGGCGCCGGTCGGGCGACTCCGGCCCGGGTGCCGGCAGCGGCGGCCCAGGCGGTGGCGTCCCGGGTGGCGGCCTCCCGGGCGGCGGCGACCCCGGAATGCCGGGCGGGTTCCCCTTCGGGGACCCCCAGCAGATGGCGCAGATGCTGCGCCAGTTCGCCGACATGATGGCCGCCCAGTCCGCGCCCTCGGGGCAGCAGCCCCAGGCGGGCTCGGTCAACTGGGACATGGCCAAGAACATCGCCCGCCACACCGTCTCCCAGAAGGGCGATTCCAGCGTCGGCGCGCACGACTACGCCAAGGTGCAGGAGGCGCTGCGGCTGGCCGACCTGTGGGCCAACGAGGCCACGGCCCTGCCCTCGGGCGTGCACACCATGCAGGCGTGGAGCCGCGCGGAGTGGGTCGAGAAGACCATGCCCACCTGGTCGCGGCTGTGCGCGCCGCTGACCGCGCGGCTCGTGGAGTCCATGGGCCAGAACCTGCCCGGCGAGGTCCAGTCGATGGCCGGGCCGCTGGTGGGCATGGTCCGCCAGATGGGCGGCATGCTGGTGGGCCAGCAGGCGGGCCAGGCCATCGGCGAGCTGGCCGGCGAGGTCGTGGGCTCCACCGACGTCGGGGTGCCGCTGGCCGGCGAGGGCACGGCGGCGCTGCTGCCCGACGGCGTGCGCGCCTTCGGCGAGGGCCTGAGCATCCCCCAGGACGAGATCCGGCTGTACCTGGCGGCGCGCGAGGTCGCGCTGCACCGCCTCTTCGGGCACGTGCCGTGGCTGCGCGCGCACGTCTTCAGCCTGGTCGAGGAGTACGCCAACGGCATGTCCTTCGACATGAGCGCGCTGGAGGAGCGGCTGGGCCAGGTCGACCTCGGCAACCCCGAAGCGCTCCAGGAGGCGCTGGCGGGCGCCGACGGCGAGGGCCTGTTCCAGCCGCAGGACACCCCGCAGCAGAAGGCGTCGCTGGCGCGGCTGGAGACCACGCTGGCGCTGGTGGAGGGCTGGCTGTCGGTCGTCGTGGACGACTCCGTCAGCGGCCGGCTGCCCCACGCGGCCTCGCTGGCCGAGGCCATCCGGCGCCGCCGCGCCACGGGCGGCCCGGCCGAGCACACCTTCGCCACGCTGGTGGGCCTGGAGTTGCGGCCCCGCCGCCTGCGTGAGGCGGCGGCGCTGTGGCGTGCGCTGACCGACGCGCGCGGCGTCCAGGGCCGCGACGCCGTGTGGGAGCACCCCGACCTCATGCCCTCCAGCGACGACCTCGACAACCCCGAGCCGTTCGTGCGGGGCCGCGCCGAGGGCGAAGGCGACGACCTCGACATCAGCCGGTTCACAGAGGCGGCGGAGGCAGCGGAGGAGGCCGCCGGGGGCGCCGAGGGCACCGGTGGAACTGAGGGTGCGGCGGGCACCGGGCAGGCCGGGGCCGAGAGCGGCGGCAGCGGCGAGGCCGACGGCGACGGCGGCGAGGACGGTCCCGAGCGCGGCAAGGGCTCCGGTCCAGGCGGCCCGGGGGCCGCGTGAGCCTGACCGCGCTGCACGACGACGCCCGCGCGGTCCTGTCCTCCTGGCAGGCGCCCGACCCCGCCCAGGAGCGGCTGCGCCGCGCCTACCTGGACCACCTGGACCGCCACCCCGACGCCATGTCGCGCGGCTGCCTGGCCGGGCACCTCACCGCCAGCGCCGCGATCGTCGACCCCGACGGCACGCGGGCGGTGCTCACCCTGCACCGCAAGATCGGCAAGTGGCTCCAGACCGGCGGCCACTGCGAGGAGGGCGACTCCTCGCTGGGCGCCGCCGCCCTGCGCGAGGCCGCCGAGGAGTCCGGGATCACCGGGCTGCGCCTGCTGCCGGGTCCGGTGCGGCTGGACCGGCACTGGGTGGGCTGCGGCGGCGGCACCTGGCATCTGGACGTGCAGTACGCGGCCGTCGCCCTGGCGGGCGACGCCCCGTTGGCACTGGACGCCGAGGAGTCCGCCGACCTCGGCTGGTTCCCCGTGGAGGCCGTACCCGACCCCAGCGACGACGCCTGCCGCACCCTGATCCGCGCAGCGGCCCACGCGGCCCGCGCCGCCCGGACCTGATCTGACCTGCCCCCGCTGTCCCCGCTCGCGACCGCCGGGTCGCCGAGCGGGCAGCCGGGGCCGGCCGGTGGCCCGGGCCGCCTGCCATCGTGGCCGCGCGTGGTCGATGTCGGCGACGGAGCACCGATGGCGGCCGGTGGCGCGTGCGAGCGGTCACCGCCCTGCCGTGCGGTGGTCGGTGTGGGCGACGAGGGCGGCAACGGCAGCGGACGTCCCGGGCGGGCGCACACCGGGCCGCACGCCCGAACCCCCACCCGCCCTCGCCGCCCCTGTGGCCACCCCCATCACCGGCACGAGGACCGATGATCGCGGCCGAAGCCCGCACCTCAGCTCCTCAACTGCCGCCCATCCCGGCGTCGTCGGCCGGGTGGAGGTCGGCCGCCGGGCGGCCGTGGGCAGCGAGGTCCGCGCTCTCGTCGGGGTGCAGGTCCTCGACGTCGTCGTCCAGTTCGGCGGCCTCGGGGCCGCCGGGGTCGGTGCGCGCGGCGGCGCTCACGCCCTCCAGGTAGCCCCGGGCGCGTTCGGCCTTGGGGTAGCGGTGCACGAGTTCCCAGAACTCCGCGCCGTGGTGCGGGATGAGCAGGTGCACGAGTTCGTGGACGAGGACGTAGTCGACCACCCACGCGGGCATTCCGGCCAGCCGCTTGGACAGCCGGATCGACCGGTTCTCAGGAGTGCAGGAGCCCCACCGGGCCCGCTGGTTGTCGACCCAGCGCACGGTCGCCGGGCGGGCGCGGCCATCGAGGTAGCGGTCGGCGAGGTCGCGGGCGCGGGCGTGCAGGGCGTCGTCGTCGGGGCGGCGGCGCTCCTCGCGTGCCTCCAACCGCTCCAGCATGCGGTCCACCCAGCGCTGCTCCTCAGCGCGGGAGAACGTCGCGGGAACGAGGACCACCGTTTTGTCGCCGTCGCGGTAGGCGGACACGGTCCGCCTGCGGCGGGAGCTTCGGCGTACCTCGATCTTGGTGTTCGGAGGCACGAATTCACGTTAGCCCAAGGTTGACAACCGTCACAGGGCGGCGGTGCCGCTTTTTCATGCGAACGCACCGTTTTCCGCCATTCCGCAGGGCCCGGAAGACCCGGCCGTTTAGCGCAATCCGCATTGACCTGGGGCGCGCTTCAGCCAAACCGCATGGCCGGATCCGGCCATGCCGAAAAGGCGGCGGGGCCGCCTCGTCGAGGCGGCCCCGCGGTGGCGGTGGGCGTGGCGTGGACTCAGGGTGCGGCCCCCGCCCACCAGGGTCGGCTCAAGCCGTCAACACAGGCGTGACCGCGCGAGTTCCATGAGGGCGCGTTCGGCCCGCTCGCGCTCGCGGCGCTCGGCGCGGACCTGCCGGGCCGTGAGGCGGTGGCGCTGGCGGTCGCGGTCGTGGTCGACGGTCCGCTGCAAGCGGACGAGTTCGTAGAGCAGCATTTTCGGCGGTGTCCTTTTCAGCAAAGTCGTGCGGTGAGTGGTTTGGGCGGTGGGGACGAGGGCGTGGCGTGCGACCGGGGTCAGGCCGCGACGGGCTCGGCGTCCTTGCGGGGCCGGCCGCGGGGCCGCTTGCGGGGCACGACCTTGCCGGCGACGAGCAGCTGCCCACCCCAGACACCCCAGGGCTCCCGGCGCTCCAGCGCATCGGCCAGGCACTGCTCGCGGACCGGGCAGTCCTGGCAGATGGCCTTGGCCGCCTCGACGTCCGCCGGGGCCTCGGCGAAGAAGAGGTCGGGCTCGGTACGGCACAGGATCTCGGCGTCCCCGAAGGTCGAAGTCTCCAGGACCGACGCAAGCATCGGTGTCCTCCCTGATCAAAGATGGTCTCGAACGCGGTTGGCGACTACATCTGCCGGATCGGTGATCCGGCGGTGGGGCCAAGACCTGCGAAGCGATCCCGGGAGTACCGCCCCTGGAGGGGGTTCTCCGGTGAGATCAAAATGGCCGCGGCCCCGATGTGGGGTCCGCGGCCACGGGAAGACACCCGGCCGTTTCGTTAAGCCGGAATGCCCCGTGGACACTCCCCCACGACGCCCTTGGGGCGCGGGGTTCCTGCTGCGAACTGGGTTTCCAGTCGGCTGATATCCGCCGTGCGGGCGAAGTGGGCATACGTGGCCCCTTGACCGCCGGCTGCCTGGGTCTGGATGAGGCTCCGCAGAGCACCTCCCAGCACGCCGGACTGCCGCGACTCACCGCACATGGCGCCCATGCGAACGGCGGTGCCCCAGCGCATGCCAGAGAACTCGCCGGACACGGCGATCAAACCGAGCTTGGAGTTAACGATCATTTGATGAGACACCTCCTTCACAGTCGGGCCGTGGACTTCCGTCCGAGGCCGGCGCGGGCGCTGATGGGACAAGAGTAGAGGGGGCTCCGAAGAACGGGCAACTTATTTTTGACCTGCGATGACGCTGTGGGGCGGCCGGATGCGGCCGTGGGCGGGCGGAACCGGGCGCGGCCGCGCGGCGTCCGCCCGCGCGGGTCTCAGGAGCCGGCCGGGCGGTCCTCGACCACCCGCAGCAGGCCCTCCTGCACCACCGAGCACACGAGTTCGCCCTGGCGGGTGAACACCAGACCGCGCGCGAGCCCCCGCGCGCCGCCGGCGCTGGGGGTCTCCTGGGCGTACAGCAGCCACTCGTCGGCGCGGAAGGGGCGGTGGAACCACATGGCGTGGTCGAGGCTGGCCATGGACAGCCCGGCGAACGAGCGGCCGTGGCGCAGCAGCACGGTGTCGAGCAGGGTCATGTCCGAGGCGTAGGTCATCAGGCACACGTGCAGCATGGGGTCGTCGGGCAGGGTGCCCTTGACCTTGAGCCACACCAGGTTGCGGGTGGTGCGCAGGCCGGGGTCGCGTTCGACCTCGAAGGACAGCGGGCCGACCGGCCGCAGCTCGATGGGGTGCCAGCTCGCGAAGCGCGGGACCTTGCCGAAGGCGGTGTAGAGGCGGTCGCGCATGGAGGGGAGGTCGTCGGGCGCGGGCGCCTCGGGCATGTCGACCTGGTGTGCGAGGCCGGGCTCGCTCTTGTGGAAGGACGCCGACAGGGTGAAGATCGCCTTGCCGTGCTGGATGGCGGTGACCCGGCGGGTGGTGAACGAGCGGCCGTCGCGCACGCGGTCGACGTCGTAGACGATCGGCACGGCGGGGTCGCCGGGCCGGATGAAGTAGGCGTGCAGGGAGTGGACGTGGCGCTCCTCGGGCACGGTGCGCCCGGCCGCCACCAGCGCCTGCCCGGCGACCTGCCCGCCGAACACCCGCTGGGGGCCGCCGTCGGGGCTGCGCCCGCGGAAGATGTTGTCCTCGATGCGTTCGAGGTCGAGGATGCCCAGCAGGCCGTCGACGGTCTGGGCCCGCACCGCTTGGTCGGCGGCCGGGTCAGTCGGTCTGCCGCTGTGCTGATCCGCCATCGGGGTGTTCCTCTCCGTCGTCGGCCGGCTCCCGGCCCGCGCACAGGGCCAGCACCGCCTCACCGTAGCGTTCGAGCTTGACGGCCCCCACGCCGGATATGCGGGAGAGCTGGGCGAGGTCGTCGGGCACGTGTTCGGCGATGGCCTGGAGCGTGGAGTCGGTGAAGATCACGTAGGCGGGGACCTTCTGCTTCTCGGCGGAGGCGCGCCGCCAGGTCTTCAGCCGCTCCAGCAGGGCTTCGTCGTAGTCGGCGGGGCAGTCCAGGCAGCGGGCGAGCTTGCGTTCGGCGGCGTCGGTCAGGGTGGTGCCGCAGATGCGGCAGCGCACCACCCGGGACTGGCGGCGGGAGTCGCGCCGGGAGGACGCCAGCGAGGGCGAGGCCGGGCGCAGGCCGTCGAGGAAGCGGGAGGGCTTGCGTGACTTGCGCCCGCCCGGCGACCGGGCCAGCGCCCACGACAGCGACAGGTGCTCGCGGGCGCGGGTGACGCCGACGTAGAACAGCCGACGCTCCTCCTCGACCTGCTCGGGGGACTCGGCGAAGACGATCGGCATCAGCCCCTCGGTGAGGCCGACGAGGAACACGGCGTCCCATTCGAGGCCCTTGGCGGAGTGCAGCGAGGCCAGGGTGACGCCTTCGTACTCGGGGGCGTGCTCGGTGGCGACGCGGGCGTCGAGTTCGTTGACGAAGTCGGCCATGGTGGCGCCGGGGCGGGCGGCGGCGACGTCCTCGGCAAGCTGGGCGAGCGCGGCCAGGGACTCCCACCGCTCGCGGGCCTGGCGGCCCTCGGGCGGCTGGGGGGTGAGCCCCAGCGGGCCGAGGATGTGGTGGACGGTGCGGGCGAGGGGGTCGTCGCCGGGGTCCTGGCGGGCGCCGCGCAAAGTGTGCACGGCCTGCTTGATCTCCTGGCGCTCGAAGAACCGGGTGGCGCCGCGCACGGTGTAGGACACCCCGGCGTCGGACAGCGCCTGCTCGTAGGCGGCGGACTGGGCGTTGGTGCGGAACAGCACCGCGATCTCGCGGGCGGGCACGCCGGAGTCGATGAGGGCGGCGATGCGGCGGGCCACCGAGGTGGCCTCGGCGGGTTCGTCGTCGTACTCGGTGTAGACGGGGTCGGGGCCGTCGGGGCGCTGGGCGACGAGTTCGAGGCGGTGCTCGGCGGCGGGGCCGCGGGCGTGGCGCAGGGCGCCGTTGGCCACGCGCACCACCTGGGGGGTGGAGCGGTAGTCGCGGACCAGGCGCACCACGGTGGCGTGGGGGTAGGCGGCGGAGAACCCGGTGAGGTAGCTGGGGGTGGCGCCGGCGAAGGAGTAGATGGTCTGGTTGGGGTCGCCCACCACGCAGAGGTCGTCGCGGTCGCCCAGCCAGGCGTCGAGCAGGAGCTTCTGGAGCGGGTTGACGTCCTGGAACTCGTCCACGACGAAGTAGCGGTACTGGTCGCGGACGCGGTCGGCGATCTGGGGGTGCTCGATGATGATGCCGGCGGTGAGTTCGAGCAGGGACTCGAAGTCGAGAAGGTTGCGGTCGCGGCACTGCTCCTCGTACGCCTCGTAGACGCGGGCGACGTCGTGGGCGGGCATGGGCGCGGTGCGGCCGGCCTTGCCGATGGCGGCCTCGTAGTCGGCGGGGCGGACCTGGGTGGCCTTGGACCACTCGATCTCGCCGGCGAGGTCGCGCAGGCCGGTGCGGTCGAGTTGGAGCCCGCAGGAGTGCGCGGCGCGGGCGACCTCCTGGATCTTGCTGTCGATGAGGGTGGGCATGGGGCCGCCGATGGCCTGGGGCCAGAAGTAGGAGAGCTGGCGCACGGCGGCGGAGTGGAAGGTGCGGGCCTGGACCCGGGGGGCGCCCAGCGCGCGCAGCCGGCCGCGCATCTCGCCGGCGGCGCGGACGGTGAAGGTGACGGCCAGGACCTGCTGCTCGGCGACGACCCCGCTGTGCACGGCGTGGGCGATGCGGTGGGTGATGGCGCGGGTCTTGCCGGTTCCGGCCCCGGCGAGGATGCACACGGGGCCCCGCAGGGCACGGGCGGCCTCCAACTGCTCGGGGTCGAGCCCGTCGAGGATGCGGTCCGGGTCCATGCTGGTCGCTCCCTTCCGCCGTGGGCCCCGCGCGCGGGGGCGGCTGGGTGTGGTGGGTGTCCTGCCGGCTCCGTCAACCACCGGGCTCTCGCCGGTACGCGTCGGCCGCGCCGATCTCAGCCGACCGCTCAAGTCTCTCAAGTATCAGGCGGCGCGCGTGCCGGAGCGAAGCGGTCCGGGCCGACTGTGGACAACGTGTCGCGCGGGTCCCGACCGGCCTAAACTGGCTCTTTCTGGGCGAATTCCGGCACACCCGCCGCGCTCGTCCGGTTTTTCCCGGAACCGGGATTGCGTTCGGCACGTCCCACAGGCTGACATGAAGCGGTACCAGGGGAAGCACCCAACCCTCGGCCGTGTTGGACTAGGGCAGTGTTGTCGGTTCCCACGTGTTGGATACGGGGGTGCGGGACACCCGGTTCCCCCGCGGTCGAAGGAGAGGGCTGCCATGACCACTCAGGCCAACGGGCAGATCACCATGTACACCACCCCCTGGTGCGGCTTCTGCAAGCGGTTGAAGAGTCAGCTCGCGCGTGAGGGCATCGCCGTCAACGAGGTCGACATCGAACAGGACCCCGCTGCGGCCGATTACGTCATGCGTGTGAACGGCGGCAACCAGACCGTACCGACCGTCCTGTTCGCCGACGGTACGGCCATGACCAACCCGTCGCTGGCTCAGGTCAAGGAGAAGTTGGTGGCGTCGTCCTCGTGACCGCGTGGCACCGGGCCACCCAGAGTCACACCGAGTGACACCGCCGCCGCCCGCCGGGCGGCGCGGCGCCCTGAGCGGGGGAGTATGGAAGTGGGGAATGACGTGACGTCGAAGAGCACGGCGAACGACACCGATACCGCGTTCGGCGTTATCCAGCGCACCTCCACAGGCTGGCGCGTGCACAGCGGCGAGGAGCTTCCAGACCTGCTCAACGCCATGGTGCTGGCCGACCTGCTGGCCGCCGAGGAGCGGCCGCGCGCGTCCGCCCCGCCCGCTCCCCCGCGCGCCGAGGCCGACTCCTCCGACGAGGAGCGGCTGCGGCTGACCGTCGCCCAACTCCAGCACGCGCTGCACACCCGCGTGGTGGTCGAGCAGGCCATCGGCGTGCTGGCCGAGCGCCGCCGGCTGACGCCGCGCAAGGCGTTCGAGCTGCTGCGGTCGGCCTCGCGCTCGCGCGGGCGCAAGGTCGCCGACATGGCCCGCGAGGTCGTGGCGAGCTGCACCAACCCGCTGACCGTGCTGCCCGGCGAACTCGCCGGCGACGGCGCGGTGGCGCAGGCCGCACCACCCCGGCGGCGCTGACCCCCCTCGGTCGGGCACGGGCCGCCGGGCGCCGCGCCCGGCCGAGGCGCCGGGGTTCGGGGGCGGGGGCCGCGCTCGGGCATGCCCGCCCGGCTCGCCGTGCCCCGCCGTGCGCGCCGCGACCGCGCCGCCCGGGGGAGCGGCCGTGCGGTGGGCGTCCTAGAACCCGCCGGGCAGCGGCCCGCCGTACCAGTGCTCGATCAGCCCGCGCGCGATCGACACCGGCCCCGGCAGCAGCACCTCGCCCGACTCCGCCGCCGCGCGCAGCGCCGGGCGGCTCAGCCACCGGACCTCGGAGATCTCCTCGGCGTCGGTGCGCCGCGCCGGCCCCGTGGCGCGCGCGAGGAACCCCAGCATCAGGCTGCGCGGGAACGGCCACGGCTGCGAGGCCAGGTAGCGCGGCTCCTCCACGGCGATGCCGACCTCCTCGGCGACCTCCCGCACCACGGCCCGCTCCAGCGACTCCCCCGGCTCCACGAACCCCGCCAGCACGGAGTAGCGGTGCTCGGGCCAGCGCGGGTTGTGGCCCAGCAGGCACTCCTCGACCCCGTCGGCCTCGCGGTGCACCAGCATGATCACGGCCGGGTCCAGGCGGGGGAAGTTCTCGCGGCCCTCGCGGACGCACACGCGCACGTGCCCGGCCGCCGAGGGCTCGGTGGGGCCGCCGCAGGAAGGACAGAAGCGGTGGGTGGCGTTCCAGTTGGCCAGGGCAACGGCGTGGGTGAACAGGCCGGCGTCGCGGTCGTCCAGCAGCGCGCCGACCTCGCGCAGCGACGCCGGGGCCGCGCCGGGCACGCGCGGGAAGGGGTTCTCGGCGGCGGAGAGCACCGCGAAGTAGGCGGTGCCGTCGCGCTCGTCCACGCCCAGCAGGAACCGCTCGCCCTCGGGCGCCTCGCCGGGCGAGGCGAACACCAGGCGGGGGCGCTCGCCGGCGCCGCCCGCGACCAGGGCGCGGGACTGGCGCGCCAGCAGCGCCTGCCAGCCGTAGGAGGCCGGGTCGCCGCCCTCCAGGACGAGCACGCGCGTGCCGGGGTCGGCCCAGGTCTTGTCCAGCCAGGCGTCGTCGGTGCGGCGGTGCCCGGCCAGGTCGACCGCGCCGCGGGAGAGGGCGGGGATCTCTTCTGGTGGGAGCATGGGTCCTTCTCGGCGTTGGGAGCGGGTCGGGCGCGACGGCGCGAGGGCAACGCCGCGGCGGGAGGGGGCGGCGCGGGCGTGCTCAGCCGGCGTGGGGCGCCCCGACGGCCAGATGCTCCCACAGATAGGCGGCGCTCTCAGCGCCTTTCAGCAGGAGCGGGATCTCGACCTTCTCGTTGGGCGCGTGGATGCGGTCGTCGTTGAGGCCCACCGCCACGAACACCAGCGGCGCCCCCAGGATGTCGGCGATGTCGGCCTCGGGGCCGCTGCCGCCCTCGCGAGTGAACAGCACCTCGGTGCCGAAGGCGCGCTCCATGGCGGAGCGGGCGGCGCGCAGGGCGGCGGAGTCCAGGTCGGAGGCGCAAGGGCGCACGCCCGGCCCGTTGAAGACGACCTCGGCGCGCAGCCCGGCGGGCACCCGCTCGGCGACGAAGGCGCGCACCGCCTCCTGCACGCGGGCGGGCTCCTGGTCGGGGACCAGCCGGAAGCTGACCTTGGCGTGGGCCGAGCGCGGCACGATCGTCTTGGTGCCGGCGCCGGTGTGGCCGCCCCACAGGCCGTTGACCTCGGCGGTGGGCCGCACCCACACACGCTCCAAGGTGCTGTAGCCGGCCTCGCCGGCCGCCGCCCCGGCGCCGGCGGTGCGCAGCCACTCGGCCTCGTCGAAGGGCAGCTTGGCGATGAGGGCGCGCTCGGCGTCGCTGATCTCCACGACGTCGTCGTAGAAGCCGGGCACCGCGACCCGGCCGTCGGCGTCGTGCAACTGGGCCAGGAGCACGGCAAGCGCGCGGGCGGGGTTGGGGACCGCGCCGCCGAAGGACCCGCTGTGCACGTCGGCGCGCGGGCCGGTGAGGGTGATCTCGCAGTCGGTGAGGCCGCGCATGCCCACGCACATCGAGGGGGTGTCGGCGCCCCACATGGTGGTGTCGGAGATGACGACGACGTCGCAGGCCAGCCGGTCGCGGCGGGCGCGCAGCAACTCGGCGAAGTGGGGCGAGCCCGACTCCTCCTCGCCCTCCACCAGCAGCCGCACGGTCACCGGCGGCGCGTCCGCGCCCGAGGCCGCCATCGCGGCCTTCACGCCGAGGGCGTGGAACAGCACCTGCCCCTTGTCGTCGGAGGTGCCGCGCCCCACCAGTTGGTCGCCGCGCTCCTCGGCGACGAAGGGGTCGGTGTCCCAGCCGTCGGCCGCGCGGGCGGGCTGGACGTCGTGGTGGCCGTAGACGAGCACGGTGGGCGCGGCGGGGTCGGCGGCGGGCCACTCGGCGAAGACGGCGGGCAGGCCGCCGGTCTCCCACACCTCGGCCGTGGGGAACCCGGCCGCCAGCAGGTGCCCGCGCAGCCACTCGGCGGACCGGCGGACGTCGCCGTGGCGGGTGGGGTCGGCCGAGACCGAGGGAATGGCCACCCACTCCTTCAGCGCCGCGACGAAGTCGTCCCGGTGCCCCTCCACGAACTCCCGCACATCCATCCCGACCGCTCCTTCACCCAGGCCCCCCGGCACCGTCCGCCGGGCACCCCATCGAGCCTATGACCCGCCCCAACGTGCACAGGCCCGCCCCCTACCTGCGGGGGAGGCTCGGGTGGCTCTTCAGGGCCATGTCGTGGACGCACTCCCGGCCTAGGGTGAAGGGCCGGGGGCGGCGGCGCGGAGGCGGGAGGGCGGCGGGGCGGTCATGGTGGGAGATGAAGAGGCGGTGCGGGAGGCGGCGTCGGGTGGGGCCGGGGGCGCCGGGCGGGCGGTGGCGGCGGCTCGGCGCGGGCTGGGCGTCCCGCTGGTGGGCGCGGTCCTCGACGCGCTGTGGCGGTGGCCCGCCCGGCGGCCCGGCGGTCCGCTGCGGCTGCTGGCCGGGCCGCGCCGCCCGGCCGGCGGCCGCACGGCGGGCGCCAGGCTGGCGGGCGGGGTGTGCGCCGGGCTCGCGCGCGGCTCGCAGCCGGCCGCCCTCACCCTGCGGATCGTGTTCGTACTGGTCGGCTTCCCCCTCGGGGTGGTCGTCTACCTGCTGCTGTGGCTGGTGCTGCCCGCCGAGGGCGACCCCGCGCCCGACCCCGAGACCCGCGCCGAGACCGGGGAGGATCCCGCCTCCCCCACCCCGCTGCCCCGCGAGGTCACCGCGTGGGTGCTGCTGACGGCCGTCGCCGGCGGCCTGGCCGCGCTCGTCGCCGTCCAGCTCGCCCTGTTCCACCAACTGGCGGTCCTGCCGTCGGTGCTGCTGGGGCTGGTCGTGGGCCTGCCGTTCGCGCTGCTGCCCGTCGCGCCGCTGCTGACCTGGCGGATCACGGCCGGCGGCCTGGCCGTCGTCCTCTACGCGGTGGGCGCCTACGGCGACCCACCCCTGGACCTGTGGCCGTGGCCGGTGGCCGCGCTCGTGGCCCTGCCGGTGGTGCTCTACGCGGTGGCGGCGGCCTACCCGGGGCGGATCACCGCCGGGGTCGCCGTGGTCACGGTCGGCCTGGACATCGCCGCCGCCTACCCGCTGGCCGGCACCCACCCGGCCCAGACCGCCTGGATCGGGGCGGTCGCGGCGGCCGTGCTGCTACTGGGCTACAACGTGCACAGCCGGCGCGCCGCCCAGCGGCGCCTGGCCGAGGAGAGCCGGCTGCGCCGCCGCGACCGCGCCCGCCAGGCGGTGCTGGAGGAGCGCTCCCGCATCGCCCGCGAACTGCACGACGTGGTGTCGCACCACATGTCGATGATCGCCATCCAGGCCGACGCCGCCCCCTACAAGTTCGCCGACCTGGAGCCGGGTCCCACCGAGACGTTCCACGCCATCCGCGACGCCGCCCGCGACGCGCTGGCGGAGATGCGCCGGGTGGTGGGGCTGCTGCGCGAGGAGGACGAGGACGGAGCGCCCGAGCGCGCGCCCCAGCCGGGCCTGGCCCGGGTGCCCGACCTGGTGGCCCAGGCGCACCAGGCCGGCATGGACATCACCCTGGCGGCGCCGGCGGACACCGCCGCCGACCCCGGCGCGCCGGGCCTGCCCGACGCCGTGGACCTGTCGGCCTACCGGATCGTGCAGGAGTCGGTCAGCAACGCCGGCCGGCACGCGCCCGGTGCGGCGGTCGCGGTCACGCTGTCCCGCACGCCGTCGCAGGTCACGGTGCGGGTGGTCAACGGGCCGCCGGATCCGGGGGCGGCGGGCGAGCGGGTACCGGCGGTGGACTCCGGCGGGCACGGCCTGGTCGGGATGCGCGAGCGGGTGGCCATGCTCGGCGGGCGGCTGAGTGCCGGACCCACCGCCGAGGGCGGGTTCGAGGTCGTCGCCGAACTGCCGCTGGCGGCGCCGCCGCACTAGTCTGTGGGCCGTGCCCATCACCGTGATAGTCGCCGACGACCAGGCCATGGTGCGCGACGGGATCGCCACCCTGCTCGACGCCGCCGACGACATCGAGGTGGTGGCCCAGGCCGCCGACGGCGCCGAGGCGGTGGCCCTGGCCCGCCGGCACGCGCCCGAAGTGGTCGTGATGGACGTCCGCATGCCCACCATGGACGGGCTGACCGCCACGCGCGAGATCGTCGACGGCGCGGGCGAGGCCGGTCCGCGCGTGCTCGTGCTCACCACCTTCGACCTCGACGAGTACGTGTACGAGGCGCTGGGCGCCGGGGCCAGCGGGTTCCTGCTCAAGGACGCCCCGGTCGCCGACCTGCGCGCGGCCGTGCGCGTGGTGGCCGAGGGCGACGCCCTGCTCGCCCCCTCGGTGACCCGCCGGCTGATCGCCGACATCGCCCGGCGCCGCCGCGACCGCGTCCGCGCCCGCCCCGACGCCCTCGGCGGCCTCACCCCGCGCGAGGCCGACGTGCTGCGGCAGATGGCCCGGGGGCTGTCCAACGCCGAGATCGCGGCCGAGCTGTTCCTGGCCGAGCAGACGGTGAAGACCCACGTGGGCCGGATCCTGGCCAAGCTGGAGCTGCGCGACCGCACGCAGGCGGTCGTCTTCGCCTACGAGAACGGCGTGGTCTAGGCGCGGTGTGATCCACGGCGCGGCGCGGGCTGGGGCAGGGCGCTGCGCGGTCCAAGTGCGGCGCGGCCGCGCAAACCGCCGCGCCCTCCCTCCCCGGGGGTAGGCCCGGGTTGGCCCTGGAAGGGGACGCGCCTTCGGGTGCCCGGTTCCTAGCGTCGTGACCCATGACACGACGAACCGCGTGGGCCAGGCCCCTGCTCGGCGCGCTGCTGGCGTTCGCGGTCCTGGGCTGCTGCGGGGCGGCCGGGGCCGCCGGCGGCGCCGCGCCCGCCCCCCTGAGCTACCGCGCCGCCCCGGTCGGCGGCCTGCTCGCCGAGGACCCGGCGGGCTCCGGCCGGGTGGTGGCGGTGATCGGCGAGCTGCGGGAGGCCGAGGACGTCGCGGTGGTCGTGCCCGGTTCCGGCCAGAACCGGGAGAACTTCCGTGGTGTCCACAACGGCGCCGGCACCGCGCGGCGGCCGGGCACCGTGCCCATGGCCGACGGCCAGGCGCTGTACGCCGCGATGCGCGAGCGCTCCCCGCACGGCCGCGTCGCCGTGGTGGTGTGGCTGGGCTACCTGCCGCCCCAAGAGGTCGACGCCGAACTGGCCGGGATCGCGCGCGCCCGCCACGGCGCGCGGGAGCTGGCGCGCTTCGCGCGGGAGGTGCTGGCCGAGGACCGGCACACCACCCTGGTCTGCCACAGCTACGGCACGGCCGTGTGCGGCCTGGCGGCCCGCTCACCGGGGGTGGCCGACGACGTGGTGGCGCTGGCCAGCCCGGGCATGGGGGTGGCCCGCGCCGAGGAGATCCGCGCGCGGGTGTGGGCGACGCGGGCGCGGGGCGACTGGATCCGGTTCGTGCCGAGCGTGCGCCTGGGGCCGGTGGGTCTGGGCGGCGACCCGATGGCCCCGGGCTTCGGCGCGCGGATCTTTTCCGCCGGGGACATCACCGGGCACACCGACTACTACCAGCCCGGCAGCGCGTCCCTGGCGGTGACGGCGGGGATCGCGGCGGGCTCGGCGCCGGCCGCCGGCGGGATCGCCGGCGGCCGCGCGCTGCTGGAGGTGGAGTAGAGCGCCGTCGCCGGCGACCGCGCGGCGGAGGGCGTGCCGCAGGCGGCGGGGCCGCAGGCTGCGGCGGGGCCGGACGTCGTGGCGGTACCGGCGGGTGCGGTACCGGCGGGCGCTCAGAACGCGAACCGGCACAGCCGGTAGAAGTTCCGGAACCCGGGGATCGCGTTCAGCGCCTGGTAGGTGGCGCGCGGCCCGCGCTCGGAGACCCGGGTCAGGCCGTCGAGGATGGGCACGGCGGCCAGGCGCCGGTAGCGGGGGTCCCACCGGGTGATGACGCCGCCGTCGGCCGTGGCGGTGGTGTAGTGCGGGAGGCCCCGGCGGTCGAGCAGGGGCGCCAGCCGTTGGGTCAGCCCGACCACCCACGGGGCGAAGCCGTCGAACAGCAGCTCGCCGGAGGGGAACCGGTCGGCGACCGCGCCCAGGAGGCGCCGGATGTCGGGCTCGCCGAGGTACATCAGCAGCCCCTCGGCGACGACCAGCACCGGCCGGTCGGCGGGGATTTCCGCGAGCCAGTCCGGTTGGGCGGCCGAGGCGCCGAGCGCGGTGTAGCCCTCCGGGCGCTGGGGGTAGAGGCGGTCGCGCAGGGCGATGACGTCGGGCAGGTCCACGTCGTACCACCGCACGCCGGGCGGCGGCCCCAGCCGGAACGCCCGGCTGTCCAGGCCGCAGCCCAGGTGCAGCACGACGGCGTCGGGGTGGCGGGCCAGGAAGTCGGCCGCCCAGTCGTCGAACCGGCGCCCGCGCACGGCCACGGTGTAGCGGTTGCCCGACGCGCCGCGCGGCAGCAGCCGCGCGAAGTCGACGTCGATCCGGTCCACCAGGTCGGCCGCGTAGGGGTCGTTGAGGACGGGCTCGGCGGAGCGGGTCTCCAGGGCGCGCAGGTACAGGGTGATCAGCATGGTGGACTCCACCCCGGTGAAGTCCGCGTCGATCCGGTCGCTCATCGGCTGCTCCTCTTCCGAGCGCGGTACTCATCCCACTGCCGCAGGAAGTCGTCGTTGACCACGGTCGCGCAGAACTCGCAGAAGTCCCGGAGATCGGCGAGCCGCTCCCGCTGCTCGGGCCGGTCCTCGCCGACCACCGACAGCCCGAACTCCGCCGCTTCGGCCCCCAGGCGCATGCGCGCGAGCTGGACGTTCAGCACCTGGGTGAACCCGCCGGGCGTGATCCGGTAGCGGTGGCTGCGCCCCGAGGACGGCAGCCGCTCGACCAGGCCGCCCTCCTGCATGGGGCGGACGGCGGTGCTGATGGACGCCTTGCTCATGTCCAGCGCCTCGGCGAGTTCGGTCAGGGACTGCTCGGGCGGGTCGCACACCATCAGCCGCCCGTAGATCCGCCCCATGGTGCGGGGCGCGCCGACCATCTCGAAGAACAGGCCGACGCGGTTGAGGAGTTCGGCTTCTTCGGGTGGTATTCCGGTCATGGCCACCAACGTTCGCTTCGTTCAGTACATTCTAAACGTTGTGATCGTATACGGCCATGGGGACGGTCGGCCCTCGGGGCGGATGGTGGGGGCGGCCGCGATGCGGGTAACGGGTGCGGCGACGGCGGCGGACGGTCCGGGCGGGCGCCCATCGAACCGCGCACCAGTGGCTGGCGCAGGCGACGAGGCACCGAGTGTGGCAAGCGGCCGGGGCGGACAGCCATTGGCCACCGAACGCCCATCACCGACCGACCATCTATCCCTTCTCGGCGGCCAGGGCCGCCAGCCCCGCGCGGACGGCGGCCGCGTCCGTCTCCAGTTCGGCGCGGGCGGGGTTGCCCCGCCGTGCGTCGAGACGGAACCCGTCCTCGGCGAAGCGGGGCAGCACGTGCAGGTGCACGTGGAAGACCTCCTGGAAGGCGGCCCGGCCGTCGGCCAGGAACAGGTTGACGCCCTCACAGCGCAATTCCGAGCGGCGCAGCGCGCGGGCGATCCGGTGCGCCGCCGCCCACATCCGGGCGCCCAGCTCCTCGTCCAGCAGTTCCAGGCCCGACACGTGCTCGCGCGGCACGACCAGCACCTGGCCGGGCACGGCCGGGGCGGTGTCCATGAAGGCCATGACCGCGTCGTCGGCGTAGACGACGCTGGCCTCGCCGTCGCCGCGCGCGATGGCGCAGAACGGGCACTCGCTGACGATCACGGGGGTCTCCTCTGTAGCAAACTCTGTTGTGCCATAGCGGCAGCCCGGATCACTACCCACCTGGAACGGCTCAACCCCGGCGCCGCCCGGCGGGGCGGCACCGCGCGGCGCAACTTCCGGCCCGCTCGGGCATGCGGGTTCCGGGAACGCCCCGCGCCCGCCCGGCCGAAGGCGGGCGCAACCAGCCGAAAAGCGTCGCAAACAACCAGAAACCGCCAAAACCCGACCCAAGGCCCACAACCGGGCGCGGCCGCAGTGCCGCGCCGCCTACTCCACCACCGGCAGGTCGGCCAGCAGCGCGGCGAGGCCCTCGGCGTCGAGCAGGTCGGCCGGGCGGACCGTCTCGTCGGCGCGGACGTAGTGGAAGGCGGCCCGCACCTGCTCCAGGGGCACCCCGGCGAGGTCGGCCCAGGCGATCCGGTAGGCCGCCAACTGCACCGCCACGGCCCGGCGCTCCCGCTCGGTGGCCGGGGGGCGGCCGGTCTTCCAGTCGACCACGTCGTAGCGGCCGGTCTGGGGGTCGTGGAACACGGCGTCCATCCGGCCGCGCACCAGGCGGTCGCCGATGACCGTCTCGAACGGGATCTCGACGTCGAGCGGCACGCGCCCGCCCCACTCCCCCGCCTCGAAGCGGCGTTGCAGCTCGGCGAGGTCGTCGTCGGCTCCGGCGCCGTCGTCGGCCGCTCCCGGCAGTTCGTCGGGCACCAGCAGGGACTCCTGGCCGAAGCGCTGCTCCAGCCAGGTGTGGAACGCCGTGCCGCGCCGGGTGTGCGGCGCGGGCGGGCGCGGCAGCGGGCGGCGGATCTGGCGGGCGAGCAGGGCGGGGTCGCGCGCCAGGGAGACCAGCGACGACACCGACAGGTGCGCGGGGAGTTCGACCTGCACCGCGCCGTCGCCCTCGGAGGCCGGGAGGTCGCGGTGGGCCAGCAGCAGGGTGGTGTCGCGCTCCCAGCCGTCGAGGCGGCGCCGCATGGCGGTGGGCATTGACGCGCGGTCGAGCAGGGCCAGCCAGCGCTCGCCGACCGTCTCGGCCGGGGGCTGCCCGGCTCCCTCGGCAGCGGCGGTGTCCTCACCACCGCCGACAGCGCCGACACCCCCGCCAGCGCCCCCACCGCCGGCACCACCACCGGCGCCCGCGCTCCGCGTGCCGCCGCCGACGCCCGCACCGGCCGCCCCGGCGGCGCCCTCCCCCGCCGAGGCGCGCGCCGACTCCACCAGCCGCGCGCCCTCGACGATCTCGCGGTAGCGGCGGGCCGCCGCGTCGTCGTAGTCCTCCGGCGTCTGCGGCCAGGCCACCGACGCGACCTGCGCGGTCTGCGGGTTCTCCGCTCCCTCCTCCGGCGGGTCGGCCCAGCGCACCACGCGTCCGGCGCCCGCCGCGCACGCCTCGCGCACCTCCTCCAGGAACTGCGACGGCCCGCGCAGGCTCGCGGAGGCGTGCCCCCACCAGTGCCCGGTGCACACCAGCGCGTAGGAGGCGCGGGTGACCGCGACGTAGGCCAGGCGCCGCTCCTCCATGAGGTGGCGCTCGCGGTCGGCGGCCTCGAACTGCTTGATGCTGTCCTTGTCGACGTCGACCAGGCGCGGCAGCCCGCCCGCGTCGCCCCGCAGCGGGAAGGGCAGCTTCTGCTCCTGGCGGGCCCACGCGCCGGTGTCGCGCGAGCGGGTCGGGAACACCGGCGACCCGGTGCCGCCCGCCAGGCCCGGCACCACCACCACCGCCCACTGCAACCCCTTGGCCGCGTGCACGGTCATCAGCTTGACGGTGTCACTGCCGCCCACGCGCTCGCCCGGCTCCAGGCCCTTCTCGGCGTCCTCGGCCGAGCGCAGGTAGTTGAGGAACGCGCCGAGCGTGGGGTCCTCGCTGTTGCCGACGAACCGCACCGCCGCGTCGAGGAAGGCGTCCAGGTCGGCGCGGGCGGCGACGGGGTCGCGGCCGGGCCGGGCGCCGACCTCGATGTCCAGGCCCAGCATCCGCTCGACCTCGCCGACGAGGTCGGGCAGCGGCTGGGCGGCCAGTCGGCGCAGGGCGCGCATCTCGGCGCCCAGGGCGGCCAGCCGCTCGTAGCCGGTCGCGGAGTAGCGCTCGGCCTCGCCGGGGTCGTCGAGGGCGTCGACCAGGCTGCCGCTCTCGGCGGTGAGGTCGAGCACGGTGCGCCGCAGCAGGTCCTCGTCGCCCGTCCCGGGCTCGGGGTCGGGCTCGGGCGCCGAGGCCGCGAGGTCCCGCCGCGTCTCCTTGGCGAGTTCGGCGGCGCGCTCGCCCAGGGCCACCAGGTCGCGCGGCCCCAGCCGCCAGCGCGGCCCGGTGAGCAGCCGCGCCAGCTCGTTGCCCGCCGTGGGGTCGTGCAGCACCCGCAGGGTGGCGACGATGTCGCGGACCTCGGGCACGGTCATCAGCCCGCCCAGGCCCACCACCTCGACGGGGATCCCGCGCTCCTCCAGCGCCTCGCGCAGCAGCGGGAACTGGGAGCGCTTGCGGCACAGGACCGCGATGTCGCCGGGGGTGATGGCGCCGCCGGGGCCGTCGCCGCCCTCGCCGGGCGGCCAGGGCGCGCCGTCGGGGGCGAGGTGGCCGGGCTGGTCAAGGGCGGCCCGCAGGGTGCCGGCGATCCAGTGCGCCTCCTCGGTCTCGGTGGTGAACAGCCCGGCGGCCACCGCGCCCCGGCCGCGCCGCGCCGCCGAGGGGTAGAGCACGGGCACGTAGTCGGACTCCTCGCGCAGCGGCTCGGCGATGCGGCGGGCCACCGCCAGCACCCGCTCGCCGTTGCGGAAGCTGGTGGCCAGCTTGCGCACCGGCGCCGGGCGGCCGGGCGACTCCGGGAAGTCGGTGGGGAAGCTGGTGAGGTTGCCCGCGCTGGCGCCGCGCCAGCCGTAGATGGACTGGCAGGGGTCGCCCACGGCCGTGACGGGGTGGCCGCCGCCGAACAGCGCGCGCAGCAGCAGCAACTGGGCGTGGCTGGTGTCCTGGTACTCGTCCAGCAGCACGACCTTGAAGCGGCTGCGCTCGATCAGCCCGACCTCGGGGTGGCGCAGGGCGATCCGCGCGGCCAGCGCCACCTGGTCGCCGTAGTCCATGACCTCGCGGTCGCGCTTGGCGGCGATGTAGCGCTCGACCAGCGGCAGGAGCTGCTCGCGGCGGCGCTGCGCGGCCACCAGCCTGCGGGTCTCGGCGCCGACCTTGGGCAGCGCGGCGACGCGCTCGGTGATCCAGGCGCCCACGCCGCGCACGTCGTCGGGGGTGCGCAGGTGGTCGGCGAGTTCGCCGGCCAACTCCAGCACGCGGTCGGTGACCGTGCGCGGGCCGACCGTGATGGCGTCCATGGGGCCGTCGTAGTCGGCGACGATGCGCGAGGCGAGCTGGTAGGACTGCCCCTGGCTGATGAGCCGGGTGGTGGGCTCGATGGCCTCGCGCAGGGCGTGGTCGCCGACCAGGCGGGCGGCGTAGGAGTTGTAGGTCGAGACCGTGGGGTCGCCGTCGAGGACCTCCTCGGGCACCTGCTCGGTGGCGCGCAACTGGTCCAGGCGGCGGCGCACGCGCTCGGCCAGCTCGGCGGCCGCCTTGCGGGTGAAGGTCAGGCCCAGCACGTGCTCGGGGCGCACCAGGCCGTTGGCCACCAGCCACACCACGCGCGCGGCCATGGTCTCGCTCTTGCCCGACCCGGCGCCGGCCACCACCACGCCCGGTCCCAGCGGCGCGGAGATGACGGCGGCCTGCTCGGCGGTGGGTTCGGGCTGGCCGAGCAGGCGGGCCAGCTCGGCGGGGTTGAACGCGGGCGCGCGCCGGCCGGCCGGCGGAGCGCCGTAGTGCTCCGTGGCGGTCACACACGCTTCCCTTCGTCGTGGACCGGGCAACTGGACCGCACGGCGCAGGAGTCGCAGAAGCTGTTGCGCACCGCCTGGAAGCGGGATCCGGACATGCCCTCGGCGACGTCGCGCACCAGCCGCTCCGACCACTGGGGGTCGGGGTCCTCGCCCAGGGCGCCCTGGCCCTGGGTGCGCGCCTTGTGGGTCAGCGCGGCCTTGCCGACCTGCACGAGTTCGGCGCCGCCGGGCTCGGTCAGGCCGAACTGGGCGAAGGCCGAGCGCAGCACGGCGAGCTGGTAGACGCCGAGCTGGGGGTGGCGCCCCAGCTCCTCGTCCTTGGGCCGCCCGCTGCCGGTCTTGATGTCGACCACCACGGCGCGGCCCTGGGCGTCCTTCTCCAGCCGGTCCACGCGCCCGGTGATCTCGATCCCGCCGATGTCGACCTTGAACCCCTCCTCGGTGACGACCAGTTCGCGCTCGCCCGTCTCGTGCCAGTCGACCAGTTTGCGGACCATCTCGTCGGCACGCTCGCGCTCCTTGCCGGCGAACCACGGGCCGCCGAAGTCCAGTTCGGACCAGATCTCGTCCATGCGCAGGCGGATCTCTGCCATGTCGGCGCCCTCGGCGACGAGGACGGCGACCGCGTGCACGATACTGCCCAGCGCCGAGGAGATCTCCATCGAGGAGGCACCGGCGGCGTTCTCCAGCAGCCAGCGCAGCTCGCAGGTGGTGAAGCGCTCGACCTGGGAGGGCGAGACGCGGATGGCGCCGTCGTCGGGGTTCTCGACCAGGGGGCGGTCGTCGGAGACGCGGGTGAGGGCGTACCACTCGGCGGGGTCGGCGCCGCGCACGCCCTCGTCGGCGAGGCGGGCCAGGTGGGCGGCGGCGGCGCGGCGCAGGGGGTCGGGGCGCTGGGGGTCGGTGACGACGGAGCGCAGGTCGGCCACGAGGGCGGGCAGGGACAGCCAGCGGCGGCCGGTGGTGACGCGCTCGGGGTCGCCGGCGCCGAGTTCGGACAGGAAGCGGGAGGGGCGCTCCTCGGTGTCCTCGCCGCCGACCGCCGTGACAACGAGCCGGCTGCGGGCGCGGGTGACGGCGACGTAGAACAGCCGGCGCTCCTCGTCCAGCAGCTTGGAGGCGACGGCGGCGCCGGGGGTGTCGCCGTCGGCGAACCCGGTGGCGGTGTCGATGAGCTGCTCGACGCCGAGCAGGGAGCCGCGCAGGCGCAGGTCGGGCCAGTCGCCCTCCTGGACTCCGGCGACCACGGTGAGGTCCCACTCCAGGCCCTTGGAGCGGTGCGCGGTGAGGATGCGCACCGCCTCGCCCTCGGGCGCGCGCTCGGCGAGGCTGTCACCGGGGATCTCCTGGGCTTCGAGGTCGTCCAGGAAGCCCTCGGGCACGCCGGGGGGCAGGCGGTCGGTGTAGCGGGCGGCGCTCTCGAACAGGGCGACGACGGCGTCGAGGTCGCGGTCGGCGGCTGCGCCGCGCCGCCCGCCTGCCTGGCTGGCGCGAAGGAGGCGGTCGGCCAGGCCGCTGGCCCGCCACACCTCCCACAGCACGTCCTCGGCGGAGGCGCCGGAGGCGGCGCGATCGCGGATCAGCCGCAGGTAGGAGGCCACGCGGCGGGCGGGGGCGGCGACCTCGGGGTCGACCAGGGTCAGCTCGCGCGGGTCGCGCAGCGCGTCGGCGAGCAGCGCGGAGGAGGGGCGGTGCCCGCGCCGGTGACCGTGGGGTGGTTCGCCGAGGGGCGCGGTGTCGGTGGGGTCGGTGGGGTTGGTAGCAAGGTCGGTGGGGTCGGTAGCAAGGTCGGCGGGGTCGTCGGCCGGGTCGCCGGTGGCGGTCGGCTCGTCGGGAGCGGTGTCGCCGGGGCGGTCGGCGCCCGCGCCACCGACCGTAGTCGCGGCGGACGTGTCGGCGGAAGCGGCACCGCCGGAGGGGAGGTCACCGGCGGAGGAGTCGGCGCCGCCGCCTCCCGCACCCTTCCCCGCCTGCCCGGCGCGCTTCTCGGCGGCCTTGCGTTCGGCCGCGCGGTAGTCGAGGTCGAGGCGGCGCAGCGCGCGGGCCAGCCGCCGCAGCCGGATGGTGTCGGCCTCGCCGAACGGGCTGGTCAGCAGCTCGTGCGCCGCGGCCTCATCGATCGTGTGGGGGCGCAGCGCACAGCGGATGAGCAGCAGCATCGCCCGCACCAGCGGCTCCACGGCCAGCGGGAGTTCGTCGCCGCCCACGGCGACCGGCACCCCAGCGGCGAGCAGCGCGCGGCGCAGGGTGGGCAACTGCCGGACGGCCGAGCGCACCAGGACCGCCATGCGCGACCACGGGACGCCGTCGACCAGGTGCGCGCGGCGCAGGGTGTCGGCGATGACGGCGGCCTCCTGCGCGGGGCTCTCGGCCAGCAGCACGCTGACCTCGCCCTGGGGGGCGGTGTCGGTGGGTGTCAGCGCGCGGTGGGAGTTGACCGGGCCGCCGCCGGGCGCGGGCGCCGCCGGGAGGCGGCGGGCCACCCCGCGCGAGGCGGCGAGCAGGGCGGCGCCGCTGCGGCGGCAGGTGCGCAGCGCGACGACCGGGGCGGGCGTGCCGTCCCAGGCGGGGAAGCGCTGCGGGAACTCCAGGATGCCGCGCACGTCGGCGCCCCGGAAGCCGTAGATGGACTGGTCGGGGTCGCCCACCGCGACGAGGTCGCGGCCGTCGCCGGCGAGCGCGCGCAGCAGCTCCTCCTGGGCGGGGTCGGTGTCCTGGTACTCGTCCACGAACACGACCTCGCGGTTGGCGCGTTCGCGCGCCTGGATCTCGGGGTCGTTGAGCAGGTTGGCGGCGACGCGCACGAGTTCGGCGTAGTTGAAGGTGGGGACGGGCGCGACGTCGAAGCGGCCGGTGTAGCGGTCCATGAAGTCGCCCACGGCCACCCAGTCGTCGCGCCGGTGCTCGCGCCCGAGGCGGTCGAGGTCGGCGGGGTCGAGACCGCGCTCCTGGGCGCGCATCAGGAAGTCGCGCAGCTCCTCGGCGAACCCGCGGGTGGTGAGCGCGGGGCGCAGGCGCTCAGGCCACATCTCGGCGCCGTCGGCGGCCTCGCCCGCGAGGATTTCGCGGATCTCCATCAACTGCTCGGGGCCGGACAGCAGGCGCGGCGGCTGCTCCTCGATGCGGCCGAACTCTCGGCGGATGAGGGCGTAGGCGTAGCTGTGGAAGGTGAGGGCGAGGGGTTCGCGGGTGGTGCGGCGGAGGCGGGCGGTGATGCGTTCGCGCAGTTCCTGGGCTGCTTTGCGGCTGAAGGTCAGGACGAGCACGCGCGCGGGGTCGACCCCGCGGTTCTGGATGCGGTCGACCACCGCCTCCACGATGGTGGTGGTCTTACCGGTCCCCGGCCCGGCGAGGACCAGCATCGGCCCGCCCGTGTGCGCGACGACCCGCTGCTGGTTCTCATCCAGGCTCGGCGGCGGCGCCTCGGCAAGCACACGCCGCACAAGACGGTACGGGGATGAGTTCACCTCCCCTAGTTCACCAGATCCCCACGACAGTCCGGGGCCATCCTCGGTATCAGCCGCGTCGCACCCCGGTGTGACGCGACCGCGAAAGCATCTCGCCGATTCGGTGTCCCCGCAGGTCAGACCATGGGAGCGGGCACCGCCCGCCCTCTCCGCCGCTCACCGGAGGCGCCCCGAAACGGCCCTCGCCGCCGTACCCGGTCGAACAGCCTCTGTCTGGAGGAAGCCGACGAGATTGCCTAGACCGCGACAACTGCGTGGAGGTGGCCGACCTCCCCGGCGGGGAGGCCGCCGCCCGCCCCTCGGATCATTAGGAATTCTTCACAAAACCGGTACCGCCTGCGGACACTTGGCTTCCAGGATTGTGGGGGACCGCAACCCGGTCCCCCACTTCCCTGCCATGACAGAGGTGCCGATGGACCACTCCCTCACCCCCCAGGGCGACGCCGCCGGAACGGCCGGACCCGCAGACCTCAGCCGCCGCAGAGCCGTGCTCCTCGGCGGCGCCATCGCCGCAGGGGCCGTCCTCGGGGCGGCCGGCCTCGGTGTCTCGCCCGCGTTCGCGGCCGAGAAGCCCTACGTCTACAGCCGCGCCTCGTGGAACGCCCGCAAGCCCGTCCTCTACGCCAAGGTCCTCGACCGCGCGCCGACCTACGTCATCGTCCACCACACGGCCACGCCCAACAGCACCGACTACTCGCGCGAGCACGCCTTCGCGCTGTCGCGGTCCATCCAGAACCACCACATGGACAACAACGGGTGGGACGACATCGGCCAGCAGCTCACCATCAGCCGCGGCGGGTACATCATGGAGGGCCGCAACCGCTCCCTGGTCGCGATCCGCGACGGCAACCACGCCGTGGGCGCGCACGTGGAGAGCTACAACGACGTCGCGATCGGCATCGAGAACGAGGGCACCTACATCTCGGCCTCGCCCACCGGGGCACTGTGGGAGTCGCTGGTGGCCACGTGCGCCTGGCTGTGCTCGGCCTACGGGCGCCCGGTGTCGGCGATCCGGGGCCACCGGGACTTCAACGCCACGGTCTGCCCGGGGGACCGCCTCTATTCGATGCTGCCGCGTCTGCGCGAGGAGGTCGGCGCCCGCCTCGCGGCCGCCGGGCTCCAGACCCTGTCCACCGAGGAGCTGCCCGCCCGCCAGCGTCCGCCGTTCCCCGAGGTCCCCACCTCCCGCGCCACCCCGGAGCCGTTCGACCACGGCCCCGCCGTCGGCGCCGGAGACTCCAACCGCCACGAGCGCTGACCCGTCCCCACCAGCCTCACCCGCGCCCCGGAGCGGACACCCGCTCCGGGGCCGCACCGCGCTCTCAACAGAGGACGGAAAGAAACGAAGCGGTAACAGCGGGCGCATCACCATCGTGAGCACACATCTTTCCCCCAGACTTCCCCCAGGATGGCGGGGCGGGCCCGAAACCCCGGTCCGCGTCGAACCCGTTTCCCGTCCCCTTGACCGTTTTCCCTGACGTCCCCGACCTCGGCAGAGGAGCCAATGAACCACCCGCACACCCCTCGCAGCGGCCGGGAGCACCGCGCCCCCGTCACCCCCTTCGCGACCACCCGGCGCCGCGCGCTCCTCCTCGGCGGGGCCCTCGCCGCCGGCGCGCTGGTCGGCACGACCGGCGGCGCATCGGCGGCCTCAGCCTCCGCGCGGCCCTGGGTCTACACGCGCGAGCACTGGCTGGCCCGCCCGCCCGTGCAGCCGGCGCAGATCCTGAGGCACGCCCCGAGCTACATCGTGGTGCACCACACGGCCTCGGAGAACAGCACCGACCACTCCCGCGCCCACGCCTTCGACCTGTCCCGGACCATCCAGGACCTGCACATGGACACCAACGGGTGGGACGACACCGGCCAGCAGCTCACCATCAGCCGGGGCGGCCACATCATGGAGGGCCGCAACGAGTCGCTGAACGCCATCGACCAGGGCATGCACGTGATGGGCGCCCACACCGCGAGCTACAACGACGTCGCGGTGGGGATCGAGAACGAGGGAACCTACATCACCGAGGAGCCCACCGCCGCGCTGTGGGACTCGCTGGTGGAGACGTGCGCGTGGCTGTGCGCGACCTACGCCCTGCCGGTCGCGGCGATCACGGGGCACCGCGACTTCAACGCCACGATCTGCCCGGGCGACCGCCTGTACGCGATGCTGCCCCAACTGCGCGAGGAGGTCGGCGCCCGCCTCGCGGCGGCCGGGCGGGAGAGGCTGTCCACCCGGGCCCTGCCCGCACCCCAGCGCCCGCCCTACCCGCAGGTCCCCACCCTGCGGTCGGCACCGGCACCCTTCCACCACGGCCCCGCCCTCAGCCCCGACGAGCGCTGACGCGCCCGGGGCCGACCACCGCTCCCCGGCCCTCGCCCGGCGGCTACGGCCGCCGCCGGGCGGAGGCCGGGCCGGCGCTACCACGCGTCCTCTTCGGGTTGGCCCATGTGGGCTGGGGTGTCCCCCTCCCAGCGGGCCGCGCGCATGTCGACTCTTCCGGTGCCGGGGCGCATGGGGGTGGCCTCGGCGGCGTAGTGGGCGGCGGCCTCCGCCTCGTGGCCCGGTGGGGGGCTGCCGTCGGCGCGGATGACGCGCCACCACGGCACTCCCCCGCCCCACGCCGCCATCACCGCGCCCACCTGGCGGGGGCCGCCCTCGCCCAGGTACTCGGCGATGTCGCCGTAGCTCATCACCTTCCCGGGCGGAATCCGCTCCACGACCTCCAACACGCGCTCCACGTACTCGCTGGGTCGGCTGAACGCCGGAGAAGGGGACATGGGGCGACGATAGCGGGACCGTCCGCCGGCGCGCGGCGGCATGCGAACGGCCCCCCGGTCGCGGACCGGGGGGCCGCCGGTGAGCGCGGGCCGGCCCGGGAGTCGGGCCGGCGGAGGCTAGGGCTTGGCCTGGCGGAGCTGGCCGGTGCCGGCCTGGGGTGGGACCACCTTGCGGTACAGGGCCAGGGCCGGGCCGACGTTGACGGCGCCGACGACGACCGCGATCGCGCCGGCGATCCAGGACGTCCAGGCCGCCGAGGGGGTGTCCACGAAGTCGAAGATCCACGGCAGGGCGATCAGTCCGATGCCGGTCAGCACGGTGACCGCCTCGGTGACGTACAACTGGGGGTGGATGACCGACAGCGTGCCCAGGAAGACCAGCAGGGTGCCGAGCAGGAACAGCGTCACCATGCCCAGCCCGATCATCTGGTGCCAGAACTGGCTCACCGCCACCGCGCACCCGGCCACCAGGACCAGCCAGTCGCCGGCACGCCGCATGAATCCCATCGTGTACCCCACCTCGCTCCGCTCGGAAACCCTGCCGTCGCTCCCTTCCCGTACCCACACCCGACCGGTTCCAACGGCGCGCGTGCGCACCCGACGTGCCGCGCCCGTGCGCGCCGGAGACGGCGAAGGCCGCCGCGGACCCTGCCGCGGCGGCCTTGCGAAGACCCGGTGACCGAAGTCCTCAGTACTCCGGCAGGCTGGGGTCGACCTGCTTGATCCAGGCCAGTACGCCGCCGCCCACGTGGACGGCGTCGCTGAAGCCGGCGCCCTTGAGCGCCGCCAGGGCCTCGGCCGAGCGGCCGCCGGACTTGCAGTGCAGGACGACGCGCTTGTCCTGGGGCAGCTTGGCGAACGCCTCGCCGTTCAGGAACTCGCCCTTGGGGATGAGGACCGAGCCCGGGATGTTGACGATCTCGTACTCGTTCTTCTCGCGGACGTCGACGAGGTAGAAGTCCTCGCCCCGGTCCATCATCTCCTTCAGCTCGGTGGCGGTGATGGTGGAGCCGGCGGCGGCCTCCTGGGCCTCCTCCGACACCGCGCCGCAGAACGCCTCGTAGTCGATCAGCTCGGTGATGGGCTCGCCCTCGGGGTCCTTGCGGACCTTGACGGTCTTCCAGCTCATCTCCAGGGCGTCGAAGATGAGCAGCCGGCCCACCAGCGGCTCGCCGATACCGGTGATCAGCTTGATCGCCTCGTTGACCATGACCGAGCCGATGGACGCGCACAGCACGCCCAGCACGCCGCCCTCGGCGCACGAGGGCACCATGCCGGGCGGCGGGGGCTCGGGGTAGAGGTCGCGGTACTGCGGCCCGTACTCGTTCCAGAAGACGCTGACCTGGCCGTCGAAGCGGTAGATCGACCCCCACACGTACGGCTTGTTCAGCAGCACGCAGGCGTCGTTCACCAGGTAGCGGGTGGCGAAGTTGTCGGTGCCGTCGAGGATGAGGTCGTAGCCGGAGAAGATCTCCAGCGCGTTGTCGGAGTCGAGGCGCTCCTTGTGCAGGATCACCTTGACGTAGGGGTTGATCTCCTCGATGCTCTCGCGCGCGGACTCGGCCTTGGGCTTGCCCACGTCGCTCTGCCCGTGGATGACCTGGCGCTGGAGGTTGGACTCGTCGACCACGTCGAAGTCGATGATGCCCAGGGTGCCCACCCCGGCCGCGGCCAGGTAGAGCAGCGCGGGCGAGCCGAGCCCGCCGGCGCCCACCACCAGCACCTTGGCGTTCTTCAGGCGCTTCTGCCCGGCCATGCCCACGTCGGGGATGATCAGGTGGCGGGAGTAGCGGCGAACCTCGTCGACGGTCAGCTCGTCGGCTGGTTCGACCAGCGGCGGCAACGACACAGCAGCTCCTCAGCATTCCTCGTTGGTGTCACGTCCCCGGAGCGTCGCCGGCGGACGCTGGGGCGAACGGGCACGTGACGAGCTTGCACTCATACCCAACCTACGGGGTGGGGTTTGGCATTCCCGGGGCGGGCCGAGGTTTGGCGGCGTGGGTGCGGGCCTGCGCGCTGAGGAGGAACGGCCGGACCTCGCGGGCCACGCGGTCGGGGCACTCCATCATGGCGACGTGGCCGGTGCGGGGCATCAGCACCGTGCGGCTGCCCCGGAACGCCCGCGCCGCGCGCGCCGCCGTGCGGGGGTTCACGAAGCGGTCGGCGGTGCCGTAGAGCAGCAGGGTGGGGCAGCGCACCAGCCGGGCCTGCGACCACAGCGAGCCCGCGCCCCGGCGCAGGTACTCGGTGACGATTCCGCGCAGGGACTCCAGCACGGCGGTGTGGGCGTGGGGCAGGGTGTCGCGCAGCCGCTGGGCCTCCAGCGCCTCCATGACGCGCTGCGGCGGCGCCGAGGCGGGGTCGAAGAAGGTGGTGTCGTACATGTCCTGCACCCGGACCTCGGGCGGGCGGCGCTGCACCAGGGTGAACACCGCGCGCCCCACGCCGGGCACCAGCGCCCCCGCCATCTGGTAGGGCACCAGGCGGGGCCAGAGGTCGGGCAGCGCCGGGGAGATCAGGGTGAGCGAGCGCACCAGGGCCGGGCGCTGGGCGGCCACCCGCACCGCCACCGCGCCGCCCAGGGAGTTGCCCACCAGGTGCACGGGGCCGTCGCCGGCGGAGATGAGCGCGGCGACGGTGCGGGCGTGGGAGTCGAGGGTGTAGTCGCCGTCGGGCGGGGGCGGGGAGTGGCCGAACCCGGGGAGGTCGAGCGCCTCGCCGGCGCAGTCGCGGCACAGGGCGCCCATGAGGTCGGTCCAGTCGGTGGAGGACCCGCCCAGGCCGTGGACGTAGACGGTGCGCCGGCGTTCGGCGGGCGCGCCGGGGTCGAGGCCGGCGCCGGGCGCCGGCGGGTGGTCGCGGCGGACGAAGACGCGGCGGCCGGCCACCGTGACGTGTTCGCCCGGCCACTGCGCGATCGGCTCCGGCATGGCTGTGCTCCTCCCGTCGGGTGGTGGGCGGTGGCGGCGGGCGCGGCCGCGCGCACCAGCCCCGCAGGACCATGCTGCTGGCGGCGCACCGCCCGCGCAACCGCCCGCGTACACCTGTGGACAACCGGGTAGGGGCAGTTCGCACGGCAGCGCCGCCGCCCGCGCGGGTAGCGTGGGCGGCGGCGGAGCAGACCGTCAGGAGCACTCGACCCGCAGAGGGGGAATGGTGACCGAACCGCAGGACACCGCGCCGAAGGACGACGACGAGCGCTCCCTGGAGACCACCGACGCCGACTTCTCCGAGCAGCGCGCCGAGGTCGCCCCCGGCGAGGAGGACTGGGCCCGCGGCGCCGCGCTCGCCGACCCCGAGGTGTCCGAGGCCGACGCCGTGGAGCAGCTCCGCGAGGTGGAGCTGGACGAGGACGAGTACCGCTGAGGCGTCCCCGCGCCCGGCGCGGGCCGTCCGGACAGGTCGTCCGCGCAGGCCGTCCTGTGCGGGAGATCCGCGCAGGTCGGCGTGCCCGCGCCGGCGCGTCCTCGGGCGCCCGCCCGGGGCCGCGCACCGCCCGGAAGCGCCGGGCTACGTGCGAGTAAGTAGGATGGTGGTGTCGCGCCGGGCGGTGTCGCCCAGTGATGCCGGCGATCCCCTGATCTCGGCGGCGCGTCCCATCGCAGGACCATCGAGCGCGGCAGCCGCACAACGCCGCGAGGAGTTCGGAGGGTGTGGGTGTGACAGCTCCTTCAGACGCCCGCCCGCGGGGAACCCGGCTGCCCCGGCTGGCGCGCCGCCGCCAACTGCTGGCCGCCGCCCAGGAGGTCTTCGTCGCGCGCGGCTACCACGCCGCCGCCATGGACGAGATCGCCGACCGCGCCGGAGTCAGCAAGCCGGTCCTCTACCAGCACTTCCCGGGCAAGCAGGAGCTGTACCTGGCGCTGCTGGAGCAGCACTCCCACGCCCTGGTCGAGAAGCAGCGCGAGGCGCTGGAGAGCACCGACGACAACCGCCAGCGCGTCACCGCCAGCTTCCGCGCCTACTTCGACTTCGTCGCCGGCGAGGGCGAGGCGTTCCGCCTGGTCTTCGAGTCCGACCTGCGCAACGTCCCGGCGGTCCGCGAGAAGACCGAGCAGACCCTCCAGGCGTGCGCCGAGCTGATCAGCGACGTCATCCGCCAGGACACCAGCATCTCCGACGAGGAGGCGCACCTGCTCAGCATCGGCCTGGTGGGCATGGCCGAGACCAGCGCCCGCTACTGGCTGAGCAACTTCGGCACCATCCCGCAGGAGGCCGCCGAGCAGCTCATCGCCCGGCTGGCCTGGCGCGGCATCAGCGGCTGGGACCTCACCCGGGGCGGCTGACCCGGCCGCGCCGGGCGCGCCACCCCTCGCACGCACCCCCGGCCCCCGTGCCGCGCCGCCGCGTGTGCGGGGCCGGTCGGCCGCGCCCCCTCGTCCTCCCGCTCCCCTGCCCCCGCCCCGCTCCCGCTCCCTGCCGCCCGGCGACGTCCGGCGGCCGCCGCGGGTTTACCAAGGGACGGCAACGGCACCCCCAAATCTCACTTTGCGTAGCCAGTGGTCACTCTACGGTGATTCGGTATGCCCCTTTTCGGGTAATCGCCGGTAAGAGAACGAGTCGTCTCGGTTTCGCCGGACGGACGCGGGCCGGATCCCGGGTACCGGCGGGGCGCCATCGGGGGTGAAGAGATGAACATCCAGCAAGGGCTGTCGGACGCCTGGGGCGCCGTCGCCACGTTCGTGCCACGCCTAGCGGCCTTCCTGGTGATCCTGATCCTGGGCTGGATCATCGCCAAGTTCGTCGGCCGCATGGTCGGCAAGGCCCTGGCCAAGGTCGGCCTCGACCGCGGCCTGGACCGCAGCGGCGTGGGCGAGTACTTCCAGCGCAGCCGCTACAGCGCCAGTGAGCTGTGCGGCAAGATCGTCTACTACGTCGGCCTGCTGATCGTCCTCCAGCTCGCGTTCAGCGTGTTCGGGCCCACCAACCCGATCACCCAGCTCCTCAACAACGTGGTGAGCTGGATCCCGCTCGCGATCGTCGCCCTGGTGATCGTCGTCGTGGCCGCCATGATCGCCAAGGCCGCCCGCGACATCGTCTCCAGCGCCCTGGCGGGCCTGAGCTACGGCCGCTTCCTGGCCAACGCGGTGGGCGTGTTCATCATGGCCCTCGGGGTGATCGCCGCGCTGAACCAGATCGGCGTGGCCACCACCGTCACCCAGCCGGTGCTGATCGCGGTGCTGGCCACCGTCGGCGGCATCCTGGTGGTCGGTGTGGGCGGCGGCCTGGTGCGGCCCATGCAGGACCGCTGGTCCAACTGGCTGGCGGCCGCCGAGCGCGAGACCGGCCGGGTGAAGGACGCCAACTACCGCGCGGGCCGCTCCGACGCCATGGGCGCGCCGCAGCAGGCACCGCGCGAACCCGCCCAGCACGGGGCGCACGCCGCCGGCGGCGCCTCGGGCGGCCCGGCGATGGGCCGGGGCGGCATGGGCGAGGAGCCGCCGCACCGCCCGCCGGCGTGACGGCCGCGGCGGCCCGGGCCTGAAACCCGGGTGGCGCGCGGCGCGGGCGCACAGCCCCGCACCGAATGCGCCGGACGCCGGGAAAGCACCGAACTCTACGGAAAGCACTGAGGGGGCGCGGCCGATGGCCCGCCCCCTTCTTCCTGTCCTCCCGGACCGCCGCGGGTGCCGCGCGCGGGCGGGCATCCCGCCCCCGCGGCGGCGCTCAGCGGCGCGGTGCGCCCCACGGCGCCCTCACAGCAGTTCGTCGTCGGCCAGTTCCTCGCGTGAGAGGCGGTTGAGGCGACGGACGATGAGCGCGACGCTGACCCCGACCAGGATCATGGCGATCCAGAAGGCCACCGACGCGAGGTCGATTCCGATGAAGACCATGACCGCCAGCGCGATCACGATGATCGAGGCGAAAAGAGAGAAGTCGACGCGGTCCTGCTGAATCAGGACGCCGATCGGTGGACGCGCCGCCCCATGCCGGCCGCTCCCCATGCGATCTTCCTTTCTTGCGGCAGCATCTCACCGCGTTTTTCGTCCCGGGGGGTGCTCCTCGCGCCGTGGCGGGCTCCGTTGACCGCCGCCGGGCATCGGTGTGGACCGGTGCGCCGACGCGCCCGTGCTCCGCCGCCGCGAGCAGCGGCGTGGCCACACCCCGGATATGGCTCAGCCTACGCTCAGTCATCACACCCGTGGGGTGACTTCGCGGATCGTCGTCGCCGCGCCGGGACGTGATCCGCCGCCCAAGGGTGAGATCAAACTTAGCGGACGAAACCGTGTTCCTTCGCCAGCCGGCAGACGGCGAGCACGCGCAGGGTCTCCCAGTCGTAGCCGTCGGACGCCGAGTGCCAGCCGCGCTCGCGGCAGCCGTCGACGAAGCCGTGGAGGTACCGGGTGAGGCTGCGGTGGGTGATGCGGCCGCCGTCGGCGGACAGGGAGTCCCGCACGGCCGCGGCGTGCTGGTCCAGCTCAGCGGTGAGCCAGGGTTCCGTTGCCCCGCTCAGGGGACCGAGCAGTCCGAACTCGCGGGACAGCCGGGCGAGCGGCCCTTCCGCGAAGAACCCAGGACGCATGGATGGATACCTCGGAGCCGGGGACGGGGTGAGAACTGGACCGACTATATACGAAAAATAGAAGGAAGATAGACGAAACTGTGACAATGCAGCCGACCGGCCTCGCGGGTCCTCCCGATCGAACCCGCAGGTCGCGGGGCCGCGCCGACCCCGATCGCCGCCGGCGCTGGGGTTCCCGGCCTCAGCCGCTGAGCCCCATCGCCTCCAGCCGCGCCGCGTGGGCGTCGGTCAGGTCGGCGAACATCCGGCTCACCATCGCGAGGTCGCCCGGCTCGGCGGCGTCGGCCTCGGCCCCGCCCGGGGCGGCCTCCCGCGCGCCGCCGCCCAGCAGCGCCGCCAGGTCGGGGCGCCGCGCCGCCACGCTCTGCGCCTGGCTCAGCGCCTCGCCCACCAGGCGGCGCGCCCACAGCGACAGCCGGCCGGCCAGCCGGGGGTCGTCGGCGATGGCCGCGCGCACCTGGGCGGCCACGAACTCCGCGCGCCCGGACTCCACCAGGGTGTCGCGCACCAGCGCCTGGGTCTCGGGGTCGGCCAGCTCGGCGAGCCTGCGGTAGAAGTCGTCGGCGATCCCGTCGCCCACATACGCCTTGACCAGGCTCTCCAGCCAGCTCTGCGGCTCGGTGCGGGCGTGCCAGGCGTCCAGCGGCACCACGAAGGGGCGCATGGCCTCCTCGGGGTCGGCGCCCAGTTCGCGCAGCCGGTCGTGCAGCCGCCGGTAGTTGGCCTGCTCGGAGACCGCGATCTCGGCGAGTTCGCCCTTGCCCGCCAAAGTGGGCGCGAGTTCGGCGTCGCCGGCCAGCCGGAAGAACGCCACGAGCCGGGCGTAGGCCAGCAGGCCCAGCAGGTCGATGACGCCGGCGCCCGCGGCGGGCGCGGGACCGGCGGCCGCGGAGGTCTGCTGCTCGCTCACCACTGCTCCCTTGCGGACCGGGGGACGGCGCCCGGTGTCCGGGCGGTCATGGCCGACAGGTTATCGCCCCCGCGCCGGCGGCGGACCCGGCGCGGGGGCGGACTATTCCGCGCCGCCGCGGTGTTCCACCGGTGGGACACCGCCGGGGCTGACAGCGCTCGTGCGCCGCGCGGCGAAACACGGCATATCCAGCGCAAGGAGCGGCAGGATACACTCTCCCTCAGTGGCCGCCACCAGTCGGCCATCGCGCGGAGCCCTCGCCGCGGACGCGCACGCCCCTCGGGGCGCGGGCGCCCCTGCCGGCTCGCGCGCGCGGCAGACCCCGCGCGGCTCCTTCGCCGGAGCACCGCGCGGCGCTCCGCGGCGCACCACGACAACACCGTCACCGACCGAAGGTGACCGAGCGAGCGTCGACGTCGACTGCCCGAACGTGCCGGTACCACGGCAGGCGAGGAGCGTGAGCGTGCGGATGATCATCCCACCCGCCCCAGCCGCGCCGACCGTCACCCGTAGGGCCGTGGGCGCCCACGCCACGACAGCGGACAGCCCAGCGCTCCCCACCGCGCCGACCGGACCGCGCCGGGGACCACACCGAACCGGTCCCCGAGCCGCGCCGGCACCGCACCGCCCACGCAGGCGGTCGCGGCGCGCCGAGCAGCAGGCCCCGCCCCGGGCCCTGTCCGCCGCACCAACCCAGGCCACGCACCGACAATCGCGGCCCGCCCAGATGGAGGCATGAGCCCTGACCAGCGCAGAAACCACCACCCAAGCACGACAGACCTTCCGCGGACTCGGCGTCAGCGCCGAGATCGCCGACGCCCTCGAAGCCGAGGGCATCGTCGAACCGTTCCCGATCCAGACCATGGCCCTGCCGCTGGCCCTGGCCGGCTCCGACATCATCGGCCAGGCCCGCACCGGCACCGGCAAGACCTTCGCCTTCGGCCTGCCCCTGCTCCAGCGGGTCCAGGCGTCCCCCGCCGACCCCAAGCGCCCGCGCGCGCTGGTGGTCGTGCCCACCCGCGAACTCGCCATCCAGGTGGCCGCCGACCTCACCACGGCCGGCAAGCGCACCGGCGCGCGGATCCTGACCGTCTACGGCGGCCGCGCCTACGAGCCCCAGATCGAGGGGCTGCGCAACGGCATCGACATCGTCGTGGGCACCCCCGGGCGCCTGCTCGACCTGGAGAAGCAGAAGCACCTGAACCTGGGCGACGTCCAGGCCGTGGTGCTTGACGAGGCCGACAAGATGCTCGACCTCGGCTTCCTGCCCGACATCACCCGCATCCTCACCAAGACCCCCGAGCAGCGGCAGACCATGCTGTTCTCGGCGACCATGCCCAGCGAGATCGTCCAACTGTCGCGCAGCTACCTGCGCCGGCCCACCCACGTGCGCGCGGGCGACGACGACGAACCGGGCCAGACCCGGGTCAACGACATCGTCCAGCACGTGTTCCGCACCCACCAGATGGACAAGCCCGAGATGCTGGCCCGGCTGCTCCAGGCCGAGGGGCGCGGGCTGAGCATGGTGTTCTGCCAGACCAAGCGCGCCTGCGACAAGGTCGCCGCCGAACTCCAGGACCGCGGGTTCGCCGCCGCCGCCGTGCACGGCGACCTCGGCCAGAGCCAGCGCGAGCGGGCGCTGCGGGCGTTCCGCAGCGGCAAGATCGACGTCCTGGTCGCCACCGACGTCGCGGCGCGGGGCCTGGACGTCGACGACGTCACCCACGTCGTCAACTACGAGTGCCCCGAGGACGAGAAGACTTACACCCACCGCATCGGCCGCACCGGCCGGGCCGGGCGCTCGGGCACGGCGGTCACGTTCATCGACTGGCGCGAGATCGCGCGCTGGAAGCTGATCAACACCGCGCTGGACCTGCCGCACAGCGACCCGCCCGAGACCTACTCCACCTCCGAGCACTTCTTCGAGGCGCTGTCGATCCCGGCCGGCACCAAGGGGCGGCTCGCCGTCGAGCGGCGCGAGCGCGCCGGCCTTGAGGCCGAGGAGATCGAGGACATCGGCGACACCGGCCCGCACCGGGGCGGCGATCGCGGTGGCGACCGGCGCGAGCAGCGCGGCCAGGGCGGCCGCGGCGGCCGGTCGCGCAACCGGCGCCGGCGCTCCGGCGGGCGGGAGCAGGGCGCTCCTGCCGCCGCCGAACCCGCCGCCGCCACCGAATCGGGTGGCGCGGGCGCGGGCGACGACTCCGCTCCGGCCGCCTCCTCCTCCCGCCGGCGCCGCCGCCGGCGCACCCGCGGCGGGGTGGACCTGCCGCAGAGCAGCCAGGACTAGCAGCCGCCGCCCGCGCGGCGGCGGCCTTTGGGCCGCCGACAGCGCGGAGCGGCACCGTACACGGCACGCGGCACACGGCCCTCCACCCGGGGCCGGCCGCGGTCGCCTCCGCCGACCCTCGGCCCGCGTCCGCGCGGGCCGTCCGTGTTTTCGCCCACGGGCGGCCGCCGTGGCCGCGCCCTCGGCGGGGGCCGGGTGGCGCGGTGGCACAGGGACCGGTGCGGCGCGCGGCCGTCCGCGACCGGCCGAGGCCGCGCGGGACGCGCGCGGGCGGCGTCCCGGTGCGCCGGTGGCCGGTATCGGCAGTGGCCGCCACGGGCCGCGGCCCGCCCCTGGCGTCGCGGACCTCGGCGAATATAGTCGCTAATGTGAGCATTCCTCGGTTCCTGGACCTTCCGGCCTGCGTGCGCCCCCTCAACATCCAGACCCCGCTGGGCGCGGTGGCCGCGCTCCGGGCCACACCGGCCTCGGGCGGCGCCGAGCACCAGCCCGCGCTGTTGGTGCCGGGCTACACCGGGAGCAAAGAGGACTTCATCGCGCTGCTGGAGACCCTGGCGCGGGCCGGGCGGTCGGTGACCGCCATCGACATGCCCGGCCAGTACGAGTCCCCCGGCCTGCCCGACCCCGCGCAGTACACCCCGGCCGGGCTGGGCCGCGTCATCGGCGAGGTCGCGCTCACCCTGGACGACGGCCCGGTGCACCTGCTCGGCCACTCCTTCGGCGGGCTGGTCACCCGCGAGACCGTCATCGAGGGCGCCGTACCGCTGCTGTCCTACACGCTGATGAGTTCGGGGCCCTCGGCCATCGGCGGCTCCCGCGCCCGCGACGCCGGCGGCCTGGTGGCCGCGCTGGGCGCCGAACGCACGCGCGCCCGGCTGGAGGAGGTCTGGACCCAGCACCTGGAGGAGCCCACCCGCGCCAGCGGCGTCGACCCCGAGATCCACGCCTTCCTGCGCCGGCGCATGCTCGCCAACCACCCCGAGGGGCTGGTGCGGATGGCCGAGGCGCTGCTGGCCGCGCCCGACCGCACCGCCGACCTCGCCCGCCGGGCCGAGCTGCCCATGCTGGTGCTCTACGGCGAGAACGACGACGCCTGGCCGCCGGAGGCGCAGGCGGCGATGGCCGAAACCCTGGGCGCCGAGCGCGTGGTGGTGCCCGGCGCGGCCCACTCGCCCAACGTGGAGGCGCCCGAGACCACGGCCCAGGCGCTCACGGCGTTCTGGAACCGCACGGAGAAGATGCCGGGCCTGCCGGTCTGAGGTGCCCCCGGCGGCGCTCCGCGCCCCCTCCCCCGCCGACTCCCCCGCCGCCCGCGCGCGTCCGCCCCCTGGGGCGCGGGCGCGCGCGGGGCTATGATCGCCTCGCCGCACCCTGCCCCGTCCGTCGCCCGGCACCGCCTGCGAACCACCCGATGTGACAGCGAGGTCACCCGTGGACATGGACTCCCGCCCCAATGACGAGTTCCCCTACTTCACCGGCCGCGAGGAATTCACCCCCGAGTACGCGGGCACCCGTTTCGCGAACGTGGAGATCGGCCCGGCAGCACGGGAGACCCTCGACGGGATGCCGCCCAACGCCCGGACGCGGACGTTGGCGATGCTGGAGCGGCTGGACGCCGAACTCGCCGAGCACAACGCGAACGTCCCGCCCGGCCCCCACGCCGTGCCCAGGCACGGGTTCGCGCCGATACGCAGCGAGGAGGTCTGGGCGGGTGAGGCCGGATGGGGGACCGTCGAACTGGGGTACCGGCAGAGTGCCAGTGAGCGGGGTCTGCTGTGGGCCGGCGTCCACTACGTCGAGTGGGAGAAGGCGCTGGCACCCCGGCGGACTGCCCCCCCGCACCGGGAGCGGGCGCGGTGGCTCACCGCCGAGCAACTGGCCACGCACGCCGACCGCCACGGGTCCACGGAGTTCGCCAACCTGGAACTGTCCCCGCGTGCTCAGGCGGACCTGGCGGAGCTGGCGCCCCGGGAGCGCGCCCGCGCCGTAAACGCCCTGGTCGAACTCGACAAGCGCGTCGGCCGGACGAATCACCTGCTGGATCTCAGCCGAGGCGGGTACCACGACGCGATGGCCCAGCATCCGGACTACGTGAAATGGAGCAGTCCGCAGGCGCTGAAGCAGAAGTTCACCGGTACCGCCAAGGCCCCCGGCCTGGTCGTGGTGGAGCACCGGATCGGCACCAACCTGGTCGCCTTCCAGCGCGCCGTGGTCGACCGCGTCGCCGTGCGCCACCCCACCGCCGACCACCCCTCCGGCGCACGCCGGCGGTCGGCGGCGCAGGCGGCCGGAGCCGCCGCCCAGACCGGCGCGGCCGCTCAAACCGTGGCCGCTCGCCGCAGGGCCACCGCGCGCCCCGCCACCAGGCGGATCTCCTGAACCGGCAGCGCAAGGACGCGTAGAGGGGAAGTCGCATGGTTGAGGCACAGACCGATCCGGACTACCGGCGGTTCAAGGAGGAACTGGCCGACGCGTGGTTCCGCTACCCCTCCGGGGAGAAGCAGCGGATAGCACGGCGCCTTGCCCGGAGGGGCTACGCCCGCAGGGGGGTGCGCGTGCTCGGCGTGGGAGGCGGCATCCTCGGGATCTCCTTTCCCATCGTCGCGCTCGAAAGCGTCGGCGCCATCCCCGCGGCCCTGAACACCGGGCTCCGTATGGTGGGGGCCCTCGTCGCGACCGTGTTCGCGGCCCTCTACGGCTGGGTTGTGGCCGTCAACCAGTTCTTCTCGGTGAAGGACCGCCTTGTCGACCCGCCGGAGGTGCGCGCCGTGGCGGCGGAGATGCGGGAGCCGTGGCAGAAGCGGAAGAAGGGGGAGCCGCACCCGGAGCCGGCGTGGCGGATCGGGCTCGCCGCGGCGCAGGAGACCGCGCGGGCACACGTTTCCGCCGAGACCGCGCAGCGCCGCGCCGCCTCCCGTCCGCCCGCTCCCGCCCGTGCCGAGGGGCCGGCCCCAGCGGTGGGCCCGGTCACGTCCGTGTCGCCGGCGCGGACGGCGGCCGAAGCCCTCCGCGCCGGCCGGGTGAGCCTCGTCAAGCACCGCAGTCCGAAATCGGGGCAGTCCGACGATCCCCGCCTGCCGCGGCCGGAGCCTCACGCAGCCGGGCGCCGCGCGGAGCGCAATGAGTCGCCCGTGCGGAAGCCGCGACTCTGACGCGGCGTTGACCCGGTGCGGCCGGACGACTACGTTGCCGGTCCGAAGCGGCCACCGGTCCGGCGGACACGACGAGGAGGGGGCGGGTGGAGTCCAAGCGCGTACCCGACGCAACGGAACGGCGGCGCTGGCTGGCGCCCGACCGGTTCGCCACCCATCAGCCCTACTACCTCGACCAGCGGCCCGCGCGGAGCCGGGTCGAGGCGTTCGCCCACCTCGAACTGTCGGCGCGCGCCCAAACCGACCTCGACCGCCTGGCCCCGGGGGCGATCGAACCCGTCCTGGCCGCCCTGCACCGGCTGGACGACCGGCTGGCCGAGGAGAACGCGCGCGTGACGCGGGCCGCTCCGGCGCACCGCGCCACCGATCCGCTGGCCCACTACGGCGTGGGCTGGACACAGGGGCCGACCATCGACGGACGGACCCTGGCCAAGGGGCCGGGCGGGGGCGCGTACTCGATCCTGCACCAGGTGGGCCGTGACCTGGAAGGGCGGCAGCGCGCCATCATCGACGGCGTGGAGTTCCGCCTGGGCGGGGACGTCCGGCTCGATCCGACCCGGCTGAAGCGGGCCGCCGAACCGATCAGGCCCGGCAGCGAGTCGGAGCGGGCGTCGCACCTGCGCGGCCGGGAGCGGGCGCGCCACGCGGACCGGTCCGGCCGGCGGACGTGACCGCGCGCGGGCGCGATACGGGAGCGGTCAGGCGACGGGAGCGCGGCGCGGGGTGCCAGTGGGCAACGCGGGGTGCTGGAGTACAGCACGGCGGCGGTGCGCGGCCGGGCCGGGCGGCTTCGGCCGCGCACCGCTGCGCGTAACGGGTCTCAGGCGGTCGACACCCAGGAGTCGAAGTTGCGCGACTCCGCCTCGACGGTGGTCTCGGGGCCGCTGTCGGGCAGCACCCGGGTGTCCGGCGGCAGCGAGAGGATGACCTCGCCGATGGAGTGCAACTGCTGGGTGTAGTCGATGTAGCCGTCGCCCACCGTGCCCAGTTCGCCGGCGCGCAGGGAGTCGCCGGTGAAGACGATGCCGCGCTCGGAGATGTAGTAGGCCACGCTGCCGTTGGCGGTGCCGGGGATCGGCAGGACGTCGACCTCCAGGTCGCCGACCTTGAACGAGCCGCCGCCCTCGACCTCCATGTCGGGGCGGTGCTCGGCGCCGTGCTCGCGGCGCCAGGCGCGCAGCTCGCGGCGGTGCAGGGCGATGGGGGCCTCGTCGCGTTCGGCGACCTCGATCGCCGCGCCGATGTGGGTGTTGTAGCCGTTGGTGCAGGCGACCAGGTAGACCTCGCGGTCGCCGACGGCGTCCAGGATGGCCTTGGCGTCGTGGGCGGGGTCGATGACGATGACGCCCTCGTCGTCGGCGTCGACGATCCAGGTGTTGCTGACGACGTCGTACTCCTCGCCCTCGGCCTTCAGCACGCCGGCGGTGCGCACGCGGCGCACGCCCTCGTCGTCGGGACCGGTGACACCGGGCTCGCCGGTGCCGGCGTCGGCGAACAGGCCGGCCGGCTTGGGCTCCTTGGCCTTCGCGGTGTCCGTGGCGTCGTCGGAGTCCTCGTCGTCGTCCGCGTCGGCCGCGTCCGCGTCGTCGTCGGCCACGTCGTCGTCCTTGGCGTCGGCGGCCTCGGCCTTCTCACCGTCGGCGGCCGTGGCGCCGTCACCGTCGGCATCGGCGTCGGCAACGGGGTCCGCCTTGGCCTTCGCCGTGGCTGCGGCCGCACCGGTGTCCTCGGCGCCGGCGGCAGCGCCGTCCGTGCCGCCCTTGTTGTCCGCCGCCTCGGCCGCGCCCGTCTCGTCCTCGGCGGTGGGCTCCGCGCGCTCGTCGTCGGTGTCAGCGCTGTCGGTGGTCACCGCCGCGCCCTCCGCACCGGCCTCGTCGCCGTCCTTCTTCTTGCCCTTCCGCTTCCAGAACACGGTCCCGACCCTTCGATATGTGCGTCCGAACTCATCGATAGTGCGGGACCATTGTCACCGCCCCGCGCGGCACACGGGTACCCCGCTCACGCGTGCCAGAGGATCCCAGAGCGCCCCTAAGACGCTGATAAGCCCCGACGACCGGCCCTGACCTGCGCCGCCACCGCGCCGCCGGCCGGCACCCGCCGCGCCCTCACCCGGTGGTGATGGGAGCGGCCCCGGTCGCCGGTTCGATCAGCCGAGCGTACTCCTCCGGTGCCGTCGTGCGGCACCCCAGCCGGTGGCCGGTCAGCTCGCCGTGGTCGTCGCTGGACCCGGTCACCGCCAGGTCCAGCCGCTTGGCCACTTCGCGCCAGTAGGCGCTCTCCTCCTCGTCGTGGGAGGGATGGTCGGCCTCCAGTCCGCCCAGTCCGGCCTCGGCCATCTCCTCGATCAGCGCCACCGGCGCGGCCCCCTCGCTCCGCTCGCCGCGCGCCGGGTGCGCCACCGCGCACACCCCGCCGGCGGCGCGCACCAGCCGCACGGCCCGCAGCGCGTCGATGGCGTAGCGGGCGACGAACCCGGGGCGGCCGGTGCCGATCCACCGGTCGAAGGCGTCGGAGACGTCGGAGGCGGCGCCCGCCTCCACGATCGCCCGGGCGATGTGGGGGCGGCCCACGACGTTGCCGGCCGCGCGGCCCGCCTCGTCGGCGACCCCGGCGATGGCGCGCACCCGCTCCCACGTGACGTCGATGCCCTCCGCGCGCAGGCGGTCCACCATGGCCACCGCGCGCACGGTGCGGTCCTCGCGCACCCGGCGCAGCTCGGCGGCGAGTTCGGGATGCTCGGGGTCGAACAGGTAGGCCAGCAGGTGCACCCCCGCGCCCTCGTGCAGGCAGGACAGCTCCATGCCCGGAACCAGCGTGAACCCGGCCGGCACGGCGGCGGCCGCCTCGGCGATCCCGGCGACGGTGTCGTGGTCGGTGAGGGCGAGGACGTCCAGCCCGGCGGCGACCGCGCGGGCGACGACATCGGCGGGGCGCTCGGTGCCGTCGGATACCGAACTGTGGGAGTGCAAGTCGATGCGCATCCGTCGATGATCGCAGCCCGAGTGAACGCGGGGCACGGGGAGCAGGGGGCGGGCTCGGCTCCCGACGGGCGTGCGGTCACCGGCCGGCGGAGCGGACGGCCGGGGTGGGGCGGGGAGGCGGCGACGGCGGCGGGCGGCCCGGGCGGGCGGGCACCGGCCCCCTCATCGACCGGTCTTCTAGGGCTCGGTCCCCAGTGCCGCCGCGAGGAACGGCGACGGCGCGCCGTAAGGGGGCTCCAGTTCGGCGCCGCCGTCGCGGCGGTCGCGGAGGTCGCGCACGGCGTCCAACTCGGCCATCAGCACACCGGTGTCGGCGGGGGTGAACACCACCCACAGCCAACTGGCCATGGCCTCGCCGGCGTAGGCCGCCGCCCTGTCGCCGGTCTCGACCTTCCACAGCGCGATGTCGTGGCCGTCGTGGCGGAGCTTGGCGGCGGGCGGTCCCGCGCCGAATCCGGCGCCGGGGTCGGGTCCGTCGAGCGCGGCCAGCCGGGCGCCCAGGCCGATCCCGGGGTCCTCGGCGACCAGCGCCATCTCGCCCACACCGCCCAGCGGTGCCGGGCCCGACAGCGCCACGGCGGTGGCCAGGCCGCCGCTGCGGTCGTCGCCGGCGTCGGCGAACCCGGTGACCACCCAGCCGGCGGGCAGCGGCCACGGCAGCCAGACGGGGACCTGGGCGAAGTCGAGCAGCAGGGACAGCGCCGCCGGCCCCGGCCGGCGCATGGGGTTGAGCGGGGCGACCGGGCCGTGCGCGTCGCACTGCCACGCGCTCGACCACAAACCCGGCGGGTGGACGGCGCGTCCGCAGCGGGGGCAGGACGGGTCCGACTTCATGATTGCGGGGAGGATACCCGTGTGGCCTGTGGGAAAACCCGCCGCCGCGCGCGAATCGCCGCCGGTCCGCCCCCGCGCCGCAGGCCCGCCTTCACCGCCGACCGCCTTCGCCGTCGGGTGGTACGGCCGCCCCCGCGGACCGCACCGCCCCACGGCGAAGACACCGCCTCAGCGGTAGGTGCCCCCTCCGTCGGGGCTGCTCCAGTGCTGGGTGCCACCGGGCGCGGGCAACTGCGGCCCGGCCGTCGGCCAGTCGCCGGGTCCCGGCTGCGGTGCCGACTGCTGCGGCGTCGGCGGCACCTGGGGCGCGACCTCGGGGCCGAGTCCGGGGCCGGGCGGCACCGGCTGCGCCGGCGGCCACTGCCCGTGCGGCGCCGGCAGGCCGGGGCCGGCCGCGGCGGGGTGGTCGTTGCCTGGCACGGCGCGCTCGATCTTCATGCGCCGGGCCAGCCACACCACCACCGCGATGTAGACGGTGACCTCGGCGGTGGTGCTGACGACCCCCTGCCAGGACCCGCCGCCCGTGGCGGCCTGGTCGAGGGTGCCCTCGTAGGCGCTGATCGCGAACGCGGCCAGATTGTGCACCACGTGCAGCCCGATGGCCGCCTCCAGGCCGCCGGTGTACCAGGTCAGCCAGGCCATGGCGATGCCGAAGACGGCGACGTCCAGCAGCCCCCACCCGAAGTAGTCGTGCAGCAGGGTGAACACGCAGCCGCTGATGACGATGCCCGGCAGCGGCGTGCGCAGGAATCGCGAGACCACACTGGCCCCCCGGCGCTCCTCGGGGCCGGCCCCGATCGAGCCCACGGCCTGCATGAGGAACCCGCGCAGTGCGATCTCCTCGGCCGACGCCTGGAAGGGCACGAGCAGCCCCAGCAGCACCAGGGTCAGCGCGAAGTCGGGGCCGCCGGCGTAGGGCGCGATGAACGGGGTGCCGGGGGAGGTGGCCAGGGTGAGCCCGTACAGCACGCCCAGCGCGACCGCCATCGCCGGGACGGCCAGCAGCGTGCAGCACAGCAGCCAGCGCACCCGCAGCCGCCCGGTGACGGAGAACAGGGTGCCCACGGGGCGGCGCTGGACGAGCCAGGCCACGAACACCACGATCGGGGTCATCGTGGTGATGACGATGAGCTGGAACGCCAGGTCGGGCACTGGCGCGCCGAAGATGGAGTCACCGGTGCCCTCGACCCCGGTGGCCACCGCGAGGACGACCGCGGCGGTGCCCATGACCAGTTGCACCAGGACGACGAGCAGCACGGCGGCCACCACGGCCAGCGGCGGCACCCACCAGCGGTAGCGCCAGGTGCGCGCCATGCGGTGGTAGCGGGCGCCCGCCGGGGGGCGGGCGGCGCCGGAGCCGCGGCGCTGGGGCGCGGCCGGGGGCGGCCAGGCCCACGCGGGAGCGGCCTGCCCTCCGCCGGGAGGCCAGGCCCACACCTGCTCATGCTGGTAAGGTGACCGGCCCGGAGCGTTCTGCCCCTGCGGTTCAGACGACCAGGACGAACCAGGTGGCGGCGGCGTATTTCTCATCGTTTGCCGAGATTACCTTCCGGGGTTGTATTGGCCGCGTTAAGAACGCACCGCCATCGCCCGACTACACCTCGGTGACCTGCGCGTTCCGCCGTTCGCACCCCAGGGCCGACCGCGCGGCGCCGCCGGCCGCGCCGCCGCCCCGGCCGCCGGGTCCCCTCCCGCGCCGCCGCGCCCACCCTCCGGCCGGGTCTTTCGGCCGGGCCGTACCGCCGCGATTCACCCGCCCAAACCCCCCGCGTCCACCTCCACACCCGGGCACATAGAGGTGACGTTGACCACAATCCGGGCGAAGGCGGCGCCCTGGCGGCCCCGTCCGGTGGGCGGTTCCCCGGGTCCCGGGCCCCGGCCGCCTCGCCCGCCCCACACGGCGCCGCCGCCGGATCCGGCGGCGATCCCCGTGACTACCATGGGGACATGTCCTCCACACCCACCACCGAGCAGGTGAACGCGGCTCTGGCGACCGTCCAGGACCCCGAGATCCACCGCCCCATCACCGATCTCGACATGGTCAAAAGCGTCGAGATCGCCGAAGGCGGCGTCGTGCACGTCGGCATCTACCTCACGGTGGCCGGGTGCCCGATGAAGGGGCGCATCGAGAAGGACGTCACCGCCGCCGTGTCCAAGATCGAGGGCGTCTCGCGGGTCGCCGTCGAACTCGACGTCATGAGCGACGACCAGCGCAAGGCCCTCCAGACCAAGCTGCGCGGCGGCCAGGCCGAGAAGGAGATCCCCTTCGCCAAGCCCAACTCCCTGACCAAGGTGTTCGCGGTGGCCTCGGGCAAGGGCGGGGTCGGCAAGTCGTCGGTGACCGTCAACCTCGCCGCCGCCATGGCCGACCTCGGGCACAAGGTCGGCGTGGTCGACGCCGACATCTACGGCCACTCCGTGCCGCGCATGCTCGGGGTCTCCGACCTCCCCACCAAGGTCGAGGACATGATCCTCCCGCCCAGCGCCCACGGCATCAAGGTCATCTCGGTGGGCATGTTCACCCGGGGCAACCAGCCGGTGGTGTGGCGCGGCCCGATGCTGCACCGCGCGCTCCAGCAGTTCCTCGCCGACGTCTACTGGGGCGACCTCGACATCCTGCTGATGGACCTGCCGCCCGGCACCGGCGACATCGCGATCTCCGTGGCCCAACTGCTGCCCGGCGCCGAGATCCTCGTCGTCACCACCCCGCAGCAGGCGGCGGCCGAGGTCGCCGAGCGCGCCGGCGCCATCTCCGCCCAGACCCACCAGCGGGTCGCGGGCGTCATCGAGAACATGTCCTACTTCGTGGCGCCCGGCAGCACCGAGCGCACCTACCTGTTCGGCCAGGGCGGCGGCCAGGCCGTGGCCGAGGGCCTGACCACGGCACTGGGCGCCCAGGTGCCGCTGCTGGGCCAGGTCCCGCTGGACGTCCGGCTGCGCGAGGGCGGCGACGAAGGCGAGCCGCTGGTGCTCACCGACCCCGACACCGAGGCCGCGCAGGTGCTGCGCGGGGTCGCCGAGCAGCTCGCCGGCCGCCCCCGCGGCCTGTCGGGCATGCAGCTCGGCATCACCCCGGCCCGGCGCTAGAACCGGTCTCCTTTTTGCGGGCCGCCGTCGCACGCGACGGCGGCCCGCCGCATGCGCGGGGCCGGACACTTCCCCGACCGCACCCCGCGCCCCGAGGGCCACGGCCCGCCGCGTGCGCGGGGCGTCGGACGGCGAACGGCGCGGGACGGCGAAGGGCGGCGTGGGGGCGCGGGCGCGGCGGGCGGCCGCCGCTACGATCGGTCCCGGCGCCGCCGCGCCCGCCCGCGTCCCGTCCCAGGAGGCATCCGCCCATGACCCCACCCGGCACCGGCACGTTCCGCGACTGGCTGGCGATCGCCGTGGAGGAGGCGCGCGCCGGGCGCGACGAGGGCGGGATCCCCATCGGCGCCGCGCTCCTCGACCGCGACGGCACCGTGCTGGGGCGCGGCCGCAACCGCCGCGTGCAGGACGGCGACCCCTCGGTGCACGGCGAGACCGCGGCCTTCCGCGCCGCCGGGCGGCGGCCGTCCTACCGGGGCACCACCATGGTCACCACGCTCTCCCCTTGCTGGTATTGCAGCGGGCTCATGCGCCAGTTCGGGATCTCGCGGGTGGTGATCGGCGAGGCCGGCACCTTCAGCGGCGGGCACGAGTGGCTGGCGGCGCACGGTGTGGAGGTCGTGGTGCTGGACGACCCCGAGTGCGCGGAGATGATGGCGGCGTTCGTGCGCGACCACCGCGACCTGTGGCTGGAGGACATCGGCGCGGGCGGCGAGGACTGACCCGCCGCCCGCGCGGGGCGCGGGCGGGCGGCCCTCAGTTGCCGGCCGCGCCGAGGGTGATCTCGGTGGTCTGCTCCCGGCCGTCGCGCTCGAACACCACCTCGACCCGGTCGCCGGGCGCGTGCTCGCCGACGATCCGCTGGAGGTCGGCGAAGTCGGCGACCTCCTCGCCCTCGATGGCCGTGATCACGTCGCCGGGCTCCAGTCCGGCCTGCTCGGCGGGGCTGCCGGGCGGCACGGCCGGGCTTCCGTCGGGGTTCTCCTCGGCGATGAGCGCGCCGCCCTCGTGGGTGGTGTCGAAGACCGCGCCGATGGCGGCCTGCTGGTCTCCCCCGGCCTCCGGCGGCGCTCCGCCCCCGGCGAGGATGTCGTCGACGACCTCCTCGACCTGCGAGGACGGGATGGCGAAGCCCAGGCCGATGCTGCCGCCCTGCTCGCCGTCGGGTCCGCCGCCAAGGGTCGCGATGGCGGTGTTGACGCCGATGACGCGGCCCTGGGCGTCGACCAGCGGGCCGCCGGAGTTGCCGGGGTTGATGGCGGCGTCGGTCTGGAGCGCCTCGATGGCCGCGCCGGGGCCGTCGCCCTCGCCCAGGTTCACCGGCCGGTCGACGGCGCTGATGATGCCGGAGGTGACCGTCCCCGCCAGGCCCAGCGGGGCGCCGATGGCGATGACCTGGTCGCCGACCGTCACCTCGGCGGAGTCGCCGAACTCCAGCGGCTGGACGTCGATGGGGTCCTCCAGTTCCAGCACCGCGAGGTCGGAGGCGGGCTCGGTGCCCACGATGCGGGCGCCGCTGGCCCGGCCGTCGCTGTAGACGACCTCGATGTCGGTGCCGGCCAGCGCCGAGGCGACGTGGTTGTTGGTGACCACGTGGTCGCCCTCGATGACGAATCCCGAGCCGTTGCCGCTGAGGCCGCCCGAGCCGCCGTCCTGGATCAGCACCACGCTGGGGCTGACCCGCTGGGCCACGCCGGCGATGGTGTCGGGGGCGCGGCTGGGGGTGTCGGTGGGGATGTCGGTGTTCAGCCGCGGCGACTCCGAGCGGTCCGAGGCGCCGGCGCGGGCGCCCAGGGTGCCGCCCACGGCGCCGCCGATCCCGGCCGAGCCCAGGCCGACGACCAGCACGATGAGCAGCACCGCCCACACGGGCACGCCGCGCCGCGGGGGCCGGGGCGGCGGCGCGCCGAAGGGCGCGGAGTAGGAGGCGCCGCCGGGCGGCGGACCGCCGGGGCCGCCGGGAGCGCCGGGGGCCGGCCCCCCGCCCGGTCCGGGTCCGCCCGGCCCGTGCGGGCCGCCCCCGCCCGAGGGCTGCTGCCGGTGCGCGGCCGGCGGGGCCGCCCACTGGCCGGTCTGGCCGGGTTGACCGGACTGGCTTGGCTGGGCGGGTTGGCCGGGCTGGGCGGGTTGGCTTGACTGACCGGGCTGGCTGGGTTGGCCGGTTTCGGACATCGGCGCGCCCGGATGCGGCGGGCTGCCGGGATCGGCCGGCCACGGGTCGGCCGGCCGGTGCTCAGGGGGCCGCTGGTCGGCCGGCGGGTGCTCGGTCGGCCGGGGGTCGCCGCCCTCGCCGCGCGGCGGCCCGGCGCCGCCCGTGCCGGGGGCCGAGGGCTCGCCCGCCCGCGCCCAGGGGGCGCCGGGGTCGCGGGCGGCCTGCCCGGGGGTGGTGTCGTCGGCCGGGGGGTTGGGGCGCGCCCAGCCCGGGGTCCCACCGGCGGCGGGGGGACGGGGTCCGGTGTCGTCGGTCATCCAGCTCTCCGTTTGTCGCCTCCGCCCCAGCCTGGAGCGTTCCGCGTAAGCCGTGCGTCAATCGGGCGCCTTGGGCGGCCGTGCCGCCGACGCCACCGGCGCACCCTATGCCCTGTTGGGGAGTGTTCGGGGCATGGGTCCGCCCGCGCCTGAGGTGTCCGCACCCGCCACCATTGTGCGGGGTGTCAGCCCTGGACGGCTGCGGTGAGCCGACCGAATCCCCGCATCACCCGCGACCAGAACTCGGGTTCGTCGTCGGTGGGGAACCCGCGCTCGGCCGCCGCCAGCAGGTCGGCGGGCGCGTCGCCCATGGCCGTGTAGACGAACCCGTGGGAGTCCCACACCCGCTGCCCGCCCTCGGCGCCGCCGCCGGCCACGACGTCGGCCGCCGCCTCGGCCCGGCCCTCGGCACCGCCCGGCAGCCGGCCCCGCTGCACGAACACCGACACCACCGACAGGCCGTCGGAGTAGGCCAGGTGCACCACGCGGCCCTCGGGGTCCTCGCGGGACCAGCCGCGGATCAGCCGGAGGTTCCAGGCCACGTGCCCGGGCAGCGGCCAGCCGTCCTCGCGCAGCGCCGCCAGCTCGCCCTGCGACAGCTCGTCGTCCCAGGGCTCGGCCTCGACGCCGTCCTCGGGCAGCGGCCCGGGGTCGCCGCCGATCTGGACCTCCACGAACTCCATGGCGTGCACCACGGCGCCGGAGTCGTCCAGGACGACCTTGCGCAGCGGCAGCCCGGTGCGCTGGTCCAGCCACACGCGGGCGGCGGCGGTGCCGTCGGCGCGCAGGACCTCCAGCACCGTCGCGGTGCGCCCGCACACCACCGCCCCGCCGGCGCGGGTGACGCGGTAGTTGGCGGCCAGCTCGTCCAGCATGAGGTCGTCGACCTTGGTCAGCGGTGTGGACTGGCCCACCACCAGGTCGGCCCCGGGCGGGCCGATCTCGCCGTAGACGGTGGCCTCGCCGGCCCGGTGCACCACGCTGACCAGGCGTTCGGTCCGGGTGCCGCCGCCGGCGGTGGTGACCCGCTGCACCCCTGAGAAGGAGACGTCGCCCATCGACCGGGCTGCGCGCCGCAGCAGCGCCATGCCGTCGTCCTCGCCGGGGGCGGGGACCTCGTGGGCGTTGGCGGCGTGGGAGGAGGTCAGCAGCACGACGACCACGAGCGCCAGCGACACCAGCACCACGGGCACCAGCCTGCGCCGGGGCATGGAACCCGCGGCGCTCACCGGGACCCGGTGGCCGGAGGGGTGTCCTCCAGCGCGGTGGTGACCACGGAGGTGCCGGCGTCGAGGTCGGGCACGGGCGCCTGGCGCGCGGTGACCGCGTGCTCCACGGCGTAGTCGCTCAGCTCGGGTTCGACGACCGGGCCCTCGCCGGGGTCGCCCCCGGCGACGAAGGCGGTGCCCAGGGCGACCGCCACCACCGAGGCGCCGGCCACGGCGAAGCGCGTGCGCTCCCAGCGCGGGCGCAGCACCGACAGCGGGCGCGGGCGGCGGGTGCGGCGTTCGCGGGCCGGACGCGCGGGCTCGGGGGCGGGCGCGGGGTCGGCCACGGCCAGGGCGGTGCCGTCGACCGTGCGCGGCAGCCCGCCGCCCAGGGGGCGGCTGGAGCCCAGCGGCGGCAGCGACCCGAAGCCGCCCGGCCCCCCCATCGCGGGCGGGCCGGCGGCCGGCGGATCGGCCGGGGGTCCGGCGGGCGGGCCGCTGAGCGCGGAGAGGCGGCCCAGGAAGTCCATGGAGGGCTCAGGGGTGTCGAGCCGGTGCAGCCGCCGCTTGAGCTGACGCAGCATCTCGGCCTCGAACCGGCAGTTCTCGCAGCCGGCGAGGTGGATGAGCGCGCGGTCGCGCTCGGCGTGGCCCAGTTCGCCGTCGACGAGGGCGGACAGGCGTTCTCCCAAGTGGTCCATTCTCACTCCACCTCACCGGTCCGTGTGTGTCTCGGCCTGCGCACCGCCCCGCGGACGGGCTCCGGCCTCGGGGGCGGGGGTCCCGTCGGCCAACTGGTCGGCCAGGCGCCGCCGGTGCTCCAGCGCCTTGCGCAACTGCGCCCGACCGCGGTGGATGCGGCTGCGCACCGTGCCCAGTTTGACGCCCAGGGTGGCGGCGATCTCCTCGTAGGAGAGCCCCTCGATGTCGCACAGGACCACCGGCGCGCGGAACTCCGCGGGCAGGGCGTCCAGGGCGGCCTGGATGTCGGCGTCGAAGTGGCGGTCGTCGTAGGACTGGGCCGGCGAGGGCTCGCGGCCCTGGAGGCGTTCGTCGGCGTTCTCGGACAGGCCCTCGAACCGGATGCGCGCCCTGCGCCGCGCCATGTCGAGGAAGAGGTTGGTGGTGATGCGGTGCAGCCACCCCTCGAAGGTGCCGGGGGTGTAGCTGGACAGCGAGCGGAACACCCGGATGAAGACCTCCTGGGTGAGGTCCTCGGCGTCGTGCTTGTTGCCGGTGAGGCGGAACGCCAGCCGGTACACGCGCGCCGAGTGGTTGCGCACGACGTCGTCCCAGCTCGGTGGCTCCCACTGCTCGAAGTCCACGGCAGCGTCGGAGTCTGCCACCGCCACTCCCTTCGCGAGTCTGCTGCGGCGCGCGGGCGCGCGGTGCGCCGGGGGGCGGCGCCGCGCGAGGGCCGTTCGCCTGGGTTGGGCCGCGGTGCGGGTCGCGCCGCGGCCGCGGCTTGGGCGGGGGAACTACCCCGCTTCGGTTGCAACGCTCGGCGGTCGCGATTAAGTTCCCCGGTGCCGCGAGCACACCGCGACCGCCCCGGGCAGGCTAGTCTGTGCCCTGGAACCCGGCCCATGGGTGATCGCGCGGGCACGCACGGTGACGTCATCGCGGTCGCCGCGTCCGTTGGGGGACTGGGCCGCTTCCGGCCCCCTCGGGGCCGCACGCCCCGGTCAATCAGTCACACGCGCGGGGAGGCCGTCATCGCCAGCCGAGACGACACACTGGCCCACACTCTGGCCCACCTGGCCCACGTCGAGCAGTACGCCCAGGAGGACGACCCCCTGACCTCGGCGCGCGAGACCGGCCGGCGGGCGGAGTCCTCGCCGATCAGCGCGGCCGGCGGCGCGGCCCTGCGCTTCCTGGCCGCGGCCATCGGCGCCCGCTCGGTGGTCGAGGTCGGTACCGGCTGCGGCACCTCCGGCATCTGGCTGCTGCGCGGCATGCGCCCCGACTCCGTGCTGACCAGCGTCGACATCGAGCCCGAGTACCAGGAGCTGGCGCGCGCGGCCTACCGGCGGGCCGGGTTCGCCGCCAACCGGGTGCGGCTGATCCACGGCCGGGGGCTCGACGTGCTGCCCCGGCTGACCGACGCCGCCTACGACATGGTGTTCGTCGACGCCGAGCCCGCCGCCTACCCCACCTACCTGGACGAGGCGCTGCGGCTGCTGCGCGTGGGCGGGATCGTGGTGTTCAACAACGCGCTGGAGGGCGCCGAGCGGGCCGACGGCCCGCTGAGCGTGCCCGACCCCGGCACCGCCGGGGCGCGCGAGGCCGGCCGCCTGGTGCGCGCCGACACCGCGCTGATCCCCCTGCTGCTGCCGGTGGGCGAGGGCCTGCTCGCGGCCATCCGCGACCACTCCCCCGAGTCCTGAGCGCCCGCCCGGCGGGCGGGTCGGTGCGAACGGCGCGGTCGGCGGGACAGCGGCCGGTAGGGGCGGCGCGGTCGGGACGAGCCCTGCGGGCGGTGCGGTGCCCGCGCTAGGCGGCGGCCGCGCGGCGCGCCCCGGCGGGGTCGGCCAGCCAGCGCAGCAGGGTGCGGGTGGCGAACCCGGTGCCGCCCTTGGTCAGCACGCCGTCCTCGCCGGTGGAGCGGCCCGGCCCGGCGATGTCCAGGTGCGCCCAGGGCAGGCCGCCGGTGAACTCCCGCAGGAACAGCGCGGCCTCGGTGGCGCCCGGCCGGCCGTAGTCTCCGGTGGTGCCGATGTTGGCGAGGTCGGCCACCCGGGACTCGATCGAGGGCCGGTACTCCTCGGTCAGCGGCAGCCGCCACAGCGGCTCGCCCGAGGCGCGGCCCGCCGCGGTGAGGGCGTCGGCCAGCGCGTCGTCGCTGGCGAACAGCGCGCCGGTGCCCAGGCCCAGGGCGACCTTGGCGGCGCCGGTGAGCGTGGCGACGTCCACGAGGACGTCGGGCGCGAGCTTGGCCACCGCGTAGGCCAGGGCGTCGGCCATGACCAGCCGGCCTTCGGCGTCGGTGTTGAGGACCTCGATGGTGGTGCCGTTGTAGGCGGTGATGACGTCGCCGGGCCGCTGGGCGGACCCGGAGAACGCGTTCTCGGCGATGGGCAGCAGCGCCGTGACCGCCGCGGGGACCTCCAGGCTCCGCAGCGCCGACATCGCCCCCAGCACGATGGCCGCCCCGCTCATGTCGGTCTTCATGAGCTTCATGTTGTCGTTGGGCTTCAGCGACAGGCCGCCGGTGTCGAAGGTGATGCCCTTGCCGACCAGGACAATGTGCCCGGCGGGGTCGGCGGGCCGGTAGTCCAGCCGCACCAGGCGCGGCGGCCGGACCGAGCCCGCGCCCACCGCCAGGATCGCGGCGAAGCCCTCGTCGCGCAGCGCGGAGTCGTCCCACACCCGGTGCTCCAGGCCGGACTCGGCGGCGACCTCGACCGCGCGCCCGGCGAGCCAGGCCGGGTCCTTGTCGGTGGAGGGCGTGTTGACGAGGTCGCGGGCCAGCGCCGTGGCCCGCGCGAGGGCGGTCCCGCGCGCGAGCGCTCCGGGGGCCGCACCGGTGTCGCCGCCGACCAGCTCGACGGACTCGACCGGCGCGGGCCCCTTGGGGGAGGACGCCAGGGTGAAGCGGTAGGAGGCGAGCAGCGCGCCTTCGGCGAAGGCGGTCAGCCCGGCTCCGGTGTCGTCGTGCGCCCGGTCCAGCAGCGCGACGGTGGTGGCCGCCGCGCGGCGCCCCTTGGCGGCGCGCGCGAGGGCCGCGCCCGCGGAGCGGAGGTCGTCGGGCGTGGCGTCGCCGACACCGAGCAGGACCATCCGCACCAGCCCGCGCCCGAGGTCCACCGGGAACTGGGCAAGCTCGCCGGGCCGGCCGGCGAGGTCGTAGTGCGCGATCAGCTCGGCGAGGGAGGCCGGCAGCCGCGCGTCCAGTTCGGCGGGGTCGAGACCGACACCGGCGGTCGCCGCGACCGGGGAGCCGTCACCGCGCAGGACGGGGACGGCCACCAGCTCGGCGGCGGAGTCGGTGAGGGCGCCCGAGACCGGGCGGATCTCCGTAGCGGCAGGCACGGATCGCTCGCAATCGTGATCGGGTTGGCGCCGCGGGCGGTGGTCCGGTGCGTCGGGAGGCTCCGGCTGGAGGCGGCTCGGCGGCCGCCGCGCGCCCGGCTGGTCGGGACGGTGAGGGTGCGACGGGGCCGCGGGTCAGCCGACCGCGCCGTCCAGGGCCTCCTTCAGCTCGGTGGCCTCGTCGGGCGTCAGCTCGACGACGAGCCGCCCGCCGCCCTCCAGCGGGACGCGCATGATGATGCCGCGGCCTTCCTTGGTGACCTCCATCGGACCGTCACCGGTCCTCGGCTTCATCGCCGCCATGCCGTATCCCCTTCCATAGGACTGTGTCGCGGGCTGAATGGGCCGATCCGGTGCAGATGCCCCTGCGTTCAGGGCGGCCGGTCCGGGGTCGCGCCGCATCCGCGTGACTCAGGGAATGAATCACTGTTCTGCCATTATCTCGGTTTTGGGAACCGATTGGGAACGATCGGACAGCGCCGGGACCTTCGGCCCCGAGGAATCCGAACAGTAAGGTTATAGCCGTCAGCGCCCCGCCGCGGTCGCTGGGACCTCAGCAGCACCCCCAGGAGCAGGGAGTTCGGCGTGTCAGAGTCAGGCACCGCAGACCGCAGCACCGGCCCCGACCGGCCCGGCGGGGATTCCGCACCCGGCCACGGGGTCGAGTACGAACTCGCCGACGGCGTCGCCGTGATCCGGCTGAACCGGCCCGACTCCATGAACTCGCTGACGGTCGCCGCCAAGGAGGCGCTGCTGGCGGCCGTCGAGCGCGCCAAGGCCGACACCGGCGCCCGCGCGGTGCTGCTCACCGGCACCGGCCGCGCGTTCTGCGCCGGGCAGGATTTGCGCGAGCACGCCGAGTCGCTGGAGTCGGGGCGCGGGCTGTCCGACACCGTCCGCGCGCACTACAACCCGATCGTGCTGGGCCTGGCGCGCATGCCCAAGCCGGTGGTCGCGGCCGTCAACGGCACCGCCGCCGGGGCGGGCGCCTCGCTGGCGTTCGCCTGCGACCTGCGCATCGCCTCGGACAAGGCGTCGTTCCTCATGGCCTTCGCCAACGTGGGGCTGGGCGCCGACTCCGGCGCCTCCTGGACCCTGCCGCGGCTGGTGGGCCACGCCCGCGCCATGGAGATGCTGATGCTGGCCGAGCCGGTCCGGGCCGACCGCGCCCTGGAGATCGGCCTGGTCAACCAGGTGGTGCCGCACGACGACCTCGCCGAGGCCGCCCACGCGCTGGCGGTGCGCCTGGCCAACGGGCCCACGGTGGCCTACGCCGCCATCAAGGCGGGGCTCACCTTCGGCTCCGGGCTCGACCTCGCCAACGCCCTGGAGATGGAGGCCAGCCTCCAGGACCAGTGCGCCGACACCGCCGACCACGCCAACGCCACGCGCGCCTTCGTGCGCAAGGAGAAGCCGGTCTTCGAGGGGTCCTGAGGGGTCCCGGGAAAGGACCTGAGGGATCCCGGGCCGCGCGGAGCGCGGTCGGGCGGTGGCGGCGAGCGGGTGCGCGGGCCGGCTGTGCCCGGGCCGGCCCGGCCTGAAGCCGGCGGGGCTTCGGCGGCCGTGCGTCAGACGGCGTGCCCGACTCCGCCGCGCCCGAGTCCGCCGCGCCCGAGTCCGCCGCGCCCGGGTCGGCCGTGCCTCAGCCGGCCACCGCGACGATGACGACCACCACCGCGACGACCACGAGGATGCACAGGCCGGTCACCACGGCGATGATCGCCCCGCCGCCGCCCCGGCCGTCCCCGGAGGGCCGCCCGGGGCCGCCCGGTCCCGACGCCGACCACTGGGGGCCGGTGGCGGGGCCGTAGCCGCTCTGCGGGCCGGTCGCGCGGAACGAGGGCTGGGCGCCGGTCATCGGCGCGCCGCCGCCCGGGTAGGGCGCCTGGGGCCCGGAGTGCGGGCCGGGCGCGTAGGGGGCCTGGGGTCCCGAGTGCGGACCGGGCGCGTAGGGCGCGGCGGCCGAGGAGGGCGGTGCCTGCGGCCCGGAGGCGTACGGGGTCTGGGAGCCGGAGGGATAAGGCGTCTGCGGCCCCGAGTGCGGCCAGGCGGGTCCGCCCGGGCCGCCCGATCCGCCTGGTCCGCCCTGGGTCGGCTGCGGACCCCACGGACCGGGGTTGGCCGGAGCGGGGCCGGCCGGGCCGGGACCGTAGGCCGGGCCGGGCGCGCCGCCCGGCAGCGGCTGCTGGGGGCCGGAGTGCGCCGGCGGGGTCTGCGGTCCGCTCGGCGGCGCCTGCGGCGCGTAGCCCGGCCCGCCGTCGTAGCGCGGCCCCGGACCGGCGGCGGGGTACTGCGGGCCGGTGCCCGCCGGGTACTGCGGCCCCGTGCCGGCCGGGTAGCCCTGCCCCGCACCCGCCCCCGCACCGGCGGCGGGCTGGGGGCCGGTGGCCGGCGGTGCGCTCGGGAAGGACCGGAACAGGTCGCCGCCGGGCGGGTGGGGCAGGCTGTCGCGGATCTCCTCCACGGCGCGTTCGCGCGCCTCGGGCGCGGCGGCGGCCACCGCGCCGGTGGCCAGGGTCTGGAGCGGCAGCTCGCCCGGGTTCGCCGGCTCGTCGGGGGCGTCGCCGACGGCCTCGGCCGCCTGGGGGGCGTCGGCCATCCCCACCCCCAGCACGCCCATCAGGGTCTCGGCGGCGGTGGGCCGGGCGGCGGGGTCCTTGGCCAGGCAGCGCGCGGCGATGTCGCGCAGCCGGCCGTCGAGCGCACCGAGGTCGGGCGGCTCGTTGACGACGTTGTGCAGCACCTCGCGCAGGGAGTCCTGGCCGAACGGACCGAACCCGTTGGCCGCGTAGACCATGGTGGCGCCCCAGGCGAACAGGTCAACGGCCGGCCCCAGGGCCTCGCCGGCGACCTGCTCGGGCGCCATGTAGGCGGGGGTCCCGGCGATCTGGCTGGTCAGGATGGCCGTGCCCTCCAGCGCGCGGGCGATGCCGAAGTCGATCACCCGGGGGCCGTCGGGACCCATCAGGACGTTGCCCGGCTTGAAGTCGCGGTGCACGATCCCGGCCTGGTGGATGGCCGCCAGCGCGGTGAGCGTGCCCACCGCCAGCCGCTCCAGGGCCGCGCCGGACATGGGTCCGTCGCGCCGGACGACCTCGCGCAGGCTCGGGCCCTCGATGTACTCGCTGACGACGTAGGGCGGGTCGGCGTCGATGTCGGCGGCCAGCACCTGGGAGGTGCAGAAGCGCGCGACCTTGCGGGCGGTCTCGACCTCCTCGGCCAGCGCGCGGCGCAGGCCGGCGGCGTCGAGGCCGTCGGCGTGCAGCGTCTTGACCGCGACGGGCGTGGCCTCGGGGTCGGCCTCCGGGTGGCCGAGGTAGACGACGCCCTGCCCGCCCTGGCCGAGTCGGCCGGTCAGGACGTAGCCGCCGATGCGCCGAGGGTCGTCGTCGGTCAGGGGTTGGGTACCGGTCATCTGTCCTCCCGGGTCCGCCGGCCGCGGCGCCCTGCGGGCCTCAGCGGCCCACCCTAACGGAGAGTCCCGGTGGAGGTCATCGTCACGCCGCTGTGGGAGACCGCCGTCCACTCGGCGCTGAGGGTGCCGGCCGCGTCGCCGCTCGTCAGGACCAGGCGGGACTCGTCGACGCAGCGCTCGTCGGGGTCGTAGGTCTCGACGTAGTCGAAGACGAGGCGGTCGCCGTCGCGCTCGCTGAGGGACAGGCTGCCGCGGCAGTCGAAGGTGTACCACTCCGAGACGCCGCGCTCCTCGCCGTGCTCCAGCTTGATCTCGGCGCCCCAGTCGGTGACGTGCGCGCCGTTGTCGTCCACCTGGCTCATCTCGCCGCGCCAGATGCCGGCGTAGGACTCCGGGACGGTGGAGTCGCCGGTGGCGGCGGTGCCGCGCAGCGCCCACAGCACGGCGCCCAGGACGGCGCCCAGCACGACCACCGCCGCCACGGCGACGACGACGCTCCTGCGGCGGCGGGCGGTGTGGCGGGTGGAGCGCGGCGGCGGGTAGAGGGACATCTGCCGCACCGGGGAGTCGGCGGGCGGGCGCTTGGCGCCGCTGGGCGCCGGGCCCGCGCCCCGCACGTCGCTCACCGGGGGCTCCGAGGCATGCGGTGACCAGGGCCGTTCGGTGTGCTCATGGTTTCCAACCTCCAAGGGCGAACCGCCGAGCCGGCCGGCCCGCGCGGGGCGGCCGTTCGCGGTTTCAGCGACAGAGAATAAGCGACGCCGCCACCGGGCGACGCGGGAGCGCGGTGATGAGGGTCACATCAGGCGCGGGGTGGGTGCCCGGGGGCGTCGCGCGGGGGCCGCCGCCTCCGCGCGGTGTCAGGCGGGTCGGGCGGGTCGGGCGGACCGGCGCTCGGGCGGGTGCGCGCGCCCGCCGGGGGGCGGATCGGCCCGGGCCGGGGACGGGGTCAGCCGCGCCCGGCCTCGCCGCGGAAGCAGCCGCGCAGGTGGTCGTCCACCACCCCGGCCGCCTGCATGGTGGCGTAGGCGGTGGTGGGGCCGACGAACCGGAAGCCGTGGCGCTTGAGCGCCTTGGACAGCGCGGTGCTCTCCGGGGTGGCGGCGGCCACGTCGGTGATCCGCTCGGGCGGGGTGTGGTGCTCGGGCGCGTGCTCCCAGACCAGCTTGGCCAGGCCGCCCGGCAGCTCAAGGGCGGCGCGGGCGTTGCCGATCACGGCCTCGATCTTGGGGCGGCTGCGGATCAGCCGGGCGTCGCCGAGCAGGCGCTCGACGTCGGCGGGGGTGAACCCGGCCACGACGGCGGGGACGAACCCGGCGAAGACCTCGCGCAGCGCGGCGCGCTTGCGCAGCACGGTCAGCCACGACAGGCCCGCCTGGAAGCCCTCCAGGCTGATGCGCTCGAACATGGCGTCGTCGTCGGTGATCGCCACGCCCCACTCGGTGTCGTGGTAGCGCAGCAGGTCGTCGGTCGCCAGCGCCCAGTGGCAGCGCCGCAGGCCGTCGGGGCCGGGGCGCGCGGTGCCGTCGTCGTCGGTCACGGTGGTGTCCCTGGGCTAGGCGGGCCGGGAGTCCGACGCGGGGGCGCCCTCGGGGCGGGCGCGGTCGGCCTCGGGGCCGCGTTCGGGTGCGGAGTCGGGGGTGGGGTCGGCGGGGGTGCCGTCGGAGGCGTCGTCGGTGTCCGGGGCGTCCTCGCCGGCCCCGGCAACATCGGCGTCGATGCCGGCGTCCGGGTCGTCACCGGCGAGGAGGTCGTCACCGGCGAAGCCGGCGGACCGGTCGTCGTCAACGGACGGGCCGTCGCAGTGGACGGCGGCACCGGCCTCGTCGGCGGGCTCGTCCGGCGGCGTGCTCGCCTCCACGGTGACCGCGCCGTCGACGGCGACGGAGGCCGACCCCGCGCGCGCGGCGGGTCCGGCCGGTCCCGGCGGCGCCGCGAACGCGGCGCCCGGTCCCGCGCCCCGGGGCGGCAGCGGCAGCCCCGCCTCGTCCAGGCGGCGCTCGAGTTCGGCGATGCGGGCGTCGCGCTCGCCCAGCGCACCGATCACCCGGCGCAGCACCTCGTCCACCGCGCGCACGTGGTAGCCCCACAGCGCCAGCGGCAGCAGGACGCGGCTGACGTCGGTCCCGGTCAGCGGCCGGTCGGCGGGGAGGTCCAGCGGCGGGTGGTCGGCGTCGAAGCGCGCGAGTTCGCCGCCCTTCCCCATGACCACGAACGCCACACCGGCGAGCACGGCCACCGCGGAGAGAGCGATCAGGCTGAGGATGATCGGAGACATTAGGCTCAATGGTGCCACAGCCGCGCGGCGCGCTCGCGTGGCCGGCGGGAGCCCGAACGGTCGGAGGGGCGGCGGAGACGATGGACGAGTGCCCGATGCGGCCCGGGGACGACCACTACCGCGTCGTGGGGCCGGAGGATTCCGTGGAGGACGCCGTGGACCTGGGCGTCCGCCCCGATCCCGAACGGGTCCGCGCCCTGGCCGAGGCGGGCCGCACCGTGCTGGTGCGCTGCCCGGGTGCCGCCGGCGCCGACGACTCCGCCGAGTCCGCCGAGGCGGTCGCGCTGGCCGCGCTGTACGCCTGGCTGGGGGCGCGGGTGTTCGCCACCGCCCACCGCCGCCCGGTGCGCCAGGCACTGGACATGGTGGCCTCGCTGCGGGGCCACCGCCCCCCGGCGGTCGCCCGCCGGGGCCTGGCCTGAAGGCCGGACGCGCCGACACCGGTCAGCCCGCCGGGGGGCCGGGACCGCGGCGAGGCACCGGGGCCGGGCGGGGTCCGGGCGCGCGGCCACCGCCCCCACCACGACGGCATGGGACGCACGGGGCGCACAGGCCGTCCGGCACACAGGAACGGGGACCGCGCGTGCGGCCCTGGCGTGGTCCCCACCCAGGCCGTCGCCGGTCCCCGTGTCCGATGCCGCCGCCCGTGCGGGCGTGCGGGCTAGCCCTCCGAGGCGTCCTCGGCGGCGTGGATGCTGGCGGCCTCCTCGACCACCCGCTCCGCCTCGAACTCGCGGCGGGCGAGGTCGACGTGGGACTTGCGGATGATGTCCACGACCTCGTCGGGGTCGTCGGTGACATACATCAGGTCCGGGTCGTCGGGGGAGATCGTCCCCTCCTCCAGCAGCGTGCCCCGGATCCAGTCGATCAGCCCGCCCCAGAACTCGGTGCCCACCAGGACCACCGGGAAGCGGGTGACCTTGCCGGTCTGCACCAGGGTCACCGACTCGAACAGCTCGTCCAGCGTGCCGAACCCGCCGGGCAGCACCACGAACGCCTGGGAGTACTTGACGAACATGGTCTTGCGCACGAAGAAGTACCGGAACGTGACGCCCATGTCGATGTGGTGGTTGAGGCTCTGCTCGAAGGGCAGCTCGATGCCGAGCCCGATCGAGGTGCCGCCAGCCTCCTGGGCGCCCCGGTTGGCGGCCTCCATCACGCCCGGGCCGCCGCCGGTGATCACGGTGTAGCCGGCCTCGGCCAGCCTCGAGCCGATCTGGCGGCCCAGTTCGTAGTAGGGGGTGTCGGGCTTGGTCCGCGCCGAGCCGAACACGCTCACGGCGTGCCCGACCTCCGACAGCAGGCCGAAGCCCTCCACGAACTCGGACTGGATGCGCAGTACGCGCCAGGGATCGGTGTGGACCCAGTCGGTGGGCCCCCTGCGGTCGAGGAGGCGCTGGTCCGTTGTTGTCTCAGGTATGGCGTTTCCGCGGTAGGTCAGTGGTCCCGCGCTTCGGACCTTTCGTGGTTCGGTCATGGTGGCAAAGCTATCCGCAACGCCGGTGGTCCACGCTTAAGCGCGGGCCACGCGCGGGCGTCGGGAGGCGGACGGGTCCGGTTCGACCCGGGTCGGGGGCCTCACCGGCCGGTGCCGGTCAGCCACGCGGCCATCCGCCGCTCGGCCTCGGCCACGGCCGCCAGGTCCACCCACTCGTCGCGGGTGTGGGCCAGGGTGGGCTCGCCGGGGCCGTAGTTGACGGCGGGCACGCCCAGCTCCGACATCCGCGCGACGTCGGTCCAGCCCAGCTTGGCGCGCGCCTGCCCCTGCCCCACCGCCGCGACGAACTCGGCGGCGGCGGGGTCGTCCAGGCCGGGCCGGGCGGGCGCGGCGGAGTCGGTGACGCGGACGTCGAACCCGGCGAACAGCTCGCGCAGGTAGACCTCGGCCGCCGCCGGGTCGCGGTCGGGCGCGAAGCGGTAGTTGACGGTGACCACGCACTCGTCGGGGATGACGTTGCCCGCCACGCCGCCGGAGACGAACACCGCGTTCAGGCCCTCGTGGTACTCCAGGCCCTCCACCACGGGCCGGCGGGGCCGGTAGGCGCGCAGGATGTCCAGGATCGCGCCGGCCTCGTGGACGGCGTTGCGGCCCATCCACGAGCGGGCGCTGTGGGCGCGCTCGCCGCGCGCGATGACCTCCACGCGCATGGTGCCCTGGCACCCGCCCTCGATGACGCCGCCGGTGGGCTCCAGCAGCACCGCGAAGTCGCCGGCCAGCAGCTCGGGCCGGGTGCGGGCCAGCCGGCGCAGCCCGTTGCGCTCGGCGTCGACCTCCTCGCAGTCGTAGAAGACGTAGGTGACGTCGTGCACGGGCTCGGCCACGGTGGCGGCCAGCCGCAACTGCACGGCCACCCCGCTCTTCATGTCGGAGGTGCCGCAGCCGTAGAGCCGGTCGCCCTCGACGCGCGAGGGGACGTTGCCGGCCACGGGCACGGTGTCGATGTGCCCGGCGAGCACGACCCGGCGCTCCCGGCCCAGCGCGGTGCGGGCCACCACGGCGTCGCCGTCGCGCTCCACCGCCAGGTGCGGCAGGGCGGAGAGGGCGCGCTCGATGTCGTCGGCCAGGGCGCGCTCCCCGCCGCTGACGGACTCGGTGTCCACCAGGGCGGCGGTGAGGTCGCGGACGTCGGCGGTGAGGTCCAGCATGGCGGCGGCGGCCTTCCGGGTCGGTTCTTCCGGGGCGGGTCTGTTGGGCGGGTTTGCGGGCCGGGTCCTGCGGTCGGGCGGGGCGGCCGGCCTCCGCCGCGCGGCGGAGGCCGGCCCGGCGGGTCAGGCGTTGACGCCGTGCTCCCGCAGCAGGTCGTTGAGCGCGAGCTTGTCGTGCTCCTGGCCCTCTTCGAGCCGCTTGAGGACCAGCAGGCAGGGCATGCCGAAGTCGCCGCCGGGGAAGCTCTTGATCCGGTTGGCGGTGACGCACACCGACCACGCCGGGGCCTCGCCGCGCGCCAGCTCCTCGCCGGTCTCGGCGTCGAACACGCGCGTGGAGGAGGTCAGGATGGTGCCCGCGCCCAGCTTGGCGCCGCGGCGCACCCGGGCGCCCTCGACCACCATGCTGCGCGAGCCCAGGAAGGCGTCGTCCTCGATCACGACCGGGGACGCCTGCGGCGGCTCCAGCACGCCGCCCACGCCCACGCCTCCGGACAGGTGGACGTTCTCGCCGACCTGGGCGCAGGAGCCGACCGTGGCCCAGGTGTCGACCATGGTGCCCGAGCCCACCCAGGCGCCGAAGTTGGTGAAGGACGGCATGAGCACCACGCCGGGCGCCAGGTAGGAGCCCCAGCGGGCGATGGCGCCGGGCACGACGCGGACGCCGTCGAACCGGGTCTTGAGGGGGATGCGGTCGTGGTGGTGGAAGTCGCCGACCGCGGACTCGGCCATGCCCAGCACCCGGAAGCTGAGCAGGATGGCGCGCTTGGCGCGCTCGTCGACCACGACCTCGTCGGTGGCCTCGTCGACGAAGGCGACCCGGGCCTTGCCGGTGTCCAGGGCGTCGACCGCGCCCACGACGACGTCGCGGGCCTCGGCGTGGTCGGGGGTCAACTCGGTGCGCCGCTCCCAGAGGACGTCGATCTCCTCGGGCAGCGGACTGGTGAACGCGGTGGTCATGGCCTGGGAGCCTACCGGGAGTGAGCGGGGCGCCCGAACCCGGCGCGGCGCCGCGCCGGCCGCCGCGCCCGCCGCCGCTTCACGGTCGGTGACGGCGGCGCCGCGCTGCGCGCGGTCCGGGCGCCTGTTCACCCGTACGCCTTACCATGCGTGCTAGGCCCCGCCCGGATCCCGCGGCCACCCTGCGTGGCGGCCGGCCGCCGGCGCGGCCTCCCCTGTCAAATGCGGTGCACGCCCCTCGCGGTCGCGCGCCCCTGAACCCAACGGTCTGCCTGTGCCCCGAAAGCTGCGAAGAGTCTCCGCGTTCTTCAAGATCCTGCTGGCGCTGACCCTGGTCTGCGGTGCGCTGGTCGCGGGCGGTTACTACGTGATGTCCTCGGTGGACCCCATCGAGGTCGCCGAGCCCGAGCCCGCCGAGGCGTGCACGTTCGCCGCCGAGGGGGACGAGGACTCCATCGCCCCCGAGCAGGCGGCCAACGCCGCGACCATCGGCGGCGTCGCCTTCAGCAAGGACCTGCCGCGCCACGCCGTGGTGGTGGCCTACGCCACGGTGTGGCAGGAGTCGAAGTTCTACAACATCGAGTACGGCGACCTGGACTCGGTCGGCCTGTTCCAGCAGCGCCCCTCCCAGGAGTGGGGCGAGCCGGACCAGCTCATGGACCCCGTCTACGCGTCCTCGGCGTTCTACGACAAGCTCGTGGACGTGCCGGGCTACTCCGAGGTCCCGGTCTACGAGGCGGCGCAGGCGGTGCAGCGCAGCGCCGACGGGTTCGCCTACGACCAGCACGAGCCGCTGGCGCGGGTGATGGCCGAGGCGTTCACCGGCGCGGCCGGCACGGCGGTGTCGTGCGTGCTGCCCGACGGCGTGGGCGAGCCCCGGCTGGACGAGGCGAGCGCGGAGATGGCGCGGGTGTTCGGCGTGGAGCCGACCGCCGTGCCGCCCGGCCCGACCTACCAGACCGGCGACATCGGCTGGGCCATGGCGCAGTGGGCGGTGGCCAACGCCAAGGAGTACGGGATCTCGGCGGTGACCTACCAGGACCAGCGGTGGCGGGCCGAGGCCGGCGACAAGGGCTGGCAGACGGTGCCCGACGCCGCCCCCGACCACGAGGTGGTGCTGGAGTAGCCGGCGCGCGGCAGGGTCCCGGGCCGCCGGTTCCGCGCGGCCCGGGTCCGACCGGCCCGGCCCGGCCCGGCCCGGCCCGGTCTGGCCCGGTCTGGCGCGGTGCCGGGCCGCGCGCCGCGCGCGGGCGGGCGCGCGGTCCGCCGCGCCGTCAGGCCGCCAGCGCCTCCAGGCGCTTGGCGGCGGCCGCCACCCGCTCGTCGGTGGCGGTGAGGGCCACGCGCACGTGCCGGGCGCCCGAGGGGCCGTAGAAGTCGCCGGGGGCCACCAGGATCCCGTGCTCGGCCAGCAGCTCCACCGAGCCCCAGGCGTCGTGGTCGGGGTGGGCGGCCCACAGGTACAGCCCGGCCTCGGAGTGGGTGATGGCCCAGCCGGCGCGCTCCAGCGCGGCGCGCAGCACGCGGCGGCGGGCGGCGTAGCGCTCCTTCTGCTCGCGCGCGTGGTCGTCGTCGTCCAGCGCGGCGCGCATGGCGGCCTGCACCGGCGCGGGCATGATCATCCCGGCGTGCTTGCGCAGGCCCAGCAGCTCATCGATGAGGGCGGGGTCGCCGGCGGCGAAGGCGGCCCGGTAGCCGGCGAGGTTGGAGCGCTTGGACAGCGAGTGCAGCGCGAGGAGGTTGGCGTGGCTGCCGCCGCAGACGTCGGGGTGCAGCACCGAGACCGGCGCGGTGCCCTCCCAGCCGAGGTCGATGTAGCACTCGTCGGACACCACGACGGCGCCGCGCTCGCGCGCCCAGTCCACGACCTTGCGCAGGTGGTCGGCGCCCAGCACGCGGCCGGTGGGGTTGGCCGGGGAGTTCAGCCACACCAGGCGCACCGGCGCGGGCCCCAGCGCGGTGAGGCCGTCGGAGGCCACCGGCTCGGCCCCGCACATGCGGATCCCGATGTCGTAGGTGGGGTAGGCGAGTTCGGGGAAGACGACGGTGTCGCCCGGCCCCAGCCCCAGCATGGTCGGCAGCCAGGCCACGAACTCCTTGGAGCCCAGGGCGGGCAGCACGGCGGCGGGGTCGAGGTCGACCCCGTGGCGGCGGGCCAGCCAGCCGGCCGCCGCCGCGCGCAGCTCGGGGGTGCCGTGGGTGGCGGGGTAGCCGGGGCTGTCGGCGGCCTCGGCCAGCGCCCGCCGCACCAGCGGGGGCACCGGGTCCACCGGTGTGCCCACGGACAGGTCGACGGCGCCGTCGGGATGCGCCGCCGCCCGCTGCTTGTGCGGTGCCAGCCGGTCCCACGGAAAGACCGGGAGCCGGTCCACTACGCGCCTGCGGTCGGCCACTTAATCCATCCCCCTCGTCTCACGCGCGGGCGCCCGCGTCCGGGCACGCCGCGCCGCCCCCTGCCGCCGGAACGGCGCCGCGCGGGGCGTGCGCCCCGGGCGACCGGGCCGCCCGGTCCCGCTGATCCGGCCGCCGCCGTCGCTTCGCGCCCTCGGCCGACGGCGGCCGTGTCCGCCGTGGCCCTACTCCGCCTCGGCCTGCGGGGGCAGCTTGGCCACGAGCGGGTGGTCGGCGTCGATCTGGCCGACCTTGGAGGCGCCGCCCGGCGAACCCAGCTCGTCGAAGAACTCCACGTTGGCCTTGTAGTAGTCCGACCACTGCTCGGGGAGGTCGTCCTCGTAGTAGATGGCCTCCACGGGGCACACCGGCTCGCAGGCGCCGCAGTCGACGCACTCGTCGGGGTGGATGTAGAGCATGCGCTTGCCCTCGTAGATGCAGTCGACGGGGCACTCCTCGATGCACGCCTTGTCGAGTACATCGACGCAGGGCTGCGCGATGACGTAGGTCACGTCGTACTCCTCTTCGGTCTTCGCCACGTTGACCGCGCGCGTAGATGTCTTCGCTGTCACATAGCCTGGGCGGTGCCGGGCTCCGGCACGCGGATCCGCCGGTCATCTGACACACGATTCGCAGTCTCCAGTATTGCGCCCGCAGGGCTTTCCCGCGTAATTGGGGGGTAGATCCCATGGGGTTCACCTCGCGGCTGAGCGACGAGCTGACTCCGCGCCACATCGGTCGGCGCGCCGCTGTGCGCGTCCGGCTGCCAGAGGGGGGCTTCCGGGATATCGTCGGGGTACTGGAATCCTGGCAGGACGGCGTGATACGCATGCGCAGGCGCGACGGTTCCGTGACCGAGGTCACTGCCGCCGACGTCGCCGGAAGCCGTATCGTGCCGCAGCAACCACCGACACGCAGGCGGGGCGCGGGCTCGCGGGACGAAGCCTGAGCACCCGCCGCGGACCGGCGGACACCGCGCGGCCCGGCGGCCGACGCGGGCCGCCGGCCGAGTTGAAGGGGGAGGTGGCGTACACGCCATGCAGGAGACCGTCGCTTCCGCCCTCGCCCAACTCGCCCGCGCCGACTCCCGCGCCGCCCAGGTCGCCGAGACCGCGCTCTCCACCCTCACCGACGGCCGCAACCTCGAGGCCCTCACCCAGCACGCCGTGCAGGAGTTCTGCTGGTACGTGCTGCCGGTGCGCTTCTCCACCGACTCCGCCGAGCGCCTGTTCGCGGCGCGCTCCCTGGGCCGGCTGTTCGCCCTGCTGGGCCTGGACCGCTACGCCGCCATCTGCACCTCCACCCGCACCCGCCAGATCCTCGAGGCGTACCGGATCAGCCACGACTCCGGGCGCCAGCTCTACCGCCGCGCCATGCGTGCCTCCTGCGTGGAGCCGCCCGACCTGCCCGAACTCACCTGGGGCAGCACCCTGGGCAGCGCCGAGATCGACGCCTTCCAGGCCACCTCGGCCGGCCTGGAGCTGGCCGTGGCCCTCGACGACATCCGCCCGGGCACCCCGGGCTGGCGCGCCGCCCAGCAGCAGCAGGCGCGGGCGTTCCTGACCCAGCCCGACTTCCAGGGGCGCAGCCGGCTGGACCGCGTGCGCGAGGAGCGGGTGCGCGCCTGGCTGGAGTCCCCCTCCCACCCGCACCGCCAGCGGCTGTGGCCGCTGCTGGGCCAGCTCATCACCGGCGCCGAGACCCCGCCCGACGCCGGCACGGCGCTGGCGCCGGTGGTGCGCCTGCTCGACTACGCCGACGACGGCATCGGCCTCACCCAGATCGGCTACATCTCCCCCAGCGTCGTGCGCGAACTGTGCGCGGAGTTCGAGTGGACCACCTCGCCCGCGCCGCCGCGCAGCGAGACCGACGTCACCCAGCTCATCGCGCTGCACAAGCTGCTGCGCACCATGCGGGCGGTGCGCCGATCGGGCCGCCGCCTGGTGCTGACCCGCCGGGGCCGCCACCTGCACGCCGACACCGAGGCGCTGTGGCGGGCCGTTGCCGAGAGCGTCCTGGACACCGACGGCTTCGCCCAGGCCGCCACCGAGACCCTGCTGGGGCTGCTGCTGTCGCGCTCGGCCCGCTCCACCGGCGTCCACGCCCGCAAGGACGAGCCCGACCTCGCCGAGGAGGCCCGGCTGGTGCTGGCCGACTCCGGCTGGGGCCACGACGGCCGCCTGCCCGACACCCAGCAGGTGGGCTCGGTGCTGATCACCGTCACCTGGCTGCTGGAGACCCTGGGGTTCGTGGTCGGCGGCGACCTTCTGGGCGGCGGCGGGCGGCACCGGCTCACCAAGGCCGGGCACGCGTTCTCGCTCACCGCCATGCACCTGTCTGCCACCACCCCGCCGACCTCGCTGTAAGCGCCTCGGGCGCGCCACCGCGCGCCCGGTGCGGGTGCGCGCCACGGTGCGCCTAGCCTGGACACGGCGGCCCCGGCGCAGGGAGCCGGCGACCGCCGCCGGGCACCCGCCCGCCGCCCGAACCGGCCTCACGACCTGGAGCACCATGTCCGCGCCCGAGCCCACCGACCGCGACGACGCCAGCACCGAGCCCTCCGCCGCCCCGGCCGGGGTCTCCACCGCGACCGAGGCGGCCGCGGCGGCACCGGAGGAGCCGGAGTCCCAGGAGGCCCGGCAGGACCCGGAGGAGCCGGAGGCCCCCGGTGCGGAGCGCGAGCCCGCCGCCGGCGGGGCCGCCGCCTCCGGCGAGGCGGCGGCCGCTGAGGAGGCCGGGGACGGCGCCGGCGAGGGCGCCGGGGGCGGGCGCTCCCGCGCCGACCTGCTGCCCAGCCCGCTGTTCGTGCTGCTGGCGGGGGTCTGCGGCCTGGCCGGGTGGTTGAGCTGGACCCGCGCCGAGCTGTCCTGGGGCAACGACGGCACTACCGTCTACGTGCCGGCCCTGTTCATCCTGACCGGCTGGGCGGTGTCGATCGCGCTGCACGAGTTCGGCCACGCCGCCACCGCCTGCGCCCTGGGCGACCGCGCCCAGCGCGGCGGCGCCTACCTGCGGCTGAACCCGTTCCGCTACGGCGAACTGTTCGCCAACCTGCTGATGCCGCTGGCGTTCGTGCTGTTCGCCGGGGTCGGCCTGACCGGGCCGGCGGGCTACGTCAACCACGCCGCCGTGGGCGGGCGGGGCTGGCGCAGCGCCGTGGCCGCCGCCGGGATCGGCGTCAGCCTGGTGCTGGCGGCCGCGCTGGCGGCGGCGGTGGCCGCGCTGGTGCCCGCCGGGATGTTCACCGACAACTGGATGCTCGGCGGCCTGATGTACCTGTGCTACCTCAACCTCACGGTGGCGCTGGTCAACGTGCTGCCCGTGCCGGGGCTCGACGGGTTCGACGTGGTGGCGCCCTTCCTGCCCGAGCGCCTGGTGGCGCGCGTGCGGCCCTGGGGCGTGTTCGGCGTGATCGCGGTCTTCGCCGTGCTGTGGGTGCCCACCGTCAACGTCGCGGTGCCCACCCTGCTCATCGACCTGTTCGCGGCCGTGGGGCTGCCGCAGATGGACATCGGGTTCGGCGAGGTGCTGCTGCGCTTCTGGGCGTGACGCGGAGCGCGGCCGTCGGTGCGCTGCTGCGGGGACGCGGGGCTGGGGCGGCGCCTCAGCGGCGGGGGTCGGTGAGCACCACGGCCATCCCCACCGCCGCGATCCCGCCGAAGAGGTAGCCGTAGGCGGCCACGCTGGAGGTCAGCACGATGTCGCCGCCGGCGCGCACCAGCACCAGGGAGAACACCGCCGCCAGCCAGCCCAGGGCGGGCAGCAGCGCGCCCAGCCGGGTGCCCATGCCCCACCCGGCGGCGCGGCAGCCGGCGTGCATCACGACCAGCACCGCCACCAGCGTGACGGCGGCGACCGCCTGGCCCGCGCCGCCCGCCGCCCACAGGTAGGACAGCCAGCCGGCGAACACCGAGCCGCCCAGGCCCGCCACGACGCCCAGCAGCGTGAGGAAGGTGTAACCCAGAGCGGTGACGGCCGGCGCGGCCGCGCGGCGCAGCGCGCCGGGGGGCGCCTGGGCGGCGCGCGCGTCGGTCGGCGGGGTCGCGGGCGAGGGTGCGGGCACGGTGCGGGTTCTTCCTGGGCGGCGGTGCGGGCGGGCGAATCACCCGGTGGGACGCCTCGACCGTACCGCCGCGCCCGGGCGCGCGGCACCCGCGTCGGCGCCCCGGGCGCGGGTGGGTGTGCCGGGGCGGGGGCGGGCGGAGGCGAGCGGGCGCGGGTGCGACCGGACGCGGGCGCGGGTCAGGCGAACAGGTCGGTCTCGTAGCCGTCGGGGCCGGGCTTGGGCGCCGATCCCCGCACCAGGGTGAAGTACTCCACGGCCCGGATCTCCTGGGCGATCCCGTTGGACAGCGCGAACAGCTCGCCCTCCACGGTGATCTGGGTGGCGTGGGCGCGCATGGCCAGCGCCTTGGCCGGCCAGTGGGCGGTGCCGTCGACGCGGGCGGTGACCAGGTGGTCGGGTGTGGCCGGGCTGATGTCCTCGACCGCCTCGGGCGGAGTGAAGGGGCCGGGGGCGCCGCGCAGCCTCGCCACGGACTCCTCCAGCACCGAGCGGGGCTGGGCGATGGCGTAGAGCTTGCGGGTCTGCCACGGGGTGCCGGGCAGGGCGCGCTCGGCGGCCTTCTCGAACGCGCGCAGGGTGACCCGGTGCGCCTGGATGTGGTCGGGGTGGCCGTAGCCGCCGTTGTCGTCGTAGGTGACGATGACGTCGGGGCGGACCTCGCGGATGACCATGGCCAGGGTGTGGGCGGCCTCCTCGACGTCGGCCCGCCAGAAGCAGTCGGGCCGGTCGTTGGTGGGCGCGCCCATCATGCCGGAGTCGCGGTAGCGTCCGGGGCCGCCCAGGAAGCGGTGGTCGCGCACGCCCAGCGCCACGCACGCCTTGTCCAGTTCGCCGATGCGGTGCTCGCCGAGGGTGTCCTCGCGGTCGGGCCCCAGGTGGGCGAGGTCGGGCGGGATGATCTCGCCCTCTTCGCCCAGGGTGCAGGTGACCAGGGTGACCGCCGCGCCCTCGGCCGCGTACTTGGCCATCGTGGCACCGGTGACGATGCTCTCGTCGTCGGGGTGGGCGTGCACCAGCAGGAGTCGCCGATCTGTCATGTTCTGGACGATACCCCCGCACGGTTCGGACTCCCGGCACCCGTGCCCAAAGCACACCGATCGGGCGGCGGGAGGCGGCGTGTCGGGCGCGTCGCGCGCCCCGCCCCGCCGCCCCCGGCACCGGCGTCCCATGCGCCACAATCGACCCATGAGCTTTCCTCGGCAGCAGGCCCGTACCCGGCGCTTCACCATCGGCGTTCCGCGCGCCTTCCAGATCTCCCCCGACGGCCGGCGCGTGGCGTTCCTGCGCGGCCGCGACGGCGACGACGGCCTCGCCTGCCTGTGGGTGCACGACCTGGACACCGGGCGCGAACGCGTGGTGGCCGACCCCCGGGCCGTGGGCGGTGCCGCCGAGGAGGACCTGCCGCCCGAGGAGCGCGCCCGCCGCGAACGGCTGCGCGAGACCGGCGGCGGGATCGTCTCCTACACCGTGGACCGGGGGTTCACCCGGGCGGCGTTCACCCTGTCGGGCCGGCTGTACGCGGCGGACCTGGCCGGCGACGGCGGGGTTCGCGAGCTCCCCGCCGCCGCCCCGGTGGTCGACCCCGCGCTGTCGCCCACGGGCGCGGCCGTGGCCTACGTCAGCGGCGGCGCGCTGCGCGTGGTCGACGTCGAGGGCGGGCGCGACCGGGCGCTGGCCGAGCCCGACGCCCCCGGCGTCACGTGGGGGCTGGCGGAGTTCATCGCCGCCGAGGAGATGGGCCGGTTCCGCGGGCTGTGGTGGGCGCCCGACGGCTCGGCCGTGCTGGCGGCCCGCGTGGACGAGTCCCCGGTGACCCGGTGGACCATCAGCGACCCCGCCAACCCCGGCGCGGCGGCGCAGACCATCGCCTACCCGCCGCCGGGCACCGCCAACGCCGACGTCCGGCTGGCCGTGCTGGATGTCCTGGACGTGGCGGACGTGGGGGACTCCGGCGGCGCCGCGCCCGAGCCGCGCTGGGTCGAGTGGGACCGCGAGGCGCTGCCCTACCTGGTGACCGCCGGCTGGGCCGCCGCGGCCGACGGCGCGCCCGAGGTCGCCTTCACCGTGCAGAGCCGCGACCAGCGCACCCTGCGCCTGCTGCGCGCCGACGCCGCCACCGGCGCGGTGCGCGAGGTCCGCGCCGAGACCGACCCGGTGTGGGTCGAGATCATGCCGGGGGTGCCCGCCCACACCGAGGACGGCGAGACGGTGTGGATCGGGCTGTGCGCTGAGGGCGCCGGCGGCGGGGTGCGCCGCGCCGTGTTCGTCGGCGACCGGGAGTTCGGGCCGCGCGAGGACTCCCTGCGCGCGGTGCTCGACGTCGACGGCGGCCACGTGCTGTACTCCGCGTCCCCGGCGGGCCGGCCGGGCGAGACCGGGCTGTGGCTGCTGGACACCCGCACCGGCGCGGCCCGGCGCGTGTCCGTGCCGGGCGCCGGCGACTCCCCCGGCATGGAGTCGGGGCGGCTGCGCGGGGGCACCCTCGTGCTCCAGCGCCGCGACATGGACACCGACGGCGTGCGCACCCTGCTGCTGGCCGACGCCGCCTCCGAGGCGCCGCGCCCGGCCGGTGAGATCCGCAGCCTGGCGCACGCGCCCGACCTGCCCCGGCCCCGGCCGGCGTTCTGGTCGGCGGGCGAGCGGCGGATCCCGGCGGCGCTGCTGCTGCCGTCGTGGTACGAGCCCGACCCCGCCGCGCCGCTGCCGGTGCTGATGGACCCCTACGGCGGCCCGCACGCCCAGCGCGTGGTGCGCGCCCGGGCCGCCTACCTGACCTCGCAGTGGTTCGCCGAGCAGGGCTTCGCGGTGCTGGTCGCCGACGGCCGGGGCACCCCGGGCGTGGGGGTGGCCTGGGAGCAGGCGGTCCACGGCGACCTGGCGAACCCGGTGCTGGAGGACCAGGTGGCCGCGCTGCACGACGCGGCCGAGCGGTTCGGCTGCCTGGACCTGTCCCGGGTGGCGGTGCGCGGCTGGTCCTTCGGCGGCTACCTGGCGGCCCTGGCGGTGCTGCGCCGCCCCGACGTCTTCCACGCCGCCGTGGCGGGGGCGCCGGTGACGCTGTGGGAGCTGTACGACACCCATTACACCGAGCGCTACCTGGGCACGCCCGAGGAGCGGCCCGCCGCCTACGCGCGCTCCTCGGTGCTGGAGGGCTGGGCCGAGCCCCACCGCCCGCTGATGCTGATCCACGGCCTGGCCGACGACAACGTGGTGTTCGCCCACTCCCAGCGCCTGTCCACGGCCCTCCTGGCGGCCGGACGCGCCCACACGGTGCTGCCGCTGTCGGGGATCACGCACATGCCCTCGGAGGAGACCACGGCCGAGAACATGCTCCTGCTCCAGGTGGAGTTCCTGCGCACGGCCCTGGGCCTTCCGGCGAAGCCGGAGGCCGCCCGCTAGGCGGGGGAAGGGCACCACGGCACCCAACCTGGTCACCCGGGCGACGCGTGGGTGGCCCGGTTGGTTGTCCTTTCCCCCACCCATGCGTGGCCGGATCCGGCCACGCCGAGGGGTTGCGGCGACGCTCGGTCACCACCGCCTCCGGTGCGCCCTCGGGCGCCCGAACATCCCGCCACCACGCCGCTGCGCGGGGATCTCGGCGGGACGCGGGGGCGCGGGAGCGGCGCGGGGCGGGTGGGGCGGCGTCGACTTTATGTCCGCCATCGGCGACTTGTAGTGATATGGCGCGTTCACCGGCCCTCTGTCGCGTTCTCCGTTGACGACTTATGGTTGCCGGGTGCTCACCGAGTGTCGGTGGGCATGGGTTGACGGCCGGTCCTCCGGGTCCGCCGGCCGGGCCCGCGCGCTGGGTCCCCGCTCGTCAGCGCCGGTCCCGCCCTTGCCCGACCCCCTTCCCCCGACCCCCACACGAAAGGGCAGGAGTTGCGAAAGAATTCCGTCTCCCTCGCCGTGGGCGGCGCCGCCCTCGCACTGGGCCTGGCCGCGGTCCCCGTGGCCGCGGCCGCCGACGACGCGCCTCCCGAACAGCGGCCCACCCCACTCCAGGCCGCCGCCTCCCAGGCCGAGGCGCTCCAGCGCGACCTCGGCCTCAGCGCCGAGGAGGCCGACACCCTGTTCGCCGAGCAGCGGCGCGCCGGCGCCGTGGAGGACGAGCTGCGGCAGCGGCTCGGCGACTCCTTCGGCGGCGCCCGCTTCGACGTCGAGACCGCCCGGCTCACCGTCGCCGTCACCGACTCCGCCGCCGCCCGCGAGGTGCGCGAGGCCGGCGCGGAGCCCCAGGTGGTGGAGCACGGCCAGGACGTGCTCAACGCCGCCGTCGCCGACCTCAACCGCGAGGGCGCCGACCTGTCCGAGGGCATCACCGGCTGGTACCCCAGCACCGCCGCCGACCGCGTGGTGATCACCGTGCTGGCCGGAACCTCCGGCGCCGAGGACGCCGCCCGCGCCTTCGCCGCCGACGCCGGCGTGCCCGCCGACCTGGTGCGCGTGGAGGAGACCTCCGCCGCGCCCGAACTCTACGCCGACGTCATCGGCGGCGACCCCTACACGATCGACGGCTCGGGCCGCTGCTCCATCGGGTTCGCCACCGAGACCGGGTTCGTCACCGCCGGGCACTGCGGCGCGGCAGGCACCTCCGTCAGCAGCGAGGACGGCTCCGGCACCGGCACGGTCACCGACTCCGTGTTCCCCGGCTCGGACATGGCCGTGGTCGAGACCGACGCCAACTGGACCCCGGTGGGCCAGGTCAACGACTACGCCGGCGGCACGGTCGCGGTGGCCGGCTCCGAGGAGGCCGCCGAGGGCGCCGCCGTCTGCCGGTCGGGCTCGACCACCGGCTGGCACTGCGGCACCATCGGCGCCAAGAACCAGAGTGTGACCTACCCCGAGGGCACGGTCGAGGGCCTGACCGAGACCGACGTCTGCGCCGAGCCAGGCGACTCGGGCGGCTCCTGGCTCAGCGGCGACCAGGCCCAGGGCGTGACCTCCGGCGGGTCGGGCGACTGCACGTCGGGCGGCACGACCTACTTCCAGCCCGTCAACCCGATTCTGGAGGAGTTCGGGGCCACCCTGCTGACCGGCTGAGGCGCGAAGAGCCTTTGCCGAGCCGCCGAACGAGCCACCGTTCGACCGCAGCGCGCGGTCCGCGTCCGTGGGGCGCCGGGCCGCGCGCTCGCGCGCGTCAGGCCGGCGCGCAGTCCTCGCCGCAGTCGCCGTCGGGCAGCCGCGCCAGCAGGTCGCGCAGCAGCGCGCGGTCCTCGGCGGCCAGCTCCGCGAACAGCGCCGCCGCCTGGGCGTCCCCGCGCTCCCGCAGGAGTGCCTGGCGACGCCGGCCCTCGTCGGTGAGGACCAGCACCTTGACCCGCCGGTCCTGGGGCGAAGGGCTGCGGCTGACCAGGCCGCGGCGCTCCAGGGCGTCCACGAGCTGGGTGACGTTGGAGGGGTCGCAGGACAGCCACCGGGCGAGGTCGCGCATGGGCGCGGACTCGCGGAGGTTCAGCAGGGCCAGCGCCTGCACCCGCGTAAGGCCCTGTTCGGCCGCCGCCGCGTTGAACGCGGCGCGGAGTCGCCGCGCCGCTCCCATGACCAGGTGACTCAGTTCGCGGACGACGGGATCGGCGGGGGCGGCGCTCATACTCCCGATGGTACGCAGCCGTTGGACCCGGCAACGGTCGGGTCCGGCAACAGTGGCACGCCACCACCGTCCACTCCCGGAATGTTGAGTTTCTCAAGTGATGCCGTTAGGCTCCCCGAATACTTGAGCTTCTCAACAATGGTTACCTTCAAGGAGACACCGTGGCCGCTGCCGCCTCCCCCGCCGGCCCGCCCGCCGAAACCCCCGACGCCGCCCCCGGCCGCCGGACCACCCGCACCCGGGACCGCGCGCTGGCCGTCGCCGGCGCCGTGGCCGCCGTCCTCGTGCTGTGGGTGGTCGGCGTTCCGCTGCTGGGCCTCGACCTCGTGGTCGAGCAGCCCGGCCAGGCGCCCCTCCAGATCACCGTGGTCGCGGTCGTCGTGATGAGCCTGGTGCCCGCCCTGCTGGGCTGGGCGCTGCTGGCCGTGCTGGAGCGGTTCACCCGCCACGCGCGCACCGTCTGGACCGCCGCCGCGCTGGTCGTGCTGGCGGTGTCGTTCCTGCCCTTCCTCAACGCCACGGCGGGCACCGGCACCCTCGTCGTCCTGGCCCTGATGCACGTGGCCGTGGCCGCCGTGCTCATCCCGGTGCTGTGGCGCACCTCGGCGCCCCGCGCCTGACCGCCTTCCCCTCGCCCTCCGCACCGACTCTCCCCGCCGCCTTCGTCCGGGCCCGGCCGCACACCGCGCCAACCGACCCGGCGACCGAAAGGACACCCGCATGACCGCGCACGACAGCGAATCCGTGGTGGACAGCCCGACCGACTGGGTGGCCGACCACATCCGCAGGTACATCGAGACCGACGGCGAGGAGGGGCACCTGTTCATGGGCTTCCCCACCCTGCTGCTCACCACGCGCGGCCGCCGCTCCGGCAGGCGGCGCCGCACCGCGCTGATCTACGGCGAGGACTCCGGCCGCCTCCTGCTGGTCGCCTCCAACGGCGGCGCCCACGCCCACCCCGCCTGGTACCTCAACCTGCGCGAGCACCCCGAGGTCGAGGTGCAGGTGCGCGCCGACCGGTTCACCGCCACCGCCCGCACCGCCTCGCCCGAGGAGCGGCCCCGCCTGTGGGACCACCTCGTGGGCGTCTTCCCGCAGTACGCGGAGTACCAGCAAAAGACCGACCGGAACATCCCCGTGGTCATCCTGGAGCGCGCCGGCACCGCGCCGGCCGGCTCCTGACGCCCCGCCGCCGCCCCTCTCCCCGCCGCCCCGCCCCCGCCCGCGCGGGTGGCCGGTCGGCGGTCCGCCGCGACCGCCGACCCGCCCGCGCCCCTGCTCACCCAGGCTCTAGGCTGGCGGCATGCGCTCACCGGTGACCGCCCTCGTGCTCGACGTGCTCTGCGTCCTGGCCTTCGTGCTCATCGGCCGGGCCAACCACGCCGAAGGGTTGGCGCCCGCCGGGGTGGCCGCCACCGCGTGGCCGTTCCTCGCCGCGCTCGCGGCGGGCTGGCTGGTGTGCCTGGCCTGGCGGCGGCCCGCGGCCCTGGTGCCCACCGGGGTGGTGATGTGGCTGGTCACGCTGGCGGGCGGCATGGCCCTGCGCGCGGCCGCCGGCGGCGGTGTGCAGGTCTCCTTCGTCGTGGTCGCGGCGGTGTTCCTGGGCCTGGTCTTGGTGGGCTGGCGGGCGCTGGCCCTGCTGCGCCGGCCCCGGGGCGGCGCGGCCGCGGGCTGACCCCGCCGGGCGGGCCGCAGACCGGGCCGGGGAGGTCGGTCCAGGTACTGCGGCGTTGTCCACAGAATCACGCAGAGCCATGGCGCGCGGGCAGCGGGTGGAGGACCATGGAAGCGTCCCTTCGTCACCGGATCCGGGAGCGCCCGTGGTCGACCAGGTCCTGATCGCCATCGCCGCCGCCGTTGCGGGCAAGGCCGTCGAGCCCTTCACCGAAGGCGCGGTGGCCTCCCTGCGCCGGCTGCGCGGCGCCGTCCTCGCCCGCTTCCGCAAGGAGCCCGAGCCCCACGCCGCCCTGGAGGCCGCCCAGGTCGACTACGACGACACCGAGGCCATCGAGGTCCTGGCCGCCCACATCGGTGCCGCCGCCGAGCGCGACCCCGACCTCCGCGTGCTCGTCGAGGAGCTGCGGCCCCACTTCGCCGCCGCCGGCCCCCAGGTGCGCAACACCGTCGTCGGCAAGGTGTCGGGCAACGTCATCCAGGCCCGCGACGTGATCGGCGGGATCGACCTCGGCCGCTGACCCGCCCCGGCCCCGCGTCCCCTTCGGTGGACGCCGCACTCTCCGGCGTCTCACATGGCGAGACGGATGTCTCATGTAACGTCGGCGTCAAAGTAGGCTATAGCGGTCATCAACCTACGAAGCGGGAGGTAGCGGCCATGGCCGTGCGGTCTCCAGAGGACGCGAGCGAACCCGAATCGGGCCCCGCCCCGGCCAACCGGCCGGGGCGGGTGATCCTCGCCAGCCTCATCGGGACATCGATCGAGTTCTACGACTTCTACGTCTACGCCACCGCGGCCGTACTCGTCTTCCCGCACCTGTTCTTCCCCGCCGACAACCCCACGGCGGCCACCCTCCAGTCGCTGGCGACCTTCGCCATCGCCTTCGTGGCCCGCCCGGTGGGCTCCGCCCTCTTCGGCCACTTCGGCGACCGCATCGGCCGCAAGGCCACCCTGGTGGCCTCGCTGCTGACCATGGGCATCTCCACCGTGCTGATCGGCCTGCTGCCCAGCCATGCCAGCATCGGCGTCGCCGCGCCGCTGCTGCTGGCGCTGTGCCGGTTCGGCCAGGGCCTGGGCCTGGGCGGCGAGTGGGGCGGCGCGGCGCTGCTGGCCACCGAGAACGCCCCGCGCCGCAAGCGCGCGCTGTTCGGCACGTTCCCCCAGTTGGGCGCGCCCATCGGCTTCTTCCTGGCCAACGGCGTGTTCCTGGCGCTGTCGGGCTCCATGGACGACGCCGCGTTCCTGGCCTGGGGCTGGCGGGTGCCGTTCCTGCTCTCGGCCGTGCTGATCGTGGTGGGCCTGTGGGTGCGGCTCAGCCTGCACGAGACCCCGGCCTTCGCCAAGGTCCTGGCCGCCGGCGCCCGCGCCCGCACCCCGGTGGTCGAGGTCTTCCGCACCAGCGCGCGCGGCATCGTCCTGGGCACGCTGATCATGGTCGCCACCTACGTGCTCTTCTACCTGATGACCGTGTTCTCGATGACCTACGGCACCGCGCCCGAGCCCGCCGGGCTGGGCTACGGCTACTCCCAGTTCCTGGTGCTGCTGCTGGTCGGCGTGGTGTTCTTCGGCGCCTTCACCCCGGCGGCCGGCCTGCTCGCCGACCGCTACGGCCGCCGCCCGGTGCTGATCGCCGTGACCCTGGCCATCATGGCCTTCGGGCTGGCGCTGGGTCCGCTGCTGGGCTCGGGCTCCACGCCGCTGGTGCTGCTGTGCCTGATCGTGGGGCTGTCCCTGATGGGCCTGACCTTCGGCCCGATGGGCGCGCTGCTGCCCGAACTGTTCCCGACCAACGTCCGCTACAGCGGCGCGTCGATCTCCTACAACCTGGGCGGGCTGCTCGGCGCCTCGCTGGCGCCCTACGCCGCCACCTGGCTGGCCGCCGAGTTCGGCCTGTGGGCGGTGGGCGGCTACCTGATCGGCGCCTCGGTGCTGACCCTGGTGGCGCTGCTGCTGGCGCGCGAGACCCGCGACGACTCCCTGGACGAGGTCCCGGCGGGCGCCTCGGCCTGACCGCCGCCCCCGCCCGCCCCCGCCCGGCCCCCGTCGACCACCGTCGGCCACCGGCCCGCCGCTCCGGCGCCACCAGCGCGCCGGAGC
>NZ_JAJAQC010000026.1 GCF_027604915.1 Streptomonospora mangrovi
AGGATCGCGCCCGCGGCCTAGCCGCGCTCCGGAGGGTTCGCATGCACGCGACGCAGCCACCGCACAACCGGTCGCACCGGTACGTGAACGCAATCACAAGCGGGTCCCCCCCCCCCCCCCCCCCCCCCCCGGCCCGGGCCCCCCCCCCCCCCCCCCGGGCGGGCCCCCCCGGGGGTCGCCCCCCCCCCGCCGGGGCGCCGCCCGGACCCTGACCCGGGTCACTCCAGCGGGAACATGCCGATCCGGCCCTTGTACTCGCCGCCCAGGCGGGTGGTGTCGCTGCCGACGTACAGGCCGTCGGCGGTCGCCAGCAGCGCCTCGGCCCCGTGGCCCCGCTCGCGGCCGGGGTTCCAGGGCAGGGCCTTGCCGGTGCGCGGGTCGATCGCCCCGATGCCCTCGCGTGCGACGGAACCGGGACCGGGGTGGTGGTCGCCGTGGGGGTTGTCCATCCACCGCTGGTGGCCGCCCACGTACACCGCCGCGCCGGTGACCGCCACCGAGTACACCGCGTCACCGCCCGTGTGGTTCACCCACGTCGGCCGGGCACCCGCCGGGCCGCTGGTCTCCCAGCGGGCCACGGTCTTGCACAGGCCGTCCTTCTTGTCGGGGCCGCCCGCCGTGGCCACCGCGAAGTAGGACCCGTCCGGCGCGAAGTCGATCTGGCGCAGGTAGGTGTGCATGTGCTCGAAGTCGCAAGGCTTGCTGTACTCCTCCGTGGACCAGTTGCTCAGCCGCGCCGGGTTGGAGCCGGTGTCGATCATGGCGATCTGGTAGCGACGCTTGCCCTCGACCTTGGTGAAGTTGCCCGCGATGACCAGCCGGTCGCCGTCCGGGCTGACGGCCAGCTCCTCCACCCGCAGGTCGCCGCGCCGGGACTCGGCGATGGTGATGTCCAGCGCCTTGTCGAGCTTGCCGGTGTCGGCGTCGAACCGCGCGACACCGGTGCGCTCGGTGCCGTCGACGGAGGTGAACGAGCCGCCCGCGTAGAGCTGCCCGCCGTTCACGGCCAGGCGGTACACCGACCCGTTCTCGATCCCGGCGGAGAAGCCGTCCACCGGCTCGCCGTCGGCGGTCGACACCAGCGCGATGCCCCGGTGCAACTCACCGCTCACGCGGTCGAACCGGCCGCCGATGAACACGGTGTCGCCGGGGCCGGGGACCACGCTCGTGATCGTGCCGTTGACGTCGGGCCGGAAGTCGGAGCTGATCTCGCCGGTGCCCGGCTCGAAGGCGAAGATGCGGTCGCGGTCCAGGGTGGTGCTGCCTTCGGGGTCGGACACCTCGGTGAAGTCGCCGGCGGCGACGATGAGGCCGCCCGCCTCGGCGATGGTGGTGACCGAGCCGTCGAGCACGTGCGGGGTCCAGTTGACCGGATTCTCGCTGACCACCCCGCTGTGCCGGGCACCCGCGTAGGCGGGCGGCGCCACCGCGACGGCCGAGGCCGAGGCGAGGGCGAGGCCGCTCAGCGCGGCCGCCAGCGCGAACGGAAGGCGCGGACGGGGTGAATGGTCGGTACGGACGGTGGCCACGGGCTGCCTCCAGGTCGACGTAGAGCCGGTGTCAAGGCGCGCCACCGAGCACCCGGCCGCAGGAGGCACGGGCACGAACCACCGCGCCGCCGTTGAGCCGGGCGGCCGGGGAGCGCGATCTTGCGATCACACAGAGTAACGTTTTAGGGGGTTCTGAGTTACCGAAAAGCCGATGTGGGCACGGGCGTGTCGCAGATACGGTCAACCGAGTGGGAGCCGAACCGGCCCACCCTCTTCCGTAGCCGGACCGAGCGGGATAGAAGTAAACGAAAACCCGCCATGGGCGGGGCAACACCGCAGGTGCTTCAGGGTGCTCCCCGCGCATGCGGGGATGGTCCCTCCAGCTCCAGCGCGAACCTCTTGGAGATGTCGTGCTCCCCGCGCATGCGGGGATGGTCCCGTGGTTGCGCACAAGTGCCTCAACCGCCTGCGGTGCTCCCCGCGCATGCGTGGATGGGGAGTTTTGGAACTGGGGAGCGGCGGACCGTCATGCCGTGTCCGGCTTTGGGGCGGGCGGGCCTAAAGTGGACGCATGACCCGCGCTGAGCTTGACAAGCGGCCTGCTGACGTCGCGACCATGTTCGACTCCATCGCCGACCGCTACGACCTCGCCAACGACGTCCTCTCCTTGGGACAGGACCGGCTGTGGCGGCGTGCCACCGTGCGGGCGGTCGAGGCGTACAGCGGGGAACTGGTCCTCGATCTCGCCGCCGGTACGGGCACCTCCTCGGAGTCCTTCACGGGCAAGGGCGCGCGGGTCATCGCGTGCGACTTCTCCCAGGGCATGCTGCGCGTGGGCGCCGAGCGGCGGGGCGGGGCCTCCCGGCGCGGGGTCACCTTCGTGGCCGGCGACGCCCTGGCGCTGCCCTTCAACGACGAGACCTTCGACGCCGTCACCATCTCCTTCGGCCTGCGCAACGTCCACGACGTCGACCAGGCGCTGCGCGAGCTGCACCGCGTCACCAAGGTCGGCGGCCGCGTGGTGATCTGCGAGTTCAGCCACATCCCCTTCGGCGCGCTCGACAAGGTCTACTCCACCTACCTCATGGGCGCGCTGCCGCGCGTGGCCCGGCTGATCACCTCCGACTCGGCGGCCTACGAGTACCTGTCGGAGTCGATCATTGACTGGCCCGACCAGCCGGCGCTGGCCGCCCACATGCAGGAGGCGGGCTGGAAGCGCGTCGCCTGGCGCAACCTCACCTTCGGTGTCGTCGCCCTCCACCGGGGTTTCCGCGCCCAGTAGCGACCGGGACGGCCTGAGGGGCTGACGTCCCGACCCGATCGCTCTCCTCCGCTCTCTGCTGATTCCTGCTGACCGTGCCGCCGCCCGCTTCGCTCCGGCGCACGGGTGTTTGGCGTGCCTTCGTGCCTTCCAGCCTTCCGCGCGCGGATCTCCTCGGCCCTACCACATGGCGCGGTGTGCTCGGGACGGTAGTGGTCTGTCCGGAACCTTGGCTTCGGGTGGACCGAAACCCCGCCACCTGCAATTCCCATTTTCCTGGTGGAAATTCAGGATTCCGTTCCGGATTGTTATCGCGCGCTCCTCCGCGCCTTTTCCGCGCCTCTTCCGCCACCCCTGGTGCGCGCCGTCCAGCCGGCTTCCGTTCCCTCCCCGCCCGGTCCCCTCCTCGCCTGCGCGCGGCCTTCCGGCGATCGGCGGGCCGCCTTCCCGACCCCGGTCTCCGCCTCCCCGCTTCCGGCGGAGACGGTCGGCCGTGCTCCCTCGATCGCCCGCGCCGACGGATCGGCACTCCCTGACCTGCGGCGTCGCTGCGATCCTCGCCGCTCCCACGCGCCCCGGGTCGTTCCACCCCGCTGCTCCGCGCCGCCGCCCCCGCGTTTCCGGCCCGCCGACCGACGCGTCCAGGATCCCGCATCGCGGAATACTCTCATTTGTCGCGATAACCCATAAATCAGGCAAGGAACCGGCAAATCAATTTAGGTTTGCCTAACTTTACCAACAAATTGACTCGGCGTCCCGTTTGTCGCCGAAAACGCCTCAAGGCGATGAATGCACCCCTGGGGGTCGCTCCGCGAACCGGAAAGGTCTAGACTGCGAACCGAGCATCCTTGTGAAGGACTTCACAAGCGTACGAGTCGCAGATAACAGCACATCAGCCACCGAACAGCCACCCGCCCACCACCGGAGCACCCCGCAGCACCGCAGTCCGCCCGCACAAGCGCCGACACCGGGCGCACCCCCGAGCGCCACGCCGCGCACCGCACGTCAAGGACCAACTCGTGAGCGAGACAGCACCCGCCCTCCAGTCTGTCCCGGGCCGCCGCACCGCCGGTGAGTCCGCCGACGTCATCGTCGTCGGCGCCGGACCCTCCGGGTCCACCGTCGCCTACTACCTGGCGCAGGCCGGACTGGACGTCCTCCTCCTGGAGAAGACCGCCTTCCCCCGCGAGAAGGTCTGCGGCGACGGCCTCACCCCCCGCGCGGTCAAGCAGCTCACCGCCATGGGCGTCTCCCTCGACGACAAGGCGTGGATCCGCAACCACGGCCTGCGCATCATCGGCGGCGGCGTCCGCATCGAGCTGCCCTGGCCCGAACTCGGCGAGTTCCCCGACTTCGGCCTGGTCCGCACCCGCCACGACTTCGACCAGATCCTGGCCGAGCGCGCCGTCTCCGCCGGCGCCCGCCTGCTCCAGCGCACCAACGTCACCGGCCCGGTCGTCGACCCCCGCAGCAACCGCATCGTCGGCGTCAACGCCAAGGACCCCGACGGCGAGCCGGTCACCTACCGCGCCCCCCTGGTCGTCGCCGCCGACGGCAACTCCTCCCGGCTGTCGGTCGCCATGGGCATCCGCAAGCGCGACGACCGCCCGATGGGCGTCGCCGTGCGCACCTACTTCACCAGCCCCCGCCACGACGACGACTACCTGGAGTCCTGGCTGGAGCTGTGGGACCGCAGCGACGGCCGCGACGTCCTGCTGCCCGGCTACGGCTGGGTCTTCGGCGTCGGCGACGGCACCAGCAACATCGGCCTGGGCATCCTCAACTCCACGGCGTCCTTCCGCGAGGTCGACTACCGCGCCCTGCTGCGCCGCTGGACCGACAGCATGCCTGCCGAGTGGGGCTTCACCCAGGACAACCAGCAGGGGCCCATCCGCGGCGCCGCCCTCCCCATGGGCTTCAACCGCACGCCGCACTACACCCGCGGCCTGCTGCTGGTCGGCGACGCCGGAGGCATGATCAACCCCTTCAACGGCGAGGGCATCGCCTACGCCATGGAGGCCGGCCACATCGCCGCCGACGTCATCGTGCAGGCCCACGCCCGGCCCACCCAGCAGACCCGCGAGCGGACCCTGCTGCGCTACCCGCGGATCCTCTCCGAGACCTACGGCGGCTACTACACGCTGGGCCGCTACTTCGTGAAGATGCTCGGCCAGCCGGAGTTCATGAAGTACGCCACCAAGTACGGCCTGCCCCAGCGCACCCTCATGCGGTTCACGCTGAAGATGCTGGCCAACCTGACCGAGCCCACCCGCGGCGACGCCATGGACCGCGTCATCAACGGGCTGAGCAGGATCGCGCCCGCGGCCTAGCCGCGCTCCGGAGGGTTCGCATGCACGCGACGCAGCCACCGCACAACCGGTCGCACCGGTACGTGAACGCAATCACAAGCGGGACCCGCCCGCCCCGCCCGCACGCCAGGCCGCGGCGCCCGACCGCCGCGCCGATTCTTGAGGGGAACGGCTAGCCATGGAGCTGTACGCACCGATCTTCGTCCTCGCCGCGATCGGCGCCGCGTTCGTCGTCGTCTCGATGGTCGTGGGCTCCATCGCCGGACCCAAGCGCTACAACCGCGCCAAGCTCCAGGCATACGAGTGCGGCATCGAACCCACCCCGCAGCCCGCGGGCGGCGGCCGGTTCACGATCAAGTACTACCTCACGGCGATGCTCTTCATCGTCTTCGACATCGAGATCATCTTCCTCTACCCCTGGGCGGTCCACTTCGACGAACTCGGGGTCTTCGGCCTGATCGCGATGGTCCTGTTCCTGGTGAACGTGTCGATCGCCTACGCCTACGAGTGGCGCCGCGGCGGCCTGGAGTGGGAGTGAGCGCCACCACCGACGCCGCCGGCGCCCCGGGCGCCCGAGCAACCCGGAAACCGCAAACCCAGCAACCGCAGGAAAGGGGGTTCGCCGGATGGGGATCGAGGAGAAGCTGCCCAGCGGAATCCTGCTGACGACCGTCGAGCAGATCGCCGGCCTGGTGCGCAAGAGTTCCATGTGGCCGGCCACGTTCGGCCTGGCGTGCTGCGCCATCGAGATGATGTCGGCGGGCGGACCGCACTACGACATCGCCAGGTACGGCATGGAGAAGTTCGGCGCCACGCCGCGCCAGGCCGACCTGATGATCGTCGCGGGCCGGGTGAGCCAGAAGATGGCCCCCGTCCTGCGCCAGATCTACGACCAGATGCCCGAGCCCAAGTGGGTCATCGCCATGGGCGTCTGCGCCTCCAGCGGCGGCATGTTCAACAACTACGCCATCGTGCAGGGCGTCGACCACATCGTGCCGGTCGACATGTACCTGCCCGGCTGCCCGCCGCGCCCGGAGATGCTGTTCGACGCGGTCCTCAAGCTGCACGACAAGGTGCAGAACACCAAGCTCGGCGCGCACCGCAGGCGCGAGATCGAGGAAGAGGAGGAGCGCAAGCTGCGCCGCCAGCTCCCCTACCCGGTCTACGCCGCCACCGAGCACAGCGAGGGGGTGGGCCGGTGAGCCTCAACGGCAACGGGTCGGCCCCCGCTCCCGGCGAGGAGGGCGAGGAGCGCGTGGACGAGAACCTGCCCGCGCGCGCCGGCCGCGAACGGCTCAACGCCGACATCGACCGCTCGGGCATGTTCGGCGCCAAGACCACCGGCGACACCTCCGGCTACGGCCGGCTGCTGGTGCGCCGCCAGCCGCCGCTGGCCTCCGAGCGGCCCTACACCCACCCCGACGACCCGCGCACCTCGTCCTTCGACGCGGTCGCCGACGCGCTGGAGCGGGCGCTGGGCAAGTCGCCGGTCGCCTACGGCCAGGCCGTGGAGCGCGTGGTGGTCGACCGCGGCGAGATCACCTTCCACGTGCGCCGCGAGCACCTGGTCGAGGTCGCCCGCCGCCTGCGCGACGACCCCGACCTGCGGTTCGAGCTGTGCCTGGGCGTGACCGGCGTGCACTACCCGCACGACACCGGCCGCGAGCTGCACGCCGTCTACCTGATGCGCTCCATCACGCACAACACCGAGATCCGCGTCGAGACGTCCTGCCCCGACGCCGACCCCCACATCCCCTCGATCGTGGCGGTCTACCCCACCAACGACTGGCACGAGCGCGAGGCGTGGGACTTCTTCGGCATCGTCTTCGACGGCCACCCCGCCCTGACCCGCATCGAGATGCCCGACGACTGGCACGGCCACCCCCAGCGCAAGGACTACCCGCTGGGCGGCATCCCGGTGGAGTACCGGGGCGCCACCATCCCGCCGCCCGACGAGCGGAGGTCTTACCAATGACGAACGTCACCGAGGACTACATCGACGCCTCCGGCGGCGACTGGGACGAGGTCATCGCCGCCGCGCAGGCCAGCAGCGCCGAGCGCCTGGTGGTCAACATGGGCCCCCAGCACCCCTCCACCCACGGCGTGCTGCGGCTCATCCTCACCCTCGACGGCGAGACCTGCACCGAGGCCCGCGTCGGCATCGGCTACCTGCACACCGGCATCGAGAAGAACATGGAGTACCGGACGTGGACGCAGGGCACCACGTTCGTGACCCGCATGGACTACCTCACGCCGATCTTCAACGAGACGGCGTACTGCCTGTCGGTGGAGAAGCTGCTGGGGATCACCGACCGCATCCCCGAGCGGGCCAACGTCATCCGGGTGCTCATGATGGAACTGAACCGGATGTCGTCGCACTTCGTGGCCATGGCGACCTTCGGCATGGAGCTGGGCGCCACCACGATCATGACCAACGGGTTCCGTGAGCGCGAGCTGGTGCTGGACATCTTCGAGCTGGTCACCGGCCTGCGGATGAACCACGCCTACATCCGCCCCGGCGGTGTGGCCCAGGACCTGCCGCCCGAGGCCGAGGGCAAGATCCGCGAACTCCTCAAGGAGATGCCCAAGCGCGTCACCATCATGCGCAAGATGCTCGACGCCAACCCGCTGTACCTGGCCCGCACCCGCGACGTCGCCCACCTCGACCTGGCCGGCTGCATGGCGCTGGGCGTGACCGGCCCGCTGCTGCGCGCCTCCGGCCTGGCCTGGGACCTGCGCAAGGCCAAGCCCTACTGCGGCTACGAGAACTACGAGTTCGACATCCCCGTGGCCGAGGCCGGCGACGTCTACGCCCGCTACCGGGTGCGCCTGGCCGAGATCGAGCAGAGCCTGCGCATCATCGAGCAGTGCCTGGACCGGCTGCGCCCCGGCCCGGTCATGATCGACGACGCCAAGATCGGCTGGCCCGCCAAGCTGGAGCTGGGCGCCGACGGCCTGGGCAACTCCCCCGAGCACATCGCCCACATCATGGGCGGGTCCATGGAGGCCCTGATCCACCACTTCAAGCTGGTCACCGAGGGCTTCCGGGTCCCCGCCGGCCAGGCCTACGCCGCGGTCGAGAGCGCCAAGGGCGAACTCGGCAGCCACGTGGTCAGCGACGGCGGCACCCGCCCCTACCGCGTGCACTTCCGCGACCCCTCGTTCACCCACCTCCAGTCGGTGGCCGCCATGTGCGAGGGCGGCACCGTGGCCGACGTGATCGCCGCGGTCGCCAGTATCGACCCCGTGATGGGAGGGGTGGACAGGTGAGCACCACGTTCCCCGAAGACGTCCGCGCGCGCCTGGAGGTCGACGCCAAGGAGATCATCGGCCGCTACCCGCGCCAGCGCTCGGCGCTGCTGCCGCTGCTGCACCTGGTGCAGGCCGAGGAGGGCTACGTCAGCGCCGCCGGGATCCGGTTCTGCGCCGACCAGCTCGGGCTGACGACCGCCGAGGTCACCGCCGTGGCGACCTTCTACACCATGTACAAGCGCCGGCCCACCGGCGACTACCACGTCGGGGTGTGCACCAACACGCTGTGCGCGGTGATGGGCGGCGACGAGATCTTCGCCGCCCTCAAGGAGCACCTGGGCGTGGGCAACGACGAGGCCACCGAGGACGGCCGCGTCTCGGTGGAGCACATCGAGTGCAACGCCGCCTGCGACTTCGCGCCGGTCGTGATGGTCAACTGGGAGTTCTTCGACAACCAGACCCCCGAGTCCGCCCGCCGACTGGTCGACGACCTGCGGCTGGGCAAGGACGTCCGGCCCACCCGCGGCCCCGACCGGCTGTGCACCTGGAAGGAGGCCAGCCGGATCCTCGCCGGGTTCGGCGACGGCCGCGGCACCGAGGGCGTGCAGGCCGGCGGCCCCTCCCTGGAGGGCCTGCGGCTGGCCCGCGAGCGCGGCTGGGCCGCGCCCGACCCCGCCGCCACCCGCACCGCCCCCGCCGAGGGCGACGGCGACGAAGGGAGCGCGAAGTGACCACCCTGACCCCCGTGCTGTCGGCCAACTGGGACCGCGCCGACTCCTTCACCCTGGAGGGCTACCGGGCCACCGGCGGCTACCAGGCGCTGCGCACCGCCCTGGGCATGGCCCCCGACACCCTGGTCGACCTGGTCAAGGCGTCGGGCCTGCGCGGCCGCGGCGGCGCCGGGTTCCCCACCGGGATGAAGTGGGGCTTCCTGCCCAAGGACAACCCCAACCCGCGCTACCTGGTGGTCAACGCCGACGAGTCCGAGCCGGGCACCTGCAAGGACGTCCCGCTGCTGCTGGCCAACCCGCACGTCCTGGTCGAGGGCGTGATCATCTCGGCCTACGCCATCCGCAGCTCCCAGGCGTTCATCTACGTGCGCGGCGAGGTGCTGCACGTCATCCGCCGGCTGCGGCACGCGGTCGAGGAGGCGCGCGCCGCCGGCCTGATCGGCACCGACATCCTCGGCAGCGGGTTCGACCTCGACGTGGTCGTGCACGCCGGCGCCGGCGCCTACATCTGCGGCGAGGAGACCGCGCTGCTGGACTCCCTGGAGGGCTACCGGGGCCAGCCCCGGCTCAAGCCGCCGTTCCCCGCCGTGGCCGGGCTCTACGCCTCGCCCACGGTGGTCAACAACGTGGAGTCCATCGCCAGCGTCCCCGCGATCGTCGCCAACGGCGCCGAGTGGTTCACCGCCATGGGCACCGAGAAGTCCGCCGGCTTCGGGTTCTTCTCGCTGTCGGGCCACGTCACCCGGCCCGGCCAGTACGAGGCGCCGCTGGGCATCACCCTGCGCGAACTCCTCGACATGGCCGGCGGGATCCGCGCCGGCCACCGGCTGAAGTTCTGGACGCCGGGCGGGTCCTCCACCCCGATCTTCACCGAGGAGCACCTCGACACCCCGCTGGACTTCGAGTCCGTGGGCGCCGCCGGGTCCATGCTGGGCACCCGGGCGCTCCAGATCTTCGACGAGACCACCTGCGTGGTGCGGGCCGTGGGCCGCTGGATCGAGTTCTACGCCCACGAGTCCTGCGGCAAGTGCACACCCTGCCGCGAGGGCAACTACTGGATGGTGCAGGTCCTGGACCGGCTGGAGCACGGGCAGGGCACCGAGGCCGACCTCGACAAGCTGCTGGACATCTGCGACAACCTGCTGGGCCGCTCCTTCTGCGCGCTCGGCGACGGCGCCGCCAGCCCGGTCATGTCCTCCATCAAGCACTTCCGCCAGGAGTACATCGACCACGTCGCCCAGGGCGGGTGCCCGTTCGACCACCGCAAGTCGACGGTGTGGGCCGACCGCGCCCCCGCCGGCGCCCAGGCAGGAGAGGAGGAGCGGTGACCGTCACGACCAACAGCACCGCGGGCGGCGCACCGGCCGTCCCGCCCGAGGACCTCGTCACCGTCACCATCGACGGCTTCCAGATCCAGGTCCCCAAGGGCACCCTGGTCATCCGGGCCGCCGAGCTGCTGGGCATCCAGATCCCGCGCTTCTGCGACCACCCGCTGCTGGACCCGGTGGGCGCCTGCCGCCAGTGCCTGGTCGAGATCCCCGACGCCGGCAACGGCCGCCCCATGCCCAAGCCGCAGGCGTCCTGCACGATCACCGTCATGGAGGGCATGGTCGTCAAGACCCAGCTCACCTCGGCGGTGGCCGAGAAGGCCCAGCGCGGGATCATGGAGTTCCTGCTGATCAACCACCCGCTGGACTGCCCGGTCTGCGACAAGGGCGGCGAGTGCCCCCTCCAGAACCAGGCGATGTCCAACGGGCAGGGCGAGACCCGGTTCGTCGACGTCAAGCGCACCTTCCCCAAGCCGGTGCCGCTGTCGACCCAGGTCCTGCTGGACCGCGAGCGCTGCATCCAGTGCGCCCGCTGCACCCGGTTCTCCGCCCAGATCGCCGGCGACCCCTTCATCGAACTGCTGGAGCGCGGCGCCTCCGAGCAGGTCGGGATCGCCGAGGGCGAGCCGTTCCAGTCCTACTTCTCCGGCAACACCGTGCAGATCTGCCCGGTGGGCGCCCTCACCGGCGCCGCCTACCGGTTCCGCTCCCGCCCCTTCGACCTGGTCAGCACGCCCAGTGTGTGCGAGCACTGCGCCTCGGGCTGCGCCCAGCGCACCGACCACCGGCGCGGCACGGTCATGCGGCGGCTGGCCGGCGACGACCCCGAGGTCAACGAGGAGTGGAACTGCGACAAGGGCCGGTGGGCGTTCAAGTACGCCACCCAGCCCGACCGCATTACCCGCCCGCTGGTGCGCGACGAGGAGACCCGCGCGCTGGAGGTCGCCTCCTGGCCCGAGGCGGTGTCCACCGCCGCCGCCGGCCTGGCCCGCGCCCGCGACCGCGGCGGCCGGGTCGGGGTGATCACCGGCGGGCGCCTCACCCTTGAGGACTCCTACGCCTACGCCAAGTTCGCCCGGCTGGCGCTGCGCACCAACAGCGTCGACATGCGCGCCCGCCCGCACTCCGACGAGGAGGCCGACTTCCTGGCCGCCCGGGTCGCCGGCACCGGCCTGGGCGTCACCTACGCCGACATCGACGCCGCCCCGGCGGTGCTGCTGGCCGGGTTCGACCCCGAGGACGAGTCGCCGGTGGTGTTCCTGCGGCTGCGCAAGGCGCACCGCAAGAACCGGCTGCGGGTCTTCTCGGTGGCCTCCCACGCCGCGCGCGGCCTGGACAAGACCGGCGGCACGCTGATCCCCGCCGCGCCCGGCGACGAGTCCCGGGTGCTGGACGCCGTCAGCGACCTGGCGCCCGAAGCCGTCGAGGCGCTGCGCGAGCGCGGCGCCCTCATCCTCGCCGGCGAGCGGCTGGCCCAGGTGCCCGGCGCGCTGTCGTCGGTGGCCCGCCTGGCCGACCGCACCGGCGCCCGCCTGGCCTGGATCCCGCGCCGGGCCGGGGAGCGCGGCGCGATCGAGGCGGGCGCGCTGCCCAACCTGCTGCCCGGCGGGCGGCCGGTCTCCGACGCCACCGCCCGCGCCGAGGTCGCCCGCGCCTGGGGCGTGGCCGCGCTGCCCGAGCGCGAGGGGCGGGGCACCGCCGAGATCCTCGCGGCGGCGGCCGAGGGCGAACTGGAGGCGCTGCTGATCGCCGGCGTCGAGCTGGCCGACCTGCCCGACCCCGAACTGGCCCGCGCCGCCCTGGCGCGGGTGCCGTTCGTGGTCAGCGTCGAGATGCGCGCCGGCGACATCACCGACCGCGCCGACGTGGTGCTGCCGGTGGCCGCCGTCGCCGAGAAGAGCGGCACGTTCCTCGACTGGGAGGGCCGCCCGCGCCCCTTCGGCACCGCGCTGAAGAAGCCGGGCCTGCTGTCGGACCTGCGGGTGCTGGCCGCGCTCGCCGACGAGATGGACGTCCACCTGGGCCTGCCCGACGACGCCGCCGCGCGCGCCGAGCTGGAGTCCCTGGGCGCCTGGACCGGCGAGCGGGTCCCCGACCCGCTGAGCCGCCCCGCGCCGCTGCCCGAGCCGGGCCGCGGCGAGGCGCTGCTGTCCACCTGGCGCCAGTTGCTGGGCCGCGGACCCATGCAGGACGGCGAGCCCTACCTGGCCGGCACCGCGCGCCCGGCCGTGGCGCGGGTCTCGGCCGCCACCGCCGCCGAGATCGGCCTGGCCGACGGCGGGCGGCTGCGCGTCACCGGCCCGCTGGGCGCGGTGAGCGTACCGGCGCTGGTGGTGCCCATGCCCGACCGCGTGGTGTGGCTGCCGGCCAACGCCCGCGACTGCGACGTCCGCCGCGACCTGGGCGCCGACGCCGGCGCGGTGGTGCGCCTGGAGGCCGACCGGGGCGCGGGCTTCGAGGTCGAAGCCCGGCCGACCGCGACGAGTGCTGGGAGCGACCAGTGATGACCCTCGCCCAAGGCGCCGAGCCCGGGCTCGGCGCGTTCGGCACCGACCCCTGGTGGATCACCCTCATCAAGGCGCTGGTGATCTTCGTCTTCCTGATGGTCTGCGTGCTGATGATGATCATGGCCGACCGCAAGGTCATGGGCCGCATGCAGCAGCGCCACGGCCCCAACCGGTTCGGCCCGCTGGGCCTGCTCCAGTCCCTGGCCGACGGCGTGAAGCTGTCGCTGAAGGAGGACGTGATCCCGCGCGGGGTGGACCGGGTGGTCTACATCGCCGCGCCGATGATCGCGGCGGTCCCGGCGTTCATCGCCTTCTCGGTGATCCCGGTGGGGCCCGAGGTCACCATGTTCGGGGTCCAGACCCCGCTCCAGCTCACCGACCTGCCGATCGCCGCGCTGGTGGTGCTGGCCACCGCCGCCATCGGCGTCTACGGGATCGTGCTGGGCGGCTGGGCCTCCCAGTCGCCCTACGCGCTGCTGGGCGGGCTGCGGGCCTCGGCCCAGGTCATCAGCTACGAGATCGCCATGGGCCTGTCGTTCGTGGCGGTGTTCATGTACTCGGGGACGCTGACCACCTCGGGGATCGTGGAGGCGCAGCGGCCGCTGTGGTTCGCGGTGATCCTGCTGCCGTCCTTCCTCATCTACCTGGTCACCATGATCGGCGAGACCAACCGGCTGCCGTTCGACCTGGCCGAGGGCGAGGGCGAGATCGTCGGCGGGTTCATGACCGAGTACGGCTCGATGAAGTTCACCATGTTCTTCCTCGCCGAGTACGTGAACATGGTGACCGTCGCCGCGGTGTCGGTGACCTTCTTCCTCGGCGGCTGGCTCGCGCCCCCGCCCATCACGTCGTTCTGGGCGGGCGCCAACGAGGGCTACTGGCCCATCCTGTGGTGGCTGGTGAAGTTCCTCGCCGTGATGTTCCTGTTCATCTGGGTGCGGGGCTCCCTGCCGCGCATCCGCTACGACCAGCTCATGCAGCTCGGCTGGAAGATCCTCATCCCGGTGCAGCTCGTGTGGATCACCGCGGTGGCCGTGGTGCGGATCCTCCTCAACGAGGGGGCGCCCATCGGCGCGGTCGCGGCCGTGGTCGCGGGCTTCGCGCTGGTGGTGGTCGCGGCCGTCTACGGCTTCGCCCGCTCGGCGCGGCGCCGGCGCGCCGCCGAGGCCGCCGAGCGCCAGGAGGAGCTGCGGCTCATGCGCGACGACCCCGCCTACGGAGGCTTCCCGGTGCCACCGCAGAACGCACCCCACTACGGCAGCAGCGTGCCGGCCGAGGGACCCCGCTCCGGTGCGCGGGTCCCCCACGACAAGCGTGAGGAGGTTACCGGTGCTTGACTGGCTCAACCCCGTCAAGGGGTTCGGCGTCACCTTCCACACCATGTTCAAGAAGGTGCCGACCGTCAACTACCCCGAGGAGGTGCGGCCGACCGCGCCGCGCTTCCACGGCCGCCACCAGCTCAACCGCTGGCCCGACGGGCTGGAGAAGTGCATCGGCTGCGAGCTGTGCGCCTGGGCCTGCCCGGCCGACGCGATCTACGTGGAGGGCGGCGACAACACCGAGGACTCCCGGTTCTCGCCCGGCGAGCGCTACGGCCGCGTCTACCAAATCAACTACCTGCGGTGCATCCTGTGCGGCCTGTGCGTGGAGGCGTGCCCCACCCGGGCGCTCACCATGACCAACGAGTACGAGATCGCCGACGACGAGCGCGAGAGCCTGATCTGGACCAAGGAGCAGCTCCTGGCCCCGCTGCTGGAGGGCATGGAGGCGCCGCCGCACCCCATGCGCCTGGGCGAGACCGAGGAGGACTACTACCGCCAGGGCCCCGCCTTCGCCAGGTCCGCCCCGGGCGGCACCGGCGCCGACGGTAAGGCGGACCGGTGATGCGGGGCGCGTTCGCGGCCGCCGCGGCGGCCCCCATCGGCGGCCTGGAGACCACCGCCTTCTACGTCATCGGCGCCGTGGTGGTCCTCGCCGCCATCGGCGTGGTCTTCAGCCGCAAGGCGGTCCACTCGGCCGTGCTCATGGCCACGGTCATGCTCGGCCTGGCCGTGTTCTACGGCATGAACCAGGCGCCGTTCCTGATGGTCGTGCAGATCGTCGTCTACACCGGCGCGGTCCTCATGCTGTTCCTGTTCGTGCTGATGCTGGTCGGCGTCAGCTCGGCGGACTCCCTGGTGGAGACCCTGCGCGGGCAGCGCCTGCTCACCGCCGTGGTGGCGGCGTGCTTCCTGGGCGCGCTCGCGCTGGGCCTGACCCGCATCACCGCCGGCGACCCCGCCGGGCTGGGCGCGGGCACCGCCGCCGCCGGGGGCAGCGTCCCCTGGATCGCCGGCGAGGTCATCTACCGCTACATCATCGCCTTCGAGGCCACCGGCGCGCTGCTGATCACCGCCGTGCTGGGCGCCCTGGTGCTGGCGCACGTCACCCGCATCAAGAAGCGCCGCAGCCAGCGGGAGATGGCCCGCGACCGCGTCCGCGGCGACCACCCCACCCCGCTGCCCGGCCCCGGCACCTACGCCCGGCACAACGCCATCGACATGCCGGCGCTGCTGCCCGACGGCTCGGTGTCGGAGCTGTCGCTCAACCCGGTCCTCACCGCTCGCGACCCCGCCCTCCAGTCGGAGGTCCCCCGCGACATCCGGCCGGGGGTCATCCCCCAGCCCGGCGGCGCCTCGGACTCCGCCTGGTCCAAGGAGGGCCACGCCGCCGGCGAGCGCGACCCCGAGGCGGTCGGCTCCGCCGGGGAGCCCGGCGCCGGCGGCGCGGAGGACGGCGACGACGACCGACGCGGCAACGGCGACGCCAACGGACAGGAGGCCGAGCGCTCATGGACCCGATGAACTACATCGTGCTCGCCGCGATCGTGTTCACGATCGGCGCCGTGGGGGTGCTGGTACGGCGCAACGCCATCATCGTGTTCATGTGCGTGGAGCTGATGCTCAACGCCTGCAACCTGGCGTTCGTCGCCTTCGCCCGGATGCTCGGCGACATCGAGGGCCAGGTCATCGCGTTCTTCGTGATGATCGTGGCCGCGGCCGAGGTCGTGGTGGGCCTGGCGATCATCATGCAGATCTTTAGGACCCGCAGGTCGGCGTCGCTGGACGACGCCAACCTGCTCAAGCACTAGAAGGCGACGTGGCTGTGTCTGAACTAACCCTCGCCGCCGAGCAGCACGCGCACGCCGTCACCACCGAGGCCAGCGGGGCGGTCCTGGAGAACTCCTGGCTGCTGATCGCGCTTCCGCTGGTGGGCGCCGCGATCCTGCTGCTGGGCGGGCGCCGGACCAACTCCTGGGGCCACTGGCTCGCGGTGGCGCTGCCGCTCGCGAGCTTCGGGTGGGCCGTGGCGGCGCTGCTGCACATGCTGGGCGCCCCGCCCGAGGAGCGCAGCTACGCGGTCCCGGTCTACACCTGGTTCTCCGTCGGCGGGTTCGACGCCGAGGTGAGCCTGCTGCTGGACCCGCTGTCCATCAGCTTCGCGCTGCTGATCACCGGCGTCGGCTCGCTGATCCACATCTACTCGGTGGGCTACATGGCCCACGACGACCGGCGCCGCCGGTTCTTCGCCTACCTGAACCTGTTCGTGGCGGCGATGCTGGTCCTGGTCCTCGCCGACAACTACGCCCTGCTGTTCCTGGGCTGGGAGGGCGTGGGCCTGGCGTCCTACCTGCTGATCGGCTTCTGGCAGCACAAGGACTCCGCGGCGGTCGCCGCCAAGAAGGCGTTCCTGGTCAACCGCGTCGGCGACATGGGCCTGCTCATCGCGATCATGCTCATGTTCACCACGTTCGGCACGGTCGCCTTCCACGACGTGTTCGGGGCGGCCGGCGAGGCCGGGCAGGGGCTGATGACCGCCATCGGCCTGCTGCTGCTCCTGGGCGCCTGCGGCAAGTCGGCCCAGTTGCCGCTCCAGTCCTGGCTGCTGGACGCCATGGAGGGCCCCACGCCGGTCTCGGCGCTGATCCACGCGGCCACCATGGTCACCGCCGGCGTCTACCTGATCGTGCGCTCGGGCGCGGTGTTCGAGGCCGCGCCCGCCGCCCAGCTCACCGTCGCGATCGTGGGCGCGGCCACACTGCTGGCCGGCGCCATCATCGGGTGCGCCAAGGACGACATCAAGAAGGCACTGGCCGGCTCCACCATGAGCCAGATCGGCTACATGACCATGGCCGCCGGGCTGGGGCCCATCGGCTACGCCGCCGCCATCGCCCACCTGATCACCCACGGCTTCTTCAAGGCCGGGCTGTTCCTGGGCGCCGGCTCGGTCATGCACGGCATGAACGACGAGGTCGACATGCGCCGCTACGGCGGCCTGCGCGGCGCCATGCCCGTCACCTTCGCCACCTTCGGCCTGGGCTACCTCGCCATCATCGGGTTCCCGCTGCTGTCGGGGTGGTGGACCAAGGAGGGCATCATCGCCGCGGCCTTCGAGAGCGGTGGCGCCGCCGGCATGGTCTTCGGCGCGGCGGCGCTGCTGGGCGCCGGGCTGACCGCGTTCTACATGACCCGCGTCATGATCATGACGTTCTTCGGCAAGCGCCGCTGGGCCGACGACGCCCACCCCCACGAGTCGCCGGCGTCGATGACGGTGCCGATGATCGTGCTGGCGGTGGGCTCGGTGGCGCTGGGCGCCGCCCTGGTGTTCGGCTACCGGTTCGCGGCGTTCCTGGAGCCCGCCATCGGCGCGCCCGAGCACCACCACGCGTTCAGCATGGCCACCATGCTCACCAGTTGGCCGAGCCTGGCCGCGCTGGGCCTGATGGTCTTGGGCGTGGCCACCGCCTGGTTCATGTACGGCCGGCGGGAGGTGGCGCGCACCGCGCCGCGCGCGGGCCTGGTCACCGCCGCCGCGCGCAACGAGCTGTACGGAAACGCCATCAACGAGGGGCTGCTGATGCGGCCCGGCCAACAGGTCGCCCGTGCGCTGGCGGCCTTCGACACGTCGGTGGTCGACGGCCTGGTCAACGGGATCGGCACGAGCGTGCGCGACAGCTCGCGCGGGCTGCGCGGCGCGCAGACCGGGTTCGCCCGCACCTACGCGCTGACGATGCTGTTCGGCGCCGCCATCGTCGTCGCAACGCTGGCTGTGAGGATCTGATGACCGACATCCCCTGGCTCACCCTCGCCATCGCGCTGCCCGCCCTGGGCGGCCTCGCGGTGGCCCTGCTGCCGCGCGAGCGCGTCCTGGCCGCCAAGTGGACGGCCCTGGGCGTCAGCGGGGCCGTCCTGGTGCTGGTCGCGGTGATGGCCGCGCGGTTCGCCCCCACCGGCGGCGAGCGCCTCCAGTTCGCCGAGGTCTACCCGTGGATCCCCCGGTTCGGGGTGAACTACGCGGTGGGGGTCGACGGCATCGCGCTGGTGCTGATCCTGATGTCGGCGGTGCTGGTGCCGCTGGTCGTGCTCGCGGCCTGGCACGAGAACGACGACGCCGACGACCGCGGCAAGGGCTACTTCGCGCTCATCCTGGTCCTCGAGGCGATGATGATCGGGGTCTTCGCGGCCACCGACGTCTTCCTGTTCTACGTGTTCTTCGAGGCCATGCTGATCCCGGTCTACTTCATGATCGGGCGCTACGGGCGCGGCCCCCAGCGCCGCGCGGCCGCGGTGAAGTTCCTGCTCTACAGCCTCCTGGGCGGCCTGCTGATGCTGGTCGCGGTGATCGGGGTCTACGTCTACGGCGGCACGTTCCTGTGGAGCGAGCTGGTGGGCCCCGGCGGCGCGCTCGCCGGAGTCGACACCACCGCGGCGCGCTGGCTGTTCCTCGGCTTCTTCGTGGCCTTCGCGATCAAGGCGCCGATGTGGCCGGTGCACACCTGGCTGCCCACGGCGGCCGGGGCGTCGCGGCCGGGCACCGCCGTGCTGCTGGTGGGCGTGCTGGACAAGGTCGGCACCTACGGCATGCTGCGCTACTGCCTGGAGATGTTCCCCGAGGCGTCGCGCTGGTTCGTGTGGCCGGTCGTGGTGCTCAGCCTGGTCAGCATCGTCTACGGCGCCGTCCTGGCCATCGCGCAGAGCGACATGATGCGGCTGATCGCCTACACCTCGGTGTCGCACTTCGGGTTCATCACCCTGGGCATCTTCGCGATGACCTCCCAGGGGCAGTCGGGCGCGGCGCTGTACATGGTCAACCACGGGTTCGCCACCGGCGCGCTGTTCCTGGTCGTCGGGTTCCTCATCGCCCGCCGGGAGTCCTCGGCGATCGGCGACTACCGGGGCGTGCAGAAGAGCGCGCCGGTGCTGGCCGGGGTGTTCCTGGTCGCCGGCCTCGCCGGGCTGGCGCTGCCCGGGCTCTCGCCGTTCGTCAGCGAGTTCCTGGTCTTCATCGGCACCTACGCGTTCCACCCGGTGCCCGCGATCATCGCCTCGGTGGGCGTGGTCCTGGCCGCGCTCTACATCCTGTGGATGTACCAGCGCACCATGACCGGCCCGGCGCCCGAGGGGTCCGCGCGGCTGCGCGACCTCTCCCGCCGCGAGACCTGGGCCGTGGCACCGCTGATCGCACTGCTGATCATCTTCGGCGTGTACCCGCAGCCGCTGCTGGACGCCATCAACCCGGCGGTCGAGGCGACCATGCGGCAGGTCGATGTCACCGACCCCGCACCGGCGCTCGGCGACGCCGACACCACCGCGAGCGGGCAGGAAGAAGGGGACCACGAGTGAGTACACCGTTGCTCGTGACGGCGGCGCCGACCATCACGGAGAACCCGCCGCAGATCGACTACTGGCTGCTGTCGCCGATGCTGGTGGTGTTCGGCGCCGCCGTCATCGGCGTGCTGGTCGAGGCGTTCGTGCCCGCCGCGCGGCGCCGGGCCGTCCAGCTCGGCCTGGCACTGGCGGCGGTGGCCGCCGCCTTCGTGCTGAGCATCCTCATCGTGGGCGCGCTGCCCGCCGACGGCCCCGGCGAGACCCTGGCCTTCGGCAGCGTCGCGGTGGACCGGGTCTCGGTCTTCCTCCAGGGCTCGGTGCTGGTGCTCGGGTTCGTCAGCCTGCTGCTGATCGCGGAGAACCGCCGGGGCGAGAGCGCGTTCGCCGCGCAGGCCGCGGCGGTGCCCGGCAGCGAGGAGGAGCGCGAGCACGTGATGGCGGGCTCCCAGCACACCGAGGTCTACCCGCTGGTGCTGTTCGCGCTGCTGGGCATGCAGCTCTTCCCGGCGGCCAACGACTTCCTCACCATGTTCGTCGCGCTGGAGGTCATGAGCCTGCCGCTGTACCTGCTGTGCGGGCTGGCCCGGCGGCGCCGGCTGTTCTCCCAGGAGGCGGCCGTCAAGTACTTCCTGCTGGGCGCGTTCTCCTCGGCGTTCTTCCTGTTCGGCATCGCCATGGTCTACGGCTACGCGGGGTCGGTGAACTTCGCCGAGGTCGCGGCGGCGGTGCGCGAGGGCGGCGGCCCGCTGTTCGCCGACGGCGGAGGCCGGCCGCTGCTGCTGCTCGGCATCGGCCTGATCGCGGTGGGCCTGCTGTTCAAGGTCGGCGCGGTGCCCTTCCACAACTGGAAGCCCGACGTCTACCAGGGCGCGCCCACCCCCATCACGGCGCTGATGGCCTCCTGCACCCTGGTGGCCGCCTTCGGCGCGCTGCTGCGGGTGTTCTACGTGCCCTTCGGCGGCTCGGCCGCCGACTGGGCGCCGATGCTGTGGGTGGTGGCGATCCTGACCATGGTGCTGGCCGCCGTGGTCGCGGTGACCCAGCGCGACATCAAGCGGCTGCTGGCCTACTCCTCGGTGGTGCACGCCGGGTTCGTGCTGACGGCGGTGGTGGCCGCCAGCCCCGAGGGCCTGGCCGGGGCCATGTTCTACCTCGCCGCCTACGGGTTCACCACCATCGGGGCGTTCGCCGTGGTCACCCTGGTGCGCACGCACGAGAACGGCCCCGAGGCCGGGGAGCTGTCGCAGTGGGCCGGGCTGGGGCGCACCTCGCCGCTGCTGGCGGGCGCGCTCGCGCTGTTCCTCCTCGCCTTCGCCGGGATCCCGCTGACCAGCGGGTTCATCGGCAAGTTCGCGGTGTTCGAGGCGGCCATGGCGGCGGGCGCGGCCCCGCTCGTGGTGGTGGGCGTGCTCAGCAGCGCGGTGACGGCGTTCTTCTACGTGCGGATCATCGTGCTGATGTTCTTCGCCGACCCGGCCGAGACCGGCCCCACGGTGGTGCGCGCGGGGCTGTTCACCGGTTCGGCCATCGCGATCGGCGTCGCCGCGACGTTCCTGCTCGGCGTCTACCCGACTCCGGTGCTGGACCACCTGCTGCCCCAGCCGGGCACTGAACAGGGGGAGTCGCTGGTGGCCACGGCCGAGGGCTCCGCAGGGTAGCCGCCGCGACCCGGTGGGTGGCTTTGGCACCGCTATCCGGGTCAGATAACTTGGCTAGTCGGTTTTGTTCATCCCGAGAGCGCGCGATATGCCCGATTAGGGGGTATCGCGCGCCCGTTGACATGTGGAGCCCAGGTGAGCGGTGCTGTCCCGAGCGATTTCCTCGCTCTGCCGAGTATCGACGCTGGCCTCGCCAAGGAGGTCCAGGAGGCTCTGGACCAGGTCGAGAAGCTGCTGCGGGAGTCCGTCGCGGCCAGCGACCCCCTGCTCACCGAGGCCGCCTCGCACCTGCTGTCGGCCGGCGGCAAGCGCTTCCGCGCCACCCTGGTGCTCCTGGCGTCGCACTTCGGCGACCCCACGGTGCCCGACCTCACGCGCGCGGCCGCGGTGGTGGAGCTGACCCACGTCGCCACGCTGTACCACGACGACGTGATGGACGAGGCGGAGTTGCGGCGCGGCGAGCCCAGCGCCAACCAGCGCTGGGGCAACAGCGTGGCCATCCTCACCGGCGACTACGTGTTCGCGCGCGCCTCGGAGATCCTGGCCGACCTGGGCACCGAGGCGGTGCGGATGCAGGCGCGCACCTTCGGCCGGCTGGTCCAGGGCCAGATCCTGGAGACCTCGGGGCCGCGCGAGGGCACCGACCCGCTGGAGCACTACCTGCGGGTGATCTCCGACAAGACCGCCTCGCTCATCGCGTCCTCGGCGGAGTTCGGCGCCACGTTCGCCGGCGCCGGACCCGAGATCACCGGCACCATCACCCGCGCCTGCGACGCGCTGGGCATGGCCTTCCAGCTCGCCGACGACATCCTCGACGTCGCCGGCGACCCCAGCGAGTCGGGCAAGGTCCCCGGCACCGACCTGCGCGAGGGCGTCCTCACGCTGCCGATGCTCTACGCCCGCCGCGCCGCCCGGGCCGGCGACACCGGCAGCGCCCGGCTGGACTCCCTGCTGGGCCGCCCGCTCAGCGACGCAGAGACCGAGGAGGCCCTGGGGCTGCTGCGCGCGCACCCGGCCATGGACGACGCGCGGGCCACCACCCGCGAGTGGGCCGAGCGCGCCCGCGCCGAACTCGCCGGCCTTCCCGAGGGCGCCCCGCGCGACGCGTTCGAGGCGCTGTGCGACTACGTGGTGCGGCGCTCGGGCTGAGACCCGCCCGCGCCGCCTCCGGCCCCGTCCCGCGATGCGCGGGGCGGGGCCGCCGCCGTTGGAGGGGCGGAGGTGGGAGCGCGGGTAACGCGCCGGTCCGGACTCGGTCATAGCCGGGCAAACCCGGCATGACCCCGCCCACCTGCGGGAATCCGCTCACTGGCGGACCGGCGCCGCGGGGTGTCGTGCGCCGCGCGCTCCGCCGTCGACGTTGGGGCACAACGGGGGGATGTGAGTCGCCGTGGCGGCGCAGATGGGAACACAGCGGTTGATCGGGCACCGGCTCGTGGACAGGGACGGCGCGGCGGTCGGCAAGATCGGCCAGGTCTACTACGACGACCAGACCGACGAGGCCAAGTGGATCACCGTGCGGACCGGCCTGTTCGGGTCGCGGGAGAACCTGGTGCCGCTGCTGGGGGCGGAACTGGTCTACGACGCCCTCCAGGTGCCGTGGTCCAAGAGCGAGATCAAGTCCGCGCCCAGCTTCGACATCGACCAGCACATCTCGGTGGAGCAGGAGGACCGGGTCTACGAGCACTACGGCCTCACCCCCGAGATCCCGGGGCAGCGCCCGGCCGAGCCGATCGGGCGCCCGCGCGGCCGGCACGCCCGCGCCGAGCAGCGCCCCGAGGACCGGCCCGAGCAGCCGGAGTACCTGGAGCGCTCGGAGGCCCCGCCCCGGCAGGCCCCGCGCCAGCGCACCGAAAGCCCCGGCGGCCCGGGCGCGCGCCAGGAGCAGCAGGGGAGGGCAGGTCGGCCGGGGCAGCCCGGTCAGGCGGCGCCGCAGGCCCGCCAGGGCGGCGCGCCGCGCCGCGCGGAGTCCTCGGCCGACCCGGGACCGCGCCCGGCCGGGCCGGGGTGGACCGGCCCCACGGCCCCGCAGGTCCGCCCGAGCACCCCTGACTCCGGGCGCGCGGGGGAGTGGTCCCGCACCTGGCCCCCGCCCCACCGCCCACCCGCCCGCCCCGGCCAGCCCTAGGGACGCCGCTCCACGACGGGGGGCGGCGGACGCGCCACGCGTCCGCCGCCCCCCGTCGTCGTGCGGTCAGGCGGTCGTGTCAGCGGAGGGATCGGGGTCGCGTCGCCGCCCCGGCTCGGTGCCGCGCGGCGTCCGGGCGGTGGCGCGCAGCATGTCCGCCACGAACACCACCAGGGCCAACCACACCACCCCGAACCCGATCCACCGGCTCAGCGGCATCGCCTCGTCGAACACCAGCCAGGCGAACAGGAACTGCATGACCGGCACCACGAACTGGAGCAGCCCGAGCATGCTCAGCGGCACCAGGCGCGCCGCCATGCCGAAGCACAACAGCGGCAGCGCCGTGACCACCCCCGACCCCACCAGCGCCCAGGTGTGCGCGGTGGAGACCCCGGTGAAGGTGCCCGCGCCGGTGGCCTGGAGGAACCCCAGGTAGGCGGCGGCGGGCAGGAACAGCAGCAGCGTCTCGACCGCCAGGCTCTCCACGCCGTCCAGCCGGACCGTCTTCTTCAGCGCGCCGTAGGTGGCGAAGGAGAACGCCATGCCCAGCGACAGCCAGGGGACCCCGCCGTAGGCGAGGCTGAGCACGGCCACCGCCACCGCGCCCAGCGCCACGGCCGCCACCTGCGCCCGGCGCAGCCGCTCGGCGAAGAACACCACGCCCACCAGCACGCTGACCAGCGGGTTGATGAAGTAGCCGAGGGCGGCCTGGCTGGTCTGCCCGCTGTTGACGGTGTAGATGAACAGGCCCCAGTTGACCGTGATGAAGGCTGCGGCCAGGGTGAGCACCGCGAGCTGGCGCGGGTTGCCCAGCACGTCGAGCAGGAAGCGCCAGTGCCGGCGGAGCGCCAGGACGGCCAGGACGGTCAGCAGCGACCACACCATGCGGTGGGCGATGACCTCGGTGGCGCCGGCGGCCGAGACGAGCGGCCAGTAGAGGGTGGAGACACCCCACAGGACGTAGGCGCTGGCCCCGAAGAGCACGCCGCGGTTGGAATCGGACACGCGGGCCAGCGTAAGCCAAAATTCATCCCATGAGTATGTGAATCAGCAGGCACCGCCCTGAACCCGCCCGATCGCCGCACACAGGACGGGCGGCCCGATCGGGGTCGGACGGGGGCCGGAGGATCCCGCGGCTGCGGGGGGCGTGTGGGGGTCAGGCCGTACGGGGCTCGCCTGGACCGGCCGGGTAGCCTGAAGACATGTTCGGCAAGCAGATGACCATGGTTACCCCGGAGCAGGCACTGCCCGGCCGCGACACCCCCATCACCGTGCCCTCCCGCCACGAGGTGCTGGGCACCCCGCTGGCGCCGCCCTACCCCGAGGGCACCGAGATCGCCGAGTTCGGCATGGGCTGCTTCTGGGGCGCCGAACGCGTGTTCTGGGAACTGGGTGCCGCCAACGGCATCGTGACCACCGCCGTGGGCTACGCGGGCGGCTACACCGCCAACCCCACCTACGAGGAGGTCTGCACCGGCCGCACCGGCCACACCGAGGCCGTGCGCGTGGTGTTCGACCCCCGGGTGATCTCCTACACCGACCTGCTGAAGGTGTTCTGGGAGAACCACGACCCCACGCAGGGCATGCGCCAGGGCAACGACCTCGGCACCCAGTACCGGTCGGCGATCCTCTACCACTCCGACACCCAGAGGGCCGCCGCCGAGTCCTCGCGCGACGCCTTCCAGCAGGTCCTCACCCGCGACGGCCTCGGCACGATCACCACCGAGATCACCCCCGCCGGCCCGTTCTACTTCGCCGAGGACTACCACCAGCAGTACCTGTCGGCCGCCAAGAACCCCAACGGCTACTGCGGCCTCGGCGGCACCGGCTCCACCTGCCCCGTAGGAGTGGCCCGCACCCCGGCCTGACCGGCCGGCCGCGCGCTACTCGCCGCCGAGGCGCTCCGTCCAGGACTCGTCGTCGGCGGTCAGCCAGTACGGGACGAGCCGCAGTTCAAGAGGGCTGGTCGTCGCGAAAACCGATTCCCCGAAGACCTGCTGCACCTCGTGGTAGGTCCCGTCCTGCAACCGGAACTCCATGATCCCCGTCTTGTCGGGCGCGGGATTGATGATCCAGTAGGACTCGATGCCGAACTCGGCGTACTCCCGGCGCTTGGTGTGGTTGTCCCGGAACACGCTTTCAGGTGACATGATCTCAATCGCGAGCACCGGGGGGCGGGTGAGATAGGGGCTTTCGCAGTCTTGACGTCGGATCACGGCGAGATCGGGGATCCGGTGATGCGTGCGGTCGGCGTTGAGGTTGATACCCGGTGCGGAGATCGGCATGTAGCCCTTCGGAACCTGATTCACCAGGTGCCAGGTGAGCCGGGTGTCCACAACGCTGTGCGGGAAGACGGGCGCGGGAGACACGTCAAGCCGCCCGTCGACCAGTTCGTAGCGGCGCCCGTCGTCGGGCATGCGCGCCAGGTCGTCGACGGTCAACGGACGCGGGTCGGTCCTGCCGATGCTCATGACAGCCATACTGCCTCCTCACGTGCATGAGAGCCAGTATCCCAACAGGTGTTCGAGTGCGGGCGGGAATCCGTGAACACACCGAAAAGAGCGGGCGCCCCGGCGCCTTCCCGCCGCACGTGGGAAACCGCTGCGCCCCGCCGTGTCGGTGCGTAGCCTCGAGGCGCCGGCCCCTCCCAGGCGGAGACCGGGCGGCATGGGTACCAGGCCGGAGACAAGGAGAACGATGACCACGCACCCCTCGGACCCCGGGGACGCGGCTCCGGAACGGGTGGAGCACTGCGAGGACCTGATCGACGGCGCCGCGATCGACCGCGTGAAGGGCGACATCCGCGCCGGACGCGACGAAATGGTTCCGTTCCGGGTGGCGGACTACGAGTGAGGCGGCACAACGCACCGAAGAGCGGGCAGCCCGAGGTTCGGGCGCCCGCTCTTTCCGGTGGGGGTGGGGCTACACCGGCGGGGTCCAGACGAGGCCGTAGGTGGCGGCGACGTTGAGGAAGACGGTGAGGGACGCGGCGACCAGGGTGAAGTGGATCCGGCCCGCGACCGTCCACCAGCGGCGGATCCACGCGGCGGCCACTCCCACCAGCACCGGGACCGTCACGACGGCCGCCACCGCCAGCGGCACGGTGAGCATCGGCGAGCCGGTGAACATCGCCCACGTGAAGGCGTAGTTGCTGCTGAGCAGGTAGACCAGGTAGCCGGCGAACGCGACCACCACCAGCACCGCGAGCCCGGCGGCGGCGCTCGCGGCCCGCGCGGCGGCCGTGGTGGGGCGGGTGCGGCCGCGCAGGCGGCGGACCAGGGCGGTCACCGGCCAGGCCAGGACGGTCAGCATGACGACCAGGGCGGCCCCGGCGGCGGCGAAGTGCGGCGTGGGCGCCTCGTACCAGGCGCGGCGCTCGTAGTCCTGCGAGGGGATTGCGTCCAAGCCCAGGCCGATGACCTCGCCGCCGTCCTCGGCGAACGCCAACTGCTCGCCCTCAGCCGACCGGAAGACGCCGTCCCCCACAGGCGTCCACGTCTGCTCGCCGAAGATCGCGTTGACCGTCCGCAGGCGGCCGTCGCCGGTGACCGACACCGACATCTGGTCCATCACCACCATGGCGGCGCTGGGTTCGCTCGTGCTGGTGCGGGTGGTGGTGTAGGTGCCCGCGTAGCGGTCCAGGTCGACTTCGGCGGCGGCCGCCGGCTCCGGCGCGCCGGTGGTGCCGGCGAACTCGGTCAGCACCGCGTCGATGATCCGGGCGCGGGCGTCCTTCAGCGGGTTCTCGGCCAGGCCGTCGCCGTTGACGACCGCGTACACCCCCAGGTCCAGCTCGGGCACCAGGGCGTACTCGCTGTGGGCGCCGTCGAGGTCGCCGCTGTGGCCCACCACGCGGGGGCCGTTCCAGAACCGGTCCCAGGTGCCGTAGCCCGCGCCGGTCAGCTCGGGGTGGAGGTCCGCCTGGTGGGCCAGCATCGCCTCGGTGGACTCCGCGGAGAGGACGCGCTCGCCGTCCAGTTCGCCGCCGTTGAGCAGGGCGAGCATGAAGCGGGACATGTCGGCCGCGGTGGCCCAGCCCTCGCCCGCCGGCCCCTGGTTGACGTACATCGGCGCGGCGGTGGTCTCGGGGGAGTCCGCGTACAGCGTCGGGGTGGTGAACGCCTGTGCGGCTTCGTCGGGGGCGGCGAACCCGCTTCGGCTCATGCCCAGCGGCTCGAAGACGTTGCGCGCGAGGTAGTCGTTGAAAGGCGTGCCCGACACCTCCTGCACGGCCAGGCCGGCCAGGGTGGTGCCGTAGTTGGAGTAGGCGATGAACCGGCCGGGCGGGTAGACGCGGGCGGGCTGGTACCGGCTGGCGTAGTCGGCGAGCGGCAGCAGGCCCTCCCGCGACGGCGCGGCCATGCCCTCGATGCTGTCCTCGAACCCGGCCGTGTGGGTCAGCAGGTGGTGGAGGGTGATGGGCTCGCCGGGGTAGGTGTCGGGCACCCGGGCGTCCTCGGGCAGGTACTCGTTGACGTCGGCGTGCAGGTCCAGCCTGCCCTCGTCCACCAGCTGGAGCACCGCCGTGGCGGTGAAGGACTTGCTGACCGAGGCCATCGGGAACGACGTGCCCTCGGGGTCGACCGGGGTGCCCTCGGCGACGTCGGCCTCGCCGTAGCCCCCGGCGTGGACCTGCTCGCCGTCGGCTACCACCGCGACCGCCGCACCGGGCACCTGGTGCTCCGCCAGGATCTCGGGGACGCGCTCGTCCAGGAACCGGCGCACGTTCTCGGCCGTGGGCGCGGCGGCCTCGTGCGCCTCGGCGCCGGGCGCGTCGTCGGCCGAGGCGGCGCCGGCGGGCAGCACGGCCAGCCCGGCGGCGAAGGCCGCCGCCGCGCAGAAGGCGAATGCGGATCGGATGCGTGGCGACACGGCGCCGTCTCCTCTGACTCGGGGACCGGGGGGTGGTCCGTTCAGAAGGAAACGCTATTGACGAAAAAGCCGCAGATCAGCGGAGCCGCCACCCGTCTCCGCGCACCGGCGGGCGCCACCCCGGAGGTGTAGCCAGCTCCACCCCCGAGCCACCGACCGAGGGTTCACCCGCCACCGACGCGCTGCTTCCAGGTGGCGTCGTCGGCCGTGAGCCAGTGGGGCACCACCCGAACCGGGAACGGGACGTCGGTGCTGAGTACGTCGAAGTTTAGGGCGTCGGCGACTCCCCGGTACTCGCCGCCGTCGAGCCGGAACTCGGTGATGCCGGGGGTCACCGGATCCGGGGTCACGATCCAGTAGGAGCCGATGCCGAAGGCGGCGTACTCGCGCAGCTTGGTGTGGTGGTCGCGGAACCGGCTCTCCGGCGACACCACCTCGACCGCCAGCACGGGCGGATCCTCGAAATACCCGCTCGCGGGCAGCTTGTGGTCGGCGAAGACCGACAGGTCGGGGATCCGGTGGTGCGTGCGCCGGGCGTTGAGGTCGATCCCGGCACCGCGGAAGACCTTGAAGCCGGGCGGACACACCGACTCCAGGTGGCACGCCAGGCGGTGCTCCACCCGCGCGTGCCCCGGCTTGGGCGCGGGCGACACGTCAAGCCGCCCGTCGACCAGTTCGTAGCGCCGGCCGTCGTCGGGCATGCGCTCCAGGTCATCAACGGTCACGGCGGAGGCACCCATCGGCGGCCGGACGGGATCAGTCGCCACCGATGCGGTCGATCCACATGCCCGGGGCGATGAGCCAGTGGGGGACGATGCGCAGGGGGAAGGGGGCGTCGGTTTCGAGGACGTCCTCGCCGAAGACCTGGGCGGTCTCGCGGTAGACGCCTTCCCTGAGGCGGAGTTCGGTGATTCCGGGCTTGTCGAGCGCGGGGGTGACGATCCAGTAGGAGTCGATGCCGAACTCGGCGTACTCCCGCCGCTTGGTGTGCAGGTCGCGCAGCCGGCTCTCCGGTGACACGACCTCGACGGCCAGCACGGGGGGAGTCGTCAGGTACGGGTGCTCCACCTGGCCCGCGCGGACCACGGCCACGTCGGGGATGCGGTGGTGGGTGCCCTCGGCGTTGAGGGTGATCCCCGCGCCCGGGTACGCCTCGAACCGGCCCCGGGCCGCGATGTTCAGGTAGGTGACGAGCCGCCCCTCGCACTGGGAGTGCACGGAGACAGGCGCGGGCGACACGTCAAGCCGCCCGTCGACCAGTTCGTAGCGCCGGCCGTCGTCGGGCATGCGCTCCAGGTCGGCGACGGTCAGGGGCCGCGGGTCGGACCGGCCGATGCTCATGATGGCCATACTGCCTCCTTGAGTCCATGCGAACCAGTATTCGCACGCGCGTTCGGCCGCGCGGGGGAATCGGAGAACTCGTCACGGGCGGTCACCGGCCGCCGCGGCCCCACTTCGGCGGGCTACGCCTCCTTCAGCACCTTGTCGGGATCCGCGCAGTAGGCGACCATCCAATGCGGCTCGATGCGGTAGTAGACGACATCGCCCCAGGTCATGGGGTTGCTCCCGTAGTGGCGCGTGAGGTGGTCCAGGACCTCGGGCCACTGCGGGTCGTCGGCGTCCGGCGGGGCGATCGGGACCGCGCGGCCGTGGGTGAACACCCCCAGTTCCTCGCCGCGCAGGTGGGCGACGCTCACGGCGGGCCGGGCGGCCAGGTGGCGGGCCTTCGCCGCGCCGCGGTCGGTGCCCACGATCCAGCGGCCGTGCAGGAAGTGGCCGTCGATCCCGCTGATCCGGGGCTCGCCGTTGGCCGTGACCGTGGAGATCGCCAGCGTGCACATGCCGGTCAGGGCGCGGGCGAGTTGGTCGGCGCTCAGCGTGTTGGGCGAGGCGCCCTCGGGGGCGACGATGGACCGCAGGTGGGCGGTGGAGCCGCGCAGCGAGGCGTCCAGCAGCCCCTGGAGGTCGGCGAGTTCGGTGGGTGACTCATACATGGCGGCGATTCTCCCGCCCGTACCTGACATCCTGTGTCAGTCGGCGTGCCGGGGCGCCGGGGAGTGTCGGTGGTGCGTGCCACACTCGGCGCATGATCGATCACCTCTCGCTCCAGGTCGCCGACGTGGCCGCCAGCGCCGCGTTCTACGACTCCGTCCTGGCCCCGCTGGGCGGTCGGCGGCTGATGGAGGTCGGCGAGGGCGCGGTGGTCGCGTTCGGCGCCGACCGGCCGGTCCTGTGGCTGGGCCGCGCCGTGGGCGGCGGGGCGGGGCGCGAGGTCCATCTGGCGTTGGGCGCTCCCGACCGGGCCGCCGTCGACGCCTTCCACGCCGCGGCTGCGGCGGCCGGCACCGAGGTCCTGCACGCCCCGCGGGTGTGGCCGGATTACCACCCGGACTACTACGCCGCCTTCGTCCGCGACCCTGACGGCAACAACCTCGAAGCCGTCTGCCACGCCCCCGCCTAGCCCCGGTCTGCTCACCGCCCACCACACACACGGCGGCAGGCCCGAGCGGGCGCCCGCTCGGGCCTGCCGGAGAAGCTCAGGCCGGTCAGGCGATGCCAACGCCCTTCTCGTGCTCGATGTCCACAACGTTGCAGCCGTCGCCGCCGAACACGCCGCTGCCCTGGAGGATGCCGGCGTCCAGGCAGATCGGAATGGTGACGTTCTGCACCTCGGCGTTGTTGTCGGCGGCGGCGGTGCCGGTCATGGCACCCAGGGCGAGGGCGGTGGCGGCGATGAGACCGGAGACCGTGGCGATGCGCTTCATAGTCGATCCTCTCGGAGAAAGCTCGGCAAGCTTGGGCCGGGGCGGCAAGACCGCCCGCGCCAAGTAACCTAACGTAGTCACCACGGTGCGTCACGTTATTACGGGCGAAAGCCGGGAGTTTGTTTTGGCGCTGACCTGCGGAGACCTGGCGCTTCTACGCAGATCGGGGCGGATGGCACGGCCTCCGCGGCGCCCTCAGGGCCCCTCCAGCGCCCCTCCGCCGCCCCGCCCGGCCGTCACGGAGCGCGCACGCCGACGGCCCGCGCGCGGTGCGCGCGGGCCGTCGCGGTGTGCTGCGGCTCCTGCCGCGCGCCCCTCGGGCGGGCGCGGCGGAAGCGGCGAAGGTTACCAGCCCTGCTGGCCGTAGCCGGGGTACTGCTGCCCATAGCCCGGCTGCTGCTGACCGTAACCGGGCTGCTGCTGTTGACCGTAACCGGGGTACTGCTGCTGTTGCTGGCTGTAGCCCGGGTACTGCTGTTGCTGCTGGTAGCCCTGACTGTACTGCTGGCCGGTCTGGTACTGGTAGCCGGCGTAGGGGTCCTGCTGGGGCTGGCCGCCGGTGTTGGTCGGCTGCGCCGGCGCCTGCGCGGACTGGTCCTTGGCCTCCTGGCCGGAGCCCGACGCCGAGCCCTCGGCCGCCTCGGGGTCGGGGCGGAAGATGAACAGCCGGGCGGCCTCGCCCTCGGCGCCGGTGCTGGGCGCGGTCTGGTCCAGCCGCCAGCCGGCGTCCTCGATGCCCTCCAGGATGCGGGTCAGGCCGGGCCGGACCTTGCTCGACGCCTCGTCATAGGCGTTGACGTCCAACTGCACGATGAACATCCTGCGCTTCTGCTGCGCCGCGACCTTCGCGTGCTCGACGACGGTGCTGTCCCTCACGACCTGCGTGACGCTCATGTGTCAACCGTACCTATCTGCTCTCTGCGGCGCTCGCCTGCCCGTTGAGCGTTGCCCCACCATCCACGTCCGTCGAGGAGTTGGCCCGCCGGGCCGTTCGCACCCATGATGCACTGTATGGGGCCTACTAGCCAGAAGACCCCGTGAACGGCTACTACGCTCCGACGGCCCGCACCGCCTCGGCGACCGGTGTGGTCCCGCCGACCAACTCCAGGACCCGCCCGATGGTGGCGGGCTCGTCGAGCAGGGCGACGATGACCGCGGCGACGTCGTCCCGTGTGACGTCCCCCCGCTCTACCTTGGGCGCGAGCCAGACCTCTCCGGTTCCCGGATCATCGGTCAGCCGTCCCGGGCGCAGGATGGTCCAGTCCATCTCCAGGCTGCGCTCGCGGAGGTCGTCGTCGGCGGCCCGCTTGGCCTCGACGTAGGCCGCCCACACCGGCTCGGAGCCGGGCGGCGGGCCGTCGTCCACCCCGATCGCCGAGACCATGATGTAGCGGCGCACCCCCGCCAGGGAGGCGGCGTCGGCCAGCAGCCGGGCGGCGTCGCGGTCGACGGTCGCCTTGCGCTCCGCCCCGCTGCCCGGCCCCGCGCCCGCCGCGAACACCACGGCGTCGGCGCCCATCACCTTCTCGGTGAGCTGGGTGACGGTGGTGTTCTCCAGGTCGATCACCACGGGCTCGGCCCCGGCCGCCTCAAGGTCGGCGGCGTGGTCGGGGTTGCGGATCAGGCCGACGGGTGTGTCGTTGCGCGCGGCCAGCAGCCGTTCCAGCCGCAGCGCGATCTTGCCGTGTCCTCCGGCGATGACAATACGCATACCCGCAGGCTATGTCGTAGTGGCGGTGTTGGCGGGATTTGCCGGTATGCGACTGTTTCGCGTCGCTCACAACAGCGCCGTTCACAACGTCGGCACCGGCCACTCCGCGCGCTCAGTGGAACCGCTCCGGTGGTGGTCTGCTCGCGGTTCCGCTTCGCTTGCTGCGCGGCCGGTGCTGCTCGGCTGGCGCGGTCGGCACCGCCCACTCCGCGCGCTCAGTGGAACCGCTCGCGGAGGACCCGCTTCAACAGCTTCCCGCTCGCGTTCTTCGGCAGCTCGTCGACCATGTGCACCCGCTTGGGGGTCTTGAATCCCGCCAGGCGGGCGCGGACGAACTCGATCAGCTCCTCCTCCGTGGCCGCGTCCTTCAGCACCACCACGGCCGTGACCGCCTCGCCCCACCGCTCGTCGGGGACCGCGATCACCGCCGCCTCGGCCACCGCCGGGTGCTGGTAGACGACGTCCTCCACCTCCCGGGGCGCCACCAGCACGCCGCCGGTGTTGATGACGTCCTTCACCCGGTCCACGATCGTGAAGTACCCCTCGGCGTCGCGCCGCGCGATGTCGCCGGAACGGAACCAGCCGTCGCGGAACGCCTCCTTGGTCTCCTCGGGCTTGTCCCAGTACCCCTCGCACAGCTGCGGCGACCGGTACACCACCTCGCCGCGCTCACCCGGCGCGACCTCGACGCCGTGGTCGTCCACCACCCGCGCCTCCACGAACAGCACCGGCCGCCCGCAGGAGTCCATGCGCCCCTCGACGTGCTCCTCGGGCCGCAGCACCGTGGCCAGCGGGCCGATCTCGCTCTGCCCGAAGCAGTTGTAGAACCCGATCCCCGGGTGCCGCGCCCGGATCCGCTCCAGCACGGGCACCGGCATGATGGCCGCGCCGTAGTAGGCCCGGCGCAGCCCCGACAGGTCGCGCGTGGCGAAGTCGGGGTGGTTGGCCAGCGCCGCCCACACCGTCGGCGCCGCGAAGAACGACGTGATGCCGTCCGCCTCGATCCGCCGCAGCAGGTCGCCGGGCTCCGGTGCCTCCACGATCTCGCTGTAGGCGCCCGCCGCCAGCGCCGGCATGAGGAACACGTGCATCTGCGCCGAGTGGTACAGCGGCAGCGCGTGCAGCATGCGGTCGCCCTGCCCGATGTCGAGCGCGTGCAGGCAGCTGGCGTACTCGTGCACCAGCGCGCGGTGCGTCATCATCGCGCCCTTGGGCTTGGAGGTGGTGCCCGAGGTGTAGAGCAGCTGCACCAGGTCGGTGTCGGCGACGTCGGTGATCAGGTCCTCGGGCGCGTCGGGGTCGCGCGCGACCTCCAGCACCGACTCCTCGGCGCCGCGCAGCGCCAGCACGTCGCGCGCGGGGATCTCCGCGCGGATCTCCTCGACGCGCCCGGCGAGCTTGGGGTCGGTCAGCACCACGATGCTGCCCGACTGCGCCAGCAGGTAGCTCAGCTCCGCCCCGCGCAGGCTCTGGTTGATCGGCACGTGCACCAGCCCCGCCCGGGCGCAGCCCAAAAACGCCAGCAGGTAGGCGTCGGAGTTGTGGCCGAAGCACGCCACCCGGTCGCCGCGGGTCAGGCCCAGGCCCAGCAGCCAGGCGGCCACCCGGGTGACGCCCCGGTCGAGTTCGGCGAAGGTCCAGTCGCGGTCGCCGAAGCGCAGCGCGTGCCGTCGCGGGGTGCGCGCCGCCGTGCGGCGCAGTACGCCGTCGACCGTGCTCGCCGTGGTCAGTGCAGAGTCGCCGACCGCTGCCATGCCGCCTCCCGCCGCCGTCGTTGGCCACCCGCCCCGCCGCTGTGACGTGGCGCACCACCAAACCTAGGGTGCGAAGGCGCCGGTAGGCCAGACGCAATCCGCGGGCGTTCGCCCAATCCCTGCTCACACCGCACGAGAAACATGAATCACATTCACCCCACGGGTGCCGGCACATCCGGCACGCCCGGCACCCCCGATGCGCCCGGCACCCCGGCCGGGCGCGGCGCGGGCGGCCCGCTCGCGCGGACCGCCCGCCGCCGGTGCCCGGCCACCCGGGAAGGGGCCGACCGGGCGCGGGTGCGCCTCAGCGCACCGTCCAGGTGTCGCCGCCGGCCAGCAGCGACGCCAGCTCCTCGGCGCCGCCGCGCGACTCGGCGCCGCCGAGCTGCTCGGCCATCAGCTCGTCGTAGGTGGGCCGGGAGGTGTCGCGGAAGACGCCGATCGGCACGTGCTCGAACGCCGGGTAGTCCATGCGCGACAGGGCGAAGGCGTAGCCGGGGTCGGCCCGGTGGGCGTCGTGGCGCACCAGCGCGTCCTCGCCCACCTCGGCGATGTCGGCCACCTTCAGCTCGCCGTAGTCGCCCATCACCACGCCCCGGTCGGCGCCCACGCGCAGCGGCTCGCCGTGCTCCATGCGCAGCAGCCGCATGTCGCGCTCGGCCGGGTCCTTCAGCGGCTCGAACGCGTCGTCGTTGAAGATCGGGCAGTTCTGGTAGATCTCCACGAACGAGGCGCCCTCGTGGTCGGCCGCCGCCCGCAGCACGCTCGTCAGGTGCTGGCGGTCGGAGTCGATGGTGCGCGCCACGAACCCCGCCTCGGCGCCCAGCGCCAGCGACACCGGGTTGAACGGGGTGTCCAGCGAGCCCATCGGCGAGGACTTGGTGATCTTGCCGGCCTCGGAGGTGGGCGAGTACTGGCCCTTGGTCAACCCGTAGATGCGGTTGTTGAACAGCAGCACGTTGATGTTGACGTTACGGCGCAGCGCGTGGATGAGGTGGTTGCCGCCGATCGACAGGCCGTCGCCGTCACCGGTGATCACCCACACCGACAGGTCGGGGCGGCTGGCCGCCAGACCGGTCGCGATGGCCGGCGCGCGCCCGTGGATCGAGTGCATGCCGTAGGTGCTGAGGTAGTAGGGGAACCGCGAGGAGCAGCCGATGCCCGAGACGATCACGATGTTCTCGCGCGGCACCCCCAGCTCCGGCAGGAACCCCTGGAAGGCGGCCAGGATGGCGTAGTCGCCGCACCCCGGGCACCAGCGGACCTCCTGGTCGGACTTGAAGTCCTTCATCTTGTAGGTCGCCTCGGCGCGCGGGACCAGCCGCAGGCCCTTGAACCCGCTCTCGCGGCCGTTGTTCTCAGACACGGTCGATGACCTCCTGCACCACGCCTGCCAGCTCTTCGGCCTTGAAGGGCAGGCCGCGGACCTTGGTGTAGCTGATGACGTCGACCAGGAACCTGCCGCGCAGCAGCAGCGCGAGCTGGCCGAGGTTGATCTCGGGCACGAGCACCCGGTCGTAGGACCCCAGCACCTCGCCCAGGTTGGCCGGGAACGGGTTGAGGTGGCGCAGGTGCGCCTGGGCGACCTTGCCGCCGGCGCGGCGCACCCGCCGCACCCCCGCGCCGATGGAGCCGTAGGTGCCGCCCCAGCCCAGGACCAGCACCCGGGCGTCGCCGGTGGGGTCGTCGACCTCCAGTTCGGGGATGTCGCGGGCGATCCCGTCGATCTTGGCCTGGCGCGAGCGCACCATCAGGTCGTGGTTGGCCGGGCTGTAGGAGATGTTGCCCGTGCCGTCGCCCTTCTCGATGCCGCCGATGCGGTGCTCCAGACCGGGCGTGCCCGGCACCGCCCAGGGGCGGGCCAGGGTCTCGGGGTCGCGCCGGTAGGGGAGGAACTCGCCGTCGTCGCCGTTGGGCTCGGTGGTGAACTCCACCGACAGGTCGGGCAGCTCGGAGACGTCGGGGATCCGCCAGGGCTCGGAGCCGTTGGCCAGGTAGCCGTCGGAGAGCACGATCACCGGGGTGCGGTACTTGGTGGCGATCCGGGTGGCCTCGATCGCGATGTCGAAGCAGTCGGAGGGCGAGCGCGGCGCCAGCACCGGCACCGGCGACTCCCCGTTGCGCCCGAACATCGCCATCAGCAGGTCGGCCTGCTCGGTCTTGGTGGGCATGCCCGTGCTGGGGCCGGCCCGCTGGACGTCGATGACCAGCAGCGGCAGCTCGGTCATGACCGCCAGGCCCAGGGTCTCGGCCTTGAGCACCATGCCCGGCCCCGAGGTGGTGGTGACCCCCAGGGAGCCGCCGAAGGCCGCGCCCAGTGCCGCGCCCACCCCGGCGATCTCGTCCTCGGCCTGGAAGGTGCGCACGCCCATGCGCTTGTGCTTGGACAGCTCGTGCAGGATGTCGGAGGCCGGGGTGATCGGGTAGGAGCCCAGGAACAGCGGCAGGCCCGACAGCCGCGAGCCGGCGATCAGGCCGTAGGACACCGCGAGGTTGCCGGTGATGTTGCGGTAGGTGCCCGGGGGCAGCGCGGCCGGCTTGATCTCGTAGGAGACCGCGAAGTCCTCGGTGGTCTCGCCGAAGTTCCAGCCGGCCTGGAACGCCGCCAGGTTGGCGGCCAGGATCTCGGGCTTGCCGGCGAACTTGGACTTGAGGAAGCCCAGCGTGCCCTCGGTCGGCCGGTTGTACATCCACGACAGCAGGCCCAGGGCGAACATGTTCTTGGCGCGCTGGGCGTCCTTCTTGGAGATGTCGAAGTCGGCCAGCGCCTGCACGGTCATGGAGGTGAGCGGCACCGGGCTGACCTTGAACTCCGCCAGCGAGCCGTCGGTCAGCGGGTCGGAGTCGTAGCCGACCTTGGCCAGCGCGCGCTTGGTGAACTCGTCGGTGTTGACGATCACCGTGGCGCCGCCCGGCAGGTCGTCGACGTTGGCTTTGAGCGCGGCGGGGTTCATGGCGACCAGGACGTTGGGCGCGTCGCCCGGGGTCATGATGTCGTGGTCGGCGAAGTGGAGCTGGAAGCTCGACACCCCGGGCAGGGTGCCGGCCGGTGCGCGGATCTCGGCGGGGAAGTTGGGCAGGGTCGACAGGTCGTTGCCGAACGACGCGGTCTCCTGGGTGAACCGGTCGCCGGTCAACTGCATGCCGTCGCCGGAGTCGCCTGCGAATCGGATGATGACGCGATCGAGTTGCTTGACCTGCTTGGTCACGGGGATCGCCGACCTCCTCGGCACGCCGCCGAATGGGGTCGGCGGCTCAGGTTGGCAGAGTCCTCACCACCACGTTCGTGCACCGGCTGGGCCGGGGGTGGCCGGACGGACTTGTTCGAGCGGGGACCTGGCCTGGCTCCGGCGGCCGAGGAACGCCGTCGCGCGCTCACGCACGCCTGGCGGGCGCCGATCCTGCGGACGGGGATCCCGGTGTCGTCCGGGCGGGGCGCGGCGGGTTGGACCGCCGGCAGAGCGCCGGACGCCGCGACGGCCGGCGGCGGGTGGTGCCGCCGGGGAGCCGTGTCTAGGGACAACAGGGCTCGCGTGCGATGCGCACGAGGTCCACGTGCCGTCGACCGGTCAGCGCTGCACCTGGTACGACGGTCGTCGAAGGGTTAGCGGCCACTCTCGCACTATAGGTGGTCGTTGTCGCCGCTACCGAGGCGAGTGGGGGATATCACACGTGTGAGACGGGAGACAACCGGCACCACCTGCGGGCGCGCGGTTGCGGGCGCCCGGGACGGCGGGTGTGACCGAACCGGAACACCGATGAGGGGCTGGTCACCCGGTCGATGCGGGAACGCTTGACGTGCACCCGTGCGTTTGCCTCCCAGGAGCGGCCTGGAGGGGGCCGCGGACCGGAGGGAGGCCGTGAGCCGTCGTGCAGCTCAACACGATCCGCGCAGCCGCTCTACTGGTCGGGGTGTCCGCGTTCGTCATCGCGGCGAGCTGGGTGTGCGGTGGCGCCCAGGGGCTCCAGATCGGCATCGTCGCCGTGGTCGGGCTGAACGCGGTCGTCTACTTCTTCGGCGACACCATGGCGCTGCGGGCCATGCGGGCGCGCCCGGTCAGCGAGATCGAGCGGCCCGAGCTGTACCGGATCGTCCGCGACCTCGCCACCCAGGCGCGCCAGCCCATGCCGCGGCTGTACCTCTCGCCCACGCCCGCGCCCAACGCCTTCGCCACCGGGCGCGGCCCGCGCCGCGCCGCCATCTGCTGCACCACCGGGCTGCTGCGCCTGCTCAACGAGCGCGAGCTGCGCGGGGTCATCGCCCACGAACTCGCCCACATCCGCAGTCGCGACACCGTGGTGTGCTCGGTGGCCGCCGCCGTGGCCGCGGCCATCACCTCGCTCACGGCGCTGGCGCTGCTGCTGCCCCTGGGCGACTCCGAGGACGAGGACGTCCCCAGCGTGCTGGGCGCGCTGCTGTTCCTGGTGCTGGGCCCGCTGGCCGCCGGGGTGATCCGGGTGGGGGTGGGGCGCTCGCGCGAGTACTCCGCCGACCGCGCCGCCGCCGAGCTGACCGGCGACCCCCTGGGGCTGGCCAACGCGCTGCGCAAGATCGACGTCGGCGCGCGCATCCACCCGCTGCCGGCCGAGCGCCCGCTGCTGACCGCCGGGCACCTCATGATCGCCCACCCGTTCCCGCTGCGCGGGGTCAACCGGCTGTTCGCCGTGCACCCGCCCATCGCCGAGCGCATCCGCCGCCTCCAGCGCCTCGCCGACACCTGGGGCGCCCGCTAGTCGATCCCGGCCGCCGGCGCCGCCTCCGGGTCACCGGGAGGCCCCTCGGGCGGACCGGAGGGCGGTCCGGAGGGCGGAGGCGGAGTGTCGGGCGGAGTGTCGAGCGGACCGCCCGGAGCGGAGCCCGAACCGCTCCCGGCGCGGCGCGGGCCGTGGCGGCGCGGCACCTCGTGCGCCAGTTCCGGCGCCCGCAGCTCGCGCACCACCGCCGCGAAGTCCGGCAGCAGCGGGTGGGCGCACTCCAGGGTCCAGCCCAGCGCGATCCGCAGCGGCTCCACGCCCGCCAGCGGCCGCCACACCAGGTCGGGGCGCCGGTAGTACCGCGAGATCGACCGCGAGACGATGCACACCCCCGATCCGCCCGCCACGTTCTCCAGCAGCTCCTCGGCGTTGTCGTTGGCAGGCCCCCACCTGGGCCGCGAGCCGTCGGGGCGGGGCACCACCGCCCACCACTCCACCCACTCGCGCGGCGCGCTGCGCGCCCACGGCAGCGGCTCGTCGCGCAGGTCCTCGATGGTGAGCACCTCCTTGGCCGCCAGCGGGTGGTCGGCCCGCATGCCCACCGCGCGCGGCTCCTCGGCGACCACCTCGGTGGTCAGGCCCGACAGGTCGTTGGGCAGCCAGATGAACGCCGCGTCCACGAGGCCCTCGTGCAGCGCCGCGACCTCGCCGCCCCAGTTGAAGCGGTGCGGCTCGATCGCGGCGTCGGGGTGGCGCTCGCGGAAGCGCATCCGCGCGCGGGTGGTCAGGTCGGCCGCGCCGGTGGCCTCGAAGCCCAGCCGCAGCACCCGCTGGGCCGCGGCGCGGGCGGTGCGCGCCGCGCGCTGGCCCGCGGCCCAGTCCTCGATCATCCGCCGGGCCACCGGCAGCAGCGCCTCGCCGGCGGGCGTGAGCCGCACCCCGCGGGTGGAGCGCTCGAACAGGGTGACGCGCAGGTCGCGTTCGAGCTGGCGGATCTGCCGGCTCAGCGCGGGCTGGGAGACGTAGAGGCGCTCGGCGGCGCGGGTGAAGTGGAGGTCCTCGGCCACGGCCGTGAAGTAGCGCAGCAGCCGGGTGTCGACGTCCAAGCGGCGAGCCTCCTTCGGCCCGGTGCGCGCGGCCGAACCCCTGGTACCGCCGCTATTCCCGGCAATGCGGACCTATTGATGCAGGCAGGTTATAAGAGCGGGTCTTGGACGCGCAGGGGCTTTTCGCGATCGGGTGGAGAAGCCGCTCCCGCCGACGGGGGCGGCGACACGCGAAACACCCATGGAGAGACACACGCGATGCGATACACCCTGTTCGGCCGCACCGGCCTGCGCGTCTCCGAGCTGGCGCTGGGCGCGATGACGTTCGGCGACGACTGGGGGTGGGGCGCCTCCGAAGCCGAGTCCGCCCGCTTGTTCGAGACCTTCGCCGAGGCCGGGGGCACCTTCGTCGACACCGCCGACCAGTACACCGACGGCACCTCCGAACGGATCCTGGGCCGGCTGCTCAAGGGCCGCCGCGACGCGTTCGTGGTGGCCACCAAGTACACGTGCAGCTCCTCGGCCACCGACCTCAACGCCGGGGGCAGCCACCGCAAGAACCTGGTGAACTCGCTGGAGGGCAGCCTGCGCCGGCTGGACACCGACCACGTCGACATCCTCTACGTGCACGCCCGCGACGTGCTCACCCCGGTGGAGGAGACCATGCGGGCGCTGGACGACCAGGTCCGCGCGGGCAAGGTGCTCTACGTCGCGGTGTCGGACTGGCCGGCGTGGGAGATCGCGCAGGCCGACACGCTGGCGCGGCTGCGGGGCTGGACCCCGTTCGCCGGGGTGCAGTTGCGGCTCAACCTGCTGGAGCGCACGCCCGAGCGGGAGCTGCTGCCCATGGCCGCCGCGCTCGACCTGGGCGTGGTCGCGTTCGGCGCACTGGCCGAGGGGCGGCTCACCGGCAAGTACCTGCGGGGCGAGGCCGGGCGGCTCGACACGTTCGACTGGGGCGGCGGCCACGACCGCACGGCCGAGATCTACGCCGAGGTCGCGGCGGTCGCCGAGGAGGGCGGCTGGAGCCCGGCCCAGGTGGCGATCACGTGGCTGCGCACCCGGCCGGGCACGGTGGTCCCGCTGATCGGCGCCCGCACGGCGGAGCAGTTGCGCACCAACCTCGCCGCCCTGGAGGTGGACCTCGACCCGGACCAGGTGCGCCGCCTCGACGAGGTCAGCCGCATCGACCTCGGCTTCCCGCACGACTTCCTGGCGGCCCCGGTCGTGCGGGAGTCGGTCTACGGCCCCCGCTGGCAGGAGATCACCGACCACCGCACCACGGCCCGCCCGCCGTTCACCACCTGAAAAGGAGGCGGGAGAGGCGGGGCGCCGCCTCTCCCGCCTCCTTCGCCGCCCGGCTAGCGGTAGTTCACGAACTGGAGGGCGACGTCGAGGTCCTTCTCCTTCAGCAGCGTCTGGACCGCCTGGAGGTCGTCCTTCTTCTTGGAGCTGACCCGAAGCTCGTCGCCCTGGATCTGCGCCTTGACGCCCTTGGGGCCCTCGTCGCGGATGATCTTGGAGATCTTCTTGCCGTCCTCGGTCGAGATCCCCTCTTTCAGGGAGATGGCCAGCCGGTACTCCTTGCCCGACACCTTCGGCTCCTCGTCGGAGTCGAGGACCTTCAGCGAGACGCCGCGCTTGACCAGCTTCTCCTTGAAGACGTCGAGGGCTGCCTTGACGCGCTCCTCGGAGTTGGCGCGGATCTCCACGCCCTGCTCGCCCTGCCAGTTGATGGCGGCGCCGGTCCCCTTGAAGTCGAAACGCTGGGAAAGCTCTTTGGCCGCCTGGTTCAGCGCGTTGTCGACCTCTTGCCGGTCGAGCTTGGAGACGACGTCGAAACTGGATTCAGCGGCCACGTGCGCTCACACCTTCAGCGGTTCGGATCCACGGGCCGCGCCGTTTGCGACCCGAGCTTGCCTGTCGCGCGCCCCGCCCGCCTTGGCGGCGGCCCCTGGTCGCGACAGCCCCCGAGCTTAGCCGTGCCCACCCCACCCACGCGCGACGCGCCGCCCGCCCACGCCCCCGCACCCCGCCACGCGAAACCGATTTCGTGTCCGCACCGCATGTCCGCTATCCTCACTGGTGCGCCGCGACGAACAGTCGCCGCACTCCAGGCAGGTTGCCCGAGTGGCCAAAGGGAGCGGTCTGTAAAACCGCCGGCTCAGCCTACGCAGGTTCGAACCCTGCACCTGCCACCCACGGAGAACCTCCGTACGACCAGCACAGATGTGCGATCTGCGGGGGTTTTCGCTTTCCCCGCTGTGCAGCGGTAGGCACCTTTGAGCACCTCCACGACGGCGTCCGTCCAACATGCGTCCAACGGATTGGGCGGCGTATGCCCAGGTCGCCCTAGTACCCGAAGTACTGGGCACGCTGGGCCGGGTGCGGACGCGAGAGACCATGCAGTCCCGCCTCCTGCCGGTGGCGCCGGTATGAGTGTCAGGAGATGCCTGCGGCGGGTGTGCGGCGAGGTTCCGCCCGGCTCGATCCTCACAGTCCCGGCGTATCCGCAGTAGCAGTTGGCGTATGGACTCTCCGGTGATCGCCGCCTCTTCGGGCCGGGCGTCCGCAGTTCGCGGAGTCGACCGCCGAGTCCGTGAAGACGTTCGTCGCCCATGCTCGACGGTTCTACCGGACTGCCCGGTGCCACTGCCCGGTGCCTATGGGCGGGAGCGATTGGTTTTCCCCCTTTGGTGGGGCGAGTTTGGGGATATCGCTGTGGGCTGGAGGGCTGTGGGCTAGGGTCGGGGTGGTTGCGCGGCGGCGTTTGGCCGTGGTGTGGGGTGGGGTCGGCTGGGATTTCTCCTCCGGTTGGAGCCCGCCGGTGTGCCCCTGGTGGGGGCGAGCATCCTGGGGTGGGTTTTCCCCTTCTTTTTCTTCTTCTGTGGCGCGCTCGGCGTGATGGCGGGTGCGGGTTTCGTCATGGCCGGAACGGGTGAGCGGCCGTCTGGGTGCGCGTGCGGGGTTTCCGCCGGTGCCCCCTCTTCCTGTGGGCCGGTGGGGCCGCGCGGCGCGTGTCGGGGGATGGCGGCGGGGCTATGCCCGGAATGCCAAGGGCAAAGCTGTCGCCAGCGGAGATAGCGGTGCGCAACGGACATGCAAAGCGATTGGGAAGAACGGGGAAATTAAATTTCCGCGTTTTCTGTCATTTTCGAGTCAATTGCTCACTGTGGACTAAACGGACATATTGCTTTCGCGGTTTTTGGCGTTGACAAAATCCTTTTGCGGGGTCGATGATTGCTCCAGTCCACCACGACATCGGGCGCCTTGCCGCGCCTTCTCCAATCAACCTCGTTTGAATTACCGGGGGAATCGTGCTGAAGAAGTTTGCCGCCGCGGGTCTGATCGCCGGTGCCGCGATGGGCGCTGTGCTTATGGCCGGCCCTGCCCAGGCCGCCACCGGTTCGGGTGACCAGCAGTTCAACCAGAACCTCCAGTTGGTGCCGATCCAGCTGTGCAACACCAACATCGCCGTGCTGGGTGCGAACGTGCCGGTCCTGTCGCCGCAGACCACCGGCGACTGCATCAACGGCCCCGTCGGCGCCAACGCCGCCAAGTAGCTCCGGTCCGCGACGCCGTGACAATCGCGCCCGCGCGGCGCGCCCGCACGGCAAGCGGTCCATCGACCTCACTGACTTTTCCAGCAGAAAGGAATTCTCGATGCTGCGCAAGCTCGGAATCAGCACCCTGATCGCCGGTGCGGCCCTGGGCGCCGTTGTGGCCGCCTCGCCCGCCTCCGCCGCCACCAACTCGGGTGACCAGCAGTACAACCAGAACCTGCAGGGCATTCCCGTCCAGGTCTGCAACGCCAACATCGGCGCCGTCATCGGCGTCAACGTGCCGATCCTGTCGCCGCAGACCACGGGCGACTGCACCAACGGCTCGGTCGGCGCCAACGTCGAGTCCGGCAAGAAGTAAGAGGAGAGGGAGCACACATGCTGCGCAAGCTCGGAATCAGCACCCTGATCGCCGGTGCGGCCCTGGGTGCCGTCCTCGCCGCCTCGCCCGCGTCCGCGGCGACCGGCTCCGGTGACCAGCAGTACAACCAGAACCTCCAGCTCGTCCCGATCCAGGCGTGCAACGCCAACATCGCCGTGCTGGGTCTGAACGTGCCGGTCCTGTCGCCGCAGACCACCGGCGACTGCACCAACGGCTCCGTCGGCACCAACGTCGGGCGCTAGGGGTCTCGATGCCGCGCAAGGTGACCGTCGCCGGTCTGCTCGCCGGTGCCGCCATGGGCCTCCTGCTCCTGGCCGGTCCGGCGCAGGCCGAGGACCACGACGCCGATCAGCAGTTCAACCAGAACCTTCAGGTGCTGCCGATCGAGTTGTGCAACGTGAACGCCGCCGTTCTCGGCGCCAACGTTCCGGTGCTGTCCCCGCAGACCACGGGGGACTGCGTCAACGGGCCGTCCCTGACCAACCTCAGCTCGCAGGACGCGTACAACGCGATCCCCGAGCCCCGGGGGGACGGCCGCTGATCACGCGGCACCGCGCCGCATGACAGCCCGGGCCTCCCGGTGCCCCGCCTCGCGCGGGCACCGGGGGGCCTCCGGCGTTTCCGCCGGAGCTTCCCGCCGCCGCCTTCCGGGCGGCCTCCGGGGCACCCGCGCGCCCCCTCCAGCGCGCCCTCCAGGGCGCCCTCCGCCATCCCCTGCGGGCGGCCCGCCGCGGCGCCCCGCGGCGGGGGTCCTCGACACCGCCCGAAGAAATACGAATGACCGGAAATCGCAGGTCACCGCTGGGAAATCCGGCCGCTCGACCCCCCCGATGGGGGCGTTCGGGCCGCGTCGGTGGCCGGGGGTCTTTAGTCTGCTGAGTTGTGGGTGACTCAGCGGATCGGGTGAGGACGGTGGGCGCCGGTGGCAGTGCCGCCGACGCCTGGGAGCGGCTGCGCGCGACGGCCGGCACGCCGGCCGACGGCCCCGTGCCCCGGCACGGCCGCGCGGCCCTGCTGCGCCTGGCCGCGTGGTTCGAGGGCGCCGACGCCGACACCGCGCACCGCATCTACACCGCCGCCTTCGCCGCGCACGGCGCCACGCACCTGGGCGGCGCGGGCGAGGAGTCCGTGGCCGCCACCACGAGCTGGTGGCAGGCGCCCCTGGCCGACATCGCCGCCGCCCGGCTGACCAGCGCGCTGCCCGCCGACCCCGTGCGCGACCACACCGAGCAGCGCGCCCGGCTGCGCGACGCCGCCGAGTCCTCCGCGCACTGGCGCCGCTCGGCCGCCCAGGAGGTCCACCGCGTGCTGGCCGAGGCCACCGGCCGCGACTCCCGCATCCGCCTGTCCAGCGCGGCCATGGGCGTGCTGATGGAGCTGCTGACCGCCGCGCTGGGCTCGGGCGACGCCACGCGCGGCCCGGTCTCGGCCGGCGACCTCGAACTTGGCATCCGGCTGCACGTGCGCCACGACCCCGACTCCGCCCTCACCCTGCGCGGGTCCGGCGGCGACCTCGCGCTCGACGGCCTGCGGCTGGTCGTCACCCCCTTCGCCGCCGCCGACGACCCCTTCGACCCCGAGGCGGACGACCCCCACCGCCGCCCCACGCCCGCGGCGGGAACCGGCCTGCCGCTGGCCCGCCAGGCATGACAGCGCACCGGCGGCCCCGCACCGCCGGAACCGCCCGCGACCGCCCAGGCGACCCAGCGACGTAAGGAGGTGGCGACCACCGTGACGGCAACGGACGACATCGCCCTGATCGGCGAGCGCCAGGCCGCCGCCCGGCGGCTGCTCGCCGACCCCATAGTCACCGCCCGCACCCACCCCGACGACTTCGCGGTCATCCGCTCCCACTCCGACTGGCTCATCCAGCGCTTCCGCCGCGTCCTGGGCTATGAGCTGAAGGTTGCCGCCGACCACGCGCGGCTGGTCAAGACCGGGCTGGTGAGCGGCACCACCCGTCCGCTGACCCGCCCCAGCGGCGCCTACTTCTCCCCGCGCACCTACAGCTACCTCGCGCTGAGCCTGGCCGTGCTGGTCGAGGCGCCCGCCCGCCTCACCGCCGCCGGCCTGGCCGCCGACGTCAGCGCCGCCGCCGCCGAGGCCGGCCTCGACCTCGACCCGCGCCGCCGCATGGGCGAGCGCCGCGCCTTCGCCGCCGCGCTGCGCCGCCTCGCCGACTGGGGCGCCCTCAGCGAGGAGCAGGGCCGGCTGCCCGCCTACGCCGCCGACTCCTCCCACGAGGTCCACCTGGCCGTGCACCACGACGTCGTGCGCCGCGTGGTGGCCCACCCGCCGCACGCCACCGACGACCCCGCCGCGTTCGTCGCCGACATGGACGCCACCGACCCCGCCGGCGAGGACGCCGGAGAGGTGGCCCTGCGCCGCGCGCTCGCCGAGACCGCCGTGGTCTACCGCGCCGACCTCTCCGAGCGCCAGCGCCGCCGCCTGGCCGCCCACCAGTGGCGGGCCGTCGCCGAACTCGGCGACCTGCTGGGCTGCGACGCCGAGATCCGCGCCGAGGGCGTGGCCCTGATCATGCCGGGCGACACCGGCGCCGACGCCGTCGCGGCCTTCCCCAGCGCCGGGCCGGTGGGCCAGGCCGCGCTGCTGCTCGTGGAGCGCCTGGTGGCCCGGTTGCGGCCCGCCGCCCCCCAGACCCGGGTCGAGGTACCCGCCGACGTGCTGGAGGAGGAGTTGGCGCGCGTCACCGCCGCCCAGACCGCCGGCGGGGGCGAGCGCACCGCGCTGCGCCACGAGCCCGACCCCGCCACCCTGGCCGCCCGCGTGCTGCGGCTGCTGTGCGACACCCGGCTCATGCACCACCCCCGCCCCGACGCCGGCGACCGCTCGGGGTGGTGGCTGCTGGCCGCCGCCGCGCGCTACGGCGGCCGCCCCTCCGCCGCCCCCGCCCCCGACGGCCCCCCGGGCGCGTCCGCCGACGACACCGGGCGCCACCGCCGCCCCGCGCCGCAGGCCGCCCCCGGAAGCGCCCTGTGACCCCGCACACCCCCGCGCGCGGGGGAGCCCACGAGGACCACTCGCGGCATCCGGAACAATGGCAGGGTCCGCGCGGTCCCCAGCCGCGCCGGGTCTTCGCGGCCCCGGACCGCCCCGGTGGCGCGACCCCACACGGCACAGAGCGAAAGGACGGGCGATGACCGCCGCCAACGCGAACGGGCGAGCCGAACCGCCGCCCCTGGGCGGCGACGGCGACCCGCTGGGCGCCCCCGGCGCCCCGGCGGCCGAGGCCGACGCGGCGGCGCGCGCCGAGGCCCGGCGCCGCGCCTCCATCGCCGACGCCCTGCGTCCCGGCGACCTGCTCGGCGCCCAGCAGCCGCCCACCGCCGCACCGGCCGAGCCCGACCCCCGGCCCGAGCCGCCGGCCGAGGACCTGACCGACACCGAGCGCCGCCGCCCCGGCCGCTACCGCCTCAACCGCGCCGGCATCCAGAACGTCTGGCACTACGACGACCACGTCTTCGACTTCGCCCAGGGCCGGCTGCTGCTGCGCGGCCGCAACGGCGCCGGCAAGTCCAAGGCGCTGGAGATGCTGCTGCCGTTCCTGCTCGACGGCGACGCCCGCCGCCTCGACACCACCGGCAGCAGCCGCACCAGCCTGCGCTGGCTGCTGCTGGAGGGCCGCGAGCCCGCCCGCGCGGCCGAGGACCCCGACGGCACCGAGGGCGAGGGCGCCCCCGCCGCCTCCACCCTGGGCTATCTGTGGGTGGAGTTCACCCGGGGCGCCGCCGCCGATGACCCCGACACCCCCGAGGCCGCCCAGCCCGCCCGCGTCACCCTGGGCGCGGCCGTCACCGCCTCGCCCGGCGCCGACGCCCGCAGCGTGTTCTTCGTCACCGAGCGCGAACTCGGCGCCGACCTGAAGCTGATCGCCGACGGCCGCCCCATGCCCATCGACCGGCTGCGCACCGAGGTCGGCCCCGACAACTGCTACGACAGCCCGGTGCCCTACCGCGCCCGGGTGATGCGCGAGTTGTTCGGCATCGACGACCCCGTGCGCTACCGCAACCTCATCCACCTGCTCTACCGGCTGCGCCGCCCCACCATCGGCGAGCGCCTGGAGGCCGGCGAGCTGGTGTCGGTGCTGGCCGAGGCGTTGCCGCCCATGGACCAGGGAGTCCTGGACGAGATGGCGCGCAACATCACCGACCTCGAACAGGCCCGCGCCCGCCTGGAGGCGCTGCGCACCGCGCGCGAGCAGGTCGCCGGGTTCCTCACCGACTACCGGGGCTACCTGCACCGCACGCTGCGCACCCAGACCCGCGCCGCCCGCGAGCAGGTCCGCGCCCACGCCCGCCGCGACGCCGAGGTCGACCGCCTCACCGACGAACTCGAACGCCTGGTCACCGCCGAGAGCGCCGTGCAGGAGGAGCGCGACCGGCTGCGCCGCACCCGCGACACCGCCGCCTCCGACGCCGCCACCCTCACCGCCGCCGGGGGCACCGCCGCCGGGTCCACCGACTTCGAGCAGCAGGCCCGCGACGCCGCCGTCTCCGCCTACATCCGCGCCGCCGAGGCCGCCTCGGCCGCCGCCGCCTACGCCATCACCAACGAGGAGCACGCCAAGCGGCGCATGGCCGCCGACACCGCCGCCATCGACCGCGCGCTGGAGGGGCTGCGCGCCCTGCACGCCCAGGCGGCCGAGACCGCGCGCGCCGCCGGGGCCGACCCCGCCGGCCTGGGCCAGGTGCCCCACCCGGTGGCCACCACCCTGGCCCCCCGCGAGAGCGTCACCCGGGTCAACCTGGAGGGGCTGGAGCAGGCGGTCGAGCGCGAGCCCGTGCCCGGCCTGGACGTCGGCGACCTGCGCGACCGCCTGGCCGAGCTGCACGACCGCTACGCCGCCGCCGACACCGCCGCCGCCGAGCGCGCCGCCGTGGTGGCCGACCTCATCGTGCGCGCCGCCGAGCGCGCCGCCGCCGACGAGCGCGAGGCGGCGCTGGCGAGCGAGGCCGAGGCCGCCGAGGCCGCCCTGGAGCGCGCCCGCGAGCGCGAGCAGGCCGCCATCGACGCCGTTCGCGCCGCCAGCGCCGGCTACGCCGGCCGGGTGCGCGAGTGGAGCACCGCGCTGCGCGCCACCGCCGCCGACACCGACCTGGGCGCCTCGCTGGCCGAGCTGGAGTCGCTGGTCGAACTGCCCCTGGAGGACACCCTGCGGGTGCTCGACGCCGACGTGGGCGAGCGGGTGGCCCGCCACGCCCACGGCATCGTCGACCCGCTGCTGCGCGAGCTGCGCACCCGCCGCGACACCGCCGTGGGCGAGGAGCGGGAGCTGTCGGCCGAGCTGGACGAGCTGTCGGAGCGCCGCGACGCCGCCTCGGGCGAGGCCGCCCCCGAGCGTCCCGCGTGGGCCACCGCCGCGCGCGACGACTCCGCCGGGGCCCCCTTCCACCTGGCCGTGGACTTCGCCTCGGGCCTGCACGCCGCCGAGCGCGCCAACCTGGAGGCCGCGCTGGAGGCGTCCGGCCTGCTGGCCGCCTGGATCTCCGCTGACGGCGCCCTCACCGACCCCGCCACCCGCGACGTGGTGCTGGTGCCCGGCCGCCCGGTCAAGGGCCGCAGCCTGCGCGAGGCGCTGGTGCCGGCCGAGCCGCTGCCGCCGGGCACCACCGCCGGCGCGGTCTCGGCCCTGCTCGACTCCATCGGCCTGCTGCCCGCGCCGGGCGAGGAGGAGCCCGAGCCCCGCCACCGCCGCGACAGCCCGCCCCCCGTGGCCACCGCCGTCGCCCTCGACGGCCGCTGGCGCCTGGGCGCGGCCGCCGGCTCCCACACCAAGACCGCCGCCGAGTACATCGGCAAGGAGGCCCGCGCCGAGGCGGGCGACCGCCAGCGCGCCAACGCCGAGCGCCGGATCGCCATCGCCGAGGCGCTGCTGGCCGAGGCCGGCGAGCGGCGCGGCGACATCGAGCGCCTGCACGCCGCCCTCGTGGAGACCGACCGCGCCCTGCCCGACTCCGCCGACCTCCAGGCGGCCTGGGCCGGGCTCGACAACGCCCGCACCTGGCTGGCCCAGACCCAGCGCGCCTACAACGCCGCCCGCGAGGACCTCGCCGAGGCCCGCGCCACAGCGCTGGAGCTGCGCGCCCGCCTGGCCGCGCCGGCCGCCGACCTCGACCTGCCCACCGGCGTCGAGGACCTGCGCGCCACCCGCGCCGCGCTGGAGCGGCTGCGCGCCCAACTCGCCGACGGCCACCGCGACCTGGCGGCCCTGGCGGTGCTGCTGGAGGACTACCAGGCCGACATCGCCGCCTGGGAGGAGGCCCGCTCGGGCCGCGTGATCGCCGAGGACGCCCGCACCGGCGCCATCAGCGACATGATCACCGTGCGGCGCGAGATCGAGCTGACCGACCGCGCCCGCGCCGCCGCGCCCGAGCAGATCGCCGCCGCCGTCGACCAGGTCCGCGAGCGCATGGACGAGGCCGCCGCGCGGCTGCCCGAGGTGGAGCGCGAGGCCCAGCGCGCCCGCGACGAGCGCGTGGCCGCCGAGACACGGCTGGAGACCGCCGTGCTGGAGCGCGCCGAGCAGGCGCGCCGGGCGCTGGCGGCCGGCGACGTGCTGCGCGCCATGATCACCCGGCCCGACGGCGTCCCCGACACCGCGCTGCTGGCGGCGGCCGGGCTGGAGTCCGCCGCGCCGCTGGCCGCCGAGACCGCGCCGGCTGCGCCCGCCGACACCGCGTCGGCGGCCCCCGCCGATCCGGCCGGCGACGCCGCGCCGCCCGAGGAGCCCGCCGCCGACCACGACGCCCTGGCCCGCCGCGTCGCCGCGCTCGACGCCCTGCTGACCGCCCTGGAGAAGGAGTTGGGCGAGCCCGCCGAGGGCGAGCTGGACGACAGCGGCATCCTGCGCCGCCGCGAGGAGCTGCACCGCCACCTGGCCGGCAGCGACGCCGTGGGCGCCCGCACCGAGCTGACCGAGCCCGCCGGCGTCAAGCGGCTCACCGTCCACGGCGACGACGGCAGCCACGACATCACCGCCTACGCCGACCGCCTCGACAAGGCCGTGGCCACCGCCGAGGAGGCCGCCCTGCTGCGCGAGGAGGACGCCTTCGAGCGCCACCTGCTCGGCGAGCTGGCCGGCCACCTCTCCCGCCAGATCGACGAGGCGCGCGCGCTGATCTCGACCATGAACGACGTGCTGGGCGACGTCACCACCTCCCAGGGCCTGGGCGTGCGCCTGGACTGGCAGTTGGCCCCCGACGCCGACGAGGACGTCCGGGCGGTGGTGCCGCTGCTGGCCAGACCCGCCGAGCAGCGCACCCGGGTCGAGACCACCCGGCTGCGCGACGCCCTGCGCCGCTGCATCGAGGCCATCCGCCGCCTCGACCCCACCGCCACCGGCGGCGCCCAGTTGCGCGCCGCCCTGGACTACCGCTCCTGGTTCGCGTTCACCGTCTACGTCACCGACGCCGCCCACCCCGACCGCGAGCGTCGCCTCACCCACCGCACCGCCCTCAGCCAGGGCGAGCAGCGCGTGGTGGCCTACCTGGTGCTGTTCGCCGCGGCGGCGGCCCAGTTCGGCTCCCTGGCCGCCCACGCGCCCGCCGCGCCCCGCCTGATCCTGCTGGACGACGCGTTCGCCAAGGTGGACGAGCCCACCCACGGCCGCCTGCTCGGCCTGCTGGTCGAGCTGGACCTGGACTTCGTGCTCACCTCCGAGCGCGTCTGGGGGTGCTTCCCGAGTGTGCCGAGCCTGGACATCTACGAGTGCCTGCGCGACCCCGCCGTGCCCGGGATCGCGACCCTGCACTTCACCTGGGACGGCAGCCGCCGCAAGCTCGTGGGGGTGTGACCGGGGCCGCCCGCGCCGCCCGCCCCGACCTACTGCTTTCGCCCGACCTTGTCCTACTCTGACGTGCAAGGCCAACAATCGAGCGGGTGTGTGGTGACGACAGTGACGACAGGGCCTGCGACCTCCACCGGGGCTGCCCCGCGCCGGTACGACAGCAGTGCGGTGGCCGCACGCTCCCTCCTCGACCGCCTCGCCGACTCCGGCCTGGACCCCGCCGCCCGGCGCTGGGTGCTGGCCGCCCTGCACGGCGACGACGCCGTGGACGCCTGCGCCCGCGGCGAGGACATCCCCTGGCCGGTCCTGGACCAGGCCGAGGACCCCCGCCGGCTCCCGCCCCCCGGGCAGGCGCGCCGCGCGTTCCTGCGCCGCATCGAGGTCCAGGGCTTCCGCGGCATCGGCCGCCCCGCCGCCCTGGAGTTCGCCCCGGGCCCCGGCCTCACCGTGATCGTCGGCCGCAACGGTTCGGGCAAGTCCAGCTTCGCCGAGGCCGCCGAGGCCGCGCTGACCGGCCGCAACCTGCGCTGGGACGCCATGCCCGCCGGCTGGCGCGACGGCTGGCGCAACCTGCACTTCGACGAGCGCACCGAGATCACCGTCGAACTCCAGCTCGCCGGCGAGCGCGGCCCCACCCGCGTCACCCGGGTCTGGGGCGGCGACAGCGTCCGCTCGGCCCGCGGCGAGGTGGTCGGCCCCGACGGCGCCGCCGTGCCGCTGCGCAGCATGGGCTGGGACCCCGAGCTGTCCCGCTACCGGCCGTTCCTGTCCTACGACGAACTCGGCCGCGCCGTCACCGGGCGCGCCGCCGAGCTGTACGACACCCTCACCGCGCTGCTGGGCCTGACCGACCTCACCGAGGCCGAGCGCCGCCTGGCCCGCGCCTGCGACGGCTACGCCAAGCGGCGCGACCGGCCCGGCCGCGAGCACGGCTACCTGCTGGAGCGGCTGCGCGCCTCCACCGACCGCCGCGCCGCGCTGGCCGCCCAGCTCCTCACCGCGCCCGCCATCGACCTGGACCGGCTGGCCCAGATCGCCGCCGACGACGGCCCGGCCGACCCCGCACAGCACCTGGTGCTGCGCCGCCTGCGCCGGCTGTCGGTGCCCGAGCGCGCCCTGCTCACCGACGTCGTCAACGAGCTGCGCGGCGCCGCCATGGAGCTGGCCATGGCCGCCGGCACCAAGGGCGACCGCGCGCGCGGCGTGGCCGACCTGCTGCGCCGGGCGCTGGAGCACCACCGCCGCCACCCCGCCGAGACCGACTGCCCCACCTGCGGGGCCGGCGGCGCCCTGGGTGGCGACTGGGTGCGCCGCGCCGAGGCCGAGATCCGCCGCCTGGAGCCGGCGGCGGCGGGCGCGGCCGCCGCCTACGAGCGCGCCGACAGCGCCCGCGACCAGGCCCGATTCCTGATGGCCCCGATGCCGGCCTGGCTGCCGCCCGACTCCGAGCTGGGCCGGGTGTGGGCCGAGTGGGAGGCCGGCATGGAGATCACCGACCTCACGCAGCTCGCCGAGCACATCGAGACCGTGGGGCGGCGGCTGCGCGCCACCGCCGTGGCCGCCCGCAAGGCCGCCGGGGAGCAGTTGGACGACCCCACCGACGGCTGGTCCGACCTCGCCGACCAACTGGCGGCCTGGGTGGCGGACGCCCGCGCGGCCACGGCGGCGCGCGAGGCCCTGCGCCCGGCCGAGCAGGCGCTGGAGTGGTTCACCGGGATCGCCCGCGAGATCCGCGCCGAGCGGCTGCGCCCGCTGGCGGCCCAGGCCGAGCACGTGTGGCAGCGGCTGCGCCAGGAGCGCCGCATCGACCTGGAGGCGCTGCGCCTGGTGGGCCGGGGCGCCCGCCGCCGGGTGGCCGTGGACGTCGCCGTGGACGGCGTGGAGGGCGAGGGCACCTCGCCCGGCCTGCTCAGCCAGGGCGAGTTCCAGGCGCTGGCGCTGTCGATCTGCCTGCCGCGCACGCTGGTGCCCGACAACCCGTTCGGGTTCCTGCTGCTGGACGACCCGGTGCAGGCCATGGACACCGAGACGGTCGAGGGGCTGTCGGCGGTGCTGGCCGAGGTGGGGCGCCACCGCCAGCTCGTGGTGTTCACCCACGACACCCGGCTGCCCGACGCCCTGCACCGGCTCGGGCTGCCCGCCGACATCCGGCGCATCCAGCGCGACGCCATGTCCAACGTGTGGGTGGCCGACACCGACCGCACCGGCGGGGGCGCCGCCGGGTCGGGGGGACCGGCCGCGCCGCCGGGCGCGCCCGGCCCGTGGGGGGCGCCGCAGGCGGACCCGCTGCGGGGCGCCGGATGAGCGGGCGCGGGCGCCCGGTATCCGATTTGGCAGAGCACCCCCGAAGCCCTGTATAGTCAACATCAACGCGAGCGGCGGAAAGCCCCCAGGGGCCGAAACCGCAGATGCGCGCCCCTTTAGCTCAGTCGGCAGAGCGTCTCCATGGTAAGGAGAAGGTCTACGGTTCGATTCCGTAAAGGGGCTCCACCACTTGATTGAGGTTCCGGACCACTCAGGTGGTATACGACCGGAGAAACCTTGTTCTCCGGCCTGTCCGGGTTCCGGTACCCTGGCTTCCAGGGCCGCCCCAACCCGGTCCGCGGCGGAGTAGCTCAGTTGGTAGAGCAAACGGCTCATAATCGTTGTGTCGTCGGTTCGAGTCCGGCCTCCGCTACTGCCCACGCCTTCGGTCGTCCCGTCCTCGGGGCACCGTCCCCCCGCCCGGTCCCCGGGCGGGCGCGTGGGCGTGCAGTTGTGTCCCGTTGTTTCCCGTGAGAAAGGCACTCCGACGTGGCTACCACCGACGTCAGGCCGAAGATCACCCTGGCCTGCCAGGAGTGCAAGCACCGTAACTACATCACGCGCAAGAACCGGCGGAACAACCCCGACCGCCTGGCGCTGAAGAAGTTCTGCCCGAACTGCCGTCAGCACCGCGAGCACCGCGAGACCCGCTAGCAGGCCGCGCCGTCCCCGGCGCCCCGCGGGTCCGGTGCCCGGGCGCGAGGCCGCACCGGCGCGTGGTCCCCAGCCCAGTGAGCGATCCGGCTCGCTGGGCCACTAGTGTGTGACTCGCCCGCGGCACGCGGCCGGACAACGCAGGTGAGAGGGAGCCGATGGCGATCAACCGCGACCTGGTGGGCCGGGAGTACCGGTCCCCGCAGCCCTATGAGGTGACCCGGGGCAAGATCCGGGAGTTCGCCGAGGCGATCGGCGACACCAGCCCGGTCTACACCGACGCCGACGCCGCCCGTGCCCACGGACACCCCGACGTCATCGCGCCCCCGACCTTCCCGGTCATCATGGGCATGGAGGGCATGTCGCAGGCGGTGGTCGACCCCGAACTCGGGATCGACTTCTCGATGGTGGTCCACGGCGACCAGAGCTTCGCCTACCGGCGCCCGCTGCGCGCCGGCGACGTCGTCGAGACCCTCACCCGCGTGGCCTCCGTCTCGGCCCTGGGCGGCAACGAGCTGATCACCCTCGAAAGCGAGATGCGCACCGTCGAGGGCGAGCACGTGGTGACCGCCGTCAACATGCTGGTCGTGCGCGGGGGCGCCGCCGCGGCCGCGCCGGCCGCGAGCACCGCCGCCCAGGAGGGGAGCGCCGTATGACCGCCGCCATCGCCTACGGCGACGTCGAGGTCGGCACCGAGATCCCCGAGCGCGCCTTCCCGGTGCGCCGGGTCGACCTCGTCCGCTACGCCGGCGCCTCCGGCGACTTCAACCCGATCCACTGGAGCGAGCGCACCGCCAAGTCGGTGGGCCTGCCCAACGTGATCGCCCACGGCATGTTCACCATGGCCCAGGCCGGTCGCCTGGTCACCGACTGGGCCGGCGACCCCGGCGCCCTGGTCGAGTACAAGGTGCGCTTCTCGGCGCCCGTGGTGGTGCCCGACGACGACACCGGCGCCGAGATCACCGTCAGCGGCGTCGTCAAGGAGAAGCTCGACGGCAACCTGGTGCGCGTCGCCCTGACCGCCCGCTCCGGCGGCGCCAAGGTCCTGGCCCGCTCCACCGCCGTCGTCCGCCTGGCCTGACCGCGCGGGCCGCCGCGCGGCGCAAGCAGCCGCCCGGCGGCCCCGGCCCGGCCCCTACCGCAGAGGTTGCCCGTGTCCCGTCCCGGTCCCGCCGACTCCGCGCCCGTCCTGACCGGCGTCCCGCTGGCCGACTACACCACCCTGCGCCTGGGCGGTCCGGCCGCGCGGCTGCGCGTCGCGCGCGACACCGACGAACTGGTCGCGGCGGTCGCCGAGGCCGAGTCCGCCGGCGAGCCCCTGCTCGTGCTGGGCGGCGGCAGCAACCTCGTGGTCTCCGACGACGGCTTCCCCGGCACGGTCGTGCACGCCGACTCCCAGGCCGTGGAGTTCACCGAGGCCGGCGGCGACCGCGTGCGCGTGCGCGCGGCGGCCGGCGTGCACTGGGACCCCCTGGTCCAGCGGGTCGTCGCCGAAGGGCTGAGCGGCGTGGAGTTCCTGTCGGGGATCCCCGGCCGGGTGGGCGCCACCCCCATCCAGAACGTGGGCGCCTACGGCCAGGAGGTCAGCCAGACCATCGCCGAGGTGCTGGTCTATGACCGCCGCACCGGCGAGCGCCGCACCCTGACCAACGCCGAGTGCGGGTTCGCCTACCGCGACAGCGTCTTCAAGGGCGCCGACCGCCACGTGGTGTGCGAGGTCGTGTTCGAGCTGACCCGCTCCCCGCTGAGCCGGCCCATCCGCTACGCCGAGGTCGCCCGCGCGCTCGGCACCGAGGCGGGCGCCCGGGTGCCGCTGGCCGAGGCGCGCGCGACGGTGCTGGAGCTGCGGCGGGGCAAGGGCATGGTGCTCGACCCCGACGACCCCGACACCCGCAGCGCGGGATCGTTCTTCACCAACCCGGTGCTGGACCCCGAGGACTACGCCGAGTTCACCCGGCGCGCCGCCGACCTGCTCGGCCCCGACGTCCAGCCGCCCGCGCACCCCGGCCCCGACGGCCGCGTGAAGCTGTCGGCGGCCTGGCTAATCGACCGCGCCGGGTTCGCCCGCGGCCACGGCTCGCCCGCCCGCATCTCCACCAAGCACACCCTGGCCCTCACCAACCCCGGCGGCGCCACCACCGCCGACCTGCTCAGCCTGGCCCGCGAGGTCCGCGCCGGGGTGGCCAAGGCGTTCGGGGTGACCCTGGTCAACGAGCCGGTCATGGTGGGCGTGTCGCTGTAGGCCGCTTTCAGCGCCGGCGCCGACTGAGGCAGCCGGTTCCGGCGGTCGGCCCGGTGCCTGGCCGCGCCCTGCTCCGGTGCGCGCGGGCTCCCGGGTCTCGCGCTCGTCCCCTGGCGGTGCCGCGCTCCCGCGCTTGCGGGACCACCTGCCCCCGCCCGGCCCGGCGCCCGCCTGTTTCGCGTCCGGTCGCCCGCCCGGCGGCGCCGCCGCGCGCGCCCGCCCCCACCGCCGCCCCGGATGCTCCTCCGCGCCCGGCGAACCCGCCCGAATCCGGGCGCCGCGCCCCCAGAGAATGCCGACCTTTTTTCTTCGGCGCGCCGAACTCCGTTATTCGCCGCGCGTCGGCAAACACATCGGATCGCCCAGGAATTGCGTCTGGAAATTGCGCTGCTAATATCGAATTCGTCGAGGGGGAGTAGTCCCCGATCCACGCGGTCGACACACTGGCGGTGCCCTCCACCTGCCCGGTCGCGTGAGCCGACGCCCCCGGGCGAGGCGGACGAGACCTTCGGCCTGGCAGTCGTATTCGTCCGGGCCGGAGCCGTATCCGCCTGGTTTCACGCAGACGGAGACCCCATGGGATTCCTTTCCGCCGCCGCGATCAGCGCCGCCGCCGTATTCATCGCCGAAATGGGGGACAAGACCCAACTCGTCGCGATGTCGCTGGCGAGCCGCTACCGCGCCGCCACCGTCCTCCTCGGCATCACCATCGCCACCTTCGCCGTGCACGGCCTCAGCGTGTTCATCGCCGAGGTGCTCGGCCTGGCCCTGCCCACCGACTGGCTGACCCTCATCGCGGGCGTCGCGTTCGTCGTGTTCGGCGTATGGACCCTCATCGGCGACGAGCTGACCGACAAGGACGAGGCGCGCGCCGCCTCCCGGCGCATCCGCTCCGGGCTGATCACCGTGGCGGCGGTGTTCTTCGTGGCCGAACTGGGCGACAAGACCATGCTCGCCACCATCACCGTGGGCACCCAGTACGACTGGCTGCCGGTGTGGATCGGCTCGACGGCCGGGATGGTCGCCGCCGACGCGCTCGCCATCGCGCTGGCGGCCGTGGTGGGCAAGCGGCTGCCCGAGCGCGCCATCAAGATCGGCGCGGCCGTGCTGTTCTTCCTGGCCGGCGGCGCCATGCTGGTCCAGGGCGTGCTCGCGGTGACCGGCTGATCCGGGCCGCCCCGCGCGCGGCGCCCGCTCAGGCCGGCGCCGCGCCGCCCCCGCCGGCCTCGTCCGCCCCGCCGCAGCCGCCCGTGCCGCCGGCGTCCTCGGGCGGGGCCGCCAGCCACGCGTCCACGCCGCCCAGCAGCTCCTTCTTCAGCCAGTCCGGCGCGCCCGACCCGCGGATCGACATCCGCGCCAGCTCCGCCAGCTCGGGGTCGGTGAACCCGAACACCTCGCGCGCGATCCGGTACTGCTCGGCCAGGCGCGGCCCGAACAGCAGGGGGTCGTCGGTGCCCAGCGCGATCGGCGCGCCCGCGTCGAACAGCCGGCGCAGCGGCACCTGCTCCAGGCGGTCCACCACCCCCAGACCCACGTTGGAGGTGGGGCACACCTCCAGCGTCACGCCCTGGGTGGCGATCCGCTCCACCAGGTAGGGGTCCTCCACCGCCCGCACGCCGTGGCCCACGCGGTCGGCGGCCAGCTCGTCCAGGCACTCGCGCACGCTGCGCGGCCCCTGGAGTTCGCCGCCGTGCGGGGTGGACAGCAGCCCGGCCCGCCGGGCGATCCGGAACGCGCCCTCGAACTCCAGCGCGCGGCCGCGCCGCTCGTCGTTGCTCAGCCCGAAGGACACCACGCCACGACCCGCGAACTGGGCGGCCAGCCGCGCCAGCGCGCGGGCGTCCATGGGGTGGCGGGTGCGGTTGGCCGCGACCATCACGCCCATGCGCAGTCCGGTGGCGCGCTCGGCCGCGCGCACGGCGTCCAGGACCAGCTCCAGGGTGGCGGTCAGGCCGTCGAAGTGGCCGGCGTAGCCGCTGGGGTCCACCTGGATCTCCGTCCAGCCGGCGCCCGCCGCGCGGTCGTCCTCGGCCGCCTCGCGCACCAGCCGGTGGATGCTCTCCGGGGTGCGCAGCACCGAGCGGGCGATGTCGTAGAGCCGCTGGAAGCGGAACCACCCCCGCTCGTCGGTGGCTCTCAGCCGCGGCGGCCAGTCGGTGACCAGCGCGTTGGGCAGGTGCGTCCCGGTGCTCTCGGCGAGGTCGACCAGGGTGGGATGCCGCATGGAACCCGTGAAGTGCAGGTGCAGGTGGGCCTTGGGCAGACGGGATATCGGACGTTCCATGTCCCAAGGGTGCCTCACCTGCCCCCGCGCCGCCCGGACCTCCCCCGAAAACCCTTGTGGCGCGGGGCACGCGGCGATCCCCGGGCGCCCGCCGGCGCGCGCGGCGCGGCCCCCACGACGCCGAAGGGGCGCCCGGTCCGGGCGCCCCTGGGGGTGCGAAGATGCCGCCTGGCGGCAGCGGCGGCGGTCGGCCGCCGCGCGCTACTCGGCCTCGGTGATCAGCTTGTGGATGCGGCCCACGCCCTCGGCGAGGTCGGAGTCGCCCAGCGCGTAGGACAGCCGCAAGTAGCCGGGGGTGCCGAACGCCTCGCCGGGCACCACCGCCACCTCGGCCTGCTCCAGGATCAGATCGGCCAGCTCGGCGGAGGTCTGCGGGCGGCGGCCGCGGATCTCCCGGCCCAGCAGGTCCTTGACCGAGGGGTAGGCGTAGAACGCGCCCTGGGGCTCGGGGCACAGCACGCCGGGGATCTCGTTGAGCATGCGCACGATGGTCTGCCGGCGCCGGTCGAAGGCGGCGCGCATCTCGGCCACGGCCGCCAGGTCGCCCGAGACCGCCGCCAGCGCCGCCGCCTGCGACACGTTGGCGACGTTGGAGGTGGCGTGCGACTGGAGGTTGCCGGCCGCCTTGACGACGTCCTTGGGGCCCACGATCCATCCCACGCGCCAGCCGGTCATGGCGTAGGTCTTGGCGACGCCGTTGACGATCACCGTGCGGTCGGCGATCTCGGGCACCTCCACCGGCAGCGAGCTGAACCGCGCCTCGCCGTAGACCAGGTGCTCGTAGATCTCGTCGGTGAGCACCCACAGGCCGTGCTCGGCGGCCCACCGGCCGACCTCGCGGACCTGCTCGGGGGTGTAGACCGCGCCCGTGGGGTTGGACGGCGAGACGAACACCAGCAGCTTGGTGCGCTCGGTGCGCGCCGCCTCCAGGTCGGCGACCGAGGCCAGGTAGCCGGTGGACTCGTCGGTGACCACGTAGCGCGGCACCCCGCCGGCCAGCTTGATGGACTCCGGGTAGGTGGTCCAGTACGGGGCGATGACGATGACCTCGTCACCCGGGTCCAGCAGTGTGGCGAAGGTCTCGTAGATCGCCTGCTTGCCGCCGTTGGTGACCAGGATCTGGGCGGGCTCCACGCGGTAGCCGGAGTCGCGCAGCGTCTTGGCCGCCAGCGCCTCCTTCAGCTCCGGCAGTCCGCCGGCGGGCGTGTAGCGGTGGAAGCGGGGCTCGCGGGCGGCCTTCACCGCCGCCTCGACGATGTAGTCGGGCGTGGGGAAGTCGGGCTCCCCGGCGCCGAAGCCGATCACGGGGCGCCCCGCCGCCTTCATGGCCTTGGCCTTGGCGTCGACGGCGAGGGTCGCCGACTCGGAGATGCCGCCGATACGTGCGGAGATACGAGGTCGGTCAGTCATGTTCCCCATGCTTGCACGAGGGCGCCACTCCTTATCCGCGCGGGCGGCGGGCGGCGCCCCCGGTTTTTTCGGGTTGGTCCGGGGCCGCGATAGGGCATAGACTCGTCCAGCCGATGGTCTGGACCCCAATCGCGGCACCGGCTCGCTGTGCGGTGCGCGCGGTCGCGGTCTGCGGCTAAGGTGGGGTAACCAACGCGGTACCCGCGAAGGGCAGTGGCTCAATTGGTAGAGCACCGGTCTCCAAAACCGGCGGTTGGGGGTTCGAGTCCCTCCTGCCCTGCAAGGACAACTGGGTCTCACCTTCAGATCGAGGCAGTTTCCGCCGGAAGCAGGTCAGCCGAACCGACTCCTAAGGACCTCAGGTGACACAGACTGACGCCGACGCAAAGCCCGAGAAGGAGCGCAAGCGTCGCACGGGTCCGGTGACCTTCACCAAGGAGGTCGTCGGCGAACTCCGCAAGGTCCGCTGGCCCACGCGCCGCGAGCTGATCACCTACACGATCGTCGTCATCGTGTTCGTCCTCATCATGGTCGGTTACGTCTCGCTGCTGGACTTCGGCTTCGGTGAGGCCGTCACCTGGCTCTACGGCCAGTTCAGCCCGGACCCCGCGGCGGGCGCCCCGCAGTAGCGGCGCGGCCCCTCGCCTGGTCCCGGCTCGTCCACCGAGCCCGTAAGCTGGCAGTAACCTGCCTCGGCGCGGCATCCTGCCGCGCCTTGCAGCGCGTAACCGACGAGAGAAAGAGCAGCCGTGTCCGAGTCCCCACTGACCCCTGGCGACCTCCCCGACGAGGAGCTGGATCAGTCGTCGGAGGATGACGCCGGCCGGCGCGCCGAGTACGCGGAGTCCGCCGAGGAGCCCGAGCTCGCCCAGGCCGAGGCCGCCGAGGGCGACAAGCCCGCGGCCGGTCCCGAGGCCGAGCCCGCCGAGGGCGGCGAGCCCGAGGGCGACGCCGCCGACGCCGAGGCCGAGGAGGCGCCGCGCGTCGACCCCGTCGAGGAGTTCAAGCAGGAACTGCTGCTGCTTCCCGGCGACTGGTACGTCGTGCACACCTACGCCGGTTACGAGAACCGCGTGAAGGCCAACGTCGAGAGCCGCACCCAGTCGCTCAACATGGAGGAGTACATCTTCCAGGTCGAGGTGCCCACCCAGGAGGTCACCGAGGTCAAGAGCGGCAAGCGGCAGCAGGTCACCGAGAAGGTCCTGCCCGGCTACGTGCTGGTGCGCATGGAGCTGACCGACGAGTCCTGGGCCGCCATCCGCAACACCCCCGGGGTCACCGGGTTCGTGGGGCTGTCCAACCGGCCCGCCCCGCTGAGCCTCCAGGAGGTCGCCGGCCTGCTTGCGCCCGAGCCCGAGGAGCTGCCCGAGCAGGAGCGCAAGGAGAAGGCCGAGGCCCGCTCCGACGTCGCCTACGAGGTCGGCGAGTCCGTCACCGTCATGGAGGGCCCGTTCGCCACGCTGCCCGCCACGGTCAGCGAGATCAACCCCGACACCCAGAAGCTCAAGGTGCTGGTTTCGATCTTCGGCCGCGAGACCCCGGTCGAGCTGGCGTTCAACCAGGTCTCCAAGATCTAGCGCCCACGCGGCGCCGCCGGCCCCGCCGCCCGCCCGGCGGCCGGGGCCGACCCGCCGCCCCGTGGCGGCGCGTAGACTTGACGGGTTGGCCCGTTCGCGGAGCCGACCCGTCGCGCCCCGGCACCCGGGGCGCCCCCCACGCCTGTGCGCGGATCCCGGCGCGGGTGTGGCCCGCCTCGGCGCGGACGCCGCGCGCACCGCCCTGTTTCGGTGCGCCCCTGGCACCCACACCGGGATCCAGCACACACAGCAGATCAGGCAAAGGACCCGATATGCCTCCGAAGAAGAAGATCGCCGCCCTGGTCAAGGTGCAGCTCCCCGCCGGCCAGGCGACCCCGGCGCCGCCCGTGGGTACCGCCCTCGGTCCGCACGGCGTCAACATCATGGACTTCTGCAAGCAGTACAACGCCGCCACGGAGTCCCAGCGCGGAAGCGTCATCCCCGTCGAGATCACCATCTTCGAGGACCGCTCCTTCAGCTTCGTCACCAAGACGCCGCCGGCGCCCAAGCTGATCCTCAAGGCCGCCGGCCTGGACAAGGGCAGCACCGACCCCAGCCGCCAGGTGGCCGGCACGGTGACCATGGACCAGGTCCGCGAGATCGCGCAGACCAAGCTGCCCGACCTCAACACCGACGACATCGAGGCCGCCGCAAAGATCGTCGCCGGCACCGCCCGCTCGATGGGCATCGAGGTCAAGTAGTCCGCCGGCCGCCCGGCGGCCGTCGCAGCCATCCGAGTCAACCGTGGAAGGGCCGCGCGCTGGCCCCCACCACAGCTCTCGTCAGGAGAAGTACGTGCAGCGCAGTAAGAACTACCGCAAGGCCAGCGACCTGGTCGACCGCAGCAAGCTCTACGCGCCCGTCGAGGCCGTCAAGCTCGCCAAGGAGACCAGCGTCGTGAAGTTCGACGCGACCGTCGAGGTCGCCCTGCGGCTGGGTGTCGACCCCCGCAAGGCCGACCAGATGGTCCGCGGCACCGTGAACCTGCCGCACGGCACCGGCAAGACCGCCCGGGTCCTGGTCTTCGCCACCGGTGAGCGTGCCGAGCAGGCGCGCGAGGCGGGCGCCGACTTCGTCGGCGACGACGACCTGGTCGAGGAGATCCAGAAGGGCTTCCTGGACTTCGACGCGGTCGTGGCCACCCCCGACCTCATGGGCAAGGTCGGCCGCCTGGGCCGGGTCCTGGGCCCGCGCGGCCTCATGCCCAACCCCAAGACCGGCACCGTCACCCCCGACGTCGCCAAGGCCGTGACCGAGATCAAGGGCGGCAAGATCGAGTTCCGTGTCGACCGGCACGGCAACCTGCACTTCATCATCGGCAAGCTGTCGTTCTCCGAGGCCCAGTTGGTCGAGAACTACAGCGCCGCGCTGGACGAGGTGCTGCGCCTCAAGCCGTCCGCCGCCAAGGGCCGCTACATCAAGAAGGCCACCCTGACCACCACGATGGGCCCCGGCATCCCGGTCGACCCCAACGTCACCCGGCCCGTCGCCGCCTGACGGCGGTCGGCTGACGCGAACGCCCGCGCCCGGCGCCCCGGATCCGCTCGGATCCGGGGCGCCGCGGCCGTTTCGGGGCCTCTGGGACGCGCGGGGCCGGCGGGGGCACCGGTGCGCCGGGGCGTTTCCGCCGCCGTTCGCGCGGGTACTGTTCATCGGTTACGATGGGAGACGCCGAAGACCGCCGGTCGCCACCCGAAGGGTGGCCGAAGGACCCATGCGAATGGGCGGCCCGCGCAGGTGTGCGAAGTCGTGATGGCCGATCCGCCGTTGGCGGTGCGGCCCGTCAGCGCCCCGTGCCCTGCGCCGGGGCTTTTTTGCTGCCTCGTGCCCTTCCATTCGCCTCGGCCTTCGCGACCGGCGATCACAGTTGGAAGGAGTCCCATGGCGAGGCCGGACAAGGTCGCCGCGGTCGCCGAGCTCAAGGAGGAGTTCGAGAGCTCTCAGGGCGCCGTGCTGACCGAATACCGGGGGCTCAGCGTCGCGCAGATCACCGAACTGCGCCGCAGCCTCGGCCAGAACGCGCGCTTCCGCATCGTCAAGAACACGCTGAGCAAGATCGCGGCCACCGAGGCCGGTCTGGACGACCAGGTCATGGACCTGTTCGAGGGCCCCTCGGCCATCGCCTTCGTCCGCGGGGACGTGGTCGAGGCCGCCAAGGGCCTGCGTGACTTCTCGAAGGCGAACGCGCCCCTGGTGATCAAGGGCGGTGTCATCGACGGCCGTGCGATGAGCCCCGAGCAGATCACCCAACTGGCCGACCTTGAGTCCCGCGAGGTTCTCCTCGCGAAGCTGGCCGGTGCGCTGAAGGCCAAGCAGGGCCAGGCCGCCGCGCTGTTCCAGGCACTGCCGTCCAAGGCCGTGCGGCTCGCTCAGGCGCTGGCCGACAAGCGCGCCGAAGAGGGCTAGGAACACACCTGACCCCGCCGGCGTGCCCGCGCCGGTGTCCCCATGCTCGGTACGGCGCCGCCCGGCGCACGTTCCGGAAGAGAAAGAGAGATCGCGATCATGGCGAAGCTCAGCACCGAAGAGCTCCTCAGCGCCTTCGAGGAGATGACCCTTCTCGAGCTGTCCGAGTTCGTCAAGGAGTTCGAGAGCAAGTTCGACGTCACCGCCGCCGCCCCGGCCGCGATGGTGGCCGCCCCCGCCGCCGGCGGTGGCGCCGCCGGTGGCGAGGAGGAGCCGGAGAAGGACGAGTTCGACGTCATCCTCGAGGCCGCCGGCGACAAGAAGATCCAGGTCATCAAGGAGGTCCGCAGCCTCACCAGCCTGGGCCTCAAGGAGGCCAAGGACCTGGTCGACAACGCCCCCAAGCCGCTGCTGGAGGGCGTCAACAAGGAGACCGCGGAGAAGGCCAAGGACACCCTTGAGGGCGCCGGCGCCACCGTCACCCTGAAGTAGGTTCCCTCTTCGGGCCGCGTGCGCGGCCCGGCCAGGTCGCCGACTCCGGAGGGCGGCCATCCCGCGCGGATGGCCGCCCTCCGTCATGTCCGGCGGCGTCCGGCCGTGTCCGGCCGCGTTCGGTCGGGTCCGGGGTTCCGCGGGCCGAGCCGGGCCGCCGGCGCCTTACGGGCCGTCTGCTCCTCGGCGGAGGCGGTGCGCCCGGAGTCGGCCGGCGCGGGGGACGGGCCGGGCGGCGTGGCCGCTGCGCGGGCGCGCGGGGGCCGTGCGAGAGTGGGGGAGCGGCCGGGGGCCGCGGCGGCGGGCGGGGCCGCCGGGGCGGCGCACGAGGCGCGGGGCGGATCGGCGGGGCGTCGGCACACGGGCGTGGGGAGCGCGGAACCCCGGTGAAGGAGCGCATCGCGACACCCTGCGGGTCGAAGATACTTTCCCGCTTGTCGGGGCTCTCACACCCCGTTTCGGCTGTGGGACCTCTCACGGCGCTGGAATGGCCCGCTGCCCCGGGCTCGGGCTTGACGGATCCGGCCGTTGGGGCGATGCTGCGTGGTGTCGTGACTGACTCGGGGGCCTGTGGTTGGACAGCGGTGTAGTATTCGGCTACACTGCCCTTTTGCGCTGCCCATTGACGATCCGTGTGCCGGTGTCCGTGCTCCGTGTCCGGATTCCGAGGTATCTCGGCTTTTCCGGACCCCACCGTACGTCTCACACGAGACCCGACCGATCCCACGTCGGCGGGACTTCGACCTGACAGTGACGGATCGTCCGGCGTGCGCGCGCATCAACCGCCACAAGCCTTCGGAAGGACCCCTGTTGGCAGCCTCGCGCAACGCCTCCGCTAACGCCCTTGGTCCGAACCGCGTTTCCTTCGCCCGCATTCAGGAACCACTCGAAGTCCCCAACCTTCTGGCCTTGCAGACCGAGTCGTTCGACTGGCTGCTCGGCAACGAGAAGTGGCGGGCCCGAGTCGAGGCGGCTCGTAACGCCGGCCGCAAGGACGTTCCGGAGCAGTCCGGTCTCGAGGAGATCTTCGAGGAGATCAGTCCCATCGAGGACTTCTCCGGCACGATGTCGCTCTCGTTCCGCGACCACCGGTTCGAGCCGCCCAAGTACTCCGAAGAGGAGTGCAAGGACAAGGACATGACCTACTCCGCCCCGATGTTCGTCACGGCGGAGTTCATCAACAACGACACCGGTGAGATCAAGAGCCAGACGGTCTTCATGGGCGACTTCCCGCTCATGACCGTCAAGGGCACGTTCATCGTCAACGGCACCGAGCGCGTCGTGGTGTCGCAGCTTGTGCGTTCCCCGGGTGTGTACTTCGACCGCCAGGTCGACAAGACCTCTGACAAGGACCTCTACGGCTGCAAGGTCATCCCCTCGCGCGGGGCGTGGCTGGAGTTCGAGGTCGACAAGCGCGACTTCGTCGGCGTCCGCATCGACCGCAAGCGCAAGCAGGGCGTCACCGTCCTGCTCAAGGCGCTGGGCTGGACCACCGACCAGATCCTGGAGCGCTTCGGCGCCTACGAGTCCATCCGCAACACCCTTGAGAAGGACCCCACCGCCGGCACCGACGACGCGCTGCTGGACATCTACCGCAAGCTGCGCCCCGGCGAGCCGCCGACCAAGGAGTCCGCGCAGGCGCTGCTGGAGAACCTCTACTTCAACCCCAAGCGCTACGACCTCGCCAAGGTCGGCCGCTACAAGATCAACAAGAAGCTCGGGCTTGAGGCGGAGTTCACCCAGGGCACGCTGACCGAGGACGACATCGTCGCCACGATCGACTACCTGGTGCGCCTGCACGCCGGCGAGACCGAGTTGCAGACCCCCCTGGGCTCGCGGCCGATCGAGACCGACGACATCGACCACTTCGGCAACCGCCGCGTGCGGACCGTGGGCGAGCTGATCCAGAACCAGGTGCGCCTGGGCCTGGCGCGCATGGAGCGCGTGGTCCGCGAGCGCATGACCACCCAGGACGTCGAGGCCATCACGCCGCAGACTTTGATCAACATCCGGCCGGTCGTCGCCTCCATCAAGGAGTTCTTCGGCACCAGCCAGATGTCGCAGTTCATGGACCAGACCAACCCGCTGGCGGGCCTGACCAACAAGCGCCGCCTCTCGGCGCTGGGTCCGGGCGGTCTGTCCCGCGAGCGCGCCGGGTTCGAGGTCCGCGACGTCCACCCGTCGCACTACGGCCGCATGTGCCCCATCGAGACCCCTGAGGGCCCCAACATCGGCCTGATCGGCTCGCTGGCCGGCTACGCCCGCGTCAACTCCTTCGGCTTCATCGAGACCCCCTACCGCAAGGTGGTCGACGGTCGCATCACCGACGAGGTCGTCTACCTCACCGCCGACGAGGAGGACCGCTTCGTCATCGCCCAGGCGAACACGCCTGTCGGTCCTGACGGCGTCTTCACCGAGTCCCGGGTGCTGGTCCGCCGCAAGGGCGGGGAGTTCGAGGCCGTCGCCGCGGCCGAGGTCGAGTACATGGACGTCTCGCCGCGCCAGATGGTGTCGGTGGCCACGGCCATGATCCCGTTCCTGGAGCACGACGACGCCAACCGCGCCCTCATGGGCTCCAACATGCAGCGCCAGGCGGTGCCGCTGCTGCGCGCCGAGGCCCCGCTGGTGGGCACCGGCATGGAGTACCGCGCGGCCACCGACGCCGGCGACGTCATCCTCGCCGAGAAGGCCGGCGTGGTCGAGGACGTCACCGGCGACTACATCACCGTGATGGCCGACGACGGCACCCGCAAGACCTACCGGCTGGGCAAGTTCCGCCGCAGCAACCAGGGCACCTGCTTCAACCAGCGCCCCATCGTCGACGAGGGCCAGCGCGTCGAGGAGAACCAGGTCCTCGCCGACGGCCCCTCCACCGACAAGGGCGAGATGTCGCTGGGCAAGAACCTGCTCGTGGCCTACATGTCGTGGGAGGGCCACAACTACGAGGACGCCATCGTGCTGTCCCAGCGGCTGGTCCAGGACGACGTCCTCTCCTCGATCCACATCGAGGAGCACGAGGTCGACGCCCGCGACACCAAGCTGGGCCCCGAGGAGATCACCCGCGAGATCCCCAACGTCAGCGAGGAGGTCCTGGCCGACCTCGACGACCGCGGCATCATCCGCATCGGCGCCGAGGTCATCGACGGCGACATCCTGGTCGGCAAGGTCACGCCCAAGGGCGAGACCGAGCTGACCCCCGAGGAGCGGCTGCTGCGCGCCATCTTCGGCGAGAAGGCGCGCGAGGTCCGCGACACCTCGCTGAAGGTGCCCCACGGCGAGTCCGGCAAGGTCATCGGCGTGCGCGTCTTCAGCCGCGAGGACGGCGACGAGCTGCCGCCCGGTGTCAACGAGCTGGTGCGCGTCTACGTCGCGCAGAAGCGCAAGATCACCGACGGCGACAAGCTCGCCGGCCGCCACGGCAACAAGGGCGTCATCGCCAAGATCCTGCCGCAGGAGGACATGCCGTTCATGGAGGACGGCACCCCCGTCGACATCGTGCTGAACCCGCTGGGCGTGCCCGGCCGCATGAACGTCGGGCAGATCCTGGAGATCCACCTGGGCTGGCTGGCCCAGAACGGGTGGCGGGTCGAAGGCGACGACGAGCCATGGAAGCAGGCCATGCGCGAGATCGGCGCCGCCGACATCCCGCCGGGCACCAAGGTCGCCACCCCGGTGTTCGACGGCCTGCGCGAGGACGAGATCGGCGGTCTGCTGGCCTCCAGCCTGCCCACCGAGGACGGCACCCGGCTGGTGAACGAGTTCGGCAAGGCGCGGCTGTTCGACGGCCGCACCGGCGAGCCGTTCGCCGAGCCGATCGCGGTCGGCTACACCTACTTCCTCAAGCTCCACCACCTCGTGGACGACAAGATCCACGCGCGCTCCACCGGCCCGTACTCGATGATCACCCAGCAGCCGCTGGGTGGAAAGGCGCAGTTCGGCGGGCAGCGCTTCGGCGAGATGGAGGTGTGGGCGCTGGAGGCCTACGGCGCCGCCTACGCCCTCCAGGAGCTGCTCACCATCAAGTCCGACGACGTGCTCGGCCGGGTGAAGGTCTACGAGGCGATCGTCAAGGGCGAGAACATCCCCGAACCGGGCATCCCCGAATCCTTCAAGGTGCTCATCAAGGAGATGCAGTCGCTCTGTCTGAATGTGGAGGTGCTGTCCAGTGACGGTATGTCCATCGAGATGCGGGATACGGACGAGGACGTCTTCCGTGCGGCAGAAGAGCTGGGAATCGACCTGGGGCGGCGCGAGCCGAGCAGTGTCGAAGAGGTCTAACTTCCGCGATCTTCAAGAGCAGGGGACGAATTAAGTGCTCGACGTCAACTTCTTCGACGAGCTGCGAATTGGCCTCGCGACCGCTGACGACATCCGCCAGTGGTCCCACGGCGAGGTCAAGAAGCCGGAGACCATCAACTACCGCACCCTCAAGCCGGAAAAGGACGGGCTCTTCTGCGAGAAGATCTTCGGCCCCACCCGCGACTGGGAGTGCTACTGCGGTAAGTACAAGCGGGTCCGCTTCAAGGGCATCATCTGCGAGCGCTGCGGTGTCGAGGTCACCCGGGCCAAGGTCCGGCGTGAGCGCATGGGCCACATCGAGCTCGCCGCCCCGGTGACCCACATCTGGTACTTCAAGGGTGTGCCCAGCCGCCTGGGCTACCTGCTGGACCTCGCGCCGAAGGATCTGGAAAAGATCATCTACTTCGCCGCGTACATGGTCACCTGGGTCGACACCGAGGCCCGCGAGCGCGACCTCCAGTCCCTGGAGGCCCGCATCTCCGTGGAGCGCCAGCACCTGGAGCAGCGCCGCGACTCCGCCGTGGAGGAGCGCCACAAGAAGCTCGAGGCCGACCTCGCAGAGCTGGAGGAGCAGGGCGCCAAGGGCGACGCCCGCCGCAAGGTGCGCGAGTCCGCCGAGCGCGAGATGCGGCAGATCCGCGACCGCGTGCAGCGCGAGATCGACCGCCTCGAAGAGGTCTGGACCCGGTTCAAGAACCTCAAGGTCCAGGACCTCGAGGGCGACGAGATGCTCTACCGCGAGATGCGGGACCGCTTCGGCAAGTACTTCCGCGGCGGCATGGGCGCCCAGGCCATCCAGGAGCGCCTGGCCAACTTCGACCTCGACGCCGAGGCCGAGCGGCTGCGCGAGACCATCCGCAGCGGTAAGGGCCAGAAGAAGGCCCGCGCCCTCAAGCGGCTCAAGGTGGTCTCGGCGTTCCTCAACACCCGCAACAGCCCCATGGGCATGGTGCTGGACTGCATCCCGGTCATCCCGCCGGACCTGCGCCCCATGGTGCAGCTCGACGGCGGCCGGTTCGCCACCTCCGACCTGAACGACCTCTACCGCCGGGTCATCAACCGCAACAACCGCCTCAAGCGGCTGCTGGACCTCGGCGCGCCCGAGATCATCGTCAACAACGAGAAGCGGATGCTCCAGGAGGCCGTCGACGCGCTGTTCGACAACGGCCGCCGCGGCCGCCCGGTCACCGGGCCGGGCAACCGCCCGCTGAAGTCCCTCTCGGACATGCTCAAGGGCAAGCAGGGCCGGTTCCGGCAGAACCTGCTGGGCAAGCGCGTCGACTACTCCGGCCGTTCGGTCATCGTGGTCGGCCCGCAGCTCAAGCTGCACCAGTGCGGCCTGCCCAAGCAGATGGCGCTGGAGCTGTTCAAGCCGTTCGTGATGAAGCGCCTGGTCGACCTGAACCACGCGCAGAACATCAAGAGCGCCAAGCGGATGGTGGAGCGGTCCCGCCCCGTGGTGTGGGACGTCCTCGAAGAGGTCATCACCGAGCACCCGGTGCTGCTGAACCGCGCGCCGACCCTGCACCGGCTGGGCATCCAGGCGTTCGAGCCGCAGTTGGTCGAGGGCAAGGCCATCCAGATCCACCCGCTGGTCTGCACCGCCTTCAACGCCGACTTCGACGGCGACCAGATGGCCGTGCACCTGCCGCTGTCCGCCGAGGCCCAGGCCGAGGCGCGGCTGCTGATGCTGGCCACCAACAACATCCTCAAGCCCTCCGACGGCAAGCCCGTGACCATGCCCACCCAGGACATGATCATCGGCCTGTACTACCTGACCACCCTCAAGGAGGGCGCGAAGGGCGAGGGCCGGGCCTACCGCACCCCGGCCGAGGCCATCATGGCCTACGACCTGGGCGAACTCGACCTTCAGGCCAAGATCAAGCTGCGCGTGGAGGGCGACGTCCCGCCGCCGCGCGACTGGGTCTGGGACGAGGGCCACGAGCCCGGCCAGCCCTACGTGCTGGAGACCACCCTGGGCCGGTACCTCTTCAACGAGACCACGCCCTCGGACTACCCGTTCGTCAACTACCAGGTCGGCAAGAAGCAGGTGTCGGCCCTGGTCAACGAGCTGGCCGAGAACTACCCCAAGGTGCACGTCGCCTCCACCCTCGACGCCCTCAAGGACGCCGGGTACCACTGGGCCACCCGGTCCGGGCTGACCATCGGCATCTCCGACGTCCTCGCGCCGCCGCGCAAGGAGGAGATTTTGGAGGGCTACGAGCGGCAGGCCGACAAGATCCAGCGCGAGTACGACCGCGGTCTGATCACCGACGACGAGCGCCGCCAGGAGCTCACGGAGATCTGGACCAAGGCGACCAACGAGGTCGCCAAGGACATGGAGGACAACGCTCCCGCCGACAACCCGGTGTGGATGATGGTGAACTCCGGTGCCCGAGGCAACCCCATGCAGGTCCGCCAGATCGCCGGTATCCGCGGCCTGGTCTCCAACACCAAGGGCGAGACCATCCCGCGGCCCATCAAGTCCTCCTACCGCGAGGGCCTGTCCGTGCTGGAGTACTTCATCTCCACGCACGGCCAGCGCAAGGGCCTGGCCGACACCGCGCTGCGCACGGCCGACTCCGGGTACCTCACCCGGCGCCTGGTCGACGTCGCCCAGGACGTCATCGTCCGCGAGATCGACTGCGGCACCGACCGCTCGCTGTGGCACGAGATCGGCGAGAAGAACGCCGCCGGCGTGGTGGTGCGCAAGCACAACGTCGAGAACACCGGCTTCGGCCGTACCATCGCCGAGGACGTCGTGGTCGACGGCAAGGTCGTCGTCCCGGCGCTCACCGACACCTCCGAGTCGATCATCGACAAGCTGGTCGCCAACGGGGTGGAGCGGGTGCGCGTGCGCAGCTCGCTCACCTGCGAGGCCAAGATCGGCGTGTGCAGCACCTGCTACGGCCGCTCCATGGCCACCGGCAAGCCGGTGGACGTCGGCGAGGCCATCGGCATCATCGCGGCGCAGTCCATTGGTGAGCCCGGCACCCAGCTAACCATGCGGACCTTCCACATGGGCGGTTCGGCCGGCCAGGACATCACCCACGGCCTGCCGCGTGTGACCGAGCTGTTCGAGGCCCGCATCCCCAAGGGTGTGGCCCCCATCAGCGAGCTGGACGGCCGGATCCGCATCGAGGACACCGAGAAGAGCCGCAAGATCATTCTGGTGCCCGACGACGGCTCCGACGAGATCGCCTACCCGGTCCCCATGCGGGCCCAGCTCCTCGTGGGCGAGGGCGACCACGTCAAGGTCGGCCAGCAGCTGATCCAGGGCGCCATCAACCCGCACGAGGTGCTGCGCATCCAGGGCCCGCGGGCCGTGCAGCAGCACCTGGTGTCGGAGGTGCAGGAGGTCTACAAGTCGCAGGGTGTCTCGATCCACGACAAGCACATCGAGATCATCGTGCGGCAGATGCTCAAGCGGGTGAACATCCTGGAGTCCGGCGACACCGAGCTGCTGCCCGGCGAGATGGTCGAGCGGCCCAAGTTCGAGGCCATCAACCGCCGCGTGGTGGCCGAAGGCGGCCAGCCGGCGGCCGGCCGCCCGGTGCTGCTCGGTATCACCAAGGCGTCGCTCGCCACGGAGTCGTGGCTGTCGGCGGCCTCCTTCCAGGAGACCACCCGGGTCCTCACCGAGAACGCGATCCACGGCAAGAGCGACCCCCTGGTCGGTCTTAAGGAGAACGTCATCATCGGTAAGCTCATCCCCGCCGGTACCGGCATGCCGCAGTACCGCAACATCCGGGTGGAGCCGACCGAGGAGGCCAAGGCGTCCATGTACTCGGTCGCTGGCTACGAGGAGCCCAGCGAGTACACCTTCGGCCAGGGGTCGGGCGAGGCCGTCCCGCTGGAGGAGTACGACTTCGGTCCCTACAACAGGTGACCTGAAGAGTCAATCGGTGACATCGATTGCTTGACGAAGCAGCGGCGGTGGTCCACTCCCTTTTGGAGTGGACTGCCGCCGTTCGTCTTTCACCCTCGGCATACTCGTATGCGGATGGAGACATCAGCGCGCACGCGCGGTCGGGAGATCGAAGACAGTGACGGACAACGGGGGACAGCGGTACGTGCCGTCCGACGACGAACACGGCGCCCGGCAGGGGAACACGGAATCGTGGTTCCGGCCGAGCGGCGACCGCCACCGGTCGCAGGCGCAGTACCAGGAGACCTTTAGCGACAACGCCGACGGCGGCGACGACGCCGAGCGCGGCGCACCGGGTGCGCCCGGCGCGCCCGCGCCCGAGGCGCCCCGCCAGGAGCCGGGGGCACCGGTCGAGCCCGAGCGGCCCCGCCCGACCTTCCCCAGCACCGGGGGGTACCCGGGCCTGAGAGGCGAGCGCCCCGGCATGGCGGAGCCCTACCCTTCGGCGCTGGGCGACCTCGGTGGCGCGCCGCCGGCCCCGCCCGGCCCGCCGACCGGCGATCAGCCGTCGCCGATCCGGCCCTACGCCGCTCCGGCGCAGCCGGCCGACCGGCCCGGCCCCGCCGAGGCCGGCTACGACCTCGGCACCGGCGGCCAGGCCGCCGCGGGCGCTCCGGGCGAGGGCGCGCCCCGGCCGGGCGCCCCGGCTCCGGGTGCGGCGGGTGCCGACTCCGGCGTGCCCGGCGGCCCCACGGGCGGCTACCCGCGCCCGGGCGGCGAGCGGCCGGGCGACCCCGGCTCCCCGCTGAGCGCGCTGGGCGGCGGCACCGGGGGCTACCCCGGCTTCGGCTCGACCGTGCGCGGCGGGGCGGACCAGGCGCCGGGCGGCCCGGCTGAGTCGCTGTGGCCGGGCCGCGACGGCTCCGTCGGCGAGCCCGGCCCCGGCCGGCCTTCCGACCGGCGGCCCGCCGCCGACGGCCCCGACACCGCGCCCTTCGCGAGCACCGGCCTGCCCGCGCCCGGCGAGACCGACCCCCGTCCGTGGGACTCCCCCTCGGGCGCGGCCGAGCCGCGTCCCTGGGACACCCCGGCCGCCGACACCGAGCGGCCGCCCTTCGGCGACCGCCCGGCACCGGGTGTGCCCGCCGACCGCCCGGGCGCCGGCGAGCGCGCCGAACCGGGCGCGGGCGCCGAGCGGTCCCCGTTCGGCGCCGGCCCCGAACCCGCCGGTGAGCGGCCCGCCTTCGGCGAGCGCACCGAGCCCGCGTCCCCCCCGCGCGAGTGGCCCGGCCCTGCCCAGCCCTCGGCCGGCGACCCCCTGGCGGCCTCCGGCGGCCGGCCCGCCGACGGCCCCGCCCCCTGGGACTCCCGTCCCGGCTCGCCCCACACCCCGCCTGCGGCGGCCGACGCCACCGGAGCCCCCGGCGAGCGCCCCGCCTTCGGCGGCGACGCTGGGGAGCGCCCGTCCTATGGCGCTGACCTCGGTGAGCGCCCGTCCTACGGCGCTGAAGCCAGGGAACGCCCCTACGGCGGTGATCAGGGGGAGCGTTCGCCGTACAGTGCCGACGCCGGTGAGCGTCCGTCCTACGGTGGCGAGGCCGGCGAGGGTCCGTCCTACGGCGCTGAAGCCGGCGAACGCCCGTCCTACGGTGGCGACCCCCTGGGCGGGTTCGCCGACGACTCCCGGCGGCGGTCGGCCGAGGCGGAGCGGGGCGCCGAGCGCGGCCTCCGCGCCGACACCCCGGCCTACGGCGACCCGCTGAGCGACCCCGCCGGCGCCCCGGGCGAACGCCCGGCCTACGGCGCCGACGCAGGCGAGCGGCCCGCCTACGGCGGCGACCCGCTCGCGCGCCCCGGGGCCGACGACCCCGCCGACCGCTGGAGCCGGCCGCGCGCCGACTTCGGCGCGCCCTCGGACGCGGCCGACCCCGCCGCCGGCGCGCCCTGGCGCGGCGGCGACCCGCTCGCCGACGACCCCCGGCGGGAGCGGCGGGACTCCGCCGATCCGCTGGGTGAGGACTACGGCCGCACCGAGCGTGGCGCGGGCGCGTGGGAGACCGGTGCGCGGTCGGCGGCCGACCTCGGCGCGCCCTCCGGCGGCGCCGAGCGCGGCTTCGGCGACGACCCGTACCGGCGCGAGCACCGGCCCGAGTCCGGCGACCCCTTCGGCGAGCGTTCTTCCCGCTCGCCGGAGTCGGGCGACCCCCTCGGCGACCGCGCCCGCTCCTCGGAGTCCGGCGCCGCCGAGCGCTCCGCCGCGTCCTGGGACACCGGCGCCCGCCCGGCGTCCGACCCCGGCGACGACCCGCTGGGCCGCGAGCCCTGGCGGGAGCGGCGGGAGTCCGGCGACCCGCTGGGTGAGGACTACGGCCGCACCTCGGAGTGGGGCACCGGCGCGTGGGCGACCGGCGCCCGGTCGGCGGCCGACCCCGGTGCGCCCTCCGGCGGCGCCGAGCGCGACTCCGGCGACGGCTACGACGACGAACTGTCGCGCCCCTACTCCTCGCGGATCCCCACCGACGACGATTCCGGCGCTCCCGCGCCGGGCTACCGCCCCTCCGGCGCCCCCGCCGACGGCCCCGCCGCCGGCGACCCGGGAGCCGACCGGCGCGCCGACGACCCCGCGCGCGCCGACTCCGGCCTGGGCGGCGACCTGGGCACCGGCAGTGGCAACACCTGGGCGTTCAGCCGCGACGACGAGCGCCTGCCCGAGAGCATCCGCCAGGCGGCGGCCGAGGCGCAGCGCAAGCGCCGCGACGGCTCGCCCGAGCACACCACCCAGATGTTCCGCTCGGGTGGCGACACCGGCGGCGACCGCCCCGACGCCGGCTCCTGGTCGGGCACGCCCGTCACCGACCTCGGCGACGACCCGCTCGCCGCCATCGCCGCCCAGCAGGCGCGGGCGCGCTCGGACGGCCCCGAGTCCCCGGCGCACGGTGACGACCCCCGCCCGGCCGACACCGGCTGGGGCGAGGACCCCGGGCCGGGCACCCAGGCCATGCCGGCGATCGCCGACGAGCTCGGCCCCGACCTGCGGGAGTCCCGCTACGGCGAGCGGCCGGGCGAGGAACAGCCCGGCGCCCGGGGTTGGGCCGAGCGCGAGCACCGGCCCGCCGACGAGGGCGGCCCCAGCACCCAGGCCATGCCCGCCGTCTCCGACGAACTGGGGCCCGACCTGCGCGACGACGCGCGGCGCGACCCGCTCGGCGACGACCGCGGCGCCCCCTGGGCCGCCGAGGACCCCGCCGCCCACCGCGACCGGGGCTACGGCGCCGAGCCGGGCGGCGGCTACGACCGGGAGCACGGTGCCCCCGGCGCCCCCGGTGCCCCCGGCGGCGACCGCTTCGGCGCGCCCTACGGCCAGTCGGGCGGCGACCCGCTGGGCGCCCCGGACCACCGCACCCAGGCGTTCCCCTCGGGCGGCTACCCCGGCGGGCCGGAGTCCGACTACGGCCGCGCCGAGTCCGCCGACCCGTGGCGGCGCGAGCCCGAGGCGCCCTCGCCCTACCTCGACGGCGGCGCGGAGTACCCCCAGGGCCACCGCGACGGCGGCGAGTACGGGGCACCGGCGCGGCAGGGCTACGCCGACACCCCCTACGGCGACCCCCGCGAGCGGCCCGAACCCGGCGGCCCGCGCGACTCCTCCGACGACCCCTACGGCACGCGCCACCAGGAGCCCTACTCCCGCGAACACGGGGAGCACGGCGACTACGGCGACCACGCCGGGCAGGGCGGGTACGGGCAGCCCGGCGAGTACGGCGGGCAGCGCGACGAGTACGGCGAGCGGGACGACTACGGCGACGACCGCCCCGGGCGCGGGGCCGAGCCCCCGGCGCGCCGGGGCCGCTCCGGGCGCGACCCGGTGGCCGACGACTTCCCCGGCTTCGACGACCGCCCGCCCGGCGCGGCGGCCGGCGACGCCTACCCCGGCTACGACAACATCGACTACTGGCCCGAGACCGCTCCGGGCGCCGCCACCACGCTGTGGCTGGGCATCATCGGCCTGGTGCCGGTGATCGGCCTGTTCACCGCCATCGCGGCGCTGGTCACCGGGCCGCGCGCCCGGCGCGCCATCCAGCGCTCCAACGGTGAACTGGAGGGCCTGAACCTGGTGCGCGGCGGCACGATCACCGCGTGGGTGGGCATCGGGCTGTTCCTCGTCGAGGCGGTGGTGTTCGTGGGGACCACGGTGCTGTCCTGACGCGCGGCCCCTTTAGAGAGGCCCGAGGCCGTCGACCGGACCTCAGCGGTCACCCACGGTGCCCGGCGCGGAGTCTCCGCGCCGGGCACCGTGCTGCCGCGCCCCCCGCGCCCCCCTCGCGCCTCGTCGTGCCCGCCGCGCCCCCGGGCGCGTGATCACCGGGAACAGGCCGGACGGTAATCACCGCGCGAGCACTCGGCGAAGCCCGTACAATGGACAGAGACCTACGACAGCATGAGGCTTCGGAGCCGGGTACCGAGGGTAGCGGTCGCCGTTTTGACCCGTTACTCAGCCTTCGGTACTCTCTAACTTCGTGCCCGTGAGTCGACGGGTCAGCACGTGCGCGTATTCAACCGGCTTGGACGCCAAGGCAGAACGCTGCGCGTGACACCTCCTCCCAGACAAATCGACCGCAGGGTCGGGTTTGCTCGTTTCCGCCATGCATCGGGTAGAGCGCGACACGCCCGACTGCGGGGGTAGGGGAGGACGGGAAGCCAAGCAGGTCAAAGCGACACATCGGCTAACAGAACCGGCGTAGGTCACGAGAAAGACACGGAGACGCGGTGCCCACCATCCAGCAGCTAGTCCGCAAGGGCCGACAGGACAAGGTCGCGAAGAACAAGACCCCGGCGCTGAAGGGGAGTCCGCAGCGTCGTGGTGTGTGCACGCGTGTCTACACGACTACGCCCAAGAAGCCGAACTCCGCGCTGCGCAAGGTCGCCCGTGTGAAGCTGAGCAGCGGGATCGAGGTCACGGCCTACATCCCCGGCATCGGCCACAACCTCCAGGAGCACTCCATCGTGCTCGTGCGCGGCGGCCGTGTTAAGGACCTGCCGGGCGTCCGCTACCGGATCGTCCGCGGCTCGCTCGACACCCAGGGTGTGCGCAACCGCAAGCAGGCGCGCAGCCGCTACGGCGCGAAGAAGGAGAAGTAAGAATGCCGCGCAAGGGCCCGGCGCCGAAGCGCCCGCTCATCACGGACCCCGTCTACGGATCCCCGCTCGTCACGGCGCTCATCAACAAGGTGCTGCTGAACGGCAAGCGGTCCAAGGCCCAGGGGATCGTCTACGACGCCCTTGAGGGCGCCCGCGAGAAGACCGGCCAGGACCCCCTCGTGGTGCTCAAGCGTGCGCTGGACAACGTGAAGCCCGCCCTGGAGGTGCGCAGCCGCCGCGTCGGTGGCGCCACCTACCAGGTGCCGGTCGAGGTCCGTTCGTCCCGCAGCACCACCCTCGCTCTTCGCTGGATCGTGAGCTACTCGCGGCAGCGCCGCGAGAAGACCATGACCGAGCGCCTCATGAACGAGCTGGTCGACGCCAGCAACGGCCTGGGCGCCAGCGTCAAGCGTCGCGAGGACACCCACAAGATGGCGGAGTCCAACAAGGCTTTCGCCCACTACCGCTGGTAATCCCCGCGGCAAATCGATACGAGAGACCGAGAGAAGACGAGCCCTCATGGCTACCACTGCTCTTGACCTTGCCAAGGTCCGCAACATCGGGATCATGGCGCACATCGACGCGGGTAAGACCACGACCACCGAGCGCATCCTCTTCTACACCGGCGTGAACTACAAGCTGGGCGAGGTCCATGACGGCGCGGCCACCATGGACTGGATGAAGGAGGAGCAGGAGCGGGGGATCACGATCACCTCCGCGGCGACCACCACCCACTGGGACGACCACACCATCAACATCATCGACACGCCCGGCCACGTCGACTTCACGGTCGAGGTCGAGCGGTCGCTGCGTGTGCTCGACGGTGCGGTCGCGGTGTTCGACGCCAAGGAGGGCGTCGAGCCCCAGTCGGAGCAGGTGTGGCGCCAGGCCGACCGCTACGGTGTCCCGCGGATCTGCTTCGTCAACAAGATGGACAAGATCGGCGCCGAGTTCCAGCGCTGCGTCGACATGTTCACCGACCGCCTCAACACCAACCCGATGCCGATTCAGCTTCCCATCGGCGCTGAGTCGGACTTCAAGGGCGTCATCGACCTGGTCCGCATGAAGGCTCTGGTCTGGAGCGAGGAAGCCGCTCTGGGTGAGATGTACGACACCGTCGACATCCCCGACAGCCACATCGAGGCCGCTCGCGAGGCGCACGACAAGCTGATCGAGACGCTGGCCGAGGCCGACGACGAGATGATGGAGCTCTACCTGGAGGGCGTCGAGCCCACCGTGGAGCAGATCGTCCCCGCCATCCGGCGCGCCACCATCGCCGGCACCGCCATCCCGGTGCTGTGCGGTACCGCGTTCAAGAACAAGGGCATCCAGCCGCTGCTGGACGCGGTCGTCGCCTACCTCCCGGCTCCCGTGGACGTCGAGGCCATCCAGGGCCACGACCCCAAGGACGAGACCGAGCAGACCGTCCTCACCCGCTCCCCAAGCGAGGAGGAGCCGCTGTCGGCCCTGGTCTTCAAGATCATGAGCGACCCCCACCTGGGCAAGCTCACCTACGTGCGCGTCTACTCCGGTGTGCTGGAGGCCGGCACGCAGGTGCTGAACAGCGTGAAGGGCCGCAAGGAGCGCATCGGCAAGATCTACCGCATGCACGCCAACAAGCGCGAGGAGATCGCGCGCGTCGGCGCCGGCGACATCGTCGCCGTCATGGGCCTGAAGGACACCACCACGGGCGAGACCCTGTGCGACTCCGCCAAGCCCATCGTGCTGGAGTCGATGACCTTCCCGGCCCCGGTGATCGAGGTCGCGATCGAGCCGAAGACCAAGAGCGACCAGGAGAAGCTGGGCATCGCGATCCAGCGGCTGGCCGACGAGGACCCGTCCTTCCGCGTCTCCACCGACCAGGAGACCGGCCAGACGGTGATCGCCGGCATGGGCGAGCTGCACCTTGAGGTGCTGGTCAACCGCATGCGCGACGACTTCAAGGTCGAGGCCAACATCGGCCGTCCGCAGGTGGCCTACCGCGAGACCATCCGCAAGAAGGTCGAGAAGGTCGACTACACCCACAAGAAGCAGACCGGTGGCCAGGGCCAGTTCGGCCGGGTCATCATCGACCTCGAGCCGCTCATGGCCGACGGCGACGGCGACAGCGCGGGCTACGAGTTCGTCAACAACATCTCGGGCGGCCGCATCCCGCGGGAGTACATCCCCTCGGTCGACGCGGGCTGCCAGGAGGCCGCCGAGTTCGGTGTCCTCGCGGGGTACCCTCTCGTGGGGATCAAGGTCACCTTGCAGGACGGCGCCTACCACGACGTCGACTCCTCCGAACTCGCCTTCAAGGTCGCCGGCTCCATGGCCTTCAAGGAGGCGGCACGCAAGGCCAAGCCGGTTCTGCTGGAACCGGTCATGGCGGTCGAGGTCACGACGCCCGACGAGTACATGGGCGACGTGATCGGCGACCTGAACAGCCGGCGCGGTCAGATCCAGTCCATGGAGGAGCGCTCCGGGACCCGGGTCGTCAGGGCCCAGGTGCCCCTGTCGGAGATGTTCGGCTACGTGGGTGACCTGCGCAGCCGTACGCAGGGTCGAGCCACGTACACGATGGTGTTCGACTCCTACGCGGAGGTCCCGTCCAACGTCGCAGAAGAGATTGTGGCGAAGGCGCGCGGCGAGTAACCGCGACACGTATCAAGTCAGCTAGCAAACCTGTACGTCTAGGAGAAATCCAGTGGCGAAGGCCAAGTTCGAGCGGACCAAGCCGCACGTAAACATCGGCACCATCGGTCACATCGACCACGGTAAGACCACCCTTACCGCCGCGATCACCAAGGTTCTGCACGACGCGTTCCCGGAGCTGAACCCGTTCACTCCGTTCGAGGACATCGACAACGCTCCTGAGGAGCGCGAGCGCGGTATCACCATCTCCGTCGCCCACGTCGAGTACGAGACCGAGCACCGCCACTACGCGCACGTGGACTGCCCGGGCCACGCCGACTACGTGAAGAACATGATCACGGGTGCGGCCCAGATGGACGGCGCGATCCTGGTCGTGGCCGCCACCGACGGCCCGATGCCGCAGACCAAGGAGCACGTGCTCCTGGCCCGCCAGGTCGGCGTGCCCTACATCGTCGTGGCGCTCAACAAGGCCGACATGGTCGACGACGAGGAGATCTTCGACCTCGTCGAGCTTGAGGTCCGCGAGCTGCTCAGCGAGTACGAGTTCCCCGGCGACGACGTCCCGGTGGTCCGCGTCTCCGCGCTGAAGGCCATGGAGGGCGACGCCGAGTGGGGCAAGACCGTCCTGGACCTGATGAAGGCCGTGGACGAGAACATCCCCGAGCCCGAGCGCGACATCGACAAGCCCTTCCTGATGCCGATCGAGGACGTCTTCTCGATCACCGGCCGCGGCACGGTCGTCACCGGCCGCATCGAGCGCGGTGTCATCAACGTCAACGAGACCGTTGACATCGTGGGCATCAAGGAAGAGAAGCAGACCACCACCGTCACCGGTGTGGAGATGTTCCGCAAGCTGCTCGACCAGGGCCAGGCGGGCGACAACGTCGGCCTGCTCCTGCGCGGCACCAAGCGCGAGGACGTCGAGCGCGGCCAGGTCGTCATCAAGCCGGGCACCACCACCCCGCACACCGAGTTCGAGGCGCAGGTCGTCATCCTGTCCAAGGACGAGGGTGGCCGCCACACGCCCTTCTTCAACAACTACCGGCCGCAGTTCTACTTCCGCACGACCGACGTCACCGGCGTCGTCACGCTGCCGGAGGGCACGGACATGGTCATGCCCGGTGACAACACCGAGATGACCGTCCAGCTCATCCAGCCGGTCGCCATGGAGGAGGGCCTGCGGTTCGCCATCCGCGAGGGTGGCCGTACCGTCGGTGCCGGCCGAGTGACCAAGATCATCAAGTAGCACGAACGTGCGGGGGCGGTCCCCGCGACGCGAGGACCGCCCCCGGGGGCGGCCGGACGCCACACCGACCGGCCGCCCCCGACATGAACGACGTCATCGGGCTCTGTAGCGGTGATGCGCCTCAGGGGACAGCCCTGTCGCAGATTCTCAGGTGAATAGAGCCAGACACGGGCAAGCCCCCGAAGGGTTCGGCGCCGCTCTCACGGGCGCCGCGCCTCTACGGACACTAAGCGAAGGACGAAAAGGCCACCATGGCGGGACAGAAGATCCGCATTCGGCTCAAAGCCTATGACCATGAGGTCATCGACAGCTCGGCTCGCAAGATCGTCGAGACCGTGACGCGTACTGGCGCGAGCGTTGCCGGCCCGGTGCCGTTGCCGACGGAGAAGAACGTTTACTGCGTCATCCGTTCGCCGCACAAGTACAAGGACTCGCGCGAGCACTTCGAGATGCGCACGCACAAGCGGCTGATCGACATCATCGACCCGACGCCGAAGACCGTCGACTCGCTCATGCGGCTCGACCTTCCGGCCGGCGTCGACATCGAGATCAAGCTTTAAGGGACGCACTGACATGGCCACCAAGCAGATCAAGGGAGTTCTGGGCGAGAAGCTCGGCATGACCCAGGTCTTCGACGACGCGGGCAGGATCGTGCCCGTGACTGTCCTGAAGGCCGGTCCGTGCGTCGTGACGCGCGTCCGCACTCCCGATACCGATGGCTACTCCGCCATCCAGCTCGGCTACGGGAAGATCAACCCGCGCAAGGTGAACAAGCCGCTCGGCGACTACCTGCGCAAGCACGATCTGACCCCGCGCCGCCACTACGTCGAGGTCCGCACGACCGACGCCACCGAGTACCAGCTCGGCCAGGAGGTCACCGCCGAGACGTTCGAGGCCGGCCAACTGGTCGACGTCACCGGTAAGAGCAAGGGCAAGGGCTACGCCGGCGTCATGAAGCGCCACGGGTTCCGCGGCCTCAGCGCCACGCACGGCACCCAGCGCAAGCACCGCTCGCCCGGCTCCATCGGCGGCTGCGCCACGCCCGGCCGCGTGTTCAAGGGCCTGCGGATGGCCGGGCGCATGGGCAACGCGCGCACGACCGTCCAGAACCTGACCGTCCACTCCGTGGACGCCGACAAGGGCCTGATCCTGGTCAAGGGCGCCGTGCCCGGCCCCAACGGCGGGCTGGTGCTCGTCCGCACCGCCGTGAAGGGGGACAAGTAACCATGGCCACCACCGTTGAGGTGAAGAGCCCCGAGGGCAAGGCCGGCCGCAGCGTCGAACTGCCGGAGTCGATCTTCGACCAGAAGGTCAACATCCCGCTGATGCACCAGGTCGTCAACGGCCAGCAGGCCGCCGCCCGCCAGGGGACGCACTCCACCAAGACCCGCGGCGAGGTCCGAGGCGGCGGCAAGAAGCCGTACCGCCAGAAGGGCACCGGCCGCGCCCGCCAGGGCTCGACCCGTGCGCCGCAGTTCACCGGCGGCGGCGTCGTCCACGGCCCCAAGCCGCGCGACTACAGCCAGCGCACGCCCAAGAAGATGAAGGCCGCGGCCCTGCGCGGCGCGCTCTCCGACCGCGCCCGCCACAACCGCGTCCACATCATCAGCGAGTTCCTGGGCGAGGACGTCACCAGCCAGCGCACCAAGACCGCGCTGAAGGCGCTGCGCGGCATCACCGAGTCCACCAAGGTGCTCGTGGTCCTGGACCGCGACGACCACCACAACCGGACGGCGCTGCGCAACCTCCCCGAGGTGCACATCCTCGACGCCGACCAGGTGAACACCTACGACGTCCTGCGCGCCGACGACATCGTCTTCACCGAGCGCGGCTACGACGAGTTCGTGGCCCACGCCCAGGGCGGCGCCCGGGCCGCGGAGGCTCAGGAGGAGGACCAGTGAGGATCCCCGACCCTCGGGACATCATCATCGAGCCGGTGATCTCCGAGAAGAGCTACGGGCTCATGGACCAGAACAAGTACACGTTCCTGGTGCAGCCCACGGCCAACAAGACGCAGATCAAGATCGCGGTGGAGAAGATCTTCGACGTGAAGGTCACCAACGTGAACACCGTCAACCGGCAGGGCAAGCGCAAGCGCACCCGGTTCGGCTACGGCAAGCGTCCTGACACCAAGCGCGCGATCGTCAGCCTGCGCGAGGGCGACCGGATCGACATCTTCGGCGTCTAGGACACCGCACCGCCCCCGCGGCGGTGCCCCGCAGGGCTGACCGCCAGAGAAACACGCAAAGGAATGCGCGAAGAAGATGGGCATTCGTAAGTACAAGCCGACCTCACCAGGTCGCCGCGGCTCCAGCGTGGCCGACTTCGTCGAGATCACGCGCTCCCACCCGGAGAAGTCGCTGGTGCGCCCGCTGCACTCCAAGGGCGGCCGCAACGGCCAGGGCCGCATCACCGCCCGCCACCAGGGCGGCGGCCACAAGCGGGCCTACCGGGTGATCGACTTCCGCCGGCACGACAAGGACGGGGTCCCCGCCAAGGTCGCGCACATCGAGTACGACCCGAACCGGACCGCGCGGATCGCGCTGCTGCACTACGTCGACGGCGAGAAGCGCTACATCCTCGCCCCGACCGGCATCCAGCAGGGCCAGCGGATCGAGAACGGCCCCGGCGCCGACATCAAGCCCGGCAACTGCCTCCCGCTGCGCAACATCCCCACGGGTACGTTCGTGCACGCGGTCGAGCTGAAGCCGGGCGGCGGCGCCAAGCTGGGCCGCTCCGCCGGCTCGCAGATCCAACTGCTGGCCAAGGAGGGCAACTACGCCACGCTGCGCATGCCCTCCGGCGAGATGCGCCAGGTGCTCGTCACCTGCCGCGCCACGGTGGGCCAGGTCGGCAACGCCGAGCAGTCCAACATCAACTGGGGCAAGGCCGGCCGCAACCGCTGGCGCGGCAAGCGCCCCTCGGTCCGCGGTGTGGCGATGAACCCGGTCGACCACCCGCTCGGCGGTGGCGAGGGCAAGAGCTCGGGCGGCCGGCACCCGGTCAGCCCGTGGGGCAAGCCCGAGGGGCGGACCCGCAAGCCGAAGAAGGACAGTGACCGGCTCATCGTGCGTCGGCGTAGCAAGAAGAAGCGGTAAGGAGCACGTCCGATGCCACGTAGCCTGAAGAAGGGCCCGTTCGTCGACGACCACCTCATGAAGAAGGTGGAGGACCAGAACGAAAAGGGCACCAAGAACGTCATCAAGACGTGGTCGCGCCGGTCCATGATCGTCCCTGAGATGATCGGCCACACGATCGCCGTCCACAACGGCAAGACGCACATCCCGGTGTTCATCACCGAGGCCATGGTCGGTCACAAGCTCGGCGAGTTCGCTCCCACGCGCACTTTCCGCAGCCACGTCAAGGAAGACCGGCGCAGCCGCCGCTAGCGGTTGCGATGAGGAGTAAAAGCCAATCTCCCCACGGTGAGTGGGGGCTGATTTCCGTGAGCGAGGGAAAAGCGATGGGAACGAGGGCACAGGCACGGTTCGTCCGTGTTACGCCCCGAAAGGCCCGCCGTGTGGTGGACCTTATTCGCGGGTTGCCCGCTGACGAGGCACAGGCGGTGCTCCGGTTCGCGCCCCAAGCGGCGAGCGAGCCGGTGGGCAAGGTGCTCGCGAGCGCCATCGCCAATGCCGAGCACAACGACAAGCTGGACCGCGAGAATCTGGTGGTCGGTGGCGCCTGGGTGGACGAGGGTCCGACCCTGAAGCGCATCCGGCCGCGCGGCTTCGGCCGTGCGTTCCGGGTCACCAAGCGGACGAGCCACATCACCGTGGTCGTTGAGCCGCGCGAGACCGCCTCGTCGTCCAAGTCGTCGTCCAAGACGAAGGAGAGGACCCGATAGTGGGGCAGAAGGTCAACCCGCACGGGTTCCGACTCGGTGTCACCACCGACTACAAGACCCGGTGGTATGCCGACAAGCTGTACAAGGACTACGTCAAGGAAGACGTGGCGATCCGCCGGATGCTGAACCGCGGCATGGAGCGCGCCGGGATCTCCAAGGTCGAGATCGAGCGCACCCGTGAGCGTGTCCGCGTCGACATCCACACCGCCCGGCCGGGCATCGTCATCGGCCGCCGCGGCTCGGAGGCCGACCGCATCCGCGCGGACCTGGAGAAGCTGACCAACAAGAAGCAGGTCCAGCTCAACATCCTTGAGGTCAAGAACCCCGAGATCGACGCCCAGCTCGTCGCTCAGGGTGTGGCCGAGCAGCTGTCCAGCCGAGTCGCGTTCCGGCGGGCCATGCGCAAGGCCATGCAGAGTGCGATGAAGAGCGGTGCCAAGGGCATCCGCATCCAGTGCGGCGGCCGCCTCGGCGGTGCCGAGATGTCCCGGTCGGAGTTCTACCGCGAGGGCCGCGTGCCCCTGCACACGCTCCGCGCCGACATCGACTACGGCTTCTTCGAGGCCCGCACCACCTTCGGCCGCATCGGCGTGAAGGTGTGGATCTACAAGGGCGACGCCCCTGCCACCCGCGCCGAGCGCGAGGCCGCCCAGGCGGCGCAGCGCGCCCCCGGCGGTGCCGGCGGCGGCGGTCAGCGGCGGGAGCGTCCCCAGCGGCGCCGTCGCGGCGGCCAGGCCGGCCCGCAGGGCGGCGGCCAGGGCCAGGCGGCGGAGGCCAGGTCCGGTGCACCGGCCGAGTCGGGCCAGGGTGCCGACAACTCCGGGAACGAGGGGAGCTGACCATGCTGATTCCCCGCAAGGTCAAGCACCGCAAGCAGCACCACCCCAGCCTCAAGGGGCGGGCCAAGGGCGGCACGAAGGTCAACTTCGGTGAGTACGGGATCCAGGCGCTGGACTCCGCCTACGTCACCAACCGGCAGATCGAGGCCGCGCGTATCGCCATGACCCGGCACATCCGGCGTGGCGGCAAGGTCTGGATCAACATCTTCCCCGACCGCCCCATCACCAAGAAGCCGGCCGAGACCCGCATGGGTTCCGGTAAGGGCTCCCCCGAGTGGTGGGTCGCCCCGGTCAAGCCCGGCCGCGTCATGTTCGAGCTGTCGGGCGTGCCGGAGCCGGTCGCAAAGGAAGCCATGCGTCGCGCGATGCACAAGCTTCCCATGAAGTGCAAGTTCGTGAAGCGCGAAGTGGAGGCGTGATGGCCAAGTCCCTGACCGCCCAGGAGCTGCGGACCGAGTCCCTCGAGGACCTGGTCGGCAAGCTCAAGGAGGCGAAGGAGGAGCTGTTCAACCTCCGCTTCCAGGCCGCCACCGGGCAGCTTGACAACCACGGCCGTCTGCGCACCGTGAAGCGCGAGATCGCTCGGATCTACACGGTCATGCGCGAGCACGAGCTGGGGATCATGCCGCTGGCCGGAGAGTCGGCTGAGGAGACGAAGGAAGCAGCCGAATGAGCGAGACCACCCAGGGCTCGGGGCGCAACTACCGCAAGGTGCGCGAAGGTTACGTCGTCAGCGACAAGATGGAGAAGACCGTCGTTGTCGAGGTCGAGGACCGTGTGAAGCACGCGCTTTACGGCAAGGTCCTGCGCCGCACCACCAAGTACAAGGCCCACGACGAGGCGAACTCCTGCGGCGTCGGTGACCGGGTCCGCCTGATGGAGACCCGTCCGATGTCCGCGACCAAGCGCTGGCGCGTCGTGGAGATCCTGGAGAAGGCGAAGTAACCCCTGTGGCGGCCGGTTGGTGGAGATCGGCCGCCCAAGGGGTGTGACCACCTAGCAGCGCGGACCGGGAGTCCGGTCGCGCGCGAATATCAGGAGCAGACGTGATTCAGCAGGAGTCGCGACTCAAGGTCGCCGACAACACGGGGGCCAAGGAGATCCTGACCATCCGTGTCCTCGGTGGCTCGGGTCGGCGCTACGCGGGCATCGGCGACACCATCGTGGCGACGGTGAAGGACGCCCTTCCCGGCGCGGGCGTGAAGAAGGGCGATGTCGTCAAGGCCGTTATCGTGCGCACCTCCAAGGAGCGCCGCCGGCCCGACGGCTCCTACATCCGCTTCGATGAGAACGCCGCCGTGCTCATCAAGGACGGTGGGGACCCCCGCGGCACCCGCATCTTCGGCCCGGTCGGGCGCGAGCTGCGGGACAAGAAGTTCATGCGCATCATCTCGCTAGCGCCGGAGGTGCTCTAGGCGATGAAGATCAAGAAGGACGACGAGGTCGTCGTCATCGCCGGCAAGGACAAGGGTGCCACCGGGAAGGTCATCAAGGCCCTTCCCCGTGAGCAGCGTGTCGTTGTCGAGGGCGTCAACCTCATCAAGAAGCACAAGAGGGCGAATCCGGCGAGCGGCCAGCAGGGCGAGGTCGTCACCAAGGAGGCGCCGATCCACGTGAGCAACGTGGCGATCGTGGAGGACGGCAAGCCGACCCGCGTGGGGTACCGCTTCGACGAAGACGGCACCAAGGTCCGGATCTCCCGCCGTACCGGTAAGGACATCTGATGACGGCCCAGACTGAGACCGCAGCGCCGCCGGTGCCGCGGCTGAAGGAGAAGTACCGCTCCGAGATCGCCGCCGCGATCCGCGAGGAGTTCGGGATCAAGAACGTCATGCAGACCCCCGGTCTTACCAAGATCGTGGTGAACATGGGCGTTGGCGACGCCGCGCGCGACGCCAAGCTGATCCAGGGTGCGGTCTCCGACCTGTCGCTGATCACCGGTCAGAAGCCGCGCATCAACCGCGCCAAGAAGTCCATCGCGCAGTTCAAGCTGCGCGAGGGCCAGCCGATCGGCGCCAGCGTCACGCTGCGCGGCGACCGCATGTGGGAGTTCCTCGACCGGCTGCTGTCGCTCGCGCTGCCGCGCATCCGCGACTTCCGCGGGCTGTCGCCGAAGCAGTTCGACGGCAACGGCAACTACACGTTCGGGCTGACCGAGCAGGTCATGTTCCACGAGATCGACCCCGACAAGGTCGACCGCCAGCGCGGCATGGACATCACGGTCGTCACCTCGGCGACCAACGACGACGAGGGGCGCAGCCTGCTGAAGCGGCTCGGTTTCCCCTTCAAGGAGTCCTAGGGGAGACCTATGGCCAAGAAAGCACTGATCGCCAAGGCGAACCGGAAGCCCAAGTTCGCGGTTCGCGGATATACTCGTTGCTCGCGGTGCGGGCGCCCGCGCGCCGTCTTCCGGAAGTTCGGCCTGTGCCGCATCTGCTTCCGCGAGATGGCCCACCGCGGCGAGCTTCCCGGTATCGCCAAGTCGAGCTGGTAGCCCCTTCGCCTACGCCCACGGGCCGACGAGCGTTGATCGTCGGCCCGGGCGTGCCGCGCGCGGCCGCCTATGGCACGGCCGCCGCCAAAGCGCGGTGGACGGGCACCTCGCGGCGCGTCTTCCCACGCGCCGCACCCCCGCCACAACGAACACACCAAAACCGACAGGGCACCCGCCGGCCTCGCGCCGGAGAGGTGCCCATGACCACGCCGTAGGTCCTAGAGGAACCCGTGCCAGAGGCACGGGAACAGGTCCGCAGGGAGGGACCTGTCCTTGGGGAAACCGCGGTGAGGAAGGGCCTATCGGCCATGACGATGACCGACCCGATCGCAGACATGCTGACGCGTCTGCGTAACGCGAATTCGGCATATCACGACACCGTGACCATGCCGTATTCCAAGATCAAGGCGCACATCGCCGAGATCCTCCAGCAGGAGGGCTTCGTCCAGGGCTGGCGCACCGAGGAGGCCGCCGTCGGCCAGAACCTCGTCGTCGACCTGAAGTACGGGCCCACGCGCGAGCGCTCCATCGCGGGCGTGCGCCGGGTGTCCAAGCCCGGTCTGCGCGTGTACGCGAAGAAGGACAACCTTCCGCGCGTCCTGGGCGGTCTCGGTATCGCCATCATCTCGACGTCCGGCGGTCTGATGACCGACAAGCAGGCCAAAAAGCGCGGCGTGGGCGGCGAAGTCCTCGCCTACGTCTGGTAGAGGGAGGGATTTCGACATGTCGCGTATCGGACGACTCCCGATCGAGGTCCCCAAGGGCGTCGAGGTCACCATCGACGGGCAGGACGTCAGGGTCAAGGGTCCCAAGGGCGAACTGAAGAACACGGTCGCCGAGCCCATCACCGTCGAGCTGGAGGACGGCGTCATCCGCGTCCAGCGGCCCGACGACAAGCCGGACAACCGCTCGCTGCACGGCCTTACCCGCGCCCTGATCGCCAACCAGATCGAGGGTGTTTCCAAGGGCTACAGCAAGACGCTGGAGATCCACGGTGTGGGTTACCGCGTCCAGGCCCGGGGCTCCAACCTGGAGTTCTCGCTCGGCTACAGCCACCCCGTGGTGATCGAGCCGCCGGAGGGCATCACCTTCCGCGTCGAGAAGCCGACCCTGCTGCACGTCGAGGGCATCGACAAGCAGCTCGTGGGTCAGGTCGCCGCGAACATTCGCAACCTGCGCAAGCCCGACCCGTACAAGGGCAAGGGCGTTCGCTACCAGGGCGAGTTCATCCGCCGCAAGGCCGGAAAGGCTGGTAAGTAGTCATGGGTAAGAGCACGACGCTGGTCCGCAGGGGGACGGCCAAGCGCGCGGCCTCCCGTGCGCGCCGCCACCTCCGGGTCCGCAAGAAGGTCTCGGGCACCCCGGAGCGTCCGCGCCTGGTGGTGTTCCGCTCCTCCAAGCACATGGTCGCCCAGATCATCGACGACACCCGCCACCACACGCTGGTGGCGGCCTCCACGCTGGACAGCGACATCCGCGACAGCGAGGGCACCAAGACCGAGAAGTCCCGCAAGGTCGGCGAGCTCCTGGCGGAGCGCGCGAAGGCCGCCGACATCTCGGCGGTCGTCTTCGACCGCGGCGGCTACCAGTACCACGGCCGCGTCGCCGCGCTGGCCGACGGCGCGCGCGCCGGCGGGCTGGAGTTCTAGATGAGCCCGGTCGCAAGCATTTTCACCAACGGGAAGAGGAACCACTGATGGCTGCAGCTCCGCGGCGCGGCGCCGGTGGCGAGCGGCGTGACCGCCGTGACGATCGCCGCGGCGGCGCCGCAGACAAGGGTGTCTCCTACATCGAGAAGGTCGTGACCATCAACCGGGTCGCCAAGGTCGTCAAGGGTGGTCGGCGCTTCAGCTTCACCGCCCTGGTGGTCGTCGGCGACGGCAACGGCATGGTCGGTGTCGGCTACGGGAAGGCCAAAGAGGTCCCCGCCGCCATCGCCAAGGGTGTCGAGGAGGCGAAGAAGAACTTCTTCCGCGTCCCCCGCATCCAGGGCACGATCACCCACCGGGTCCAGGGCGAGGAGGCCGCCGGCGTGGTGCTGCTGCGCCCGGCCGCGCCCGGTACCGGTGTTATCGCCGGCGGTCCGGTGCGCGCCGTGCTGGAGTGCGCCGGCATCCACGACGTGCTGAGCAAGTCGCTGGGGTCCTCCAACCCGCTCAACATCGTGCACGCCACGGTCGCGGCGCTCAAGGACCTCAACCAGCCCGAGGAGATCGCGGCCCGCCGCGGTCTGCCCATCGAGGACGTGGCCCCGGCCGCGATGCTGCGCGCCCGCGCCGAGGCGAAGGCGGGTGCCTGAGCATGGCGAACAAGCTGAAGATCACCCAGGTCCGGTCGAAGATCGGCGGGAAGCAGAAGCAGCGCGACAGCCTGCGGTCGCTGGGACTGCGGAAGATCGGCTCCTCCGTGGTGCGTGAGGACAGCCCCTCGGTCCGCGGGCAGATCAGCGTCGTCGCGCACCTCGTGAGCGTCGAGGAGGTCGACGAATGAGCGACTACACGCCCGACGAGCCGCTGAAGCTGCACCACCTGCGGCCGGCTCCGGGCTCCAACAAGGCCAAGACCCGCAAGGGTCGCGGCGAGGCGTCCAAGGGCAAGACCGCGGGCCGCGGCACCAAGGGCACCAAGGCCCGCTCCACGGTGCCGTTCGGCTTCGAGGGCGGCCAGATGCCCCTGATCCGGCGGATCCCCAAGCTCAAGGGCTTCAGCAACGCCCGGTTCAAGACCACCTACCAGGTGGTGAACCTGGACAAGCTGACGGAGCTGTTCCCCGAGGGCGGCGAGGTCACCGTCGAGTCCCTGGTCGCCAAGGGCGCGGTCCGCAAGAACCAGCCCGTCAAGGTGCTGGGCGAGGGCGAGATCTCGGTTGCCGTCCAGGTCACCGCGGACGCGTTCTCCGCCTCCGCCAAGGAGAAGATCACCGCCGCCGGTGGCAGCGTCACCGAGCGGTAGGGAGTCGGCTCCCTCCGCGCGCGTCCGGGCGCTCGCCGGCCCGCCCTTCGGGTGGGAACCGGCGGGCGCCCCCGCGCGTTGGGCCGGGGGTTGAGGTAGGTTCGGTACCACGCCTGAGGCGCCGTCGCCCGGACACGGTCCGGACACCGCGGGTCACCCGCAGTCACCTCGGGCAACCGCATCCCCCTGCGATTGGCTGTTACAGTGCGATACTGCTTGACCGACGACCCCACAGCGCCGGGGCGGTGCCCCGGGCTGACGATCTACGACGATTCAGGATCGGCCGCGATGTCTGGAACCGGTTCCGCCGCCGAAACCTCGCAGGAGGAGACGTGCTAGGTGCGTTCGTCCGTGCGTTCCGCACGCCTGACCTGCGTAACAAGCTGCTGTTTACGCTGTTCATCCTGACCATCTTCCGGCTGGGCGCGGTCATCCCGGCCCCGGGCATCAACTCGGCGGCCATCAGGGAGCAGCTTGAGGCGGTGCAGGCGCAAGACACCACCGGGGTCTTCACGCTGCTGAACGTCTTCAGCGGCGGCGCGCTGTTCCAGTTGGCGGTGTTCGCGCTGGGCATCATGCCCTACATCACCGCGAGCATCATCATCAACCTGCTGACGGTGGTGATCCCCCGGCTGGAGGCCCTCAAGAAGGAGGGCCAGGCCGGGCAGGGCAAGATCACCCAGTACACGCGCTACCTCACTCTGGCGCTGGCGGTGCTCCAGGCGTCCAGCATCGTGGCCATGGCGCGCACCGGGCAGCTCTTCCAGGGGCAGATCCCGGTCAGCAGCTACATGCCCAACCAGGACCCGCTGACCCTGGTCACCATCGTGGTCGTGATGACCGCCGGCACCGGCGTGATCATGTGGTTCGGCGAGCTGATCACCGAGCGCGGCGTGGGCAACGGCATGTCGCTGCTGATCTTCACCACGGTCGTGGCGGGCTTCCCCTCGGGCATGACCACCATCTTCCAGGAGCAGGAGACCTGGGTCTTCGCCCTGATCTGCGTCGCCGGCCTGGTGCTCATCACCGGCGTGGTGTTCATCGAGCAGGCCCAGCGCCGCATCCCGGTGCAGTACGCCAAGCGCATGGTGGGCAAGCGCATGTACGGCGGCACCTCCACCTACATCCCGCTGAAGGTCAACCAGGCCGGCATCATCCCGGTGATCTTCGCGACATCGCTGCTGTACCTCCCGCAGTTGGCGGTGGGACTGATCGGCCCGGAGTCCGCCAACCCGGTCGTGGAGTTCCTCAACACCTACTTCGTGACCGCCACGCACCCCGTGTACATGGCCACGTTCTTCCTGCTGATCATCGGGTTCGCGTTCTTCTACGTGTCCATCACGTTCAACCCCGCTGAAGTCGCCGACAACATGAAGAAGTACGGTGGGTTCATCCCGGGTATCCGACCCGGGCGTCCGACCGCCGAGTACCTCGACCACGTGTTGACCCGGCTGACGACTCCCGGATCGCTGTACCTGGCGGTGATCGCCCTCCTGCCGATGGTCGCGCTCGGAGCCTCCGGCGCGATGCAGAACTTCCCGTTCGGCGGGACGAGCATCCTGATCATGGTCGGTGTCGGGCTGGACACGGTGAAACAGATCGAGAGCCATCTCCAGCAGCGGAACTACGAAGGTTTCTTGCGATAGTGCGTGCCGTATTGGTGGGTCCTCCGGGTGCCGGTAAAGGCACCCAGGCCCAGATCCTGGCGTCCGAATTGTCCATCCCGAAGGTGTCCACAGGCGACATCTTCCGTGCCAACGTGAGCGGTGGCACCGAACTAGGTAAGCAGGCCAAGGCCTACATGGACCGCGGCGACCTCGTCCCCGACGAGGTCACCAACGCGATGGTCCGCGACCGCCTGGCCCAGGAGGACGCCCAGGGCGGATTCCTGCTCGACGGCTTCCCGCGCAACGTCGCCCAGGCCGAGACCCTCAACAAGATCCTCGACGACCTGGGGGAGCGGCTCGACGCCGTCCTGGAGTTGAAGGTCGACGAGGAGGAGATCGTCAAGCGGCTGTCGGGCCGCCGGTCGTGCCGCGCCTGCAACAACGTGCAGCACGTGGTCTACGACCCGCCGGCGACCGAGGACGTGTGCGACGTCTGCGGGGGCGAGCTGTTCCAGCGCGAGGACGACCGCGAGGAGGTCGTCCGGCACCGCCTGGACGTCTACCACGAGCAGACCGAGCCGCTGGTGTCCTTCTACGCCAACGAGGGCATCCTGGTGACCATCGAGGCCACCGGCTCCGTCGACGAGGTCACCGCGCGCGCCAAGGCGGCCCTGCGGAACGGCTCCTGATGTTCCGCAGATCCGAACCCGGGGTGCAGCTCAAGACCCCCGCCGAGATCGCGAAGATGCGGGCGGCGGGCCGGGTCGTGGCCGACACCCTGGACCGGCTGCGGGCGGCGGTGCGGCCCGGCGTCAGCACGCTGGACCTCGACGCCATCGCCGAGGAATCCATCCGGGGCGCCGGCGCGGTGCCGTCGTTCAAGGGCTACCACGGGTTCACCGGCTCCATCTGCGCGTCGGTGAACGAGGAGGTCGTCCACGGCATCCCGCGCGCCGACAAGGTGCTGGCCGAGGGCGACCTGATCTCCATCGACTGCGGCGCGATCCTCGACGGCTGGCACGGCGACTCCGCCATCACGGTGGCGGTCGGCGAGCCCCGCCCCGAGGACGTCCGGTTGCTGGAGGCGTGCGAGGAGTCCATGTGGCGGGGGATCGCCGAGCTGCGGCCGGGCAACCGGCTGGGTGACATCGGCGCCGCCGTCGACGGCTACCTGCGCTCGCGCGGGCGCTTCGGCAACGTGCAGGAGTACGGCGGCCACGGCATCGGCACCGAGATGCACATGGACCCGCACGTGCTCAACTACGGGCGGCGCGGCAAGGGCATCGAGCTGGTCGAGGGCATGTGCCTGGCCATCGAGCCCATGGCCAACGCCGGCACCCGGCACGTGGTCCAGTTGGAGGACGGCTGGACGGTGGTGACCCGCGACGGCGCCCGCTCGGCGCACTTCGAGCACTCGGTGGCCGTCACGGCCGAGGGCCCGCTGGTGCTGACCGCCCGCGAGGACAACCGCGCGCGCATCGCCGAGCTGGGCTGGCCCGACCCCGGCTTCTAGCCGGCGCCGGCGCCCGGCCGCCGGGTGCGGCGGCGGGGCCGGCGGTGGGGCGGGGGCCCGGTCCCCGCGGGCCGGTGAACCGGTCCGCGGGCGGGCGGAGTGGCCTACGATAGGGGGCGCGGGCGCGGGTCCGCCCCGCGTTCGGACATAGGAGTCTTCTGCCACTCCGGTAAGGAAGGTGCGCGATGTCCGAGTCCTCGCCCGAAGTCCGGGCCTCGGACGCCGACCGCGACCGCGTCGCCAAGCTGCTCCAGGAGCACTTCGCCCAGGGGCGGCTCGACAGCGACGAGTTCAGCACCCGGCTGGAGCGCGCCTACAAGGCCCGCGTCCTGGGCGACCTGGTCCCGCTCACCGAGGACCTCCCCGAGCACGACCTCGCCGACCTCCCGGTCGACCCGCCGGCGCCCGCGCCGCTGGGCGCGGGGGGCGTGCTGCGCGACCCCGCGCTGGCCATCCCGTGGGCGCTGTGGGCGGCGGTCAACGCCCTGTGCTTCATGATCTGGCTGATCCTCTTCGCCACCGGCACGACCGACGGCTACCCCTGGTTCCTGTGGGTCCTGGGGCCGTGGGGGATCGTGCTGGCGTTCATCACCGTGGCTCTCATGGCCACCGACCGGGGGGAGTCGGGCGGGCGCGCCTAGCCGCCGCCTCCGCGCGCGTCCCGCTCGCGCTCACGCGCCCGCCTGGGGCGCCCCCCGCGCCCGCGTCCGGGCGTGTCGGCAGCACACGGGCGAGCGGGTAGACTGGGTTGGCCCACACTCGGGCTGTTGGGTCGGTCTGCCGTCGTTCGCGTCCGTGCGGTCTCCGCGCGTATGCTGTTGCAGTTGACCTGATTTCTCAGTGTTAGCAGTTCACCTGTCTTCAGCAGATCCCGGGCGGCCTGCCCGGGTCATTACGTATGTTCCCCCCGCGCCGCGCGCGGGGTGGTCCGGTGGAGGATATGGCTAAGAAAGACGGCGCCATCGAGATCGAGGGCTCCGTTATCGAGTCCCTACCCAACGCTATGTTCCGAGTGGAGCTCGACAACGGGCACAAGGTCCTTGCCCACATCAGCGGCAAGATGCGGATGCACTACATCCGCATCCTTCCCGACGACCGCGTCGTCGTGGAGCTGAGTCCGTACGACCTCACTCGCGGGCGCATCGTTTACCGCTACAAGTAGTCCGCCGCCGTCGCCGGTCGCGCGCCGGCGGCCACGGGGCCGGACGAGTCCCATGAGTTCGGAGCCACCATGAAGGTCAAGCCGAGCGTCAAGAAGATCTGCGCGAAGTGCCGAGTGATCCGCCGCCACGGCCGGATCATGGTCATCTGCTCGGACCCGCGCCACAAGCAGCGCCAGGGCTAGCAGACCGCACGCCCCTCGCTGCGCACGTTCTTGCACGCTGTGAGTTGAAGTGAGCCGGCGCCCGCGCCGGTGCACGAATATGCCGCACGCCCGTTCGGGCCCGCTGCGGCGGCAAACCGCGAAGATCCTGTCCCGCTTTCCTCGCCGCGGACGACCGCGCGAGGGGAGAACCCCCGGTCGGAGGCCGGGGCCTCGTCGATTGGGCGACGAGAGGGCAATGGGACGGGAACCACCTCCGCAGATATGTGAGGAGTTCGCCCATATGGCACGCATCGCCGGCGTCGACCTCCCCCGCGACAAGCGGGTGGAGATCGCTCTTACCTACGTCTACGGGATCGGCCGCACCCGCGCCGTCGAGACCCTGAAGAACACCGGGGTGAACCCCCAGACCCGCGTCCACGAGCTGAGCGAGGACGAGCTGGTCCGCCTCCGCGACTGGATCGACGGCAACTACCAGGTCGAGGGCGACCTCCGGCGCGAGGTCCAGGCCGACATCCGCCGCAAGATGGAGATCGGCTGCTACCAGGGCATCCGCCACCGCCGCGGGCTCCCGGTGCACGGGCAGCGCACGCAGACCAACGCGCGCACCCGCAAGGGCAAGAAGAAGACCGTGGCCGGCAAGAAGAAGGTCGGCAAGAAGTAGTAGTCCGGTCCGGGCGGGGCGGCCGCTGCCCCTACGCGCACGCCGCCCGCCGCCCGGTTTCCGCCAACGGACCGATGATCTGGGGAGTTTTCAGGTATGCCGCCTAAGGGCCGTCAGGGCGCAGCGCGCAAGGTGCGCCGCAAGGAAAAGAAGAACATCGCCCACGGGCACGCTCACATCAAGAGCACGTTCAACAACACGATCGTGAGCATCACCGACCCCACGGGCGCGGTGATCTCGTGGGCGAGTTCCGGGCAGGTCGGGTTCAAGGGCTCGCGCAAGTCCACCCCGTTCGCCGCGCAGATGGCCGCCGAGGCCGCCGCGCGCCGCGCCCAGGAGCACGGGGTGCGCAAGGTCGACGTCTTCGTGAAGGGCCCGGGCTCGGGCCGCGAGACCGCGATCCGCTCGCTCACCGCCACCGGCCTCGAGGTCGGCTCGATCCAGGACGTCACGCCGGTTCCGCACAACGGCTGCCGTCCGCCGAAGCGCCGCCGGGTCTGACCGGCGCGTCGCCGTTCGCCGCGCCGCCCTCCCCGCTTCGGCGGGGAGGGCGCGGGCGGGTGACACGGGGTCCCGCGGCCGCGGGACCCGTCCAGTGGCCGTCATATAGCGGGCGGCCCGGGGAAAGGAAACACCGACCATGTTGATCGCTCAGCGTCCCACGCTGTCCGAGGAGAGCCTCGGCGAGTTCCGGTCCAAGTTCGTGATCGAACCGCTGGAGCCGGGCTTCGGGTACACCATCGGCAACTCGCTGCGGCGCACGCTGCTGTCCTCCATCCCGGGGGCGGCGGTCACCAGCATCCGCATCGAGGGCGTCGAGCACGAGTTCACCACCGTGCCGGGTGTCAAGGAAGACGTCACCGAGCTCATCCTCAACCTCAAGGGCCTGGTCGTCAGCTCCGAGCACGACGAGCCGGTGCTGATGTACCTGCGCAAGCAGGGTCCTGGGGTGGTCACCGCCGCCGACATCGCGCCGCCGGCGGGCGTAGAGGTGCACAACCCCGACCTCCACATCGCCACCCTCAACGGCAAGGGCAAGCTGGAGATGGAGCTGACGGTCGAGCGCGGCCGCGGCTACGTCTCGGCGACGCAGAACAAGCAGCCGGGGCAGGAGATCGGCCGCATCCCGATCGACTCGATCTACTCGCCGGTGCTGCGTGTCACCTACAAGGTCGAGGCCACGCGTGTGGAGCAGCGCACCGACTTCGACCGGCTCATCGTGGACATCGAGACCAAGCCGAGCATCCGCCCGCGCGACGCCGTCGCCAGTGCGGGTAAGACGCTGGTCGAGCTGTTCGGCCTGGCCCGGGAGCTGAACGTCGACGCCGAGGGCATCGACATGGGTCCGTCCCCGACGGACGCCGCCCTGGCCGCCGACCTCGCGCTGCCGATCGAGGACCTCAACCTCACGGTGCGGTCCTACAACTGCCTCAAGCGCGAGGGCATCCACAGCGTCGGCGAACTGGTGGCCCGCTCCGAGCAGGACCTGCTGGACATCCGCAACTTCGGCGCGAAGTCCATCGAAGAGGTCAAGCAGAAGCTGATCGACATGGGCCTGTCCCTCAAGGACTCCCCGCCCGGGTTCGACCCCAGCAGCGCGGCCGACTCGTACGGCTCCGACGAGGAAGACGACGCCTTCGTCGAGACCGAGCAGTACTAGAAGCTTGCAGACCTCAGAAGGCCGGGAGACCGCCTTCGTCGCCCAAGGCCCTCCGCCGCGGATGAGAAGACGCGGCGGGGGACCGCACCACTAGGAGAACCACCATGCCCACGCCAACGAAGGGGCCCCGTCTGGGTGCCGGGCCGGCACACGAACGGCTCATGCTGGCGAACCTGGCGACCTCGCTGTTCCAGCACGGCCGCATCAAGACCACCGAGGCCAAGGCCAAGCGCCTGCGCCCCTACGCCGAGAAGCTGATCACCCTCGGCAAGCGCGGCGACCTGCACGCCCGCCGCCTGGTGCTGACCAAGATCACCGACAAGGCGGTCGTGCACGAGCTGTTCACTGAGATCGGCCCGCGCTACGAGAACCGGCCCGGCGGCTACACCCGCATCACCAAGATCGGTCCGCGCAAGGGCGACAACGCGCCCATGGCCGTGATCGAGCTGGTCGAGGCCGGTCCGGCCACCCCGCCTGCCGCCACCCGCCGCGCGGCCGAGGAGGAGGGCGAGCAGACCACCGCCGCCACCTCTGAGACCGCCGAGCAGGAGGTCCCGGCCCAGGAGCAGGCCCAGGGGGCCGAGGAGGCCACGGCCGCGGCCGACGACACCGCCGAGGCTCCGGCCGAGGCGCAGGAGTCCACCGACGCCAAGGACGAGGACTCCGGCGAGAAGAAGTAGCGCGCCGCCCGCGCGGCGCGAGGCGCGCGGATGGTGCGGCCGGCCGCTGGGCCGCCGCGCCGGCGCGCGCCCGAGGTGCCCGGTCCCGGTGGGGCCGGGCACCTCGCGTTGGGGGACACATCGGGGCACGGGGCTGCGGAGGCGGGGATGGACGCGGACACGGCGGTGAACGGCGCAGGAGGCGAAGGCGGCGAAGGCGGCGGGGCCGCGCCGGTGCGGCTGCGGCTGGACCTCGCCTACGACGGCACGGACTTCTCCGGCTGGGCCGAGCAGCCGGGGCGCCGCACCGTCCAGGGCGAGCTGGAGGCCGCCCTGGCGCGCGTCCTGCGGCTGGCGGCCCCCCGGCTGACCGTGGCGGGCCGCACCGACGCGGGCGTGCACGCGCGCGGCCAGGTGGCCCACCTGGACGTCCCGGCGGCCGTGTGGGCGGCCGAGGGCGACCGGCTGCTGCGCCGCCTGGCGGGCGTGCTGCCGCCCGACGTGCGGGTGCGGTCGGTGGCGCCCGCGCCGGAGGGCTTCGACGCCCGGTTCTCGCCGCTGTTCCGCCGCTACGCCTACCGCGTCAGCGACGCTCCCGGCGGCGTGGACCCGCTGCGCCGGCGCGACGTGCTGTGGAACCGGCGGCCGCTGGACGTGGACCGCATGAACGAGGCCGCCGCCGCGCTGACGGGCGAGCACGACTTCGCCGCCTACTGCCGCCGGCGCGAGGGCGCCACGACCGTGCGCGAGCTGCTGCGGCTGCACTGGGCGGTGGAGGGCGACCACCTCTACACCGCGACCGTCCAGGCCGACGCGTTCTGCCACAACATGGTGCGGGCGCTGGTGGGTGCGCTGCTGGCGGTGGGCGAGGGCCGCCGGGAGCCGGACTGGCCGGGCCGGGTGCTGGCGGCCGGGGTGCGCGACTCCGGGGTGCACGTGATCCCGCCGCACGGGCTCACCCTGGAGGAGGTCGCATATCCGCCGCCCGAGCAGTTGGCGGCGCGGGCCAGGGCCACCCGCCGCATCCGCACCCTGTCCTCGGCGCCGGAGGTCTGATCCGCGCCGGAGTGGGCGCCCCAGGGCGCCCCGCATACGGCGGCGCCCGCGTGCCCGGGTGCCCCCGCGCACCCGTCCCCGGACACACCCGTGCCCCGGCGCCGATGCGGCGCCGGGGCACGGGTGTGTGCGCGGCGGGCCGCCGCCGAGGGGGCGGCCCGCGCCCGCTCAGCCGCTCTGCTCGCCCAGGGACTCCAGCGGGATCTCCAGGAAGCCCTCGCTGACCTCGGCCATCTGGTCGGCGCGGCTGTCGTTCACCCGGCCGTCGCTGCCCGCCGCCAGTGAGAACAGCAGGTAGGGGCCCCAGCGGGCGCCTGCCCCGTGGCCGCCGGCGATGTCCATGCGCTCGGCTCCGCTGCCCTCCTCGCCCTGGAGACCGGCGAACCACTGGGTGGTTTCGAGGTCCTGGGCGTCCTGGGCGGTCTGGGCCTCGTCGGGGCTGCCCATCGCGGCGATGCCCACCGTGACGGCCGTGGTCTGGTCCTCGTTGACGTAGGTGGCCCGCACGACCTGCTGGCAGTTGTTGTCGGTGAGGACCGCGCCGTAGTCGCCGTGGGCGGCGGTGTCGCACGCGTCGGTGTCGTCGGTGACGCTCAGCGTGTAGGGCTCGCCCGCGACATCGACGGAGTTGGGGAACAGGTCCCCGGTCTCCAGGGTGGCCGGGGTGTCGGGGGCCTCGGCCGCCGGGCCGCCGGAGCCGCCGAGGCCGCCGGTGGCCAGGAAGAACGCGCCGCCGCCGGCGATGAGCAGCAGCACCAGGAATCCGGCGGCCATCAGCAGCGTGCGCGGCAGGCGGGAGCGGCCGCCGTAGTCGTCGTCATCGTCGTCGCCGATGGCCGACAGGTCGATCTCGGCGGTGCTGGGGCCGCTCTTGCGGCGCGGGGGCGCCTCGTCGCGGAACATCGGGCGCCCGCCGAAGTCGTCCTCCACCCGGTTGATGGCCTGGGTGGCGTCCTCGTCGGCGACGGCGCCGATGTGCTGCGTCTGGGCGCCCGCGTCCGCCGGGAACAGGGGCGCCTCCTCCACGTCGGGGGGCGTGGGGGTGCCCGGCGCGACGACGCGGCCCTGGAGCGGCTGGTTGGGGTTGGGCGGCGGCCCCGGGTGCCCGGTCGGCGGGTGGGGCTGGCCGTAGGGGCCGGCGCCCATGCCCTCGGCGCCGCCGGTGGGCGTGCGGGGACCGCCGGGGGCGCCCATGCCGGGTGCGGTGCCGGGCGGCGGCTGGGGCGGCGCCTGCGGCCCGGGTCCGGCCTGGGGGCCGGGCGCGGCGGGCAGGCCCGCCGGCAGCGCGGCCGGGACCGGCCCGCCCGGGTGCGGGCCGTGCGGCGGCACGCCGGCGGGGCCG